>NZ_JBHVNG010000002.1:0-598684 GCF_042796455.1 Bacillus sp. NPDC057893 | reverse complement strand
GGTCTTATTTTTTTGTTCTTTCTATCTTTTATTTGAAACTCCCTCGCTCTTTCACTCCATGTTCACATCTAGGTCACATCCACCTTTTATAGTATACGTATCGGAGCTATTCCTCCCTAATTTATAAGACATTCCCCAGTGTCTTTGAATAGCTTCCATCCCTAATTAAATTGACATAAATTGTCCCCTTCCCTTGACCGTCCTATATGTGATGGTCTTATTTTTTGTTTTTTCTATCTTTTATTTAAAACTCCCTCGCTCTTTCACTCTATGTTCACATCTAGATCACATCTACCTTTTATAGTATATGTATCGGAGCTGTTCCTCCCTAATTTATAAGACATTCCCCAGTGTCTTGAACAGCTTTCCATCCCTAATTAAATTGACATAAATTGTCCCCTTCCCTAGGCCATCATGTGATGGTCTATTTTTTTCCAAATACATAATTTAACTCTCTTCGCTTATTTCAGCAATTAGCTATGGTCGTATTAACTGCTGTACTAGCTAGTATCGGTACTGCTGGTGTACCAGGTGTTGGACTTGTAATGCTTACGATGGTTTTAAATCAAGTAAATCTATCAGTAGAAGGTATTGCTTTAATTATCGGTATTGACCGCATTCTAGATATGTCTAGAACAGCTGTAAATATTTCCGGCGATGCAATTTGCGCAATGATTGTTTCAAAACAGAAGAAAAATATAATACGGATCAATCTGCGGCATCCTAAATTAAAAAGGAGTGAAATGATTCACTCCTTTTTTGACTTGCTTCCTTTTTTCGAACGATATTCTTTTCCTTTGTTATCATTACCTGTTTCAAATTCAGCACTAAACTCCTGCTGGAATTGCCCTGATTTTGGTGAACCTTGATTTCCACTTCCTTGACTACCATTACGATTCGTCATATTTCTCCCTCCTTCCTTTATTAGTAGTATGGCGCTCCATCTTTTTTCATACACATTTTATTTTTTATCATCTATTACACACAGAAGAAGACCTTCCGTATATAAGGAAGGTCTTCTTCGTTATTAAGTAAGCGTTTTCTTGTTTATAACTACTTAAATAAGTTTTTTAGAAATAGATATCATTACATTCATTTCGTCTTCTGAAAGTGCGGAGAATCTTTCTTGTAAATATTTCTTTTTCTCACCTTCCATTTTCGCAACTAAATCTTTCCCTTGTTCTGTAATCTCTAAATATACAACTCGGCGATCTGATGTAGAACGTGAACGAGTTACAAAGCCTTTATTAATTAGCTTTTCTGTGACAGCTGTAATATGGCTATTCGATACATTTAACTCATTAGCTACACGTGATACCATTTCTTTATTCGTGCGATTCAATATTCTAAGGACAATGAACTCATTCCACGGTATGTAACCACCAAATATTTTTCCAATATCATTACGCAACGTGCGGAACATAGCAAAAACATTTGTCGATAGTTCTTCCATTAATTGTTCTCGATTTTGAGACAAATTTGACAGCCCCTTTTATTTAATTTAGTTAAATAAAAACCTTATTAATAATTCTACATGAAATCTTACTTTTTGTCACCTTATTTTCCCATAATTCGTAGTTTTTTAAAATATATTTCATGATACAATGAAATTGATTTCCCAGAAAAAGGAGTGATTTTAATGAATGAGGAGGACAAGCTCTCTAATTTCAGCCTAAAAGATAAAACAATTATCATTAGTATTATTGCTCTCTTTCTCATTATATTTTTTGCATTTATATTTTTTGTATATGTAGGAATCTTTCAAATTACAGGTATAGAATACTCATCACGAACTGCTTTACTACTCTTTTTTTTATTTATCCTCCTCTTAGATGGCATTACATACTTTATCTTAATCTTCTTTAAAGTACTGTTATATCCAATGACGACAAATATGCCAAATTGGCTCTCACTTGCACTTTTCTCAATCATTGAAATTACGCTAGATTGGCTCGTCATTCATACTGCCGATGATTGGATAGAAAGCGTGCAAATGTCCAACATAGCTGAATTATGTGTCGTACTATTCTTGTTCGTCTTAAATAAATTATTAAGCGATAAGAAAGAGTAAGAATACAAGCTTTTCTATATAAAAATTGGTACAATAAAAGCAAATCATACTAAAGAGGTGTTACTTATGAACTTACAACAATGGGCTGATAAAGGTATGTCCTTTGATACATATGTGAATGAAATGAAAGTAAACCAATACGAGTTACTACACATTTATAATAACTTTTTAATTCCAAATGAATTACTTCCTGTATTAGAAGAACGTCAAAATGATGGCTGGCGTGTTATCGTATTAACTGCTGATTGGTGCGGCGACGCCCTTTTATGTGTACCTGTTATGAAACGAATTTCTGAAGTTGCAAATATTGATATGAAATTATTAATTCGTGATGAAAACTTAGAATTAATGGATCAATATTTAACAAATGGAACAGCACGTGCGATTCCAATCTTTATTTTCATTGATAAAGACGGAAATGAACAAGCCGTCTTTGGACCACGCGCTCCAAAAGTACAAGAATTAGTAACTTCAATGCGTGCTACATTACCTGAAAAAGAGGATCCAACATTCGAAGAAAAACAAAAAGAAATGTATGCTAATTTCCGTGCTACATTAGCTGATGATACTTCTCTTTGGGAACATGTAATGGAAAGCATGATTGAGAAAGTAGTAAAATAAAAAACCTGCCGATTTCGGCAGGTTTTTTTATTACATAATGAAGAAATAGAATACCGCAGCTAAAATGAAACGGTAATAAGCGAACGGTGTTAGTTTTACACGACCTAATAATTTTAAGAATGAAACAATTGCAAGCATCGCAACAACGAATGCTGTAATAAATCCAGTTGCAAATAACGGTATATCAGCTGCGCTTAATATATCCCAGCTTTTAATTAAATCTAAGGCACTTGCAGCTACCATCATTGGCACCGCTAAAATAAATGTATATTCCGCTGCCGCTGTATGCGAAACACGTGCTAATAAACCACCACTTATTGTCGATCCAGAACGTGAAAATCCTGGCCAAAGTGCTAAACATTGGAACATTCCGATTGTAAATGCTTGCTTATATGTGATTTCATCTAACGTTCTTGCTGTACTTGGTTTTGAAAACTTCTCAGCAACAATCATTAAAATACCACCAGCTACTAAGCTAATAACAACCGGTCCTGGACCGAATAAAACTTCTTTAATTGCACTATGGAATAATACGCCGAGTATGCCGGCAGGAATCATCCCGATAATAATATGTAATAAATTTAACGATGGTCCATCAGTTACTTTCCCTATTCCAACTAATGACCATAGGCGTTTCCAAAATATAACAACAACTGCTAAAATCGATCCCAATTGGATTACAACTTCAAAAACTTTCGCTCTATCGTCTTCAAATCCAATTAAATGTCCTGTTAAAATCATATGTCCTGTTGATGATACTGGTAAAAACTCTGTTAACCCTTCAACAGCACCCATGATTAAACCAATTAACCAATCAGCCACAAGTAGTGCCTCCTTAATAACGAATATGTAATTTTTTCACACCTTATCATAATACCTTATCCCTTTTCAAAGTGCATCCTTTTTTTATTGATTTCATTTGTTGTATACGCTTATTTCTTTTCTATTTTTTGATTAAATTGTATGATAATAAGAGTTTGTTTTTTACGTTGAAAGGGGATTTTATGAAAGAAACTACTTCATTCTCACAAAAGTTAAAGCAATTTTTATTACTCTTTTTCCCGATTTTTGTAACTCAAATGTCATTATTTGCGATGAGCTTTTTTGATACGACAATGTCAGGGCACGCGAGTCCTATTGATTTAGCGGGTGTTGCTATCGGAACGAGTATATGGCTTCCAGTTAGTACGGGATTAACCGGAATTTTAATGGCTACTACTCCTATTGTTGCACAACTCATTGGATCAAAGAAAAAGGAGGACGTTCCTCACATTGTCATACAAGCAGTATATTTAGCAATTTGTGCTAGTTTCGTTGTTATCCTTATCGGCTTCTTCGCTGTTACACCTATTTTAAATGGCATGCGCTTAGAAGAACCCGTGGAACGTATTGCGGCACAATTTTTAAGTATTATCGCGATTGGAATTATCCCTTTATTTACTTACACTGTTTTACGTGGATTTATTGATGCATTAGGAAAAACTCGAACAACAATGATCATTACATTACTATCATTACCAATTAACGTAGTATTAAATTATGTATTAATTTTCGGTCACTTCGGTTTTCCAAAACTCGGTGGTGTCGGAGCGGCAATTGCTTCTGCAGCAACATATTGGTGTATTTTAATTATTACCGTCATTATTATTCGTACGAAAGAGCCTTTCGCTTCTTTCAATATCTTTAAACAGTTATACCGTCCTTCTCTTGCAAGTTGGAAGGAATTCCTGAAACTTGGCGTCCCTATCGGATTTGCTATCTTTTTTGAGACGAGTATTTTCGCTGCGGTAACACTTATGATGAGTAATTTTAGTACGACAACAATAGCAGCACATCAAGCAGCCATGAACTTTGCTTCCTTGTTATATATGACTCCTCTAAGTTTAGCAATGGCAATGACGATAGCCGTTGGGTTTGAAGTTGGAGCAAAACGATACAATAATGCGAAACAATATGGATTTATCGGAATTGGGCTAGCTCTTGCTTTCGCCCTTTTATATTCAATCCTTCTTTATTTCTTTGATGATGAAATTGCTTCTATTTATACGACAGATGCAAATGTCCACCATTTAGCAAAAGAATTTCTTATATTTGCGATTTTATTTCAAATTTCAGATGCGATTGCAACTCCAGTACAAGGGGCATTACGTGGTTATAAAGACGTAAACATCGCCTTAATAATGACATTGATCGCTTATTGGGTAATAGGCCTACCTCTTGGCTACATATTCGCAACGTATACTGACTGGGCAGCGAAAGGGTATTGGATCGGTCTTATTATCGGTCTAGCATTTGGGGCAGGCTTCCTGCTTATCCGTCTCTTTCAAGTACAAAGAAAATATACAACGCAAAACAGCCGCTAATGATATAGCGGCTGTTTTCTTCATGCATATTTTTTCTTGTAACGTGTAACATAATGAAAAAGAAAGGTGGATACATATGGACGAAAAACAAAAGAAACAATCATTCGATGAAGAATTCGCCCCTGAAATTCCACCTGGATATCGGCAAGATGTACATAAACCAGCTAAATATAAAAACACTTCTTTTTTAATGGGCATTACCATTTTCGCAGCCGTATTACTCGTACTCATCATTTTCGTTTATTTTTAATGGAAGGTGGTCTATTATATGAAGAAACAAGAATCTAATCGTTCAAAAAGAACTGTTAAAACAGAAAAAGGATATGCAGGAGATTCTGTTCATACACTGAAACAAGTTGAGCAAGGAAATTTATACATTGCTCAAAAAGAACTTGGTCAACAAAATGAAAATCTTTAAAGTCCCTCTGCTTCTAGAGGGTTTTTTATTGTACATATTGTTTTTGTTCTAACACCATGAATAAATTATTAACCTTTACAATTTTCATGTCATAATTTAATTTCATTTCACTTCTCTTGCCATTTTCAGTACCAGCAACGTACACTACAGCATGATAGCGAAAACTCTCCTCCGTCACTTCACGTATCTCCTCGTTTGTAAATTTATACTCTAAATTCCGAAAACGATTTGGATAATAATTTTTCATTAATTGTTCATACCCTTTATTTACAAATAGCTCTTCGCTTTTTATCTTCACATCTTCTTTATTATCAAACTCAAACACTGCTAGTTGCGCTGTCACAAAGTGTTCTCCTATCATTTTCATTTCTTTATGAGTTAAAATTTCTATATTCTTGTTCTTTAATTCTTGGTTTAACTCGTACTGATCTATCGGTTTAAAGCTAGCAAAAACAGTCTCTTTATATGACCAAAACAAACCAAAAGCGATACATATAGAAATGATTACTATTCTTTTCTTCACAATACATCCCATCCCTATTCATAATGATAGTTATATATTAACACAAAGAAAGAAAATTCTGATATTATAAAGTAGAATATCCTACCTTTAACTTAGAAACGAGGAACGATTATGTGCTCCTATAAACAATATATAAAACAAGCTCTGCCTAATCTTTCTATACATTCATATAAACAAAATGAAGAAGGATGGGATAATATAGCGGTTATTATAAATGACGAGCTACTGTTTCGTTTCCCGCGAAAACTTGAGTATGCAAAGCGAATTCCGTTAGAAAAGGAACTGTGCACAATTCTCTCTCATTCGCTACAAGAAATCGAGGTTCCAAAGTATCACCTATTATATACAAATGATGCTGATACTTTTCCACTTTGTAGTTACTATACTCTCATTCATGGTGAACCGTTTAAAAAAGAAATAGTTACCAGGCTAGAGAAAAAAGAATTGAAAGCAATCATTACACAATTAGCTACTTTCCTTACAGCACTTCATAGTATCCCTTTAAAACAAGTTACAACGTTAGGGTTCCCTATCGAAAAAACACTTACATACTGGAAAGAGCTACAAACAAAATTAAATCAGTATTTTACTAACAGTCTTACTTCACTCCAAAAATCAGCCTTAAATCGTCTATTCGAAAATTTCTTTGAATACATAGCTACATCCACTTTTCAAAATACAATCATTCACGCTGACTTTACACATCATCACATTTTATTTAATAACCAAAATAAAACCATCTCAGGAATCATCGATTTTGGTGATGCTCAAATTGGCGATCCCGCTTTTGATTTTGCCGGGCTATATTATGATTTCGGACATGAATTTACTACATCTGTATATGAACAATACTGTTCCCTTATTTCTCACAATGATCCATTACTTATTCAACGTATCACTAGCTTTTATCAATACAGTCCTTTACTACATAACCTTGTTTATAACATCGAAACAAACAACAGAATCGAATTAATTAAGAATAAAGAACAACTGAAAGTGATATTACAGGGATGAGATTACATTCTCTCCCTATACTCTCTCTCCTCATACATCATTAACTTTTTATCCATTTCAACAATAACTTTATACAATTGAAACGCCTGTAAAATTTGCAGTTGAATTCCAAAAGGAGCATTCTGTTCTTTTAACCATTGAAATACTTTCGTTTCATCTCTCATTGATTATTCCTCCCCTTATAAAATTTTCTACAAATATACCGTAAATGATGAAAAGCTTTTCATGTCAATAACAAAAAAGGATGCAAAGTTACATCCTTTAATGTACGATATTTTTCTTCTGCAGCATTTTCTCTTTTGCCTCTTCCACTTGGCATTCACTGCGAAAAGCACAGCTCATACACTCAGAACGAAAATTACGCTCTGTGTAGTGCTCAGGTTGTTGCAGCATTTCTTTCATTCTAAATAAATCATCCATTCCAGTTATAATATCTTCCTGCTTTGGAATGTACTCATACTTAGTTCCTTCTATTAAATTAATCACTTCGATTTTTCCCGGAAGAATGCCGAAAGCCTTATAACTAAACACAGTCATTAACTTCTGACAAAGAGCTAGCATTTCCTCATCCGCATCAACCACATACTTTTTAATTACAAACGATTCAGCACTCCACTCACCAACTTCAAATGTCAATGACATGTGAACACCTAACTCTTCCATATATGTTTGAAACTTCTCATATAAAAATAACGGCGGTGCCTGACTCTCATCCCTTTCAACAAACTGTAGTAAGTGATCAGTTAGCTTCGCTAAAACAATATAGTACTCCGCCTTTGAAGCAAACATATTAACCCTTACTTTTTTCCAATACTTTTCTAAAAGTATTAAAAGAAAAATTTTTGTTTGTTGCCCGGTAGGTACCGTGTAATATTCATTAATAATTTGATTTACAATCATTTGTGCTATTTGTTGCCATTCAAATGAAGATGGTTCTCTTCTTTTTATATGACGGAAATAAAATTTGTTTGGACAACGCATAAAATCATACAAATGGTAATCTGTCATCGTTTTAATTGAGATTTTTTCATGCAATTGCTCTTCATCTCCCTACTGCCATTAAGAAAGGTGTTTTACGAATTCAGCTCCAAACTGTAAACATTTTTCTACATCTTCATCTTCTGGCGTTAATTCTACCTTCAATCCGTCTAATACAACTGCTGCCCCGCGCTCCTGCAGCTTTTCTATTAAAATATCAACCGCTACCCCGTATTTCGGATAAGCCGAATCACAAGAACCGAATACTGCTGCTTTTTTACCAGTTAAGTTAATAGAATCCATTGCATCATAAAAATCTAAAAAATCATCAGGAAGATCACCATCTCCCCAAGTATAAGCACCTAAAATAATACCGTCATATTGCTCTAATATAGAAGCTTCTGGTGAATCCATAATATCAATGACTTCAATTTCATTTTCTGTTTCACGAATCGCACCCGCAATATGATCAGCCATTTCCTCCGTATTTCCACTCATACTTGCAAAAATCATTACTAACTTACTCAACTGAACCTCTCCTTTTACCTTGTATCTCTTTTTCTGTTGGAAGTGTACTCTTCTCATCTATATATTCAGAACGAATTATATTTCGTTGCCATTCAATATGCTTATCAACATCTTTATTTTTTAATCCCCTTCGTAAAAGGTGAAATGTTTTTCTCATTAAGGTTCCTCATCTGTTTCATTGATAATAATTATCAATTTCAATTATACCATTAGATTAATTGAAATTGATTATCAAAGTCAATAACTATTTTTAAAAAAATAGTTAAAATGTACAAGCTTGTCCGTTAGCTATTCATATACTATAAATGAGCATAGTTCTTTCTCAGCCCTCTCTGACGGAAGAAATAGAAGCAACTGCGATAGAGCGCAGTTGCCTTTTTTTATACTTTTCTATGATTTTAGTAACCTTATCGTTGTTTCTAAAAATAATTCTACTCCATAAATTAAAGCTGATTCATCTACATCAAATTTCGGATGATGATGTGGATAACAAGTATCAATTTTTTTATTCCCTGTTCCTAATTTAATAAAACAACCAGGTGCTTTTCTTAAATACGCTGAAAAATCTTCTCCTCCCATAGAAGGTTCAAGATGCACAATACGCTGATTTCCGAACAATTTTATCGCACTTTTTTCTACTATTTTCGTAATGTACTCATTATTAACAACTGGATCATATCCGTAACGATACGTATATGTATAATCCCCTCCATGCGCTTCTGTAATTCCTTTCACAATTTGCTCAATTTTCTCTTTTGCTTCCTCTCTTAATGTTTGATTAAAAGATCGAACAGTTCCCATTAAAGATGCTTTGTTTGGAATGATATTATCAGCCATCCCCCCATGAAATTGTGTAACTGACAATACTCTATGCATAAAAGCACTTGTATTTCTTGATACGATATGTTGTAAATTTGTAATAAGTTGTGCTCCGATAGCAATAGGATCTATCGTTTCTTCTGGTCGTGCCGCGTGACCACCCTTTCCTAAAATTTCAATTGTAAATACGTCTGGTGCTGCCATCATAGGGCCATATACAATTCCTACCTTCCCACTTTCTAATCCAGACATAACATGCAAACCTATTACATAATCGACACCGTCCATAACACCGGCCTCCACCATTTCTTGTCCGCCACCGGGGTACACCTCTTCTGCGTGTTGAAAGAATAGACGAATCTCCCCTACAAAATCTTCCTTTATATTTGATAGCGCTTCTGCTGTACTTAACAAAATAGCTGCATGAGCATCATGCCCACATGCATGCATCATCCCTTTATTCACAGACGCATAAGATTTCCTTGTCTCCTCTTGAATTGGTAAAGCATCTATATCCGCTCGAATCGCAACTACTTTCCCTTGTTCCGTTCCTCTTTTAATTGCTAGTACACTGTACTTCGTTGGTCTCGTTACTTCAAAAGAAGAAAATGAGCATAATGTATCATATATAAATTGCGAAGTTTCTTTTTCATGAAACGATAATTCGGGATACTTATGGAAATGCCGTCTCCATTTCATAATATTTTCTTCTGAAATAAGACTCTTCCACACTCTATTCATGATAATTTCCTCCTTTTAAAAAGATCTAGTAATTTAAAGTTTGCTCAGTCTCTACCGATTAATAAAAAACAAATATTATATTTTCATGTATTCTTATAGTCCACTTTTATGTATTCACACAATCCACTTTCTATTTACATGTCAAACCCATTACAAATTCATGCTGAATGTAATATAATTGCTAAGTTAGGGATTTTCTTTTTTAGTATTTAGTGCTAATATCAGAAAAGAGCCTTTTGACTTATTTTTACCTAAAATGTGGGATTTTGTTTTTTTCACAATAATGTAGGACATGATACCTACAAAGAGCTATTATTTCATTAAGCGAGGGAAAGACATGGAAAGATTAAAAGAGATATGGTCTCAACCACTCACACAATGGGTTGCAAAGACGGTTTATTACCTTGCAATTTTATTTGCATTACTTTGGTTGTATGGATTCCATGATACAAACACAAGTACATTTATTTACAATGAATTCTAGGGTGGGAACGTTATGAAGTTATTAGAACAAATTGAAAAGTGGGCTGTAGAAACGCCTGATCAAACCGCTTTTGTTTGGCGAGATGCGAAAATTACGTACAAACAATTAAAGGAAGATTCTGATGCGTTAGCACATTGGATTTCTTCTGAGTATCCAGATGATCGTTCACCAATTATGGTTTATGGCCATATGCAACCTGAAATGATTATTAACTTTTTAGGTTGTGTAAAAGCTGGACATGCTTACATTCCTGTAGATTTATCTATCCCAGCTGATCGCGTACAACGTATCGCTGAAAATTCTGGTGCGAAATTACTTTTATCAGGAACAGAAGTAACTGTAACTGATTTACCAGTTCGTATCGTAAGTGAAGACAACTTAAAAGATATTTTCTTTACTCATAAAGGGAACATTCCAAATCCTGAACATGCGGTAAAAGGTGATGAGAACTTCTACATTATTTACACATCAGGAAGTACAGGTAATCCGAAAGGGGTTCAGATTACTTATAACTGTCTTGTTAGCTTTACAAAATGGGCTGTAGAAGATTTCAACTTACAAACAGGGCAAGTATTCTTAAACCAAGCACCTTTCTCATTCGATTTATCTGTAATGGATATTTATCCATCATTAGTAACAGGTGGTACACTTTGGGCAATCGATAAAGACATGATTGCACGTCCAAAAGACTTGTTTGCTTCTTTAGAGCAATCGGATATTCAAGTATGGACTTCAACACCATCTTTCGCTGAAATGTGTTTAATGGAAGCATCTTTCTCTGAGAGTATGCTACCAAACATGAAAACATTCTTATTCTGCGGTGAAGTGTTACCAAATGAAGTGGCGAGAAAATTAATTGAGCGTTTCCCGAAAGCTACAATTATGAATACGTACGGTCCAACAGAAGCTACTGTCGCTGTAACAGGTATTCATGTTACAGAAGAAGTGCTTGATCAATACAAATCACTTCCAGTCGGCTACTGTAAATCAGACTGTCGCCTTCTTATTATGAAAGAAGACGGCACACTTGCACCTGATGGTGAAAAGGGTGAAATCGTAATTGTCGGTCCAAGCGTAAGCGTTGGATATTTAGGAAGCCCTGAATTAACAGAAAAAGCATTTACCATGATTGACGGCGAGCGCGCCTATAAAACAGGCGATGCTGGCTATGTAGAAAATGGTCTTCTATTCTATAATGGTCGTCTTGATTTCCAAATTAAGCTTCATGGTTATCGAATGGAATTAGAAGAAATTGAGCATCACCTTCGTGCGTGTTCTTACGTAGAAGGAGCAGTTATTGTTCCAATTAAAAAAGGTGAAAAATACGATTATTTATTAGCGGTTGTTGTTCCTGGAGAGCATTCATTTGAAAAAGAATTCAAATTAACATCTGCAATTAAAAAAGAACTCAATGAGCGATTACCAAACTACATGATTCCACGTAAATTCATGTATCAATCTTCTATTCCAATGACACCAAATGGAAAGGTAGATCGCAAAAAATTATTGAGTGAGGTTACAGCATGACCGCATATGGATCATTTTATTTTTTCGCTATAGTAGGCATTTTATTAATACCTACTATCATAGCTGGATTTAAAGGTAAAATGTTGCGTAAATATAATGCCTTTTTAACATTAGTAATGCTTGTTATTATCTTCTCTGATAAACCGAAGCAAGCAATCATGTTAGCCGCATTTATTATTTGGCAATATGCCCTTATTAAAGGCTATTTAATGTTAAGAAAACAAAATAATAGTACATTCACGTTTTGTATAGCTGTTATTTTATCGATTTTACCGCTTATTTTGGCAAAAATCGCACCGTTTGTACCTGAATTGCATTTTATTGTTTTCGCAGGTATGTCTTACGTAACATTTAGAGCTGTACAGATGGTCTTTGAAGTTCGTGATAATTTAATTAAAGAACTTTCCTTCTTTAATTTCTGGGAATTCGTTTTATTCTTCCCTGCGATTTCAAGTGGACCTATCGATCGTTACCGTAGATTCCAAAAAGATATCCAAAAGCCGCCTAGTGCTGAGGAATATCAAAAGTTACTATATACCGGGCTTAACCGTATTTTCCAAGGTTTTCTGTATAAATTTATAATCGCGCACTTGATAACAACATATCTTGTAAAGGCAGTATTCGCCAATCAAGATACACTTTTATCTAATGTGATTTTTATGTACGCTACTAGCATGCAATTATTCTTTGACTTTGCAGGTTATAGTGCTTTCGTAATTGGTATCAGTTACATGATGGGAATTAAAACACCAGAAAACTTTAATAAGCCATTCCTTAGTCGTAATATTAAAGACTTCTGGAACCGCTGGCACATGAGTTTATCATTCTGGTTCCGTGATTTCATCTACATGCGTTTCGTCTTTTTTGCAACGAAGAAAAAGTTAATTAAAAACCGCTACACAATTTCGTATATCGGTGCATTTTTAAACTTTTTCATTATGGGAATTTGGCACATCCAAGGAAGCGCTGTTGCGCAGTATGTTATTTACGGTCTATATCATGCCGCTCTGTTTATCTTATTCGATATTTTCGAACGAAAAAACAAGAAGCATAAGTTTTGGCCAAACAATAAATTTACACACGTCCTTGCGATTGTAATTACGTTCCACGTTGTATGTTTCGGTTTCCTTATTTTCTCTGGACACCTTAACAGATACTTTTAATGCACCCTTCTTATTCTATTAAGAAGTTGCACATATAATATATTCGGATATAAAGGAGATTTTAAAAATGGCAGAATTCAAAGAGCAAGTATTAGATATTTTAGAAGAAGTATGTGAAAACGATATTGTGAAAGAAAACTTAGATGTTCAATTATTTGAAGAAGGTATTCTTGATTCTTTCGCTGTAGTATCTTTATTAGTAGAATTCCAAGAGCGTTTAGAGATTGAAGTTTCTATTTCTGATTTTGACCGCGATGAGTGGGCTACACCAAATATGGTTATTAAAAAGTTGGAAGAAATCCGATGAACAAAGTAAAATTTGGTCCGATGCTTTTAGCATTGGCCCTTTTTGCTGTATTCTTACTTATTCCTACGCGCTTCCTACTCCCACTTTTAAGTGATGAGAAAGTAGAACAAGCTGCGACTTCTTTAAAAGAAGAAAAGATTCAAAGTATGATTTTACAGCAAAAGATGTTAGCAGACCCGAAATATCTTCCGATGTACGGTTCATCGGAATTCGCACGTATGGATGCTTTCCATCCATCGAATTATTTCAAAGTAAAGCCTGAAGGATTCACACCATTCTTACTTGGACGCGGCGGAACACAAGACCTTGTACATGTATTAAACTTCGCATCTACAATGGATCAATTGAAAGATAAGAAAATGATATTCGTTCTTTCTCCGCAATGGTTTGTACCACAAGGTATTGATGAGACACACTTTGCACCTAACTTTTCAAAACAACAAGGTTACCACTTCATTTTCAACGATGATTTAAAACCTGAAATGAAAAAACAAATTGCAAAACGCTTATTAAACTTTGAGATTGTTAAAAAAGAAACTTTATTAAAAATTTCGCTTGAAGGTATCGCCTACGATGATACAAAGTATAAAGTAAAAGCACTTGCTGCTAAACCTTTCGCTTATATTTATCGTAACATTCTAGATCGTAAAGATTTATTTACAGTAATGTTTGATATTAAACCGCATAAAGAAACGCTTGATCCATCATTGAAACAAATGACCTGGGAAGAAGCTCGTAAACATGCGGATCAAACAGGTGCAGTAGAATCAGGATCTAACGAATTTGGTATCGAAGATGATTACTTCAATAGCAAAATTAAGAAGAAATTAAAGCAACGTGAAGGTTACTTAAAAAATGATGCTTATGACCAATCACCAGAATATGAAGATTTACAAATTGTACTTGATTTATTAAAACAATCTGGCGCAAAACCGCTCTTCATTTCTGTTCCTGTAAAAGGTCCTTGGTATGATTACGCTGGCTTCCCGAAAGAAAAACGCGAATTATACTACAATAAAGTTCATGAGCAAATTAAGCAGGCTGGCTATCCAATTGCTGATTTCTCAAATCATGAATATGATAAGTACTTCTTAAAAGATCATATGCACTTAGGTTGGAAAGGCTGGGTTTACATCGACGAAGCTATCCAACAATTTTATAAAGCAAACTAACGAAAAGACCGCTTGAATTATTCAAGTGGTCTTTTTCTATATACATCTTGTAATTGTTCAATTACGTTCTCTGCTTCTGTCATGACACGTTTCACTACGTGCTGAGCTGATTCCGTTCGTGCTAATGATGATGCTTGTCCCGCCCAAAGCGACATATACTCTTCCTTATTTTGCTTCGCTGCTTCTTGACGTATTTTTGAAGTTAATACGTTTTGCACTGGATACATCGGTAACTTCTCTTCTCTTCCTTCATGTTTCTCTATAAATTCATTACGAATACCCCGTGCATATTTCCCAGAAAACGCACGGGTTACCGTTGTACTTGTATCTGTACTATGTAAAATCGCCTCTTTATACACGTCATGCGTAATACTTTCTTCACTCGTCAAAAAGGCTGATCCCATTTGAACAGCTTCTGCCCCTAACGCAAATGCCGCAACAAGCCCTTGCCCATTCATTACACCACCTGCTGCAACAATCGGGATATGAGGTACTTCCGCTACTAATTGCGGGATTAATGCAAATGTACCAATCATCGCATCTTGTTCTTTCCCAATAAACGTTCCTCTATGCCCTCCTGCCTCGCTACCTTGCCCGACGATAATATCTACCCCTAACTTAGCAAGTGCTTTCGCTTCCGCTACATGGGTAGCTGTTCCGATAACTTTTATCCCTTCCCTTTTCAAATCATCTATTTCTTCTTTTTCTAACGTTTGAAATGCAAAACTAACGACTGGTACCTTTTCCTCTAATACTACTTGTAATTGTTCTTTATAGCTTTTTGGAAGTTTTAAAGTCTTTTCTTCCTCTATACCTAATTCTCTATTCACTCCACTAAGTAATACTTTCGCCTCGTTTACCTTCTCTTCTTCTATCTGTATCTCTTTCGTTAAAAGTAAATTAACACTGAAAGGCTTATTTGTTAGTTCCCTTATTTTATAAATCGCTTCACGGATTTGTTCTGGGCTCATATACCCTGCTCCAAGCGTACCTAATCCTCCGCTATTACTCACAGCTGCAACAAGTTCTGGCGTTGTAATCGCTCCTGCCATACCTGCTTGAATGATCGGATACTTAATTTGTAATATATCTATTACTCGACTTGTAAACATCATTTTCCCTCCTACTTTCCCTATACCTTCTTTATATGACATGCTTTCCCCTTCTTTTACAAGGATTGAACTTTCGCTCAAGCGAATATATTGAAAGAGAAGGAGGCTGAGAACAATGATTTATCCAAATGCGTTAAAAAAAGGTGATACAGTAATGATTATTGCACCGTCTGGCCCACCAACACTTGAGAATGTATTAAAAGGTGTGAACGTATTACAAGAGATGGGTTTATTCGTAATAATTGGGAAGAGTGTTTATGAAACGTATGGATATTTAGCTGGAAGTGATCAAGTTCGTCTTGATGATATACATGAAGCATTTACAAATACTGAAGTCAAAGCAGTCTTTTGTGCACGAGGTGGTTACGGCAGCGCTCGTCTCCTCCCTTACATTCAATATGAAATCATTCAACGGAATCCAAAGATTTTTTGGGGATATAGCGATATTACGGCTTTACATACTGCCTTTTCACGTTATGCAGAGCTTGTAACTTTTCATGGTCCAATGATTGAAGAATTAGGAAAAGGTATAGATTCTCTCTCTTTATCTTCTTTCAATCAACTATTCCATCCGTATTCATCCATCTTATATGCATCAGAATGTATCGTACCTAGCTCAGCCTGTACAGCTACAGGTACATTAGTTGGAGGGAATTTAGCTGTTTTAACGAGTGTAATTGGTTCACCCTATGAAATAAGTACAGCCAATACACTTTTATTGCTTGAAGATATCGGGGAAGAACCGTACCGCATCGATCGTATGTTAAATCAATTACTTTTATCTGGAAAGTTTAATGAATGCAATGGCGTTATTTTTTCAAGTTGTCATGATTGCAACCCTTCTAAACCATCCCAATCATTGCAAACAATATTATATGAATATTTCATGCCATATGATATACCTGTCCTATTCGGTTTACCGATTGGACATATAAGTCCAAATATCGGTATTCCCCTTGGAGCTACAGCAACAATAAATACAAATAATAAAACACTCTCTATTTCTTCCGGCGTAGCCACTCCATGTTTAAATTAAAAAGGAAAAGCAATTAAGCTTTTCCTTTTACTTATAATAATTAAAAATTCGTCCAGATGCGATATCTGCAACTTCTTCTGGAATAAATGTTTTACTTATATCAGTACCAACATTTAATACAGCTGTTGCATCCTTCTCAATGCCACCAAATAATTCTTTTCCACGTATCGTAATAAGGGGTGTACCTTCTGGCAACACATCTTTTACAAATTTCAATTGTGTAAAGAACGGAACGATCCATCTACCCTCTCCTTGGAAATGACGCAAACGAAGTGTTCCTTCCGTTGCCCCGTCTTCTGCTTCAAGTGAACCAGAAACATAAAACTCCGTTGATAAGAGCAATTCATAAAATTCCTTTTGCTTTTGTTTATCCTCACCTGCTAAAACGAGTACTTTTTCTATTTTATTTACTGAAATTTGCTCCATATGATGCCACCCCTATTTTCAAAATGATTATACTTAGATTATACGAAATATTCTTATTTTTTTCTACATAATTCCGTAATTATTTTCTTAAAATAATTTTAAAACATCTTCAGTCGTAATGATTTTAGCAAATTCATCATGTAAGTTTACAAGTGTCATATTGTGGATGTCCTCTGCACTATACTCTGCCCCGTCCAGACCTTTACGATTGAATGTAGCCGTCGCATCGCTCACTAAATACGTTGTAAATCCTAAATTACCTGCCATCCGTGTTGTCGTCTCCACACAATGATTTGTCGTTAATCCTACAATCACTACAGTATTACATTTCTTCTCTCCTAATTGTTCCTCTAAATTTGTCCCAATGAACGCGCTATTAACAGATTTCTGAATAATCACCTCATCTGGCAGTGGTTTCACTTCTTCTTTAAAGTTCACCGTTTCCGCATATTGATAAAACATCGACTGAACATTTTCTTTATTTACATGTTGAATATGAAAAACTGGTAGTTTCCTTTTTCTCCACTCTTCTAACAAGCTTTTCATATTTCCTTCCGCAAAAAGGTTATTCCTTGTGCCCCAGTACGGTAAATTGAACGCTTCTTGTACATCAATGATTATAAGTGCTACTTGATTAAGCATACTATCCTCCTAATTAATTAGGCTGTAATTGAAACAGAAAACCAAGTTGCTGTGACGCAGTAATAAAACAAATATAGGCACAAAGCTCTACAATTTCTTTTTCAGTCCAATATTGTTTTAATGCATGAAACATATTATCATCTATCGCCTTTTGGTCATGAACAAATGCATGTGCAAAAGTAACGGCTACGCTAATTTCTTCTATTTTTTGTATATCATCCGGCTTTCCCTTTGCCATACAGTACGGACATTCATTCCCAAACGCTAATGTTCTTCTTACTTGCTCTTTTAACTCTGCGGAAAGCGTCCCTGTACTATACAGTGTATTCTCTAACGTACTCCACGAATTTAATATACTCGGATTATGCCCTAATAATTTTTGAAACTTTGTATCTCCTACATTTGATAATGTAATTCTCTCCATCATTTTTCCTCCTATTCCCTTCTTTTTTATTGTAAAATAAATAAAGTTCACTTTACATTTCATATGAATCTTAATTTATATTTTTCCTTTACAAAAATCATCATTTTACTGGAGGTATATTTACAAATGCAATTAGACCGTGTTGATCGAAAAATTTTAAATGAATTATATAATGATAGTCGCCTTTCCATGCGCGAATTAGCAAAACGAGTAAACTTATCAGCTCCGTCTACTACAGAACGTG
Source organism: Bacillus sp. NPDC057893 (assembly GCF_042796455.1). Classification (NCBI taxonomy): domain Bacteria; kingdom Bacillati; phylum Bacillota; class Bacilli; order Caryophanales; family Bacillaceae; genus Bacillus; species Bacillus sp. NPDC057893. Next base: position 580,071 of record NZ_JBHVNG010000002.1, on the reverse strand, counting down.
TTCGTAAACTTGAAAGTGAAGGAATTATTCAAAAATACACAATTGATATCGATTATAAAAAAGCAGGACTTGTTTTAGATTGTATTTTAGAAATCACTTTAAAAAATGGTGATACAACACGTATGCAACAGTTTATCCAGTCTTATCCATCTGCAAGTTTTTGTTATCGAGTAACAGGAAGCTTATGCTACATTGTAAAAATCTCTGTTCCTTCACTCGTTGAACTTGAAGAATTTATCAATAATGTTTCTTCATATGCAACGACAGTTTCTCATATCGTATTATCAGAAGTAGCTCTTACTCCGGATATTGAACATATCTTCCCAGAAGATTAATTCATTTTTATTCATAAAAAGAGTAAAAACCCCTTACATTAAGAATAAAAATGATATATCATGTATTAAAATACATAAAGTTCGAGAAAGGGGCTTTACATTGAAAATCTGGTTTTATGAAAAAACGGCGCAATTAGATGACTTGCTTGGTATTTGGGATAATGTTCCGACCATCCCTCGAATTGGTGAAAAAGTTGAACTTCTAAAAACCGTTCGGATTGTTACAGATATTAAATACGTGAAAAACGGAAATAACTTCCGTGTAGAAATTATTACAAATTAAAAAGTAGCTCTCCTTTTCATACTGGAGAGCTACTTTTTCATGGCCTATAATCCGCCTTTTTTATAATAATCTTATCTTCTTCTACAGCTATTGTTACATACTCATTTTCTTCTAACTTGAGCTGGTTGACAGCCTCATCTGGTAGTTCCACCGCCATCAATCTATTCGTTAGTATAACTTGGCTATACATTTCATTTTCACGTGATGAATTCATCACTTTTTCTTCATTTATTAAGCGAATCGGTGGCACACCTACTTCTTTTACAGTACGCCATTGTTTCCAAGTAAAAGGAATTAACCATAATAAACCGATAATCGCAAGACCAATGCCGATCCATAAATTACTTTGTGCTTGTAATTCAGTAATCGAGATTGCGTCACTTCCATCTCCACCTACAGATTGCATACTCGTTGCAATCAAATTATTTAGAGCATGCACAGCAATATTCGTCCATATATTTTTTGTCTTTATGTATAGAAGGCACATAATAACACCGAACATGAAAGCACCGATAACATCAAAATGTCCTAGTCCAAAAATAAGAGAGGATATAATAACCGCTCGTTTAATCCCCCATTTGTATGCCATTCGCTGTAAGAAAAAACCTCTAAAAATGACCTCTTCCATTATTGGGGCTAATACACATGCTGAAATGAAAGTAAATATCGTCATGTATATGTTACTCGTATTAATTACATTTCCATCTTCTAACATGATAACTAAGAAATCAGGTAAAGTATGTGCTAAAATATAAAATTGAATTTGGGATATACCGACTGAAAAAATCATTCCCATTATCGTTGCTAATACAATTAACCCCCAATGTAAACGTCTGGGCTTATCAAAAAAACTTTTAAAAACAACATTATTTTTACTTGTTTTTAAATATAGCCACAATAGTGGAAATACGAAAAATATTGATATTTGTGACAAGAACTCTATCGTATTGTCAGAAGCGCCTGATAAACTTAATGGAATCATCGTTAGGAACATCCCTATAATCATCCATCCAAAAAAACTACGTAACCTTATACGTGAAAATGCATATTGCATATTGAACACCTCCAGAGATGATATAAAGTGAAACTTTACTCAGTGTTTTATGGGTAGCCCTTCTCCCACAAATGGCCGAATAACTAAATTATAATATGAATATAGTTGAAAATCTCCCTATTTTTCTCAGGTGCTTTCGAACAACATATCTATTAAATTATATAATAACGATCTTATTTGATATACGATATCGATGTTCTTCAACTTAGTTACAATTATATTCCTAAGTAAATATGTATTTGCCACACTTAAAAACTATATAAATCAAAAAAAATTGGTTAATAAAAATCCCCGTTAACACGGGGATTTTTTCTATTATAATACGTCACGTTTTTGGAATAATACACTTGATGCTACAAGTAATACTGCAAAGTATGCAACTACAAGTAACAATGAAGTTGTAAACGTAAATTCTGTAAATGGTGGTTCTACTCCGCCACTTACTAATTTATTGCTGTCGTAAACACTTAAATTTAAATGGAAGAACACAACAAATTTCGCTACACCTTTTGCAAACATTATTAGCACCATATTAATTGCTCCTTGCAAGAAAAATAGGAACAACGTAATAATTAATGGTAATACAGACTTTCTAAATACGTTTGCTAAGAAAAAGGCAAGAGTTGCAAAGAAGAACGGTGAAAGTACTTGATATAAAATGGACTTCATTATGATTCCTAACGTTAATTCTGTTTTACTACCATCCATTACAATCCCGCCAATAATCATTGCGATTAACGTGCTAGCAAATATGATAAATAATATAGTAAGTAACACTGTAATATATTTAGAGAACAAAACTGTAATTCGTTTTCTCGGACGGATTAATAACTGCTTAATTGTACCTTTTTGAAACTCATCAGTAATTGTACGAGAAGCAATCGTAATTCCAAAAATTGTTGCAAACAAGGTAATTAAACCAATATCTGAACTTACAAAATCTAAATATGATCCTTTAAACTCATGTCCTCCTCCCCATTTCAGCATCGCTAAAACTCCCAAAATCTCCAATGCTGCAATTACACCTATTAAAATATACATACCTTTTTTCGCATGTAACTTCAAAAATTCATTTTGAATTAATTTAAACATTACGCTTTCACTCCCCCTGTAATCGCTAAGAATTCATCCTCTAACGTTTTATTTTGAACAGTAACACCGTATACGAGTACATCAGCATTTACTAGCTCTTTTACAATTTGCGGAATCTCTTCTTTCATTATAGATGTCACAATTACATTCCCTTGTTCCTTACCTTCAATGATTTCATTTGCTTTCTGAACTTGATCTACTTCAAACGCTACAACTACCGTTTCATCATGCTTCGCTTGTTCATGTAAGTTATACTCTTGCACAAACTCACCTTGCTTTATAATAACGACGCGGTCACACATTAATTCAATTTCACTTAATAAATGACTTGATACAATGACTGCAATATTTTCTTCCTTCGCTAATCGTTGTAAATAGTCACGAATTTGGCGAATACCAGCTGGATCTAATCCGTTTGTCGGTTCATCTAAAATTAATATTTTTGGTTGATGAAGTAACGCTTGTGCGATTCCTAGGCGTTGTTTCATTCCAAGTGAATATGTTTTCACCTTTTTATGAATGGCATGCTCTAAATCAACAAGCTTTACAATTTCAGCGATACGCTCTTTACTAATTGGGGTAATTGCCATGTTTGCAAACTGCTTTAAGTTTTGCATTCCTGTCATATAATCATATAACTCGGGATTTTCTACAATCGCTCCAATTTGCTCTAGCGCCTTTTCACGCTCTGTGCGGATACTATGGCCACAAATTGTAATATCACCTTCTGTCATCGAAATAAGACCTGTCATCATACGAATTGTCATCGTCTTACCACTACCGTTCGGTCCAAGGAACCCGTATACTTCTCCTTCTTGAACCTCAAATGATAAGCCCTGAATAATTTCTGTCTTACCAATCTTTTTTCGAACATTTTCTAATTTCACTACTACGTTTCCCAATGCTGACTCCTCCTTTAGACTTCTAGTTTTTTATCGATTACGCGACCTGTAACTACTAGTAATATAATTGTTAATAAACAATTAAAACATAGATTTAAAACTGTAATCTCTGTACCAGAATAGAATGATGTATTTAAAAAACCATCTTGATCTATAAATCCAATATTATTTATAGCAAACACGTACTTTTCTATTTGCTGAAAAATATACGTTATTCCCCCATTAAATGCGATAAAAACGACGAATAAAACTACGCAAACAATCTTGTTCATCGATGATTTCACATTGAATAGTTTTACAATTACTATAATTAAATAAATAGAAACTAGCATATTAATAAAATCTAGTCCCCATAAAAAAATAGATAACAAATGATGTAATATTCCATAATCATATAAACTGTGGATTGCTTGCTGAACACCTAAATCTGTTTTTCCATTGTAAATATTTAAAGAAAAATAGTATAGAAAAATGATTCCTATTCCTAGCAAAATCATAAAGAGTAGTACACAAAATAAAACATTTGCACATATATACTTTTGTGCTGAAATAGAAGTATAACGTAGCATAGAGCTTTTTAGCATTTTTCGAAAAGACGATATACCTGTTAGAAGAATTGCAAATCCATTTATACTTAGTACGATAAAAAATATAATAATGATTATATCTTGCCTACCTGAAATTCTAACTCCTGAAACTCCTTTCATATTAAATAAAAGAATTAATGAAACTGTAATAAATCCGAAGTAAATAATGGCTATCTTTCTCTTATTACAATTATACAGATAACGAAAAAGCTGACTCATTTCCCATAGGCCTCCTTAAACAGCTCATGTACTGCTTTGCCCTTTTGAAATCGTAGTTCTTCCACATTTTCATGCAATATTATTTCTCCATCTTTCAAAAAGATTACTTCATCAAATATATTTTCGATTTCTCTTATTAAATGAGTCGATATAAGCAGCGTACAATCTTCACGATAAAATTTAAGGATTAGCTCAAGTACGTGTTCTCTAGAAACAAGATCAATCCCGCCAAGTGGTTCATCCAGTACGTATAACTTCGCTTTTCGAGAAAACGTTAAAATAATTTGAAGCTTTTCAACCATACCTTTTGATAATGCTGTAATTTTTTCTTCTAATGGTATTTTAAATTCCGCAATCGTATCTACTGCTTTTTGAATATCAAAGTCTTTATAAAAATCTCTATAAAAGAATAATGCATCTTTTACAGTCATCCAATCATCAAAGACTGGCTTATCAGACATAAATGAAACGATTTCTTTCGTCTCTAACCCTATTTTTTTACCGTTAATTGCTATGCTACCTTCTGAAGGATGCTGCAGCCCTGCAATCATTTTCAATAATGTCGTTTTCCCGCTCCCGTTATCTCCAACAAGCCCAACGATTTTTCCTTCTGTAATCTCTATGCTTAATTCCCGGATTACTGCTTTCAATCCATATCGCTTCCATAGATTTTCTATTTTTAATAGCTCTGTCATTCGTTCTCCTCCCTTTTCTTATTTAATGAAGAACGAAGAATTGAAAGAATTTCTTCTTCTGAAAAACCTAAATTGTCCATTCCATCTATAAAAGAATGAAGTAATTCTTTCGCCATATCTTTTCGCAGCTCCATAATTTTCTCCCCTTCATTCGTTACATATCGCCCCATTCCTCTACGTGTTACAACAACTCCATCCCGTTCTAGTTCTTGAAATGTACGCTGAATCGTATTTGGATTTACTTGCAATTCACTCGCTAATTCACGTACGGAGGGAATTTTATCACCAGGCAATAAATGACCCGTTACAATTTCTTTCTTTGTGTATTCCATTACCTGAATATAAATTGGTGTATTTGGAGAAAATTCGATTTTCATTTCTCCCCTCCTGTCTTAGTGTGTTAGTTAAATAGTACACTAAGACAAATTACATGTAAATACTTACAACAAAAAATGTAATAAAAAGGCAGTGTAACTTTTCGTTACACTGCCTTCCTGTAATAAAATATAAATAAATCTATTCTGATTATAGTTTCAATCGTTTGAATTCACATATAACCTTATACAAAATCTATTTTACTTTTACTTGAGTTAGCACAGATTTAAACGTATTAATAACTGTATCTACTTCTTCATAACTAATTGTAAGGGATGGTTCAATACGAATTGTTTTTGAGTTAATTAATGTTCCCGCAACAAGAATTCCTTGATCAAACATCGCCTTTGACACTTCATAACCAATCTCGTCTTTATGGAATTCAATCCCAATCATTAAACCTTGACCACGAATTTCAAAGATTTTATCTTCGTGCCCTTCTGCTGCTTGTTTCAATCCATTCAAGAAATACTCCCCAACTTCCATAGCTCGTTCCGGTAATTTCTCTTCCAATAATACATGGATTGTTGCAATTGCAGCAGCACATGCAAGAGGATTTCCTCCAAATGTTGTTGTATGCATAAATGGATTTTCAAACCAACTTTTGAATACTGTTTCTTTCGCAACAATAGCTCCCGCCGGCATTACACCTCCACCAAACGCCTTCGCAAGACAAATAATATCCGGCACAACATCATATAATTCTGCCGCAAACATTTTGCCTGTACGTCCCATTCCAGTTTGCACTTCATCAAAAATAAGGAGTGATCCAAACTCATCACAAAGCTCTCGCACTTGTTTCAAATAATTTTCTGGAGGTAAAATAATGCCGCCCTCCCCTTGAATTGGCTCTAAAATAACTGCTGCAACATCTTCTCCTACTAATGCACATGTCTCAAATGTTTTTCTCATCATCTCAATGTCGCCAAATGGAACGTGACGAAAACCTGGAATCAATGGTAAGAATGGCTTACGGAACATTCCTTTTGCCGTTCCGGATAAGGAACCAAGGCTCTTACCATGGAAGGCACGAGTTGTAGCAATGAACGTTGTTCGCTCACTATACATTTTTGCTAGTTTTAATGCTGCCTCCACACTTTCTGTACCACTGTTTGTAAAGAAGGCGTATTTCAAATCACCAGGTGTAATATCCGCTAAAATCTTTGCAAGCATTGCTCGAAGTGGATCCAGTAAATCCTGACTGTGCAATGCTTGACGTTTTAATTGATCTGTCACAGCTTTTACCACTTTCGGATTACGGTGACCAACATTATAAATTCCAAATCCACCTAAACAGTCAATATATCTTTTACCGTTAATATCCATGAAACAAGATCCTTCATCTGACCACTCTACTGCTGCAAATTGTCCATCTTTTGTTACTGTTTTTCTATAAGCAAGAAAACCAGGGTTTACATGCTCTCTAAATCCGTCTACTGTTTCTTTTTGAATCCAGTTTGCCTCTTCTTCAGTAACCTTTTCTTTTTCAATTAACTGTAGTACTTTCGTAATATACTCATTTACATTTGAACCTTTTACATCTTTCTCATTCAATTTATTTTCTACGTTCGTTCCCATCTAATTCACTCCTACATTTTTTTTATTTGCAAACCAACCTATTGGTTCTACTTCTAGATTTATATTAATCTGCTTAATTTCTTGAAATTCTTCTAAACCAAACGTTCCTAGACTACGACCTATACCACTTTGCTTATATCCGCCCCAAGGTGCCTCATTGTATGTTGGATGATAGCTATTAATCCACGTAATTCCTGCGCGAAGTTTGCGAATCACACGCATTGCTTTTGCACCATCAACTGTAAATACCCCTCCAGCCAAACCATAGTCTGTACCGTTTGCCAACTCAATTGCTTCCTGTTCGTCTTTAAACTTTTGAATTACTACAACAGGACCGAAGATTTCTTCCTGGACAATACGCATATCAGGTTTTACATTGACAAAGACTGTTGGTTCAATAAAGAAACCATCACCTTTTCCATCCTCCATTATTCGTCTACCTCCGCAAGCAACGTTTGCACCTTCGTCTTTCCCAATTTCAATATAACGTAATACTTTTTCCATATGTTCTTGACTTACAAGTGGCCCCATTTCTGATTCTGGATTATCACCAGGCCCAACGTTAATTTGCTGTGCTCGCTCTACAAAACTATTAACAAATTTATCATAAATCTTTTCTTCTACAAGGATTCTTGATCCTGCTGAACATACTTGTCCGCTACCTGCATAAATACCGAATAGAGCATAATCAATAGCGGTCTCAAAATCTGCATCTGCAAAAATAATATTTGGAGATTTCCCTCCAAGTTCTAACGAAATCTTTTTCATATTATCTGCCGCTGTTCTCATAATGTGCTTACCTGTTTTTGTTCCACCTGTAAAGGAAATCATATCCACTTTATTACTTGCTGCAATTTCATTCCCTACTATTGGGCCAGCCCCCATTACCATATTGGCAACACCTTTTGGTAGCCCTACTTTTTCAAGGATTTCGAATAGCTTTGTTGCAGTGATTGGTGTCATTTCAGAAGGTTTAAACACAATTGTATTTCCAGCTGCTAAAGCAGGTGCAATTTTCCATACACTCATCAATAGTGGATAATTCCATGGAACAATTAATCCACAAACACCAACTGGCTCTCTTACAACCATCGCTTGCATCGGATCGGCTACATGATATGTTTGACCATCTGGCTTTGTAATCAATCCGGCATAATAGCGAAAACAAGCCGCTGCATCTCCAATATCTCCTTCTGCCTCACGGTACGTTTTTCCATTATCCATTGTTTCAAGGTACACTAATTCTTCCATATTTTTATCAATTTCATCTGCTATTTTAAATAAATATGATGCCCTTTGAGCAGTTGATGTTTCTGACCAAATTCCGCTATCGAAAGCCGCTCTTGCCACTTCTATCGCGTATTTTGCATCCTCAATCGTTCCCTCAGGTGCATATGCTATACCCTTGCCATTCGCAGGGTTAATAATCGTTCTTTTCTCTTGATTACTAGAGTCTCTCCATTCACCATTTACATACATTTTTAAATCTAGCACTATATTGAATCCTCCTTTATCGATCGTTTATATATTTATAAGCAAATTTCATGCCAATATTTAAAATTCAAAGGAATCATACATAAACTGACTATTTTCTTAAAAACAACAAATAATTTATGCATTTTCGCATACACTATTCTATTTTGCATAAAACGGAACGCTAATCATTACCGCTACCGCCTTCATGCCCCCGGACTTGAACCCTAGAGAATATGTACATGCTGGGCGCACACAAAAAGGAGAAGTCTATGTGACCTTCTCCTTTTTTAGGAATAAGAGATGATATCAGCCGCTATCCCTTTTTCACTAACAATTTTTTGATATTTACGACTCACTGAAGATTGGCTGATTCCAAGAGCTTTTGCAGCCTTAGTCGTTGTTTTATACTGCTTCATTGCAAGTAAAATCAATTGTTCTTCTACAGAATGTAATGCTTCTTGTAATGGTAATACTCTTGTAATAACTGGTTTTGATTTTTTAAAGTCATAACCAGGTGTTAAAAACTTACTGACAAACTCCGCTTCAATTACTGGATCGTCTGCTGATACTACTAAACGTTCAATCATATTTTGTAATTCACGTACATTTCCTGGCCATGAGTAAAACTCTAGTAAGCTAAGTGCATCTGGAGTTAAATGATAATTTTTATTATATTTTTCATTTAACTGTTGCAAAAAATGAAAGGCAAGTACCGGAACATCTTCCATTCGCTCTCGTAGAGGAGGAACTCGCAACGGAATTACATTTAGGCGATAAAACAAATCTTCACGGAACGTTCCAGATTCCACCATCTTTTCAAGACTCTTATTTGTAGCAGCAATAATTTGTACATTTATTTTCGTAGGTATTGTACTTCCAATAGGAATTACTTCTTGTTCCTGCAGGACTCTAAGCAATTTCACTTGCAAATGTAAAGGCATTTCTCCAATTTCATCTAAAAATAAAATACCTTGATCAGCTCGCTTAAAATATCCTTCTTTCCCATTTTTATCGGCTCCTGTAAAAGCACCTTTCGTATAACCAAATAGTTCACTTTCTAACAAAGTTTCTGGAATTGCACCACAATTTAATTTTAAAAACGGCTTTGAAGATCGGTTTCCAAGTTGATGAATTGCCTGAGCAATTACTTCTTTTCCGACGCCAGATTCTCCAGAAATAAGAACATTGGAAGAAAAATCTGCTATTTTTTTAGCTTGGTTAATAATTTGCTCCATTTTCGGACTACAGTAAATAAGCTTCTTAAGAAAACGATCTTTGTTTTTAAAGTCATCTAACTCCTTCTTATATTGCTTTGATATCTTCTTTATTTCATGTAATTCCGTCTTCAATCTCGTTGCTTCGGTAATATCCCTTGAGGCAATAATAATACGATGAAGCTCTCCGTTTTCATTAAATACAGGGTTTCCAACTGCTAATATTTTTCTTCCGCTTTTTGTTTCTTGTACAACTGATACCTTTTTTTGTTTTTCCAACACTAATCGCGTAACAGATGGACTAAATAATCCTTTCTTTTCTAAGTCTAAAAGATTTTTTCCTAACAGGTCTTTCAAATTACTCCCCCAAAAATCATTGATAACAGTTTCACTATAACGAATTATTTCCCCTTTATGATTAACAACTAATATTTCATCATAAATACTAGACAAGATTGCATGTAAATCTTTATTTAAATCCTTTATATATTCAATTTCCATCGCCATGTCCTCGACCATCGGCAAATCTTGCACAATAATAACCATTCCTTCAATATTTTGATCAAAGTTTGGAATCGGACTATAGTCAACTAATACACCCATCTCATTTGTGATTTGTAATTGATTCAAGATCGTTTTTCCAGTTGTAAATACATTATTAATGTGCTCTTCATTAAAAATCAGTTCTGCTGGTACATTCATAATTTTTTCAGGAGTCGATTTAATCATCTTCAAACCAGACTCATTGCAATTTACAATTTTCTTTTCACGATCTACTACAAAAATCCCCATTGGAATAGATGTTAAAATAATTTTCAATATATCAACACTCTGATTTTCTTGTTTAAATAGTTCTGCAAAAACATCCTCTCTTCTTATATATCCTGTTAGCTCATCCATTTCATTTTTTACTATCGCAATCGGCGCTCCAATAATTTGAAAAAGAGCTGTTAAAGAAATATCTTTACTAAGATGACATATTGTATCTAGTGAAACAGCATTTGAAAGCAATACCTTAGCAGTTAATCCCTTACTATTTGATAGCAGATCCTTCACATGAACGTATGCAAATAATTTCTCCCCTCTTTTTAAAAATAGAAAAGATTCTTTTATATTTTCAACATCTATATTCCATTCCTTTTCAGATTGATCGATAGATAGAGAAACAATAGGTCTAATTTTTTTATGAGCAATGGAAAACATTCTGCTATTCCTCCTTTGAACTATGTAATTTGTATTGTATCATTAAATACAGATTTTTTTAATTAATCTGAAAATAAAACGTTTTTTCCTTTACTTACTAAAAAAAGGAAGATGAATGCCTCCATCTTCCTCATTGTTCTATCATTAATCACTACCACTAACGAAAAGATCTTCTTGAATGTAAGCTAATACCATACCTGGAATTACTTTATCTCCTGCCTCTACTTCTAAAGATTGAACTTCTCCACTACATCCCATCTTAATTACTTCCAGTTTACCATTCATATCTTTAATAGAGAATAATGGCTCCCATTCATAAATTCGTGAATCCTTATTAATAGACACTTTTTCAATTATTCCATAACACGGACTCGTAATAATATCATAATACACAATCAATCATCCCTTTCTCTTATTCTATTAATATTGTTCTTCTAACCTTTGTGACTGAAGAATCATATAGAAAAAGCTTTGAAGCTCTTCTATATCTTCTACCTCAATTCCTAGCCTTGGTGCCCAATATTGTTCCTCTCCAATATCTTCTTGACTTAATAAAACCATTCTCCCATTTTGAATTGAGGTAACCATTGCTTTTCCAAGAAACTGTTGCGAATACGTAACAGCTATATCGTAACGATGACTATTCGACAAAATGCAATAATAGCCGATTTGTTGTCTCTCCACTTCTTCTAATAAAATATCCAGTTTCATTTGGTCCCTCCTTTAGGTTAAAAATGCAACTAGCATATTAGACGTGCTATTCCTACAACTTTGCAACCACCTTCAATGAAATGATTTTCAAGTTCAACTGTATTATGTTTTCTGCTTGGATTACGACCATAACACCCCGCTTTTATATTTTTACTAATTGTACAAAGCAATAATTGTGCCAAATGAAAATACTATATGGACCATCATTTATCAGCCATCCTCCCTAGACTTGCCCCTCTTTCTTATGAATCGTTGAATGAATTATGCAATACTGCATTGGTTACATGATCTTCAAAGCAAAAGACATCGGATCCATTCCCGATGTCTTTTGCTTTTTTATATTTCCTGTACTTCTTCAAAATGCATTTGCGGAGGAGCTGAACGAAACATGTTCGTAATATATAGGAGGTACCCAATTCCGATAGCAGCCCAGCCAAGTCCCAAAATAAGTGAATGGATATTGAGGTTAAACCATAGTACCGCTACAGTAGCAGCACCCAAAATAGGCATAACTAGATAATTTAAGAAATCTTTTATCGTTTTATATCTTTTTTTCTTGATTATATAGTAAGAAATTACAGACAAATTAACAAATGTAAATGCAATAAGTGCTCCAAAGTTAATAAGAGATGCTGCTGTTTCTAAATCAATGAATATAGCGAAGAGCGAAATAATTCCTACAAAAATAATATTATATACTGGAGTTCGCCAGCGAGGATGAATGTACCCGAATATTTTCTTCGGAATTACATTATCTCGCCCCATTACGTATAATAACCTGGATACACTTGTATGAGAAGCTAAACCAGACGCAAGTGTCCCCATAAGGGTTCCTACTAAAAAGAAAGCTTGAAATAATTTCCCACCAACATATAGCGCAATTTCTGGAGATGCTGATTCTTGATTTTTAAATACAGATGTATCTGGAAACATAGATTGTGTAAAATACGTAGTAGTAATGAATAAAACTCCGCCGATTAAAGCAGTAAGAAAAATAGCTCGAGGAATTGTTTTCTCCGCGTTTGGTGTCTCTTCTGAAAATGTAGTTACTGCATCAAAACCTAAAAATGAGAAACAAAGAATTGTTGCACCTGCAACTAACGGTGATATTTGTATATCTGATTGAAAAAACGGCTGAATGGAAAAAACTTCTCCTGTTCCCTCTCCCGCTAATAAGCCTTTTATAACTAGAAAAACAAATACGGCCATTACTAACACTTGAAATATTACTAAGAACGTATTGAAATTAGCAGTAACATTTACGCTAATCATATTTATTAATGTAACAAGGAGAACAAAGCCAATTACCCATACCCAACTAGGAACACTTGGGAAAAATGCTGACATATAAATTCTCGTTAATAGTGCGTTCACCATTGGTAGAAACAAATAATCCAATAACGCGGACCATCCAACAAGAAACCCAAGCCTTGCACTAATTGTCTTCTGTGTATACGTATAAGCAGATCCTGCGGTAGGAAAAGCCTTTACCATTTTGCCGTAGCTTGCAGCGGTAAACAGCATCCCCGCTAATGCAATAAGATAAGCTCCTGGAACATGACCACCCGTTTTTTCAGAAACGATTCCAAATGTATCAAACCCAACCATCGGTGTCATATACCCGACCCCTAGCATAACAATTGACCAAAGCCCTAATGAACGTTTTAAACCAACTACTTTCCCCACCTATCATTCCTCCTACTTTCTCTATCTAATTTCCATTTAAAAATCGACAATCAAAAGGAAGCGTTTTCAATTAACTATATATCACACCGAGTATTACCTCCCTTTTTGTTGCTTTTTAAATATTCATGCAATTTTTAAGCCAAAATTTCTAGAGTTTAAAAATTCAATATTAAAAAGAACGTATAGGTGAAATTGGGCCTCATTTCTTCTCATTTCTTCTCATTTTTTATTCATTTTGACATAAGTTATTCAATCTCTCATACGACTAAATATGAAAATAAAACCTTAATCCGTGTTTTTTCTTGATTCCCACTTCCTCACAAATTGGGCTTTTACAAGATTAAAATATTTCCATGAAATAATAACATTATGTAAACTATTCATAGCAAAAAAGCTGTCTTTTCTATAAAGACAGCTTTTTCTATAACACTATATTAAAAATTGAATACGAAGTCATCGTCTGCTAACTTTTCAACATTCGTTGCTTTTACGTAACCATTTCCTTTTACAGAGAAGAAGTCATGGTTTTTCGTATCTGTACGTAAACCATTTAAAACGATTGGATTAATTTCTTCTTCTTCAAACTTCGGCTCAAGCCCTAAGTTCATAAGTCCTTTATTCGCATTGTAACGAACGAAACGATTTACATCCTCTACAAGACCGATAGAAGTGTAAATTTCTTCTGTATATGCCAATTCAATTTCATACAGTTTCATTAATAACTCTTGCGTTTCCGTTTGTACTTCTTGTTGCTCTTCTGCAGAAAGTTCCGCGAAGATTTGTTGTGCTAAAATACCAACGAATACGCCGTGAATTGACTCGTCACGAATTATTAAGTTAATAATCTCACCACTTGCCGTCAATTTGCCTTGACCTGCTAAGTAAAGTGGATAGAAGAACCCACTATAGAATAAGTAACTTTCTAAGAACACACTTGCTACCATTGCCATGTATAACTCTTTTTTCGTTACTTCAGGCTTTAATAAACGACGATAGTAACTAGTAACAATACCAGCCTTTTTCTCAAGTAATGGATGGTTATCTACCCATTCAAAAATATCATCAATTTCTTCTTCAGTAGCTAACGTTGTGAAAATATGACTGTAACTCTTCGCATGTACTTCTTCCATAGCGCCCATGAAAGCTAATACACTTTTCGCTTGTAAATTTTCAAGATGAACAAGTACAAGAGGCATCCCTTCGCCGCCTTGTTTCGTATCTAAAAGTGTTAAACCACCTAATACACGCTTATAAGCAATTTGCTCTTCTTTTGATAATTGTGCCCAAGTATTTTTGTCAGAAGACACTGCGATTTCTTCTTCTGTCCAAAACTGAGCGATGTTTTGCTTCCAAAACATTAAACTAAAATCATCTTCTTTTTTGTTCCAGTTTACCGCACGCATTAAATCGCCCCTTCTCTAAATAAACATAAAAAATTGATAACTAAGCATGAGCAGGGTTCAGAAAAACCCTGCTCATAATGTCTCACTTTTTATATTAAACGGTACAAGCCACGCACTCTTCCACGCTTAATTTACGTGTTCTCGTATAATAAAGACTCTTCAAGCCTTTTTTATGTGCATAAATGTAGTAACGTGCTAACTCACGTGTTGAAATATCACTATTAACATAAAGAATGGTACTAATTCCTTGGTCAATATGTTCTTGAACTTCTGCGATTAAATCAATTAATTTAAACTGATTCATATCATAAGAAGATTTATAGTACCAGAACGTATCTTTTGATAAATACGGCATTGGATAATATGTTGTCGCATTCGCATACGTTCTTGATTCAATTTGACTTACGATCGGCATTACGCTTGAAGTTGCATTTTGAACGTAACTGATCGATTGTGTCGGAGCGATTGCAAGACGATATGAGTTGTATAAACCATTCTTCTGTACTTGCTCTTTTAAATTTGTCCAATCTTCTTTTGTTGGAATATGAATTCCTTCAAATAATTGCTGAACTTTTTCAGTTACTGGGCTGTAATCTGTCGTTTCATACTTTTCAAAGTATGTGCCGTTTGCATAATCAGACTTATCGAAGTCTTTAAATGTTTCGCCTTTTTCTTTAGCAATCTCCATACTTTTCTCAATCGAGTAGTAATTTAACATCATAAAGAATGTACGAGCGAATTCTTTCGCTTCAGCACTTTCATAAGCGATTTTATTTTTCGCTAAATATCCGTGTAAGTTCATTGCTCCAAGTCCAACTGAATGAAGCTCATCATTTGCTTTTTTCACAGTTGGGGCATTCGGAATGATCGTCATATCAGAAACAGCTGTTAAAGCTTCCATTCCCGCATGAACTGCTTCACGAATTTCTTTATTTTCCATTACGTTTACGATATTTAACGATCCTAAGTTACAGTTAATATCACGACGGATAATGTCTTCTGTACCATAATCATTTATTTCAGAAGTTTCTTGTAACTGGAAGATTTCTGTCTCGAATGTTCAACCGAGTTCGCTACTCCTCGGTCCGTTGCTCATGCAACTGCTGTATGTCACCATACAGGACAGACTATATCACCACCTACAGCATTACCTGGTTAGGTGCTCCGCTTTTCGAACGCCAATCGCTTGCGCTCTACTCCCAAATGGGATAGTCGTTAGGCTTTTACTTATCTTAATCTTTCAGAAAGTCTCTTATTACTTTATGTTGTTCAATAACTCTGCTATACAAAATAATAAGATACATTCTGAACTTTTATATTTTCATTCTAAGATAAGATTTAGCACGGTAGGTTACCTCAAACTTGAGGCTTTCCCCGTTTAACGGAGTTTTCGACTAGCATTTCTACTAGAAGGTGCTACATATTTAACACAAGTTCGACATCTTCACAGTTCCAATATCCTTCAGTGGATGTTGGTTATTTGCATTTGATTTAAACATTAAGTATGGGTAACCAGACTCAAGCTGAATCATAGCAATTTTAATAAGCATATCACGCGCACTAATATCTAGTGGCTTCTTCTTCACTTTCGGATTGCTCATTAATTCATCGTACATTTCGTCGATATCTATATCATCTAAATGTTTTCCGTACTCTTTAAATACTGTATAAGGCGCGAAAACATGGAAAGGTTCGTTTTTCTCAGCAAGCTCAAAGAACTTACTTGGAACGATAATTCCGATTGATAGAGACTGAATACGGCTCTTCTCATCGGCATTTATTTTTTTTGTATCAAGGAATTCAATAATATCCCAATGGAAAATGTTTAAGTATACAGCTCCGGCACCTTTTCGTTGGCCAAGTTGATTCGCATATGAAAACGAATCTTCAAGCAATTTCATAACAGGCACTACACCACTTGCGGCGTTATCAATACCTTTAATTTGCTCACCACGTGCGCGTAGCTTAGATAAGTTTAAAGCTACTCCACCACCGATTTTCGATAATTGCATTGCAGTATTAATGTTAAAGCCGATTGAATTTAAGCTATCGTCCATCTCTAACAAGAAACAAGACACCATTTCTCCTCTTCTGCTTCGTCCCGCATTTAAAAAGGTTGGTGTCGCTGGTTGGTAGTTTTGTTTTACAATCATGCTTGCGAAGTGTTTTGCCTTCGCAACATCACCGCGTCCTAAGTATAATGAAACAATTGCTACACGATCTTCATAGCTTTCTAAGTATTGTTTTTGATCATTCGTTTTTAACGCATAATCTTTATAGAACTTAGATGCTGCCATATAAGATTGGAACTCGAAGTTTTCACCATAAGCGATGTTATAAACTCCTTCTACTTCCTCCAAGCTATACTCGTCCAGAACGTTGTAATAGTAATCATGTTCTTTCATATACTCCATTCGCTCTGCCACGCTATTAAAATGAACGGTATTCTCTCTAGCTTCTTCCATAAAGACTTCTAATGCCTCTTTATCTTTATGAAGCTGATAAAAACCGTCCTGCATTTGCGTGATTTCATTATTCAGTTCAATGTGTCGCAATCTCCCGCACCCTTTCTTTAAAATATTCTACATCATTATTTGTTCCAGATAACTCAAATTTTGATACAATAGGCACTTCATATTTAGTAGAAATTTTGTCAGCACTTGCACCAAACATGTCTCCCCAATTACGATTGCCACTTGCAGATACGCCTTTTAATTTTTCATTATTGCGTTCTAAAAAGTCTAAAACACGTTCCGGTACATTTCCAAAACCTGTTGTATACGTAATAAGAATAAAGTCTTCATCTAATACTAGAGCTTCATCAATTTGAACGGCCGGCATATTTAATTTGTGGATGAAACGCTTCACGTTTCCTGTCATAGAATCATATGCAACTAACATTTCCGACCCTCCCTCTCCAATCTATATTCTCTGTATGTCGTTTCTTGATTTCTCTATATATTGTATTACGTTTCAAAATAAGACACAAGATATATGTATAAATTCTTTCTTTTTTTAACTTTTACTTTTCGACATGACCGTCGATTTTTTTCAATACAAAGACTATGAAACAACATTCTAAAACTCATGTCAATAAAGTGCTTTTCAAAAAAGTTGTCAACGAATTTAACCTTATTTTTTAAAAAGTTAACAATATTTTTTGTCATAAAACAGTAAATGCTGGAGTAATATATTTCTCCAGCATCACGCAAAAAAGAACAGACCTTAAACGATAATCTGTTCCAAAAAACGATTACATTTATCAATTTTACTTTATTAAATATTTATACATACTCTTTCGTTCCTCGTTACATACTAAAAGATAACTATTATAGAAAAAGATTATTATTATGGAACTTCAATTTATTTATGAAAAAAATTATTCAGGGTGCTCAATACGCAAAATATCTTTTACAAATATATGATGTGGATTCTCATCTTTATCAAGCATTGTACATACAGGAGCTTCTTCATCAAAGTATACAATCATTCCTTCTACGTACTGATATGTATGTTGAACTTGTACAGTTACTTTAATTTCTATTGCTTGCTCATATGCTCTTTTTATTTTCCGAAGCATTTTTGCTGAACATTTTCGTTTCTCTGGATACATAACCATTCCCATAAACCTATTCCCAGCTCTATCTTTCCACATGTAATCCCAATGTGGCAATATGCCTTGTTTAAAATCCCCCATAATTCTCCTCTCCTTTATCTTCTATTTATGAACGTGGTGTTTCTGAATATGCATAAATTACCTGTCCACCGCGCTGTGCGTTCCCGATAATATGTTTAAAATCTTCTCGATTTACAACAACTTCCCTGAACGTATAAAATACATCTTTCGTCGCAACATACTCCTTTATTTCACCATTTTTCAGCTGATCCAAAATTGCATTTGCTAATTGTTTATCCATGTATTTCACCTCTCTGCAATAGTTTATTTTATCGCATCTTCTATAGGTCGACAACGGTAAAATTATCCCGTTACTATTATGTAATTCACTTTCATTATTTTTATAGCTATATCACTTTATTATATTCGCACTAAATATCATATACTAACATAGCTACTTCTCTATATCAAACTTTTTGACGCTCTGTATAACAAAGTTCCAATCCACTGTTTGTTATTTTATTTTATGCTACAATATACAAATAGAACTAGGAGGGATACTATGATTCGGAAAGCAAAAAAGACAGATGCGGTAGGAGTTGCACCTTTACTGTATAACGCTCTGCACGAAATTGCTGAAAAAATCACAGGTAGTACAGTTGAAGCAAAAGTGATACTAGGACTTGAAACATGGTTCGCAAAAGAAAATAATCGATTGAGCTATGAAAACTGTTTAGTGGCTGAACAAGATGGAAAGGTAGTTGGAGTTATTGTCGTTTATCACGGTAGTGACGCTGAGCAACTTGATGCACCAATCGTACACCACTTAAGAGAACTACATGAAGACGAATCCATTACGTTAGAAAAAGAAGCTGAACTTGATGAGTATTATATTGACACGTTGTCAGTTTTAAATATGTACAGTGGACGTGGCATTGGCTCTAAATTAATCGATGCAGCTGAACTTCATGCAACTGAAAAAGGTCATGAACAAATTGCCTTACTTGTTAATTTAGAAAACAAACGCGCTTGTTCACTATATGAAAAACTTGGTTACAAAAAAGATAACATCGTTATGCTCGTTGGCGAACCGTATGCCCATCTAATAAAACCATTACGGTCATTGGTTTCTATATCTTAAAAGGACAATTCTTTTTTGCTTGTTATGTAGAGAAAGAGGCTGCCAAAGGGGCAGCCTCTTTTAAGTTAATTTTGTATTTAATACATTTCCATCCATCGCCTCATGAAATGTATACGTTGTACATCCCCATGGCTTCCTATGGAAAATAGGCGAACCAGACCACCCCATTGCCCTCAGTTCAGTCCCGATCATCGCATTAAAATAACTATGACCTACAAGGGCAATACGTCCATGTACGAGCGCATAGCGGTGCAACATATTAGCAGCTTGCCTTGCTCTTTCTCGTACTTCCTTATAAGACTCAACATCTTTACTATAACCAGCTATCCATCGTGTACGTCCAATAAACATCCATACATTAGGTTTACATTTCAACCATTTTGGAGCATAAAAACTCGTTGGAACTTCAGCTTCCCTAAAAAGAGGATTTTGCATAAAAGATAAAGAATCCGTTAATTCGGCTGTTGATCGCGCAGCACGCCTCTGATCACTCGTTACGACCAAATTCGCTGATTCAATCATCTCAATTGTTTCAATTGGTATAGGAGTTTCTTTTGCTGTAGTCCCTAAATCATATTGCTTCATCCATTCACGAAATGAAATAATTGTCATTGGCTCTATAGTACTGTCCAAACGACCATGACGAATAAAAGAAATTCGCATTCTTTCCACTCCCCATTCATCACTTACGAACTATATTACGTACTATTTCTTATTGCCATCATACCATGCATAAAAAGAAAGTTATATATCCCCACCACTATCATGTGTTATCGATGTGTGCACACCATCCAGTCCATCAAAATATGTAGTTGTTTCATGATGACGCACTTTCTTCAACTGTATATAAGAAAATAAAAATAATAAAATCGCTATAAAGCTCCCCACAACTTCAAACCTCATTTTACCGCCCCTAATTCCTCCCACTTTAGTAGGTTATTGTATCTTTCATTATACTCCTATATAAAGATGTATGCACTTTCATCATTCCTCCCCTAAACAATATTTTTTTACATATTTTCTTACAAAAAGTGAATATTTTTCGAATTTTTGCTTTGGAAACATTTACAAAGTAGTAAATATAGTTCAAAATAGGAGGAAATAAAAAAGCCCAAATTATTCTTTTTTTGGGAAAACTAGAACAAGGAGAGTTGCTTATGCAGATCGCAGAAACTGGAGATATCATTGAATTTAAAGGTGGAATGCAAGGCCGTGTTCAAAAGGTAAATCAAAACTCCGTTATTGTTGATATAACAATTATGGAGAATTTTAGAGAACTAGATATGGAACCTCTTACAGTTGTAAGTCATAAAAACTATACTGTCATCAATCAAAATGCATAATATAATAGAAAGAAAGGATCTGTATGTTATACAGATCCTTTCTTTCTATTATATATTAACGATTATCAATTGTTTCTGGATATAGATCATGGTTCATCATGCGGTAGTCTGCCATTTGTTCATACTTCGTTCCTGGGCGACCGTAGTTGCAGTATGGATCGATTGAAATACCACCACGTGGTGTAAATTTCCCCCATACCTCAATATAGCGTGGATCCATTAATTTAATTAAATCATTCATAATAACGTTCATGCAATCTTCGTGGAAGTCACCATGATTTCGGAAGCTAAATAAATATAGCTTTAAAGATTTACTCTCTACCATTCTTTGTTCTGGAATGTAGCTAATATAAATTGTTGCAAAATCTGGTTGTCCTGTTTTCGGACATAAACTTGTAAATTCAGGACAATTGAATTTTACAAAGTAATCACGGTTTGGATGGTTATTATCAAATACCTCTAAAATTCCCGGGCTATATTCAAATAAATATTTTGTATTTTGATTTCCTAATAATGTTACATCTTTTAAATCTTCATCTAATCTTCCTGCCATTTTAAACATCCCTTCTCATTATACCCCTCGTTTATTTCCCCATACTAACGCATGAAGCTGAGGCAGTACTTTCGCATCATTCATTTCTTTACAATTCACAGCTTTTTCAATAAGCCATTCATATTTTTCTAATAAGTTTTTTATAAGCACCGCATCATCCACTGTTTTCGTATCATCATTTCCTACTTGTAAGAAAAATGGTACATTCGGATAACACTCGTGCATCTTAACTGCATATTCAAAATCTTGATCATCGAATACTACTACTTTTAAACTAAAATCTTTCTCTGCTAGTTTATGAATAACAGAATCTAACATCTGAAAATCTGTTTGCATAGTTGAACTTGGTGGTTTTGGAGAAATCGTTACCTCATCAATTTGAAGCAACCAATCTTGCCATTTACTCCCTTGCGTTTCTACCGCTGTTCGCATTCCATTCTCCTTTAATATAGAAAGAAGAAATTGCATATTTTTCAGCAAAACAGGATTTCCACCCGAAATCGTAACATGAGAAAAATTTTCTCCACCAATTTCTACAAGCTCATTCCAAATGTCTTCCGGTGTCATTTGTTTAATTTGATCTTTGGCCGATCCATCCCATGTAAAAGCAGAATCACACCAAGCACAGCTATAATCACAGCCCGCTGTACGGATAAACATTGTCTTTTGTCCTACAACCATCCCTTCTCCTTGAATGGTCGGACCAAATATTTCTAAGACGGGGATTTTACTCATCGAGCATCCACTCCCGTCTTACTTCCGCATAACTAGTCGGCGTCTCAAAAAGACGAACAAATTCAACACGAGCTCCCTTGTATTCGTTCGCACGATTATCTTTCGTTAATGCTTCTGCCATCTTTTCATAGATCCAAACGACCATATTTTCAGCAGTCGTATTCATTTCTGGCAATGTTTCGTTTAAATAACGATGATCTAAATAAATTTCTATTTCATTTTTCCAAATCTCTTTTATATCTCCAAAGTCAATTGCAAGGCCTATTTCATTTACATATCCGCTAATTCCAAATACGACTTTATATGTGTGACCATGTAAATTTTTACATTTCCCTTCATAGCAGTGTAAATGGTGCGCTGCATCAAATGTAAATTCCTTGCTGACCATTACTCTTTTATTATGATATTTGAGTTGTTCACGCTGAATATCCTTGTCCATTTTTTGCAAATTTTCTACGATGCGAAATCCAAAAAAGTTATCCATTAGTTGCTCGCTCCTTCGCGTTCTTGTAGATACGTTTCTAATCCTGCTTTACGAAGTTGACATGCTGGACATTCACCGCAACCATCACCAATGATTCCGTTATAACATGTTAATGTTTTTTCTCTAACAAATTCAAATGCTCCAAGTTCATCAGATAATTTCCATGTCTCTGCTTTATCAATCCACATAAGTGGTGTATGAATAACAAACGGATAGTCCATAGATAAATTTAATGTAACGTTTAATGATTTCACAAACACGTCACGACAATCTGGATAACCACTGAAATCAGTTTCACATACACCCGTTACAATATGACGTGCTCCAACTTGTTTTGCTAATACAGCCGCAAATGATAAAAACAGTAAATTTCGTCCATCTACAAATGTTGATGGCAATTCACCTTCTTCATGTGTAATCTCCATATCCGTTCTCGTTAACGCATTTGGAGCAAGTTGATTTAATAAACTCATATCTAGTACCGTATGTTTAATTCCTAACTCTTTCGCGATTTCCACTGCACAATCAATTTCCAACTTATGACGTTGATTGTAATTAAACGTTACAGCTTCCACTTCTGCAAACTGTTGTATTGCCCAAAATAAACATGTTGTACTATCTTGTCCACCACTAAAAACAACAACTGCTTTTTCTTTTTTCATTTCACTCATTCTCCTTCTCTACTACGAATAAGAAGAAAGAACGTTCTTGAACTGTCACAATAAAAAAACAAAACAATACCTAATGATATTGTTGTTTCCATAGTTTTTTATAGAGGGAGTTCGCGAACCTCTCCCATGCAGTGCACGGAATTTCTTCTTTCATTGACAAAGATTATTGTAACATATTGTATACTACCAGAAAAAATTTCTGATTTTTTCCGCTATTTCATATTTCATTTCTTTCATTTTATAGTATGATTAATTTAATGTGAGAAGAGAGGAGGCATCCCACTGAAACTCTTTATTATTTATCTCTTTTTAAATATATTATCCATCCTTGTTACAATGCTTGTATATCATTTATTTTGGAATCAAAAAGGGAAACGCTCTCCTAAATTAAATTCAGCTATATTTATTGTATTATGTTGCCTCGCTACCATACTATGTATCACTTTCGCAGCAAAAACAAATTATGGATTTCAATTTGATATGCGTCATATCGTATTAATTGTCGGTACATTAACAGGTGGTCCTATTGCCGGTGCATCCATCTTAGCTGTATTAAACATATACCGCTTTTTATTAGGAGGGGTAGGTGTTTTCCCATCCTTTATCGCTTCGGTTCTACTATTCATTGTTCTACTATTAACATACAAACTGTTTAACCGAAGTTCTAATCGTATAAAAATAGCACTCGCTATCTTCTACAGCCTCATATTCGGATTTGGCTGGATACCATTTTTCCTTTCAGAGGTTACAAATACGGCAGATTATATACCACATATTATCGTGTACGAACTATGTACGATGCTTGGTACAATCCTTATTTTATATTTGCTACACATATTACAAACGCAAGTTCGTCTCCAAAATGAACTTATGAATGCTGAAAAATTTCATTTAATCGGTGAAATGGCAGCTTCCATCTCTCATGAAATTCGCAATCCTTTAACTTCAACGAAAGGATTTTTGCAACTTTTACAATCGGATACATGTTCTGAGGAAGAACGAAAATTATATATCGACATAGCCATCAATGGTATCGAACAAGCAAATCATGTTCTTACAGACTACTTAACTTTTGCAAAACCGAGTATTGAAAAAGAACAACAATTACAAGTAGAGGACGAATTACTTCATGCGTTGTCTTTGATCACACCTCTCGCCAATTTAGCAAATGTTCGTATACATTACATAAAACAAAGTACATCCTTCTTTATAGCTGGTGAAAAGCAAAAGCTGAACCAATGCTTATTAAATATTTTTAAAAACTGTATTGAGGCTATGCCTAACGGTGGTGACCTTATTCTTACATTAGTTCCAGATCATAAGCATATACAATTATATATAAAAGATACAGGTATTGGTATGGATCAAGAACAAGTAAAACGCCTTGGATCACCTTTCTACTCAACGAAAGAAAAAGGGACCGGACTCGGAATGATGGTCGTCTTCAGCGTCATTCAAGCAATGGATGGAAAGATTGATATTATAAGCGAAAAAGGTACAGGTACAACTTTCTTATTAACTTTCCCACTCATACAAAAAACGTGATGAAGTTCATCACGTTTTTTCTGTTCCTTCAACTAATTCTGCAAAAGCTTTCACCTTTCCATGTGGCTTTTGATTTTCTTTCCGAGCTTTCCATTCACGCTCTTCTTCTCTCTTTTTCTTTGACATACTTTTCAACTCCTTTTTCTCTTCCTCATGTAGTATTCCAAAATAAGAAATAAAACTATGCATGAGTAAAAAAGGAAAAAGAAGCGGTTCGCCGCTTCTTTTCCTTTTTCCCGCTATTTGATGGCAGCCCGATTGTTGCGGACTAATAATCAGTGATATGCCCCTTGATTAAAGTTTTACTTTACCGCTGTAAAATTGCATGTTTCGCTTCTTTTAGCTGTGTAAGATGTCTTTGTTCGTGTAAATCCAAAAATTGAACCCATTGATATAAATTCAAATCATTAAAAATAGGATGTTTTAATCCATTTTCAAATAATTCTTTTTCATCTATCACACTATGAAGTGCATGAAATAATTCTTGTCGTGAATGTTCTAGTAATTGAATTCCTTGCAGTTTTTTCATTAATGTTTCTGTTGGTTTCATTTGTTGAGGAGCTTCTCGTTTATGTGTGCGATCAAGCGTAAGTTGGAGGTCTTTAAATGGAGCAAGTTTTCTTTCTTTTTTTTGCAAAGCATATACAAGGGCAGATGTGACAGACTGTTCAACTAAATGCAAATGATGCAAAATTTGAATAATACTCCATTTATCACGGCGTGGCTTTACATTCACCTCCGTATCATTTAACATTTCAATTTCTGATAACAGCGTGCTTCGTGTAGACTGTAATGAGTGGACTAAAGTTTCTAAACTAACATCCATATTAGATTGAAGCATAGTGCTTTCCCCCTTTTTGTTGGTGAAAAGGGGTGCTCCCCATTAGAAACACCCCTAAAATAATTCTGAATTTTCTTTTATTATCTCATCATTTTTCCATTATGTCGATGTTAAACATGTGAAAAAAGTGCATGTTTTTTACAATTTTGTGTCGTCAACAGCACGTAACCACTCTTCAATTTCTGTAATTACACTTTTTACACACCCTTCAGCGAATGGTGATGTTAAATTTGCAACTTCTACTAATTCTAAGAATGATTTACTTCCACCTTGCTGACAAAGATTCACATAATCTTCCCAAGCCTCTTGTCTATTATCTCTTGCACGTTTCCAAAATTGCAGTGCACAAATTTGAGCTAACGTGTAGTCAATATAATAGAACGGTGAGCTATAAATATGGCCTTGACGTTGCCAGAAACCACCACGCTCTAAATAATCATTATCTTCATAATCACGATGTGGTAAATACTTCTTCTCTATGTTACGCCATGCTGACTTACGTTCCGCTGGCGATGCTTCTGGATTTTCATATACATAATGTTGATATTCATCTACAGATACACCGTACGGTAAAAATAGAAGTGCTGAACTTAAGTGTGAGAAGTAATATTTATCCGCATCTTCTTCAAAGAATAACTTCATCCATGGCCATGTAAAGAATTCCATACTCATTGAATGGATTTCACACGCTTCATATGTTGGCCAATTATATTCTGGAATTTCATACTTGCGACTTTCATATACTTGGAAAGCATGACCAGCTTCATGTGTTAATACATCAATATCACCAGACGTTCCATTAAAATTTGAGAAGATGAATGGCGCTTTATAATTCTCGATATATGTACAATATCCACCACCAGCTTTTCCTTTTTTCGCAACTAAATCTAATAAATCATTATCAAGCATGAAATTAAAAAATTCATCTGTTTCAGCTGATAATTCTTTATACATCGTTTTCCCGTGATTAATAATCCAATCGGCATCACCTTTTGGAGTTGGATTACCTGTAGCAAACTCAAAGTTTTCATCATAATAAGCGAGCTTTTCTACACCAATGCGTGCTTTTTGTCTATTTCTTAACTCTGTTGCAACCGGAACGATATAATCTAATACTTGCTGACGATAGTTCGCTACCATTTCAGCGTTATAATCTGTACGATACATTCTTGCATATCCTAATTCAACAAAGTTTTTAAAACCAAGTGTTTTTGCGATTTTCGTTCTCACTTTAACAAGCTCATCATAAATACGATCTAACTCTTCCTCATTCTCAGCTAAAAATCCGTAGTATGCTTCACTTGCTGCTTTACGTTCGCTTCTTTCTTTTCCTTGCATAAACGGAATAAGTTGCGATAACGTTCTTTCTTCTCCTGCAAAGTCAATTTTTGCAGATGCTAATAACTGTGTATATTGTGAAGACAATTTATTCTCTAATTGTAAATCTTTCACTACTTCATCTGAATATGTTTTTAAATCACATTCAGCTAGAGCAAATAATTGCTTTCCATAATACGCTTCTAATTCTTCACGGAATGGAGAATTAATTAATGCCTTATAATATTTTGTTCCATAGCCTTGCACAACTGGTGAGTATTCATCAAAGAAATCTTGCTCTTCCTTATAAAAAACATCTGTCGTATCAACAGAATGACGAATGTAACAAAGGTTCCCCATTGTACCAAAATCATTACGAATTTCATTAATTGAATTAATTACTTGTTGTTGTTCTTCAAGCGTTTTTGCCTTATCGAACTTTTCTAAAGCAACAATAAACTTCTCTTTTAATTCTTCAATATTTGGCCGTTTATATTCATAGTCTTTAAATGACATGAACGAGCCCCCTCTCCATTATATGCATCATTACTATAATTCAATGCTTACTTACAAATCTCCTCTTATTCTTCAGCAAAATGCGGTAGATGATGTCATGAATATATACACACAAAAAAGCCTTGGATTTCTTTATCCAAAGCTTCTTTGGAACATATCATCATTTTTCATACTTTCCAATTTTTTTTAATAGATCAAGTAATTCATCCTTCTCATCCTTCGTTAACATTTCAAAAGACTGATGTATAACTTGCTCATGACCTGGAAAAATAGAAGCAATAAAGCTCTCTCCAGACTCCGTTAATTGCGCATAAATAACACGCCTATCATTTGGGCATGGAATTCGTTTTACAAGCCCTTTTTTCTCTAGCTTATCTACAACGTATGTAATGCTGCCACTTGCTATTAAAATACGCTCACCGATTTGCTGAAGTGGTTGGCCTCCTTTATGATATAGTAATTCTAATACAGCAAACTCAGTTGGATTTAATCCGTTACTTTGTATGGATTTATTTGTAGTATCCATAACAGAACGATGTACACGGGATAATGCAATAAATACTTTTAAAGATTGAGAAATGTCTTCTCGCTCATTATTTGATGTCATACCATTTCAACCCTTCACTTAAATTCTCCGCAACAAAAAGAAAAGCAATGTAGTACTTCATTACAATTTCCGAATGAATATTCACTCATCCCTTTTCCTCTCCCTAATATAATGCAAATGATTCTTGAATAAAAACATGACAATTTTAACATAGTTTATATATAATGATAATAAAAAAAGAAGGAGTACCAAATTTGAAAGTCAAATTACAAAGTATAGTTTTTTACATACTGCTTGTTATACTGCCAACGATAGGGATTGGTGCCACATTTTTTTCGTATCACACTTATCAAATGAAACAGGCAAACAAACTATCTGCTCATACTGTTCTCTTTTTATATAGAGACTATTTAGACCATCACCTTGGTGAAGCTATATCTGCCTTAGAAATGCTCGCAAAAGTCGTAGGGACCGAAACTGGGAACATCAATGGGATTAAACAGATTGTACATGATACCGATGGAAATGATGAACGTTTTTCCGGTCTATATTACGCTACGACAGATGGGATGATTACAATCGCATCTGAAGGTGAATCAACGCATGTTGATGTCTCTGACCGCCAGTACATTCAAGATGCATTACAATCTAAGAAAACAACTGTATCATCAGTTATTACAGATCGCGTTCTTGGGCATCAAGCTATTATGATTGCTTCGCCAATATTTAATAAACAAAAGGAACTCTCTGGGTTATTGTTAGCTAGTTTACGCTTTGACTACATTTCATCCTCTTTAAATGCTATTAAACCACAATATCATTTCGAAGTGACTGATAAACATAATGTAGTTTTTCTAACCGATGATAATAAT
This sequence comes from Bacillus sp. NPDC057893, assembly GCF_042796455.1. NCBI lineage: Bacteria > Bacillati > Bacillota > Bacilli > Caryophanales > Bacillaceae > Bacillus > Bacillus sp. NPDC057893. Next base: position 551,077 of record NZ_JBHVNG010000002.1, on the reverse strand, counting down.
GAATCAAGTGATGAGCATTCTAACATGCTTACTACCCCACTCCAAAGATTAAACTGGAAGGTCTCTGTTTCTCCATTACCTATTCATCAACAAACCTTATACCAGTTAGTTTCAATAGAATGTATAGCTACTTTATTTTTAATGTCTATTTTATTTTTACTTGCTCAATATATGTTATTAAAACGGCAAACAAAACTAGAAAGACAACAAAATGAACTACAGAAGATTGAATTGGTTGGAACTTTTGCGGCTAGTACAGCTCACGAAATCCGTAATCCCCTTACTGGAATTAAAGGACTCGTTGCACTGTTAAAAGAGAAATATAAAAATGAACAGGATCAGTTCTACTTTTCAGTAATTGAACAAGAAATTGAACGTATTAATGAGATTGTAAGCGAATTTCTTATTCTTGGAAAGCCAACTGCCATCATTGAACAAACATATGATGTAAGAACGATTCTTAATGAGGTAGCAGTAATTATTCAATCTGAGGCGAATTTGCATAATATTATATTCCATTTACATTTGCCAGACCACCCTGTTCATATACGTTGCTCAAAAGACCATATGAAACAAGTGGTTTTAAACATTACAAAAAATGCAATTGAAGCTATGGCTTCTGGTGATACATTAACCATTGTAGTAACAAACAACGAAAAACACGCACAATTGCAAATTATTGATACTGGAAAAGGGATTCCAAAATATATTCAAAAACACCTCTTTCATCCGTTCTTTACTAATAAAGATACTGGAACAGGTCTTGGGCTTGTTATATGTAAACGAATTGTAGAGATGTACAATGGGCATATATTTATTGATAGTAAAGAAAACAAAGGAACGACAGTTCATATAGAGATTCCATTACACATAGTATAATTATCCTTATCCTAAAAGGGTAATTATACTTATTTCATAAAACCAGCCACAAACATTCTCCAAAAATTGTTCGATTTCCCTTCATACCCAATTTGAAAAATAGGAACCTTTATAATTGAAAACCATTTTGGTGTTTGTTTTTCTTTGTAACGCTGATACTGTACGATAAGCTTGTCCAATTCTTGACTAACTTGAATTGTCTCCATACTATTTAACCCACTTGTTAATCCTAAATGAATCATTTCTTCACGTTTCATATGAATATCATGCGAAAGCTTTTCTAATGTGTACTTCCTTTTTACAGTAAACATCCATATCCCCCTTATTTTTCTTCGATACTCTCAACGTCTCTTCTAGTTTAGCCCTTTAAACACTTAATCCTATTTGAATTTGAAGAATCAGAAAATTTAACATTTTCCCCCTGTAATTTACAAATCTTTACCCTCACTTTGAGAATTATTACAAATTATTCTATCTTTGTAAATACATTCGCAATAATAGACATTTTTTTCATCTTCTTTTTTAGCAAATACCAAGTAAACTGCGGATTCTCTATTTTCCATATACTTTTCTTCGACATTTTTTGTTTAATTTATATAAAAACGCAAAACATAATGATGATTGATAAAGTGAAACTTTAATCAGTAGAGGTTTTGTTCATCCCCACTGATTATTAGTCCTCACCAATCGGGCGTTTACGAGCAGTGGATCCCCCACCTAACTTCTTTGCTCCAGCCGAATTTTGAGGTGGGAGTCTTACTGCCCGCAAATAGCGGAATAAAATAGAAAGGAAATATTTATATGCGTAAATATACTATTACATTTCTCGTCTTCACCTTGTTCATACCCTTCTTCCTATTTCCTATTCAAGCAAATGCTCATACGAATAAGGTTGCTATTGTCATCGATGATTTCGGTAATAATATGAAAGGCACAGATAAGATGTTATCACTTCCTATTCCACTCACTGTTGCTGTTATGCCATTTCTTCCTTCTACTAAACAAGATGCAATAGCTGCCCATAAAAAAGGGCATGAAGTTATTATACATATGCCAATGGAACCAATTAGAGGAAAAAAAGAGTGGCTTGGACCAAAAGCGATTACAACAGATTTAAGCGATGAAGAAATAAACAACCGACTCGAACAAGCAATTCAAGAAATACCTCATGCAATAGGTATGAACAATCATATGGGATCAAAAGTAACCGCTGATGAAAGGATTGTACGTCTTATACTTTCTGCCTGTAAAAAACACGGTTTATTTTATTTAGATAGTAAAACAAACCCTAATAGTGTTGTCCCAAAAATCGGGAAAGAATTAGGCGTGCCTATTATTGAAAACCAATTATTTTTTGATGATGTATATACGGTAAGTCACATTTCAAAACAAGCACAATTACTCATAAAAAAAATCCAAGACAAACCCATTATGGTAGCTATCGGACACGTTGGGGCTCCAGGCGAAATTACATCACGTGTTATAGAAACTTCTATTCCTAAAATTCGTGAGCATGCAGACTTTATTTTTTTATCTGATTTAGCATTGTCTCCACCTTCTGTTTCAAAATAAGATTCATTTCTCACACTAAACAAGGTACCTATCTACATATAGCAGATAGGTACCTTGTTTAACTTAGATATAATCTACATGACTCACCCTAAATCCCTTTTTCTCTATCTTTTCAATTAATTGCTTTAATTTTTTTTCATTTAACTCATCCGATATATTTACGATAACACGGCGAATATATTGATCACCGTTATCAAGCGTAAACAGTCCACCGATATTATATGCTTTTAATAATGTCCCAAGCTCTTTAATTGTTCCCTTACAATCTTGTGTTGCAATTGTTAATATATAACCACCCGTCCGCATACCGAACGAATCCTCAATAACATCAAATACATTAGAATGTGTTAAAATGCCGACAAATTCATTATACTCATTTAAAACCGCTAAAAACGGGAGACGACGAATAACGTAAAAAGCTCTAAAAAAAGAATCCTTTTCAAAAATAAACGAATTTGGATTTTCCAGTACATCTTCTGTACTTACATCCTCTAATCTGCTATTACACTTCTTTTCTAAAAGATCTACTTTATAAATAATCCCCGTGAATTCCTTCTCATTTTCTGCTAATACAGGGATTGCGCGGAATCCCGTTTCATTCATAATTTGTAACGCCTTTTCACCAGAATCATTCGTTTTGCAAAATGTCACCTGCTGTTTTGGCAGAAAATGATATTTAACTCGCAAAATATGTTCCTCCTTACATGTCAACATGTAATCTATATATAATAAGGAGACCTATATTTTATGAGTGAAATTTATTTTTAAAACGCTTTCATTTTTATAGAATGATAATATCTGTGAATACATCCTTATATAACAGAACTTTTTGCCCCTTTTATCATTAAAAGCTTTACGTGATAGTTCATTAAATACTCTATACCTTCCAACCATTTTTTCGCTTCTTCTGGGGTTTTCCCCCACACGATCATTCCGTAATTATGAACAAGTACTACTCCGCCACCTTCAATAAAATTCGGAACATTACTTTCTAATAAATCAGCGAATTTTTTTTCATCTTCTACAATTGGAATTGTCATTTCTGTAATACCTTCTTTTCCAAAAACACGTTCCACACTGCGTTTTTCGAATGTTACTTCTCCTTCTTTCCCATATAGCTCTGACATTAAATGACTATCTACAGTTTGCACTTGTAAAATACATTCTGCACTACTTTTTTTATAAATATCCGCATGCATAAATGACTCTGTAGCTGGTTTTTCTTCGTTTTCAAATACTGGCTCACACATGCAATTTACGACAATAAAATCTTCTTCAGAAAATACCCCTTTATCTCTTCCCTCTACATTCACTAAAAATGTTAATGGCTCTTTTGACGTACACATCGATAAACTAATTTTTGTACCATAAAACCAATCGCGAAGTGCCAATTCTGCTTTCACATCTTTTAATTCGTTCCATTTCTTCAGAAAAAATAACATTTCGTCACCCCCGGCGTAATATTAATATAATGTTAAAATCCTTTCTATGTAAAAGGAATGTTTTTTGATTATTCTAAAAATTTAATTGAATTATCACACGAGAATACCTTTTTGTCAATATGGTTTCAACGCTCCTCGTAAAAATAGGCTGCTCACATGCCAATACCGCTGTCTATGTCCTACTTAATTTTACAATAAAAAATACGTTATTCTTCTAATGAAAGAATAACGTATTTTCCCCATTTATTATTTAATTATTGCGTTATATAAAAATTGTGCGTATTGTTCACGTGTTACGAAATCATCACCTAAAAAATCACCTTTGCCGTTACCTTTTGATACTTTATTATCCACTAAAGCTTTCACATATCCTTCCGCCCAATGACCAGATGGCACATCTTTAAAGCTCTCTACACTATTTTTATTTTCCTTTAACTGGAATACTCTTTGTAATACCACTGACATTTCATAACGAGTTAATACTCCATCTGGACGGAACTTATCATTACCGTATCCTGTCATAATTCCAGCTTGTACCACTGCACCAATAGCCTTTTCATACATATTTCCTTTCGTATCTGTAAACATCGTTTTTTGTTCTAAATCAGTGTCTAATTTTAAATACCTTTGTATTAGAAGTGCTACTTGCCCGCGAGTAATGTTGTCACCAAATCCAAATTGCCCATTTCCATAGCCTATAAATAACTTTTCTTTCGCTAAATAGTTAATTGCTTCTTCTGACCAATGACCCTTTGGCACATCTTTAAATTCAATTACTTCTTCCGCTACTTTTTCATTTACAACATTTTGAATAACAGAACCAGTGAAGAAAATTCCTGTATCCGCAAATGGATCTTTCACTCCAAATTCATATACTTTCTCACCCGGTGTACTCCATTTAACTACACCGTTACTATACGTGCCGTCATCACTCTTCAGACGAATTTTTGTAGAGATTTCACCATCTTTTTCGTATATAGGTACTCTTACTTCCTTATTTACTTCTGTTTCCTCTAAAAATACTTTTTGATTTTGAACATTGATATAAGCTGTTTTACTTAGTTCTATAACTGGTCGAACATCGCGGATTTCATTTGCAACAAAACTTAGAAATACTAACTTTTTCAAATTGCTAACTGGTGTTAAGTCTGAAATATAATTTGCTTCTAAATCAAGTTTTTGTAAGTTTACTAGACTTGATAATGGAGTAATATCCTTTAACTCATTGTTAGGTAAGTTTAAAACTTTCAACTGTGTCATCTTACTTAGAGGAGTAACATCTTTTATTTCATTTTTCCCAATCCATAACTCTTGTAATTGATTCAATTGATCAATTCCTGATAAATGTTTAACTTTATTACGCGTTAGTACTAAATCTTTTAACGGTAACGTATAAAGCGGTGTAATATCTTCAATTTGATTTCCTGCTAAAGATAAGTATGTTACATTTTTTAACTTACTTAACGGAGCAACATTCGTAATTTTATTATTTGCTAAATTCAAGTAATCTAGTTGTTCCATTTTCGCTAATTCTGTTATATCTTCAATTTGATTTCCTGCTAAATATAAACTTGTTACATTTTTCATTTCCGTTAATGGTGCAACGTTCGTAATTTTATTATTACTTAAATCAAGAGAATCTAAATTATCCATCTTAACAAGTGGTGTTACATCTACAATTTCATTAGCGCGTAAAGCCAAATGTTTCAATTGCTTTAAGCTCGTAAAGAACGACGGATCTTTTATCTTCGCATTTGCAACTGTTAAAGATTTTAAATTTGGCATATATTTTAATGCATTATACTCAAGAATCTCATTCGTATTTAAAAACAAGTCATTTACTTGTAATAACTCTTCTTTCGTAATTGGTGTATTTAAATCTTTTCTATTAAATACTTTTTTATTAACAAGTTCTCTTAGTTTCTTATCTGTTATCATGTTTTGACTATCAACTGGAGTATCCGTTTCCGTATTGCCTGAATTAGAGTTATCATCTGGTTTCTCTGTTTCTTTGTCGCCTAAAGTTGGATCTTTAATTTCAAATTGAACTTGATATTTGTGATCATATCCAATAGCCGGAATAAGTATATGCATTTGCATATTATGTTTCTTCTCAAATTCACCAATTTCAAATTGAACTACTTTCGTCCCATTTTTCCTCTTATCTTCTGACAAAACTTTCACATCATGAAATACACCTGGTTGGTTTCTATCTTCTATTCTAAGATATTGAAAATAATCGCTATCTTGTACTGTTGCAGTAACAATTTTTTTCCCGTCTTCAATCGCTACTTTAGGATTTTTTATGTACTGAGAAACCATAGATGGCTCATCTTTTTGATCCTTATATATTTTAATCTCAGTATCGTATGTGCGATCACTAGCTGCTGCTACCGACTGGTTTGCTTCAATTTTTATTGCTGCTAATGCTGGAGTAGAGTATGCAGCAAATGGAATAGCTAATGTCGTTGCTACTACTAGCGCCTTAATATAACTTTTTTTCAAAATAATATCCCCTTGTCTTATATAATTTTTAGCAATTGATAACTTTTATCAATTACCTACAATTAAATGATAATGAATATCATTATCGTTGTCAACGAGAATATTACATTAAAATTATATTTCCGACGATAAAAAATAAAAAAAACCCTTTATTCAAAGGGCTTTTTTACCTATCGTATGAAGGATTTCACTTTTTTCTTTTTCATTAATAACACCGAGTTTTTGCAAAACATTCGCGTACAATACAAGCTTATTATATACCCGTTCCGACATTCCCGTCCCCTCTTTCCTCCAGCCAACTTTTTTTCTATTGGTAAATTATATGAAGGAAATGAGAAAATGTGTCCACTTTTTTGCACGAATGCAAATCTTTTCTCTCACTATTCGAGAGCATATCAAAATTTTGTTAAGTAAGTCCAACTATCCATAAAAGCTTGAGTGGCTAGTCCTTGCTAATAATTAACGAGAGATGGAACCTCCCGCCGCTTACTAGCAAACTGTCCATTGAATATTATGCTTTTTAACTTCTTCTTCAAAACTATATGGCATTTTCTTATCACAAATAACATGTTGAATACGAGAAAATCCTGCTATTCGGTAGTTCCCTTTTACGCCTACCTTTGTATGATCACATAAAATATACGTTTTCTCTGATAATTTAATCATCGCTTCTGACAGTTTCGCTTTTTCTAATTCAAAGCTAGAAACCCCAAAGCTAGGTAACAATCCATCAATCGAAACGAATGCTTTATGAAAATGAAATTGATGAATCACTTGCTGCGAAATAGACCCCGACACACGTGAATGTTTTGGAGATACTTTTCCACCAATAAATAAAACCTCACCGTGAAACATCTTTTTATTAATAGAAGATATTAATTGTGTCGCTACTGGAAAAGAGCTCGTAACAATCGTTAAATTTTTACGATGAACAAGATATGGCACCATTTGAAGTGGTGTACTTCCATCATCAATCGCAATAACATCTCCATCTTCCACAAACGTTGCTGCTTTATACCCAATTCTTTTCTTCTCTTCTATATGCAGCATCTCTCGTTCTAACATCGGTGCCTCTATCCCAGCTCCCGGAAGTTGAACGGCTCCACCATACACTTTCTTCAATTTTTTTTCACGATCTAATTCTTCTAAATACCGACGAATCGTCTCTGTTGATACTGCGAACTCTCTCGCTAATTCTGAAACTTTTACTTTCCCTTTAAACTCTACCTTTTCAAGAATTGTCCTCTTTCTTTCTTCACCTACTACAGACATAGCCTCACCCCATTTATATCTACCTCATAAACTGCCTTACTTATACAAAGTTATAATTTTCTTTTTCAATAAAAATCTCTTCATGAATATAAATACCGCGCTTTTCTAGTTCGTCAAAAATAATTTGTGGATTTTCGAAAGCTTCTTCAGGAGTAATAACACCGAATTTATCAACTACTCCTTTTGCAATTAACTCTGTAGCGATTCCAAATGGGATACCAACATTTCTTGTATAGGCTCTTAATTTCTCCCAACCTACTACAGAACCGTCAGATAGCGGATGTGTATGGTGTAATACATGTCGCTGTTTTTGATTATTTTTCATACCTACTACTTCTACATGAAGTGCATAACCATAAAGCTCTGTTGCTTGCCCTTCTTTCGATTTTAATAGATACTTCGAAATACAATCCATAATACCAATTTCTTTACCGTTTATTTCAATTTGATCATTACGCAATATACCATAATCATATAAAGCACGAACGAGCTGCATATTTTGCTCTGGCCAAGTACCTCTCGTTTCTATCAGCCCAACACCTTTATCCTCCAGTGCCTTCGCTAACGTAATCGTTTCTGAATGCGGGATGATATACTGCATTGTTTTTCCGTAAGGCGCTGGTAATTCAATTTCTCTTGGACGCGCAAACGGAGGTACTTGCTTAAATTCACCATCTTCATACACTGTACGCGATGGTAAATGTGGATCATATTCATATGTCGTTGTTTCTGTAATTGATGCAGAAAAAGCAATCGGACGATATGAGCCATGGCTTACTCGAACTGACTCTACAGTATCTAGCTGATTTACTGCATGCATAGCCATCATTTGCGTTACACCTGGCGTCATACCAAACCCAGGTAAACATGTTTTTCCGTTTTGAACAAATATAGAATGGGATTTATTTTCTTCACCAAATCCATTTAAGTTCACACCGTGACAGCCGGCATCTGCGATACAGCGAGTAGACAAGCCATTTAACTTTATCGTCGTGCCATCCATTACAATGTCATAGCCCTTCATTTTTGCAACGGTATCTTCATAGTTTGTCACGTCGACTTTCACAAAATCAACACGAGGATCGTTTAACCACTCTACTACTTTTCGGCCTTCCTCTTCATTAAAATCGGCTACCGTAATCGTCTCAAAAGATGAAAATTGAACTAAATCTAAAATTGCTTCACGACAAATTTTACCTGCTCCACCTAAGCAAAATACTTTCACCCTATAACAACCCCTTTAGCAATACTATCAACTAAGCGATTAATATCTTCTTCATGTACATCACCGATATTTCCAATGCGGAACGTATCTACTTTCGAAATTTTACCAGGATAAATAACAAATCCATACTGCTTTAATTCGTTATATAATTGCTGAAATTCAAATCCTTCACCTGGATAAATGAAAGATGTAATAATAGAAGATTGATATTTTTCATCTACTAACGCTCGAAAACCAATTTCTTTCATTCTATTAACTAATAGTTTTTGATTGTTATAATAGCGATTGTAACGGGCTCTTACCCCGCCTTCTTCTTCTAATTCAAGCAATGCCTGATAGAAGGCACGTACAATATGGGTTGGTGAGGTAAAGCGCCATTTCCCATTTTGCTCTTCCATCGTTTCCCACTGATCATATAAATCTAATGATAAAGAACGAGCTTGCCCTTTGCATTTCAATAATTCATCACGATTTGCGATGACAAAACCGAATCCGGGAACACCTTGAATACATTTATTCGCACTACTAATTAGAAAGTCAATTTGCAACTCAGCGATATCTATTTCAATACCACCGAAACTACTCATCGCATCAACCAGTGTAATTTTTCCGTATTGTTTTCCCAATTTACATACATCTACAATTGGATTAATAATACCTGTAGTTGTTTCACAATGAACAACTACAATATGCGTAATCTCTTTATCTTGTTGCAATAACTGTTCTACTTCTGCAATATTAGTAGGCTCCCACTCTTCTGTTTGACTGACCACCACATCTATATGTAACATCTCTGCCATTTGTACAATCCGCTTACCGTACGCACCATTTGTACAAACTAGCAGTTTTCCGTTTCTAGGAATAACAGAACCAATTACTGCTTCAACCGAAAACGTACCGCTTCCCTGCATTAAAACTGTTGTGTACTTTTCTTCTTCCTTTGTCGCTAACGATACAAGCCTATTTCTTACATCTTGCACCATCGTGTTATATTCAACATCCCACGTACACCAATCGTATAACATAACTTCTTTTACAGTTTTTGTTGTCGTTAATGGTCCTGGCGTTAATAATAAATAATGATTTTCATTCATGACCCTATGCCTCCTTTATGAAATAATAAGTTCTTGTTTCTCGATATGTTCAATTACGTTTTCGAGCTCCTGCATCGTTTCAATTGTAAAATGAGCCCCATTTTCAACGAAACGATTACGAACTACTTCTATTTTTTCACGAAGCTCTAACGGATCCATATTCTCAACTTCCTCTTCCGTTAAACCGAGCTCACTACTACCGAGGATTACACCAACTGTCCACATTCCAGCATTTCTGCCCTCTTTCATATCTGATACGGTGTCTCCAACTTTTATCATATGATTCATTGGATATACACCTAATTCCATCGCATTTTTATAGCACATCCACGGATACGGACGGCCTGCTGGAACATCATTTGGCGTCACAAGAAAATCAGGTTTATACCCTTGTATCTCTGCTTCTTTTGCAACAATGTCCATCATTTCTCTCGTATAACCAGTTGTTGATCCAATTTTAATGTCTCTTTCACGTAGTGAAACAACCACTTCTTTTACTCCATCAATTGGCGTGGCATAGTACGGTAAAATAGCAAAGAGAATTTCTTCAAATTCTTCATACATCTCATTAATGTCTGCTTCTGTTGGTAATTGTCCGAAGACATGCTTCCACTCATTTGCAATACGAGGCATTTCTGTTAGTGCCCTTACATGATCTATTTTTAATAATCCCATTGGCTTACGTGCTTCTTCTGCTGTAATTTCAACACCGCGTTTATGAAAAATCTTCATGAATACTTCTAATGGTGCAAAACATCCGTAATCAACTGTCGTACCTGCCCAATCAAAAATAACTGCTTCAATTTTCATTCTATCCATCACCCTTCTTACTTATCTTTTTTGCCATTGTGAAGTTCGGTTACGAAGTGCTTTCGTTCCCCATTCATATACAACTCTCACTACAATATTTGTAACAACAATAAGTACACTCATTGCAGCTGCTGGTGCTACATTTCCTGCATCATCCATATTTACAATTGATACAGCAGCTAGTTTAAAATCAGCCGCGTATAAGAACACTACTGCCGATACAGTTACCATTGAATTTACGAAATAGTACATAACCATTTCTAAAATAGCTGGTAAACACATCGGTACTGTTACTCGAAAGAAAGTTTTATAGAATGGTACACTCATCGACTGTGAAACAAGTTCAAACTCTCGGTCCAGTTTCTTTAAAGCAGTCGTTGCGGTAACAAACGTTACAGAGTAAAAATGAATGATATTTACTAATACTAAAACAGCAATTGTCCCATATAAGGAATGAAACGGATTTGTTACTGAAAGTCCTAGAATTTGAATTGTTGGTTGACTGAAGAAAAAGACATATCCTAATCCAAGTACTAATCCAGGAATCGCTAACGGTACAATAGAGAAAAAGTAACCTACTTTCCTGAAAAAATGTAGCTGTTCTATTTTTTCAATCGCATAAGCAAACACAAATGTTAAAATCGCCCCGATAACTGCCGTAACGACTGAGACAATTACACTATTTTTAAATGCTTCAAGTCCGTCTCCTGTCAAACTTGAAAAATTAAAATGTTCAAGTGTAAAACTCATATTGTAGGGCCAAACTTTCACACTTGCAGCAATACCAACTGCCACAAATAAAAGACTGATCATAAGCGTTATTACGCTACAATATACGAATGAAATAACATCTCTTTTCTTATTATTTATTATTCTGTATGGTACTGCTTTTGAAGATAAGAGATTCGCCTGTTTCCTTTGCGTAATACGATCAACTGCAAATGCGAAAATAGCTGGGATTAATAAAATCATTCCAACAGTTGCGCCCATGGACATATTTTGCTGTCCAATTACTTGCTTATATACGTCAGTAGCAAGTACGTTATATTGTCCTCCAACAATTTTCGGTGCCCCAAAATCAGTAAAGCTAAGTGTAAATACAACGAACATCGCGCTAATTAATCCATATTTCACACTAGGTAAAGTAACCGTAAGAAACTGTTTCACTTTACTTGCACCTAACATATTAGAAGCTTCATATAAACGATAATCAGAACCTTGAAAAGCAATTAATAAAATAAGGAATGCTTGTGGAAATGTATACATAACTTCAGCTATTACAATTCCTACTGGTCCATATAACGGTATTTGTATTCCTTCAAATAAACCGAACATCCCTTTTGTTATTAACCCTTGATTACCAAATAAATATGTAAGCGCAATACCATGCATCATCGTCGGTGCAAATAATGGCAATAATGCTATGTATTGAAATACGCGCTTTCCAAAAACATTTGTACGAGCAATTGCATATGCATAAGCGAAAGCGAGTGTAACTGAAATAATTGTTGTAGCGCCCGAAATCCATACCGTATTTTGTAATGATTGAACTAGCGTTGGTGTTGTGAAATATTTACTGAAATTCGCAACACCAACGAAAGCTCCGTCTTTATCATAAAAGGCTTGTGTAAACAGTTGTAATAAAGGCAATACAAGCATGATAAAAAATGAAAGAAGCATACCAATAATTAATAGTCTTTGTATCCACTCTTCTTTACCGATACGTCTCTTAATCTTTTTTTTCGTACTTTCCACCTTAAAGTTTTCTAACATCTCCATCTATACAATGACCTTCTTTCCATATGACAACATATGATTTTCTGAGAAAGAGATTTGAATTGACTTTCCTTTTCTAATTGCAGTCGCCTCTACTTCTGATGCCAATATATCCACTACAATTTTCTCGTTATAAAGGTGTGTTTTCTCTTCTATGACCCGCACTTCCGTCCGATATACAGACCCGCGAAATTCCATGCTTTCTACAACTGTTTTAATACCATTATTTTGTACAACTGTTACATGTTCAGGACGAATTGCATGTTCTTCGTTATTTTTCGAAAAGAAATTAATAGAACCAATAAAATCTGCCACAAACGGATTGGCTGGTCTTTGATAAATCTCCTCTGGTGTCCCAATCTGCATAATTTCCGCATGATTCATTACAACAATTTTATCAGCCATCGTTAATGCCTCTTCTTGATCATGCGTTACCATAATAGTTGTTACTCCCACTTTTTCTTGCAAATCACGCATTTCTCTACGCAATTTTTCACGCACTTTTGCATCTAAAGCAGATAACGGCTCATCAAGTAACAAAATATCGGGAGACAGAGCGAGCGCACGTGCAAGTGCTACTCGCTGCTGTTGTCCACCAGACATTTGAGCAGGATATTTATCTTTTACATTCATCAAATCAACAAGTTCTAACGCCGATAGCGCTTTCTCTTTTACTTCTGCTTTTCCATATTTTTTTGTCTTTAAGCCGTATTCAATGTTTTCAAGTGCAGTTAAATTCGGAAATAATGCATACGATTGAAAAACCATTCCGAAGTTCCTCTTTCCAGGTGGTAATGCTGTAATATCTTTTCCATTCACAGCAATACTACCTGTTGTTGCCTCTTCTAGCCCTGCTAAAATTCTGAGCAACGTCGTTTTCCCACAACCACTTGGGCCTAATAAACAAACAAACTCATTTTTTTTCACAGTAAAAGAAATATCTTTTAACGCTGTAAATGCATCAAACTGTTTTTGAATGTGTTGAATTGATAAATATTCGCTCATTTTTCTCTCTCCCACTCACTTACTTTTTCGGTTCTGCTTTTTGGCCAAACTCTTTTTCCCATTTTTCTAAAATTTTGTCGCGATTTTCTGCTGCCCATTTAAAGTCATTCTTTTTATATAACTTTTCTGTCACATCTTTAGGGAATCCATCTGGAAGTTTATAATCATTTTTAATTGTCGCAAATCCATTTTTCTCGAAGTATAACTTCATTACATCATCTGTAATTGCCCAATCTAAAAATGCTTGTGCTAATTTATCATTTTTTGCATTATCTTTTTTAATAAGTGCATTCGCTTCTACTTCCCAACCTAATCCTTCTTTCGGCAGTACAACTTCAACTGGTGCACCTTTTTGTTTCTCTTTCAAAGCACTATAAACCATTGACACACCAACTGGATATTCACCCGCTCCTGCTAATTTCGCTGGTTTTGAACCTGAATGAGTATAAGTTGCCATATTATCATGAAGTTTCTTCATGTAATCCCAGCCCTTATCTTCTCCCATAATTTGTAGCCATGCAGAAACTGTTAAAAATCCTGTTCCAGAAGAAGCTGGATGCGGCATAACTAGCGTTCCTTTATATTCTGGTTTCGTTAAATCTTCATATGATTCTGGCATCGGTAAATTTTTCTTCTTTAATTCTTCTTTATTTACAGCAATCCCCGTCATAAATGCCGTATTACCTACCCATTTTTCTGGTTGCTTATCATCTTTAAATTGCGGAAGAACACGATTTGCTCCTTTTGGAGAGTATCCTTTTAACATATCTTTTTTATCTAAAGCTAATAGACTAGACGCTGCAGTTCCCCATACAACATCTGCTTGTGTATTTTTTCCTTCAGCTAGTAATTTCGCTGTAATAACTCCAGTTGAATCACGAACAATGTTCAACTTCACGTCTGGGTACTTCTGTTTAAAAGAATCAAGATAAATCGGTACAAGCTCTTCTTCAATCGCTGTGTAAATAGTTAATGATCCAGATAATTTATCATCTTTCACTTTTGCTCCAGCACTTTCTTCTTTCTTTGCACCACACCCCATTAATAACGAAAATACCATTCCAGTTGCTACAGCCTTAAAGATTGTTTTTTTCACTGTCTCTCTCTCCTTTTACAAATCTTATGTACAACTCAAATATAAACAACTAGTGTAAAAGCAGTATTAAACCAACATTAATCTTTTGTTTGTTGTTTGTTTTTGTGTAATACGTTGCTACTTCTATGTTTTTTCGCATTTTTCTGCTAATATCTAACGTGAAATTTACAAATAATTAAAAAAACCTTTATAATCCCACAAAAAAATGAGGCGTTTGTAAAAAACGCCTCATTTTTGTTTACCTTTTTTTGAATTACGATTTGCGTACTTCGCACTATTTTCTCCTTCATACTCTAATGCAAATTCTGCATCTGGTAAGCTTTCTTTCGGAGTTTTATTATTATTAATTGCTGCATTTTGTTTTACTTTTCTTTTTACCAACATACTCACCTGCTCTCACGGAATAACTTTCTATTCTAGTTTGAAACAACTTACAGTAATTATTACTGGGAAGTGTTAACAAGTACAGAAGAGCTTATAGATGGAAATACTACATACGAACAAGCCATTACAAAAAGGAGCGATTACTTTGAAAAAAAAAGAAACGATCCAATCGCCAATTTTAGACGAGACGCTCCCGCATCAAATGAATTTCCCATCATTTAAAGGCACAGGAAAGCAAATGCAACAACCTTTTATTAATGAATACGACGTTGTAATCGGAGACAGTAAATATGATTCCACGAACAGTCCCCTTAATAATTGGAGTGATGAAATAGATCCTGCCATTATGGCTGGAGAAGAATGGATTCATCCTACAAATGATATCGGATGGATTTCAGAAGAAAATCAAGAACTACTAAAAAACGAAGTTGATAACAAAAGTGATGCTTTTATGCACCCTCAATTTGGAATTAACGATTAAAAAAACCATTCTACCTAACGTAGGTAGAATGGTTTCATACTATCCAATAATAATTCTCTCTTTCGGATATTTATAGCGAGGTGGTTGTTCTCTTCCACCACTAGCTAATATAAATGTTAAAATACCGACGCGTCCGATAAACATAAGTACAATGAGTACAAGTTTACCAACAGTTGTTAACTCTGGAGTAATACCTGTTGATAGTCCAGTCGTCCCGAAAGCAGAACAAACTTCAACGATCAAGCTCATAAACGGTACATTTTCCGTAATGGATAAAATGAATAGCGCTGATGCACATAATAAAATCCCCATTGTCATAACGACAGATGCTTTCAACACGTCCTCTTCATGTAGCTGACGTTTGAAAACACGGACTGTTCTCCCGCCCCTTGCAAATGTATATAGCGATAATATACTAACAGCAAATGTTGTTGTACGTATCCCGCCCCCAACTGAACTTGGAGATGCTCCAATGAACATTAATATACTCATAAATAAAAGCGTTGGTTGTGATAATTCACGTATATCCATTGTAGCGAGTCCACCACTTCGCGTCGTCACAGATTGGAATAATGTATAAAATACAGTTTCATGCCATGACTTTCCTACTAAAAAATGATTTCGTTCTAATAGAAAAATCATAATTGTTCCGACAATAACGAGTGCAAAAAATGTCATTGTCGTCAATTTTGTAAATAATGAAAAGCGAAATAGTTGTTGTTGCCTTTTACTAAGGAATTGCTTTACTTCCATTAACACCGGGAAACCAATAGCTCCTAAAATAATAAGCAACATATGAATCATTTGAACAATATAATCTTTTTTGTACGGAATAAGTGATTGTCCTGTTAAATCAAATCCTCCGTTCGTTGTTGCACTCACAGCGGCAAAGAAACCGTGAAAATAAGCTTCTTGCCAAGTCGGGAAATATAGTAAAAATCTTGTACCTAACAGTATTGCTCCAATGAGTTCTATCGAAATAATTACAATTAAAATAGAACGCATCAATTCTACAAGACCCGATAAATTTCCTTGGTTATGGTCTGCCATAATTAACCTTCTTCGCTGCAAACCAATCTTTTTACCCGTTATAATCCAAACGAATGTGCCAAGTGCCATAATTCCTAATCCGCCTAATTGTAAAATCAGGGCTAAAACAATAATTCCTGCTGTTGTAAACGTATCTGAAATAGTAACAACAGACAGTCCTGTAACGCTTACAGCACTAACAGATGTAAACAGCGCATCTATAAATGTCCATTTCACGCCAGGCTTCGTAACAAATGGTAAACTAAGTAAAATTACCGATACAACTACCGCTAGTAAATAAAATACAACGATAAGTTGCACGGGGCGTAACTTTTGTAAAAACTTTTTTATATCTCTCATTCCATCACTTCGCTACCTTTTTTCTATCGATTAAATAAAGAAAAATCATTACTTTCTTCATTTGTAAATAACTGCTGAAATAGTTTTGCAAATACCATTCCGTATACAGTTCCATTTCCCCCATACGGCAGTGCGTAATATAAATTATGTATTTTTTTATCTTCTTTCAAAATAGGAAGACCGTCATGACTGCCACCAAATGCTGCTGCCCAATAGTATTCTGCCTGTATATTTTTATACTGCGGGAACATTTCTTTTACAATGTTAATAAGGAGATCACGCTTATGCAATAATTTCGTGTCGCCGATTTTTTGAATTTTCAGCGCCTCATCTAATCCGCCT
This sequence comes from Bacillus sp. NPDC057893, assembly GCF_042796455.1. Classification (NCBI taxonomy): domain Bacteria; kingdom Bacillati; phylum Bacillota; class Bacilli; order Caryophanales; family Bacillaceae; genus Bacillus; species Bacillus sp. NPDC057893. Next base: position 533,805 of record NZ_JBHVNG010000002.1, on the reverse strand, counting down.
ATAATAATACGATTTTGATACGTTCGATAATACAAATACGGACGTGCTGTTTCCCAAATTAATGATTGCTCATGCCAGCCTTCAAAATGATCTATCTTATTTGTCACAACTGCATAAGACGTTTCTACTGTTGTATTTTTTTCTTTCTTTCCAAAAATTGCTTCATAGCCTGTCGCCATAATAATATTTTTTGCCACGATTTTATTTCCTGTATTCGTGTAACAAATTAAATCATTTTGGATTTGTTTAATATGTAATGCCTCTGTATGTTCATATATAGTAGCGCCCATTTGTTTCGCTTTATGCAAAAGACTATGCGCTAATAAATACGGATTCACCTCTGCATCACCGCTTGTATATAACGCTGCTTGTTTTGCAAATGAATAACGTTTCTTAATATCAGACTCTGTAAAATATTCAACCGGAAATCCATAATGGCGTAACGTATTATATTCTTCCTGTAAAAATGAAATATCCTCATCTCTACTTGCATAATACAAACTATTTCGCGGAATAAAATGGGGATCAATATCGAGAGTTGGCACAACCGTCTCCATTGTTTGCAGCGCTTCATAACAAAGTCTATATGCTCGTACCCCTTTCTCTTCACCAAATGTATGAATAAGAGAGGTCAACGATTTATCATGAACAAATTGTAATAATCCTGTATTTGCAGCTGTGCTACCACATGCAACTGCTCTTTTTTCAATGAGCATAACACGCATTCCAATTCTAGCTAACGAATACGCTATATGAGCACCTGCTTCTCCACTTCCAATTACTAGCACATCACATATCATATCATTTTCTAACGTTGGATAACAAGGTACAGAAACCCCAGCATTCCAAAACAACTTACCAGTCATAAGCTTCATAATTATACTCCTACAATGTATTTTTCTCCTTCCTATGTTTCGTCATTTCCCATAAAAAAATCCAACTAACATACGCTAGTTGGATTTCTTCTCTTTAATTAGAACGCTCTTCAAGCCAATTCCCAACCGTCGGATATGTTTGCTTTACAGCCGTTCCACCATACACGATAGACATATGTCCTGTCGGCAAACATACATACTGTTTATCTGTGCTAGAAATATGATCCAGTAAAGCTTCTACTTGACATGGCAGAGCAATGTGATCACGTTTCGCAGAAATATTTAAGACATTCGCCTTAATATTTGCAAGGTCTACCTTTTGTCCGCGAATAACGAGTTCACCCTTCACTAATTTATTATTTTGATAAAAATCACGAATCCATTGTCTATAAGATTCACCTGGGAACGGAATACCATCGCCTACCCACTTTTGAACTAATTTCCAACTTTCGACGAAGCGCTCATTTTCTGAACGATCGACTAAAGCAACATATGGGCCGACAAAGTTTGTAATTGGTTTTAACATCTTATTTCCGAAATCAATCATTTCTGGCGGAATATTTCCGAATGTATCAACCGCTTTATCTAAATTGAAATATTTCTCATCTAATAAAGGACCGTATAATCCTGTTTCAGAGAAATCAAAAGGACTTGTCATAAAAATCAAGTTACGAATTGGCATGTCCGGATGAAGCGCTGCATAAATAGATGTTAACGTGCCACCCATGCAATAACCAAGTAAAGAAATCTCGTCCGATTTTGCAGTTCTCATTACTTTTTTCACTGCTTTTGCAATATAATCGAACACGAAATCATCAAATTTCAAATGACTATCTTCTAAACCAAATGTGCCCCAATCAAGCATATACACATCAAAACCACGATCTACTAAATATTCCACTAAACTATTACCTGGAGTTAAATCCATAATATACGGTTTATTAATAAGAGCGTATATTAATAAGATTGGAACTCTCTGTGTTTTTTCTTGTTTTGGAATGTAACGATAAAGCTTCGTTTTATTCTTCGTCCAAATAACCTCTTTCGGTGTTAAACCAACTTGTGGTTCTGGTTCGCGTAATAAAATTTCGCTCGCTCTTTTCACACGGCGATATGCTTTACGATATTCTTCTGGGTACAACTCCAATTGCTTTTCCCATTCCGTTACGAATGTAGTCATTTTTTCTATCTCCTTTTTGGTCAATTTCTTTCTAAAAAAAGAAGTGCATTCCTGCTATGGATATGCACTTTTTTCTTACTTCATTACATGTATAATCCGCCGTTAATGTTTAATTGCTGACCTGTGATATACGCACCGTCACGGCATAGATATACTACACCTTTTGCAATTTCATCAGCTTGACCAAAACGTTTTTTCGGGATTTTCGCAACGATTTTTTGACGCACTTCTTCTGGTACTTCTGCTACCATTTCAGTATCAATAAATCCTGGGCAAATTGCGTTTACAGTTACATTTGTTCTTGCAAGTTCTAACGCTAATGATTTTGTAAATCCTAACATACCTGCTTTTGCTGCTGAATAATTTGTTTGTCCAAATCCGCCAGCTTGGCCAATAATAGAAGAAATACTAATGATTCTTCCTTCTTCTGCTTCCGATATGTATGGAAGTACCGCGCTTGTTGTATTAAATACACTGCTTAAGTTCACGTCAATTACGCGCTCCCAATCTTCACGATTTAACTTTTTGAATGTACGATCTCTTGTAATACCAGCATTATTAACAAGAATGTCAACTTTACCAAAATGATTCACAGCTTCTTCTACAAGTCTGTTTGCATCTTCTACTTTAGAAACATCCGCTTGAACTGCATAAACATCATGTCCTTCTTTTCCTAATTCATTTACTAAGTTTTCAGCTGCTTCTTTACTGCTGTTATAGTTAATAACTACTTTTGCTCCCTCTTCTGCTAATGCTACTGTAATTGCTTTTCCAATTCCTTTTGCCCCACCTGTTACGATTGCTACTTTGCCATTTAATTGAACCATTTCTTTTCCCCCTTAAATGAATTTGTGAACGATTGTTATGAATCATTTTGGTACTCATACTAATTGAGTCCATATATTTATATTAATTATGTTTCGTTGTTTATACATGAAAAGAGATTCTCCCTCTCTCTTTTACACGTTATAAACAAACGCGATTATCATTTTTTATTTTCTGGCTTATTTACAGGCTTTACTTCTTCTTTTACAGGTACTTGTAGTTTAGCAAGTACTGCATTTTGCTTTTCTAGCAATTCTAAAATTTGATCAACTTTCGTTTCTAACGTGCGCATATCTTGTTTTACTTTCGTAACATCACGCTTTAATGTAGGAGCTTGTCCTAATGAATCCACTTTCTCTTCTAGAATTTCCTCGATGTTATCAACTTTATTTTCTAAATTAATAACAAGCGTAGCTACTCTAGCGATATCCTCTCTCGTCGGCACATTCACCTGCTCTAAATAATTTTTTGTCGTATCATTTAATGCTTTTTGATAAAACAAATTCAAATCTAGAACGCTGCCCATCCAAGCAGAATATTCTTCTGTTTTAATTGTTTCATTGAGCGCTTTTCCCCAAAATGTTTCGGTTTGTTCATAAGCATTTTTCCATGCTTGCAATGGATCGAATTTTTGATCAATCACTTCGCCTACACTCCCTTTTTCGTTTTTGAAACAATTCAACCTATTCACTATTTTCTAATATTCCGAATAAAACTTCAAGTATATATTTTATTTTTCTTTATTTTCTAACAAATGTATTGACATTAAAAACAGATAGGTGTAAATTGCACTTATAAGCAAAAAATTCCATCTAACTGATTCATGAGGTGATGCACAATCATGCTACATAATGAACCAGAACACCCAGAAAGTTTGGAAAAAAACCAAGCGAAACAACCAAACTCCATGCCAAAAAACTTCTTAGTTCCTTTCTTACTTCTCTGTCTAAAAGACTGGAGTCTTCATGGTTACAAACTTATTCAAATGCTAATGGACATCGGCTTTTCTTCTGTTGACCAAGGTAATGTGTATAGGACACTACGCAAATTAGAAAAAGAAAATCTTATTTCTTCTACTTGGGATACAAGCGAAGGCGGGCCCGCGAAACGAATTTATTCTTTAACAGAATATGGAGAGCAATATTTAACAACATGTGCGACTTCTTTTGAACATTATCAAAATATGTTGCGGACGTTTTTCACGTTATACACCAATGCATTCTTTCCATTTTCTACTTCTCCAGAAAAGGATGAAAAGGATTCTTCATCTTCACCTGGTGGTACAGCAGAGTAATCTGCGTTCACAATATGCAAAAAAACATTTGGAGGTCAAACAATGGAAACTAAGCCATACGAATTAGTCGATGCATTTTGGAAAAACTGGTCTCAATCTCTTTCCCTCTTCTCTTCAGCTGGGAAACAATTAGAGCAACTTACTTTAGAAACGTTAAAACAACAACAAGACGCTTTGCATAAATTAACATCAGGAGTAGATGAACTAGAAAAAGAACTACACCAATTCACTGCTCAGTTCAATAACCAATATACAGACTATGTGAAGCAATTAACTGGAAACTCCTTAAATGATCAAATTAACGAGTGGCAAGAAAAGTGGAATGAGCTTTCTAATCAAATGCACCAACTTACTGTTTCGCCTACGAAAACATCTTTGTCTATTCTTACTCAAACTAGCGGCCAATTTGAAGAAACAACAAAACACTTTATCGAACAACAACAGTCGCAACGTGAAGAGGTTCAAAAACAGTTAGAAGTTTTTTTGGGAGAGTTCAAGTCCAAACAACTAGAACTCGCAAAGCAGTTCGAGGCAAACTCAAAAAATCTATTTACTTCCATCAAGTAAGAAAAATGTGGCAACTAACTGCAGCACAAACAAAACTCTTTCTTCCTCCTACTACATCAAGATGGCTTACATTTTTCGATATGGAAAAGAAGGAGGACAAAATGAATCCATTTCAAGAAGCACAAACTGTTCCGGAGCTTCGTTACGATGAGATTCAAGTCGGTGATCAAGCATCTCTAACAAGAACAATTACGGATGAGGACGTTATCAATTTTGCAAAATTGACTGGAGATGTAAATCCTATTCATATTTTAGACTCTTTTGCAAAAACGACAATGTTTAAAGAACGTATTGCTCATGGCATGCTCGTTTCCAGTTTTATTTCTACCATCCTTGGAACGAAACTCCCGGGCAAAAATACGATTTATTTATCTCAAAACGTTTCATTCCGCGCTCCTGTCAAAATCGGCGATACACTTCGTGTAGTGGCAGAAGTCATTAAAAAACGGGATGATAAAAAAATCATTACATTGCAAACAAACATCTATAATCAATCTGATGATATTGTCGTGGAAGGTACAGCGACAATACTGAAAAAAGAGTAGCAAATTTGCTACTCTTTTTTCTATCCAATAACTTCTAATCACACCGATTACTTCCGTGTATGAGTACGTCGTTTCCACATAAAATAACGTTACCAGATAGCACTTAGCTAAACTGGATTACTCTTTAAGGATGTGTATCAGCATGGTGAAAACAAACAAATTACTAGTTCCAGGTGCAGAACAAGCGCTTGAACAATTTAAATATGAAATTGCACAAGAATTCGGTGTAAGCTTAGGATCTAATACAGCATCTCGTTCTAACGGTTCAGTTGGCGGGGAAGTAACGAAACGCCTTGTTGCTTTAGCGCAACAACAATTACGCGGATAATACTATAACATATGGCTTAGAGGCAGATATTCTCTGCCTCTTTCTATTTTCATCATACATAATCGTGCTTTTTCACATACTAGTAAGAGTAAATTGAAAGGAACGATACGTGATATGAAACGGATTAACATTAGCATGAGTCCTCCCCGTGTTCTTACTTTATCTTTTATTTCATTATCAATTATCGGTACATGCTTATTAAAACTGCCAATTGCTACAACAACGTCTATTTCATGGCTCGATGCCTTATTTACAACGGTTTCTGCTTGTACGGTTACAGGGCTTGGTGTTGTGGACACTGGTAAAGTATTTACCTTATTTGGCCAATGTGTCATTTTAACACTTATACAAGTTGGCGGGCTTGGCATTATGAGCTTTGCTGTTTTAATCGCAATTATGCTCGGTAGAAAAATCGGCCTTCAAAACCGGATTTTATTACAACAAGCATTAAACCAAACAAATGTCGGCGGAATCATTCGTCTTGCAAAAGCATTATTTTTATTTTCTTTTACTGTAGAATGTATCGCTACTTTATTTCTCTCCTTTGAATGGGTACCAAAATACGGGATTGCCAAAGGGATATATTACAGCTTTTTTCATTCTATCTCAGCCTTTAACAATGCTGGGTTTTCTGTGTGGAGCGATAACTTAATGTCGCACTCCCATAGCATTCTCGTCAATCTCGTTATTTCTTCCCTCATTATTTTAGGTGGGATTGGTTTTACAGTTATCGTAGATATAAAAAGAAAGAAAAACTTTAAAAACCTTACTTTGCACTCAAAGCTTATGCTCTCTTCTACTCTTATCGTCAATATTATTGCTACAGTTTTCATTTTCATATTCGAGTTTCATAATTCAATTTCCATGAGAGGTTTTACACCATTTGAAGAAGGGATGGCTGCTTATTTTCAAGCGGTTTCAACACGTACTGCCGGGTTTAATACTGTTGATATCTCTGCATTATCAAAACCTTCACTTTTATTAATGATGCTTCTTATGTTTATTGGTGCTGGCAGTGCTTCAACTGGTGGTGGGATTAAGTTAACAACTTTTTTAATTATGTTTTTAGGCGTATTTAAATTTTTGCAAGAACAAGATGATATATTAGTGTTTAAAAAATCCATTAAAGATACGCTCATTGTCAAATCATTAACGATTACTATTATTTCAATTTCGTTTATTTTTCTTTCCATTTTAATTTTAAGCATCACTGAGAAGGTTCCTTTATTAATGAGTGCTTTTGAAGTATTTTCAGCATTTGGAACTGTCGGCCTTAGCATGAATTTGACGCCACACTTAACAATCATCGGCAAAACAATTATTATCTTTATGATGTTTTTTGGAAAGATGGGGCCTTTAACATTAGCCTTTTCATTTGCACGTAAAAAACAAAGAAAAATAAAATATCCAAACGAAGATATTTTAACAGGTTGACAACCGTATAAATTATCCATATAATGAGAGTACAATAGCATATCTCCAAAGGGGAGTAGCGTCCAAGAACTATTTCTTGGAAACAAAGTCGTCATTACGTAGAACTTAGTTCTTCCGGCTTTGTTGGCATTTTCATTACATATGTCTAGCAAGACCTTTGCCTATCAACGGCAGAGGTCTTTTTTGTTTTCAAATTTCCTCCACCGTTGATGCGCAGGAGTATGGGGAAACTAAACAGTGGGGAACTTCTTCACTTGTTTAGACTTTATAGAAATGAGAGGAGAATGTACATGGATGTATCATTATTATTGGAGTATGGTTGGGTATTACTCATCCTAATTGCACTAGAGGGGATTTTAGCGGCTGATAACGCTCTCGTTCTCGCAATTATGGTAAAACATTTACCAGAAGAAAAACGAAAGAAAGCACTATTTTATGGATTAGCAGGAGCGTTCGTTTTCCGATTCGGATCACTATTTATGATTTCGTTCCTAGTCGATGTATGGCAAGTGCAAGCGATCGGTGCAATTTACCTTATGTTTATCGCTGGTAATCACTTATTTAAAACGTATGTTAAAAAGAATTCAGATGAAGAAACAGAAGAAAAAGAAGCAAAGAAAAAACAAGAGAAATTTTGGTGGACTGTATTTAAAGTTGAGGTTGCTGATATCGCCTTCGCAGTTGATTCAATTTTAGCTGCTGTTGCATTAGCAATGACTTTACCGAAAACAGGATTAGGTACAATCGGTAGTCTGGATACTGGGCAATTCGTTGTTATCTTTGTAGGTGGACTTATCGGATTAATCATTATGCGATTTGCAGCAACTGCTTTCGTACAAATTTTAAAACGTAAACCAGGACTTGAAACTGCAGCATTTTTAATTGTAGGTTGGGTTGGTGTGAAGTTAGCAATCTATACATTAGCACACCCTGCATTAAATGTAATTCCGCATTCATTCCCAGAATCTACTCCGTGGAAACTTACTTTCTGGATTGTATTAGTTGGAATCGCAGTTGGCGGTTGGTTCTTCTCGAAAGAAGTAGAAGTAAAAGTAGAAAAGAATTTAGACGAAAAAGCGCTGTAATTACAGCGCTTTTTCTTTTTTCTCGTTTCAATCCCCCTCTCTATTTTTAGAAAAAATTCCATTATACTACCTTTTGTAAACGCTTCCTTTCTAGATGTATGTCCTTTTTGTGAAATATTGCACAAACTTATTGAAACTATGAACAAATCCATGTACCTTATTCATATAAGGAGTATTTATAGACGATGTATTAAAGGAGCGTATTACTCATGCTAGAACAAGGATTAGATTACGTTGTAAAACTGGCTAAGAGCAAAAAACAAATGCTAGATATAAATCCAATGCAATATTTCATTCGTGCTGCACTTGCGGGCATTTATATCGGTTTTATTATTGTACTATGTTTTAAATTAGGTAACTTTTTTCATATTGCAGATTCACCAGCAACATATTTAGCTTCCTCCATGTTTTTCGGAATTGCTCTCGTACTTATTATATATGGCGGCGCTGAATTATTTACTGGCAATACAATGTACTTTACAGTGGCAACTTTGAGAAAAGAAACAACTATTTCTGATACACTTCGCAACTGGATTGCTTGTTATGCAGGTAATTTAGCTGGTGCTTTATTCTTTGCTTTATTATTTTACGCAACTGGAATTTTCGAAGCAATTGATCACGGTCATTTAATGAATAAAGTCGTTGAAGGAAAGATGAATACACCTACTATGCAATTATTCTTTAAAGCAATTTTATGTAACTGGCTCGTATGTCTCGCTTGCTTCTTACCTTCTCAAGTAAAAGGTGATACAGCAAAAATATTGATGATGATGATGCTCGTTTTCACATTCTTCTTATCTGGCTATGAGCATAGCATTGCAAACTTATCATTGTTTGCCTTATCTTTAGTTTCACCACATCCTGATACAATTACTTTCGCTGGGGCTATTCATAACTTAATTCCAGTTACAATCGGTAACATTATTGGCGGATCCGTATTTGTCGGTATGGTCTATCATTACTTAACAAAGAAAGCACCTGATGTTAAACAAGAGGAAACTGAATTAGTTGCAGCTCAAACGGAGGAAATTATTCCTTTACAAGCACATATGAAACATTAAAAACTCCAAAGTTTCACTTTGGAGTTTTTAGCTCCCTACATATTTCAAGGTGGCTTCTGCTGTAGTTGCCAAAACATATCCGTACGGGCAACTTCTTTGATCATCCATATATACATTCATGTTCTATCTCCTCTTTATTTTGCATATGTGACCAACACATAACATATTGCTCCAAGGCTAATAAAAGGTCCAAACGGAATTGGAGTTCTTATTTTTATACGTTTTAACGCTATACCTATTCCGAAAAAACAAAGACTAAAGCAAGATGCTAAAAATAAAGTTATAAAAACCCCTTTCACTCCCACTATAAATCCGAGTAATGAAAGTAATTTCACATCACCTCCGCCAAGACCATCTGGATAAATCCTTTGCATGCAATATAACAAAATGAATATAGTTCCACTACCAGCTAAACTATCTATCCAAGTAACTAACGGTACAAAAATACATTCTAAAATAAGCAAAAGCCCAAACCAAATTAAAATACGATTAGGTATTAGCATATATACTAAATCTGTAACTGAAATAATAAGAAGTAAAGAAAAGAGCGATAAAATGATGATGAGCTCTCGTTCTATTCCAATTATATATACAGTAAGAACAAACAAACTCCCTGTAACAAATTCAAACACTATATACAAACTTGAGATTTTTCTTTTGCAACTCGTACAACGCCCTTTTTGCAAACAAAATGAAATGATTGGAATAAGTTCTTTCGACTTTAACGTATAGTTGCAGTAATGACAGTACGAACGCGGTGTAATAATAGATTCCCCTACTGGAACTCTCATCGCAATCACCATAAAAAAAGAACCAAACACCATCCCTGTTAACAATACATATAAATAAGTGAACATCCCTTCCTCTCCTTTCCAAAAGAACATAACAAAAAAAGGAGAGAACTTCTACTTCATATTATCTTTATTCTATTAAAAAAGCAGGCCGTTTTCCGGCCTGCTTTCCCCTATTTTATACGATGAAATATACTGCTTTTAATGGTCCATGTACTCCGACCACAAGATTCATTTCAATATCCGCAGAGTTACTTGGTCCTGTAATAAAGTTAATACAAGATGCGACTGCTTCACCTTTTTCCACACGAGAGTTCATGTGTTGAACTGCTTGTGTAATACGAGGTACAAGTGTTTCACGTGGAATAATAGCAAAGTATACAGTCGGTAAAAAGTGTAAAGAACGCCCTTGTCCTTTATGACTTTGTACAACAATCGTACCCGATTCCGCTAAAGTATAATCACTAAATGCGATTCCAATATTCGCTTTTTCCGCTATACGCATATTCGCTTCTTTTTTCTCAGGATCCCATATATTTACTTCAACATTTTGCTTTGGAAGCTCTTCTTTAAATAAAGAAGTCAATCCATAGGAATCAAAACGCTCATCTGCTGATAATATAATAGGTCCTCCGCCGTTTTCAACGATTACTTTTTGAATATCTTCACGTAAACGGTCGTTTGTCGTTTCCACAACAGTTGTATGAATGTTTGTACATTGATTTTTAAATACTTCTAACAATTCTTCTTGTGAATAATCTTTTAACGTTTCTTCATTCACATTACTTTTCCATGCTGGACGTTCTACGCCTACTGTTTTACGCGCGCGCCCAAGTTCTTTTGCGATATTATCTAGAAAGGACTCGCGGTTTTGAATTAATCCTGTCATTATTTGTCCCCGCCTTTCTTATGATCTTTATACCAATCACGGAATCGTTCTTTACTTGGAGCCGGGAATTCACGAATATCCGTCCAGTTTTTAAGTGGGCCAACGCCTTTTGATACACGGTTGCCAGATGTAAATGGACTCATTGCTGCCGGTGCTATTTTTGATCCCATTTTATATAAAGCTGCTGAAGATGCGCCCATACTAAACATTTTCATTGCTAATTTCTCTGCAAGCGGGGCACGTCCTTCTTGCTCAACGATAACTTGACGATGTTTTAATAATAAATCATGTAACGGAATCTTTACTGGACAAGCTTCCGTACACGCTCCGCATAAACTAGATGCATAAGGAAGTTCTTTATAATCATCATATCCACCTAAAAGTGGTGTTAACACTGCACCAATTGGTCCTGAATAAATAGAACCATATGAATGTCCACCAACGTGACGATACACAGGACATACATTGACACAAGCAGCACAACGAATACATTGCAATACTGAACGGAATTCCGATCCAAGAATTTGAGAGCGGCCATTATCAACAACGACTAAATGAAACTCTTCTGGTCCATCTACCTCTTCCTCTTGAATTGGTCCTGCTACCGTTACATAACTTGTTAGCTTTTGACCTACTGCACTACGACATAGTAAACCAACTAAAACATCTAATTCTTCCATTGTCGGAACCATACGTTCCATACCCATTACTGCAATTTGTGTTTTCGGAATCGACATAACAAGATCGGCATTACCTTCGTTCGTTACTAAACAAAGAGAGCCCGTATTTGCAACAGCAAAGTTACAACCTGTCACACCAATTTCTGCATCCATAAATTTCTCACGAAGTTGTTTACGAACAAACTTTGTCATTTCGTATGGATCATCAGAATTTTCATATCCAAGTTTTTCTTTAAATACATCACGAATTTGCGTTCTGTTTTTATGAAGTGCAGGCGCAATAATATGTGATGGTGGATCGTTATCTACTTGTAAGATATACTCTCCTAAGTCACTCTCTAACACTTCACAACCAATCTCTTCAAGGGCATGATTCATACTAATTTCTTCAGTTACCATTGATTTTGATTTAACAACTTTCTTCGCTTGTTTCTTTTTTGCAACGTCTTGAATGTACTTTGCTGCATCCTCTTTCGTTTTCGCAAAGTAAACGTGACCGCCTCTTTTTGATACATTTTCACTTAACTGCATTAAGTAATAATCAAGATTCTCTAACGTATGTTGACGAATTTGTTCACCTAGTTCACGCCACTCTTCCCAGTTTCCTAACTCTTCAGCTGCTTTCAATCGATTTGTATATAAACGCGTTTGTGCAGAAGATACTGCCCCGCGCATAAACGAATCTTGAATTCCATCGCCAACGCGATCATTAAATTTTTTCTCACTGATTTTCATAGACATAGCTTATGTTCCCCCTTCATGAGCGACTATTCAAGACCTCAGCAATATGCATTACTTTTACTTCTTTTCCTAAACGCTCAATACGTCCGCCAATGTTTAACAAACACCCACAATCTGCACCGATTAAATAATCTGCACCTGTTTCCATTACACTATCTACTTTTTCATCTACCATTTGCTCAGAAATTGGAGTCATCTTAACTGAAAACGTTCCCCCAAACCCACAACAATTTTGCACGTTTGGCAGTTCTCTCACAGTTAATCCTTTTACGTTTGATAATAAAATTCCTGGTGCCTCTTTTACTCCAAGCAGGCGTGTCATATGACACGATTTATGAATAGTAGCTATTCCTGGTAAACTTGCACCAACATCTGTAACTTTTAAAACATCTACAATAAATTGTGTGAATTCATATGTTTTATCAGCAACCTTTTGTGCACGTTTAGCCCACTTCGGATCATCTTTAAAAACATGCGGATACTCATGAAACATTGTCGCACAAGAGCCAGATGGTGTAACGATATATTCTGCATCTTCGAAAGTTTCAATCATATGTTTCATCGCTTCTTTTGCTGCTTCTACATGGCCGCTATTATAAGCAGGCTGACCACAACAAACTTGTGCTTCTGGAAATTCAATTTCACAACCTAAACGCTCCAATACTTCAACTGTTGCTTTGCCGACGTTTGTTTCAAACATATCGACTATACAAGTAACAAATAAAGTAACTTTCATAACTATAATTCCCCCTCATTACAACTTCGCCAACAATCATATGGTCATCAGATGACTAAGATTAGAAGAAGTAGGCTCAACCATGGCCTATCCTCTCCCTCTTCTAAAGAAAACGTTTACTTAATCTCTCTATTTTATCAGAAAATTAGAATTTTAAAAGATTAAATTACGAATTTATATCGCTTTTACCTGTGACAATATGTTCTACATTTGTTAAATGATTTAGCATTGCTTGCTGCGCTAATTCCACATCTTGCTTTAACACCGCATTATATATAGATTGATGCTCTTCTAAAAGTCGTTCTGATGTTGTTTGTTCACCATATAAAATAATGCGTCTTGATTCACCAATCGTTTCAGCAATCATCTCTGAAACATGATTCATCAGCTCAAGTAAGATGTTATTATGCGAAGACTCTGCAATTCCCATATGGAACTGAAAGTCTGCTTTTTCGCCAGCCTTTTCATCTCCAATGCTCTTTGCCATTTCATCTAACCAATGCTTCATATTTTGTAAATTAGCTTCCGTACGTTTTGCCGCTGCCGCTCGAACTGCCCCCACTTCGAGCACCTTCCGTACTTCTAATAAATTCAAAATATCCTCTTTCTTCATTAATAACTTGTTATTTAGTGATTTCGTTAATGAAGAAGGATCGAAATTCCTTACATATGTACCTTCTCCTTGTTTCATTTCAATTAAGCCCATTGCTCTTAGCGCACTTAGCGCTTCACGAACAGCAGATCTGCCAACTTGAAACTGCTCAGCTAATTGATGAACAGGAAGTAGTTTGTCACCAGGTTTTAACGTACCATTTTTAATCATTGTTAAAATAGCTTCAGATACTTCTTCGTAAATTTTTTTCGGTTTAATAGATTTGTACTCCAGTTAAATCACCTCAGTATCTTCCAAACAACAATTGTAACGTTTTATAAGAACTTAGCATCCATAACTATTTTAGAACGAATTAGTAAGAAGTACAAATGTTTTGTTCATAAAATAGTCAATTTTTTGATATTTGTTTAATATTAATTAATACATTTACGCGTAACTATTTACCTTCAATATGAAGAGCATATTCCAAAAGTTAGAATATGCTCTCCTCATCTTGTGCTTTTAATTTAATAATAACTGTCGTTCCCTTGCCTTTTTCACTTTCTATTCTCCACTCACCATCATGTATATGAACAATTTGCCTTACAATTGCAAGGCCTAAACCTGTTCCACCGTGTTGACGACTTCTCGCTTTATCTACTCGGTAAAAGCGTTCCCCGAGATTTTCTAAATGCTCTCTATCAATACCTATTCCTGTATCTTTTATGTGCAATTCACAATAATCATCAATTTGCTTTAATGTTATTATGATATCCCCGTTTTGATTTGTATAACGTATCGCATTATCTAACACATTATGAAGTACTTGTTGCATACGATCCTCATCAATCATTACGATAATTTCAGGATTTAAATTCGTTGAAATACGAAGTTTTTTTTCTATAAACTGTAACTCGTACGTATCTAGTACATCTTCAATAAGCTGTGAAAAAACGATAGGTTGTTTCTTTAGGGGAAAGTGTTCACCTTCTAGCTGCGCTAGATCTAATAAATCATGAACGAGGCGCTGCATGCGACCTGCTTCTTTATGAATAAGTTGCGTTACTTTTTCCTGCTGCGGCCCCTTCGCTACACCGTCTAAAATAGCTTCACTATATCCTTTAATATAACTAAGCGGTGTTCTAAGTTCATGCGAAACATTAGCTAAAAATTCCTTACGCTTTACATCTTCTGTTTCTAAAGAATTTGCCATTTTATTAAAAGCTTTTCCCAATCGTCCAATTTCATCTTCTGAAGAAATTGTAATCCGCTCTGAGAAATCTCCAGTAGCCAAATGATTTGCAACTCGTTCCATTTGCGAAAGCGGTCTCGTAATAGCGATAATAATTTTTCTACCAATCCATATTGTAATTAAAATCATTGCAAGTGCTAACGGCGCTAAAATAAGACCCATATCAAATATTAAGTCTTTTATACTTTTTAAAGGAATATAAGAGTATACAATACCAACTAATTTTTTATTATCTAAAACAGGGATGACAACACCCATAATATTACGATCAAAATGTTCTTCATACCCTATCTTTGTCACAGTTTTCCCATCTAATAGCGCCTGTCTATCCCCTTCACTTATAAGAGAATGATGGTGAACATCAAAAGGCAAACATGCGCTTAAATCACGCGGATTGTATACGAAAAGGACATCTGAACTAGATATTTGATCATACGCCCTTACTTTCTCTTCAAAAGTTGATACTCCTTCACGTTTATCATATTGCGTGGCAAGACGTTTCCCTTCCATTACTAATGAATCTTTTAAATTATCAACGTATAACTTTTCATATGAGTATAAAGATACAAAATAAAGAAAGGAAACTGTTACACATACTGCACATACTACTGTAAGCCAAAGCTTTTGTACCATCGTAAACATACGTTACACCTCAAATTTATAACCTACACCCCAAACGGTTTGAATGTAGTTTCCACTTTCTCCTAGCTTTAGACGCATCGTTTTCACATGCGTATCTACCGTTCTTGTACTTCCTGCATAATCATATCCCCACACCTTTTCAAGCAATTGTTCCCGGCTAAATACTTGTCCATTATGTTGGCAAAGAAAATATAGTAAATCGAACTCTTTTACCGTAAGAGGAATCGTCTCACCATTCGTCTCGACCCTCCTACTTTTTTCATTAATAAGAATCGGTCCAAATTGAATCTCTTCTTGCTGTTCTTGCTTTGTATATCGTCTTAAAACAGCTTCCATACGAGCAATTAGTTCACCGGGACTAAATGGCTTTACAATATAATCATCTGCTCCCATACGTAAGCCGTTCACCCTATTCCACTCTTCACCTTTTGCTGTTAAAAATATAATAGGTACATCCGACGTTTTTCGAATCTCTTTACAAACTGAAAGCCCATCCATCTCAGGCATCATAATATCTAGTACAACGAAATCATAATGATCCGTCTCTAATTTTCGAAGTGCCTCTTTTCCATTTTCAGCTTCTCCCCACTCGTATCCGAAGTTATCTAAGTACATTCCGACAAGTTGCCTCATATCACTTTCGTCATCTACGACTAGCACGTTATATTTACTCATTGTCCTTCCCCTTCTCTCTCTATGAGTTGAAACGGTCCTTTTCCGACTTTAATTGTTTGTTTTATTTTCATATTCTTCATATCCATTACGCATACTTCATCGCTATCATAACTAGCTACATATCCTTCTGCACCGCTTTTCAAAAATGCAAATGGATTAGATCCTACTTCTGCAAATCCTACCTCTTGATACGTACTTGCATCAAACTTTCTAAGCGTATTTGAACCGTGACTTAGCGCATATACATACTTATCATCCTTTGTTATATTCACAGGCATAAACGGAGCATGTAAAGAACGCATCATCTCTCCGCTCTGTAAAGAATACACTAATACTTTCTCATTCACTTGACTTCCATCACCATGTCCACCAATCCATATTTCTTTCCCATCAGCGCTAACCGTCGCTCCTGTTGATGCTGGCGGAATCATAAAGGACTGTATCACTTCTTTTTTCTTTGTATCAATAGTCGTTAGCTTCGTATCATAAAAGTTGAGTACAGATAACTGGTTATGATGCTCTACCATCGTTATCGGCCCTTTTCCTGTTGAAACACTCCCTGTCTCTTTTCCTTTTATCGTAAAGAACCTTACCTTTTGTTCATTTTGATCGGCAGCAAATAAATGTTTTCCATCATCTGATGCGATAACATTAGCAATTCCTTTTCCAGTCTTATATTTGTCCACTTGTCTTCCTTCTGCTAGTGAATATACATACATATATTCTAATTGCTTACCATAAACAAGTATTTCCTCGCCATTTGGAAGTAGCGTAACCCCCGCAATCGGCTCATTTAATTCCCATGTTGTTAATAGCTTCTTTGTTTTTTTATCAATAAAACTAATACTACCTTCCTTTATATTTGTTGTTATAATAACACTTTTATCTTTAGTAATCGGTGTATACAGACTTCCTTGACACCCTACTAATAGAAATAAAAAACAGAGAAGAAAAACGTACTTTCTCAAAAGATTCCCTCCATCTTCGGATGATTTCGTTATAATTGTAAAATAACAAATAAATGTGTGGAAAATGTGAAATCTTCCTTTATTAATAAACTTACATATATAATGTACAACAAATAGAATTTGAGGTGTGTAAATTATGCTTTTTCCTGATTTAGCGAATAAAATTGTACGTGAAGTACGCAGATTAATTACTGAAAACATTATTATTATTAATATACAAGGCGTTATTATCGCAAGTACAGATGCGGAAAGAATCGGTCAATTTCATGAAGGTGCACTCCGCTGTTCGAAACAAAAGAAAACTGTCATTATTACAAAAGATGATGAACGACGACTGCAAGGTGTAAAAGCTGGTATGAATCTTCCTTTACTATTCCATGACGAAGTAATCGGCGTGATTGGAATTACAGGAGAACCTGAAAATATTTCACAATACGGAGAAATATTACGTAAGATGACCGAATTATTAATCCATGAAAACTACTTTTTAGAACAACTAGAACTTGAGCACCGTTCTTATGAAGCATTTGTCTTTGATTGGCTTCAAAATACAGACTGGTCTCCAAGTTTTCTCGATCGTGCAAAAACGCTTGGCATTGATTTATATAAGAAGAAACAACTTATTTTATTATCAATCGCCCAAGATAATACGATGCTCCAGCGTAAAATTTGGCAACATATGCGCAACATTTTAGCAAAAGAAAATTTATTTGTTCGCTGGGGAAATGATCGGTTTATTTTGTTTACAACAATGCAATCCAAAGAGCAAACCTTTCAATTTTTAAAACGGTTAAAACGAGACTGTGAAACTTTATTTTCTATTACTTTATATATCGGGATTGGACAAACAGTTACACCAAGCAATATGACCTTATCGTACGAACAAGCATTACGCGCCCTTTCAGTATCACTTAAAACGAAAGAAATTGTATTTAATGAAGATTTACGTTTAGAAATGTGCTTACAAGATATTTCTACTGAAACTCGGGAACAGTTTCTAGAGCGTACCATTGAAAACTTAGTATCATCTCCTGAGCTTATGCACACTTTACGTTTATTTATCGATTATAACCAATCTTATAAGCAGACAGCTGAGCAATTACATATACACATTAACACATTGCATTACAGGCTAAAAAAGATTGAAGAACATACAGGACTTGACCCGAAACAATTCAAAGATTTAAATATTTTATACTTCGCACTCCTCTTATTAGATAATCATACAAAAAATAACGATAAAACAGATTAATCTTTAGATGATTGTACATAGAAAGAATCCCCCGACTTTTTTATCATTATAATGAAAGCACTGTTAAAACGTTTTTTACTATGACGAAATACGTTAACAGTTTGAGGGGGATTTCCAATGTTAGAAAAGCAAATTATTGATTCATTCGTATCTATTGTTGGTGAAGATAATGTAGATACATCCAATATGGGACGTTTAACTTATAGTTATGATGCCACTCCAAACTTCCAAGCGATGCCTGATGCAGTCATTGCTCCTCGTAATACAAATGAAATAGCCGAAGTGTTAAAAGTGTGTAACACTCATAAAATCCCTGTATATGTTCGCGGGTCTGGAACAAACCTTTGTGCTGGAACGTGTCCACTTGAAGGTGGTATCGTCCTTATTTTCCGCCATATGAACAATATTTTAGAAATTGACGAAGAGAATTTAACAATTACTGTACAAGCTGGCGTTATTACACTTGATATTATTAAAGCAGTAGAAGAAAAAGGTTTATTTTATCCACCAGATCCAAGCTCTATGAAAATTTCTACAATCGGCGGTAACATTAATGAAAACTCCGGCGGATTACGTGGTTTAAAATATGGCGTAACACGTGATTATGTAATGGGGCTTGAAATTGTCTTACCGAACGGCGATATCATTCGCACTGGCGGTAAATTAGCAAAAGATGTAGCTGGTTATGATTTAACTCGTTTATTTATTGGTTCTGAAGGAACACTTGGTGTTGTTACGGAAGCTATATTAAAACTTGTCCCTATGCCTGAAACGAAGAAAACGATGCTTGCGCTATATGAAGATATTAATGAAGCTGCTCGAGCTGTTTCTGCTATTATTGCAAATAAAATTATTCCGGCGACACTTGAGTTTTTAGACCAACCAACAATTGAAGTTGTAGAAGAGTTTGCACAAATCGGTTTACCAACTGACGTCAAAGCAATTTTATTAATTGAACAAGATGGCCCGCCCGAGGTTGTCAATCGCGATATCGAAAAAATGGCTAACGTTTGCCGTGCTATGAATGCGGTCGATGTTCGCGTTGCAAAAGATGAAGCCGAAGCAGATGCGCTTCGTACAGCACGCCGTAGTGCACTATCAGCACTTGCAAGACTAAAACCTACGACAATATTAGAAGATGCAACTGTACCACGTTCACAAATAGCTCCAATGGTTGAAGCTATTAATGCAATTGCAAAGAAATATAATATTCCTATTTGTACTTTTGGTCATGCTGGTGATGGCAATTTGCACCCAACTTGTATGACAGATGCCCGTAATGAAGAAGAAATGCACCGTGCTGAACAGGCTTTTGCTGAAATATTTGCGAAAGCGATTGAGCTTGGTGGCACGATTACTGGTGAACATGGTGTTGGCGCGATGAAAGCTCCTTATTTAGAAATGAAATTAGGTAAAGAAGGTATTGCTGCTATGCAAGGGATTAAACAAGCCTTCGACCCAAACAACATTATGAATCCTGGAAAGATGTTCGCGAAAGACTCTCGTAAAAGAGTGGTGGTTGAGCGATGACAACATTAAATAAAGAAAAAATTCAAAAGGAATTTAAAGAACGATTAAGTGAAGATGAACTATTAAATTGTATGCGATGCGGTTTTTGTTTACCTACTTGTCCTACTTACATTCAATCTGGATATAAAGAATCACATTCACCACGCGGTCGTATCGCATTAATGAAAGCCGTCGTAGATGGTTTAATTGATCCAGATGAAGATGTTGAAAATACTTTAAATGTTTGCCTAGGCTGCCGTGCTTGTGAGCCCGTTTGTCCATCTGGTGTTAATTATGGACATTTATTAGAAGAAACTCGTGACATTATTAATCAAAACAAAAAATTCTCAGTGCCCGTGAGAGCTGTTCGTAAAGTCGTTTTTGAAGGACTATTCCCGCATCAAAACCGAATGAGAACACTAACAGGGCTAATCGGATTTTACCAGCGTTCTGGTTTACAAACGCTAACACATAAAACGGGTATTATGAAGTTATTCCCTGAAACACTTGCAACGATGGATCTCGTTTTGCCAAAAGTCCCTAAAATGAAAGCAATGAAAGATCGTCCTGAATTTTTACCTGCTGAGGTGGCAAAGAAGAAACAAGTTGCATTCTTCACAGGTTGTTTAATGGATACGATGTTTTTAGAAACAAATAACGCAACGATGAAACTTCTTCAGTTAGCTGGTTGTGATGTCGTTATTCCGAAAACACAAAGTTGTTGCGGAGCATTACACGGACATGCTGGTGAAAAAAGTGGGGCAAAGGAATTAGCGAAACGAAATATACAAGCGTTCGAAGATTTACAAATCGACTATATCATTACGAATGCAGGTGGTTGCGGAGCTTATCTCGTAGATTATGATTATTTATTAAAAGATGATCCTAAGTGGGCTGAACGAGCAAAGCAGTTTATTTCTAAAATTAAAGATATTACTGCTATACTAGTAGAATTAGATTTCCATAAACGTACTGACTTACGACTCACGCCGCAGATCATTACGTATCAAGATTCTTGTCATTTACGTAATGTTATGCGAACATCTTCTGAGCCTCGTATGTTACTAGAGGCCATCCAAGGCTCAACATACCGTGAAATGAAAGATGCGGACCGTTGCTGTGGTTCTGCTGGTATTTACAATATTGTTCATTCAGAGTTATCAATGGAATTTCTAGATTATAAAATGGACCGTGTGCATGAAACAGACGCGGCGACAATTGTTACTGCAAATCCAGGTTGTCTATTACAAATGAAATTAGGTATTGAACGAGAAGATCTTTCTCATAAAATGAGAGGAATTCACATTGTAGATTTATTATTAGAAGCAATTGAAACCAACTCGTAACATACGTAATAATAGGAAAACGGCTATCTCCTTCGTCTATGTAAAGAGATAGCCGCTTTTTTGTCTGCTACAACATTAAAAATATGTTACTTTATTATAAAAAAGAACAACAGAAACATTACAGTTTTGTAAAAATCAATCCAGTATATTCCTCAATAAAATGCTAAAACCATTGATACAATAGGATTCTTCATTTTCGATTTAGGTAGATTTATCCAAAAACACCCTCTTAAAACCAAGTATAAAAATGCTAGAAATTCCTTTTACACTCTATGTTTCTCTCATTTCTACCCTTTTCTCCTCTTAGGATAAATTAGGTAATTTCGAAGTCTATGAATTTTTTTCCATCTTTTTTCTCGCAAATTGTATGCTACGATGGATTTGTCAGTCAGACAGGCTGTCAAAAATAAATCGTGTGAAAACAAATTAAAACTTTATATAGGGGGACACACATCATGAAAAAGCGTGTTTTATTATCTGTAGCTGCTGCAACAGCTCTTACTTTAGGAGTATCTTCTTTAGATGCACAAGCTGCAACAGTACAACCATCTAACATAAAGGTTCAAAATATTCAGCATCCAAAGGTAATGATGAAGCAAATGAGCCAACAAGAATTACAAGCATTCTTACAATCTATGGGAGTTGAGTCATTAGCACAATGGAATCAAGGTCAATTCCAACAAGATTGCTTCATTCCTGGTCAACAGCCTACTGAAAATGTTGTAACTGAACAACCAACAGCTAAGCCAGAAGCTCAAAAGCCTGCTGAGGAAACTCAAAAACCAGCTGAACAAAAGCCTGCTGAAGAAGTTCAAAAACCAGAAACTCAAAAACCTGCTGAAAATAACAATACTCAAACTGAAACACAAAAACCTGCTGAGCAAAAGCCTGCTGAAGAAGCAAAATCTTTAAGCGAATTCGAACAACGTGTTGTTGAATTGACAAACGCAGAGCGTACAAAACAAGGCTTACCAGCATTACAAATCGATACTGAATTAAGCAAAGTAGCACGCATTAAGTCTGAAGATATGCAAAAAAACAACTACTTTGATCATAACAGCCCTACATACGGGTCTCCGTTTGACATGATGAAGAAATTTGGTATTTCTTATACATCTGCAGGTGAAAACATCGCACAAGGTCAACGTACACCAGAAGAAGTTGTACAAGCTTGGATGAACAGTGCTGGACACCGTGCAAACATTTTAAATAGCGGCTTCACTCATATCGGTGTTGGTTATGTAGAAAGCGGCAACTACTGGACACAACAATTTATTACGAAGTAAACATAAAAAAGAGTCTTCTCCTAGAAGACTCTTTTTTATGTTTCATAGCTTTCTAATATGTATGCGTATAAAATGTAGAACATAAACAAAATAGACCCGCAGCTTATTACACTAATTAACAAATAAAATCCCCACTTCAGGCTCAAAAGCAATGAAAATAATATGCTGCATGCCATCCCTTGAAAGATTCGCCTACTAACTAAACGGATTTTTTGTAATTTGATCGGTTCTTTCTCTCTATCCTTCACCTTTTTAAACACTTTACTAAACATAAAAAGAAACATACTAATTCCAATTGTTAGTCCTGTCTGAAAGGATATAATACTTCCCAAATTAATAAAGAGAATTAGTATATGGACAAACATCATAAATAAAGTAATACTCTTTATAAATCCACTTATAATGAAATGCTCTCCTTCATTAAACTTATATATATTATGTGAAATAACATATACTAATCCATGTAAAATAATAATAAGGACAGGGATAAATAATACGACAACTTGTTTACTCATAAACTCGTTCGCTCCACCATTCTCATTCCAATGCACTGCCATACGAGTTGGTAAATATGGATAAATACATAGAGTAAGTGAAAGACAAGCGAAAAATATCCCTAGCATATATTTATATTTGATCAAGTAATTCTCACCTCTCTTTTCTCTTAACGGCTTCGCCTCTTTTAGAGAAATCCCTGCAAAAATCTACCTTTTTCAACTTTAAACTTACACTTTACCCATTTTCTCTTTCAAATTTTTTCATTACATCGTTTAAATTTGTAGGGAATTGTACTTCAACTTCGATCTCTTCTTTCGTAATCGGATGCAAAAAATTAATCTTCATCGCATGCAACGCTTGCCCGGACATATATGTTGTTTGCCCACCATATAATACATCCCCAACTAATGGATTTCCATTATAGCTCATATGAACGCGAATTTGATGCGTTCTACCGCTTTCTAACTGTAACGTTACGAGCGTCGCATTTTGTTTTTTAAAATATTTCTCTACTTTATAATACGTTATAGCTTGGTCTCCCTTTGGAGAAACACGGCGCCTTGTAGCATGATGTCGATCTCTTCCGATGGCCGCGTCAATTGTCCCCTGCTTCTTTTTTACTCTTCCTTCAACAAGTGCCGTATACGTTCTTTTGATTTTCCGTTCCATTAATAAACGATCCATAATTGCACCCGCAATTCTATGTTTTGCGAATACAACACCACCTGTCGTATCTTTATCTAACCTATGGATATGACGAACCTTCGTCTCTAAACCTTGCATTTGAAAATGAAAAGCAACAAGATTGGCAAGTGTTCCCGTCCCATTTTTTTCAGAAGGATGTGTATCCATTTGCTCGGGCTTATTTACAATGAGTACGTGATCGTCTTCAAACACTACATTTAATTCACCATATTCCGGCTCTACGCCGTACTCCTCCTCCATAAACATATGAACTTGTAACTTATCTCCTTCTTTTAAAAGTTCATTCCATCTCCTCTGTTCTCCGTTAACCGTAACACCTTTTTCCATACGAAGCTGATGTAATAACTTTTTTGGTACTTCCCATTCTACTTTTAACAACGACTCAATACTTATACCATTCCACGTCGCCGGAACCGTAATTTCACACCATTCGCCCTTTTTCTTTGTTTCCATACTATAATCACCTTATTTCTATTGATTCTCTCATTGTAACGGAAAACATACTTTGATGCACCGTCAAAAATAGAGGACAGTCTTATAATCGACTGTCCCCTCACGCTCTAAGCCTTTTCATCTCCTGCAACACTTCTTCAGCTTTTTGTTCATACGATAAATCTTTAAAGAAATCCGCCAATTTTTTATAGTCGTTGTACGTATCTAATAAGTCGTCTATCTTCTCCACTTTCATAACTTGCTGTTTTTGCTTCATTTTTACTGGATAACGATACCCCGATACTTCTTGTATTTTGTAATACTCATCCTCTACTTGAATGACCTTTACAATTTCCTCTTCTTCCGCATCCATCGTATACCCGTCAAATTCTCTAAGTAGTTCATAAATAATATGAGTCCATTCATCTTTTGGATAAAACCCTTTTTCCAACCGATAACCGACAATGCGATACATATGTCCATCGTTTTCAGCAAATTGTACTGTATCATTTAGCTTAAACTTAAAATAACGAAACATTGCCTTCACCTACTTGTATGTATTGTTCTTATCACATACTATTTACAAAATATAGGCCCTGCTATTCATAAAAAAATACTCATCTAATAGATGAGCATTTTTTACGATGATTTTTCCCTTTTCTTTCGGAATGGTAACCACCAGTTCCAATCTCCAAACAACTTCATTAAACTTGGTACGAGCATAAGACGAATAATTGTTGCATCAAGAAATATCGCTAACGCAACACCAATTCCCATTTGCTTTACTGGTAAAATATCGGTAAAGGCAAATGCACCGGTAACAACAATCATAATTAAAGCAGCCGACGTAATGATACGACTTGTAGAGACAAGCCCTTCTAGCGTTGCTTTATCATTATCTTTCGTCTCCTCATATAGCTCGTGAATACGTGAAATAAGGAATACTTCATAATCCATACTAAGACCAAATACGAGACCAAAAATAAAGATTGGTAATACAAATAGAACTGAACTTTCCTCTAATCCGAAATGCCCACCTTCAAATAACCAAATTACAATTCCAATTGTTGCGCTTAAACTAAGTACGTTCATAATAATCGCTTTAATTGGAATGAGTATAGAGCGGAATGCGAATAATAAAATGACAAAGGTTGATCCAAATATAACAGACATACCAATTGCAACTTTATCTTTAATTTCATCTTCCAACTCTTGTTGGAACGTTGTCATCCCGCCTAAATAATAAGTAACATCGTTTTCTTTATAATTCTTTTTGAAATCACGAACCCATTGTTTTGCAGTTTCTGTACTTGGTTTCGTATCCAAAAAGACTTCCATTGTTGTTTTATTTCCTTTCGTATACGCTTCAAATACAGGAGCTATTTTCGCAGCTTCTGGCGACTGCAATATTCCAGCAACTTGATCTGCTTTCATTCCATTTAGCCCGTCATATACACTTTTTACCTTATATACTTGCTTGTCATCTTTTAACTTTTGAACGACATCTTCTACCTTTTGTAAGCTTTCTTTTTCTGTTATATCATCCTTCGTCTCTACTACTAAAGTAACATCGGCGTGTGTTTTGACAGTCTTATTAAAGGCTTCTTCATACTTCTCAAATGCAACTCTCGTATCACTCTTTTCAGGTAACGCTTCAACACCAGGAAACTGCAAGTTAGCTGTACGTAGCGGTAATAAACAAATAACAATAAATGTTATAACAACAATAATCATGACGATTGGATGTTTCATTACAAACTGTGCAAATTTACGCCATACATTTGATGGCGTAGGCGCCGCCTGATTCTTTTTCAATATCCTTTTACCAATTAGAGATAATAGCGCTGGAAGAAGTGTGAGCGAAAACAAAATGCTCATAATAACGACAATCATCCCGCTAATGGCAACAGACTGAATATAGTCTATCTTAAAGAAAAATAAGCCTGATAAACCGACGAATACACATAACCCTGAAAATACGATAGCACGCCCTGCCGTTTGATACGTAATTGCTATCGCTTCTTTCACTGTTCTCCTCGCAACTTCCTCTCGAAAGCGATTTACAAATAACAGTGCAAAATCAATTGATAATGCGAGCCCAATCATCGGTGCAACATTTAACACGAAAATAGATAACTCTTTATCAACGCCGATAAAATATAAAATCCCCATCGTACTAATTACACTTAATATCCCATTTAAAATCGGTAAAATAGACGCAAGCAGACTACCAAATGAGAATAATAGTACGAGAAAAGCAATAGGTAAACCGATCATCTCTGCTACTTTTAAATCATTTTGTGTTCTTTCATTAATCTCTTGATTAATTTTCGGATACCCTGTCGGTGTTACTTTTAATACTGCACTACTTTCTTTCTTGATTTCATCAGCGAATTGCAATGTCTTTTCCATTCGATCTTTATTTGTTTTCCCGGAAAATAAAATCGTCGCATAACCGATATCATCTTGTAACATCTCTTTATTTTGCATTGGATGATGAAAAGATTCGTATGTTTCCTTCTCTTGAATTTGATTTATTATCCCCTCTATGCGCTTTTGGAAATCCTCATGCGAAGTATCCTTTTCCTTCTCAAAAACGAGTAAAAGTGTATCTTGAGACTGCTTAAAATCTTTATCTAAAATTTCTTTCGTCTTTTGATAATCCCCTTCTGTTTGGAAACCATCACCGCCCAATACTCCTGGAAGTTTTGGAGCAAAAGTACCGAGCACTATCGCAAGTAATAGTAATGCTACGATTACTGTATAACGAAATTGATACAGAAAAGTTCCTATCTTCCCCCACTTATCAATTTTATGTACATTTGTCTTCACACATTTTCACCTACTTTATATAATTCACTTATCATTTATACTGTATCACATCTCCATATAAACAAAAAACGTCTAAAAAAACTATAATTATAGTTTTTTTAGACGTTTTTCTATCTCTCGTTATTAAGCTGAAGCCTCTCGGTAAGTAAACGATGACAATAAATTGCGATGATTAACAAAATGCCACCTGCGCAGTAACCTGCTAAAATATCAGTTGGATAATGTACATTTAAAATGACTCTACTTAATCCAATCAATATAATTAATATGCCCATTGAAATCGTAATACCACATTTCCCAGCTACACTCTTCAAATTGGCAGCAATGATATAGGCAAGAAAACCAAATGTCATAATAGATAGCATTGCATGTCCACTTGGGAAGCTATATCCAAGTGCGTCAAGTGCCTCGTTTAATGATGGACGGTCTCTTTTTACAATTGCTTTTATCCCTTTATTAACAAGATGTGTCGTTAATATAGCCATTGGATACACGATCATAGCAGCATAATAACGTTTTTTCCAAAAAACGAGCAAACTTATAATTAGTGTCGTTATAACTCCAATTGCAGATCCTAACTTTGTAAAATATGTGAAGAATGTAATTGAGCTTTCTGTTTGTAATCCTTTTACCATCTCTCGGACATATGTATCCACTGCTGTAACTCCGCTTGCTTGTACTCTCCAAGCGATAATGCCGAATAAAGCAAGTAATAAAATCATACACATGAACTCATATCGATGTAACTTTTTCTTCAAACGATTTCCTCCTACTTATGAAAAAATGCGATTTCTACTTTAGAAACCGCATTTTCTTACTTATTTACCTTTTGTTTTCAGCTCTGTCCAGTAGCGATCGTAGTCTTTTAACTTATCGTCTACATCAACAAGCCATTCTGTACGATCTAATTCTTCTTTCGTTAAGAAGATCATGTGATTATCACGATATTCTTTACTATGAAGAGGATAAGCTTTTTCATTTGGATTACTGTAACCAATTGACTCGTAGTTTTTCACACTTACTTTTTCATCTAATAAGTAATTCATAAACTTCTCTGCAAGTTCTTTATGTTTCGCACCTTTTGGAATCGCTAACGTGTCAGCCCAAATTGTGCCGCCTTCTTTTGGTACAACGTATCCTACATCTTTATTGTCTTTCGCGATGAATGCTGCATCTCCAGACCAAACTGTCCCGATCCAAGCATCTTCTGTAATGAATTTTTGTTTAATGTTATCTGTATCGAATGCTAATAAGTTTGGAAGTAGCTTCTGTAAATCATTTGACGCTGTCTTTAACTGTGCATCCTCTTTCGTGCTATTAGAGAAACCGTTTTTCTTAAGTCCCATTCCTAATACTTCACGAGAATCATTTAATAAAGTAACATGTCCTTTATATTTATCGTTCCATAAATCCGCCCAGCTTGTAGGTACTTCTTTCACATACTTTTTATTGTATGCAATGCCTGTTACACCCCAAGTATATACTAGAGAATACTTATTTTCTGGATCAAACGCAGGTGTTTTAAAGTTAGAAACAAGATTCTCGATGTTCGGAATGTTCTTCTTATCTAAAGGTGCTAATAAGTCCATCTTCGCCATCGTTTTCACCATGTAATCAGATGGCTGAATTAAATCATATGTCGCGCCACCAGCTTGTAATTTCGCAAGCATTTCTTCGTTACTTGCATATTTATCATAGTTAACTTTCACGTTATATTTCTTTTCAAAATCTTTTAAAACTTGCTCATCAAAGTTGTCAGCCCAACTATAAATATTTAATTCTTCTTTCTTCTCACCACAGCCCGCAAGTACACCTGCAACAAGGCCGAAGCTAATAGCTGCGCCAGCTAATGTCTTCATCAATTTCATTGATTTTTTACCTCCTCGTTCTTTCTATATCATTCGTATTATAAAGGAAGGTGTCCTCCAGAGTTTTCTTCACCGTCTGCACCTTTATTACGGAAGATTTCCGATAGCACCATTAATCCTACAATTACAACAATTAATATTGTAGATAGAGCATTAATTTCAGGGGATACTCCGCGCTTAACCATACTATAAATGTATAATGGCAATGTTGTTGATCCTGGTCCTGATACGAAGAAACTAATTACAAAATCATCAATCGATAATGTGAATGTTAATAATGCGGCTGAAATAACTCCTGGTGCAATTGCTGGAAACGTTACATAACGAAACGTTTGCCACGGCGTTGCTCCTAAATCGTTTGCAGCCTCTTCTAAATCACGTCCCATACCAGAAAGACGTGCCGCTAAAATAACAACAACAAATGAAATACTGAATGTAATGTGTGCAATAATAATTGTTGTTTTTCCAAGTTCCATACCTAATTGACTAAATAGGATAAGTAAAGATAATCCCATTAAAATATCAGGAATTAAAATTGGTAAATATACAAGGCCGTTAATGGCCCCTTCAAAACGATATTTGTAACGGTGTAATGCAATAGCAAAAATCACACCAAGAACTGTCGTCACAATTGTCGTTATAAGGGCAATCGTAATACTATTTACAAACGCATCAATAACATCTTGTTTTTGAAATAAATCTGTATACCAATGGAGTGTAAAGCCCTCCCATTCCGCATTAATGCGAGAATCATTGAAGGAATATACCATTAAAACCATCATTGGAAAATACAAAAACAATAAGATTAACCAAGAATAAGAAACTAAAAACTTCTTCATTTTTGCCTATTCCCCTCCGTTTCCATCATATTTATATACTTTCGTTGCACGATAATATAAGTAAATTAACAGAACAGAGAATAGAACAACAATCATAGATAACGCGGAACCAAACGGCCAGTCACGTGAACCTAAGAATTGGTTTTGAATTACGTTTCCGATTAATGCTACTTTCGATCCACCCATAACGTCTGATACAACAAACATTCCGATAGAAGAAACGAATACTAAAATAGAACCAGTTGTAATCCCTGACATCGTCATCGGTACTGTTACATTCCAAAATGCCTTTACTGGTGTTGCTCCTAAATCATAAGCTGCCTCTAGCTTACGCTTATCAAGCTGCTCAATTGCTGCATACACTGGTAAAATCATAAATGGTAATAAAGAATATACCATTCCGAGTATTACAGAAGGTGTATTATACAACAGATTTAAAGGTTCACTAATAATACCTAATTTCAATAGCAATGTGTTTACAAGTCCTTGTGAACGTAAAATAACAATCCATGCGTATGAACGAACAAGAAAGTTAATCCAGAACGGAATCGTTGCTAATAATAGAAGGATAGAACGATATTTACGATCAACAATTGTAATTGTATAGGCAAATGGATAACCGATTAATAAACATAGTACTGTAGTAATAACAGCTATCTTCACTGTTTCCCATAACGTCCCCATATATAATGGATCAAACACACGCGCTATGTTATCTAATGTAAATTTCATCTCCACTGTCCCGTATGCTCCGCGCTGCATGAAGGCAAATGCTAATACGAACAGAAGTGGAATTAGGAAGAAGAGTAACAGCCATACGACTGTAGGTAATGCGAGTAATTTCCCTTTCTTCAATTTAAGGTCACCTCGTCCTCTTGCCCCCAGCCTACATATACATTATCCCCAATGCTCCACTGCGTTGCTTCTTCAGCAGTTTGGTATGCCATTAGTAATTCCGCTGTTTTCTCCTCACGTACATATAGCTTTTCCATATTTCCAACAAATTCAATATCTTCAATATGCCCAAGGTGGTATTCTTTTAAAATTGGCTCTTCAACCGAGCGAACTTTTACATTTTCAGGGCGAACTGCTACGTAGTTTTCCCCATTTTTTACGATATTATTTTCACCGATGAACGTCGCAACAAACAATGTTTTCGGCTTATTGTAAATTTCTTTAGGCGTGCCTACTTGTTCGATATGCCCTTTATTCATAACGACAATGCGATCACTCATACTCATCGCTTCTTCTTGATCGTGCGTTACATATATGAACGTAATTCCTAAATTACGTTGTAAGTTTTTCAATTCACGTTGCAAATCTTTTCTTAACTTAAAGTCAAGCGCTCCAAGTGGCTCATCTAATAGTAATACACGTGGGTTGTTTACAATTGCCCTGGCAATCGCTACACGCTGTTGCTGTCCACCAGAAAGCTTCGTAGGTTTACGATTACGGAACTCCAGTAACTGCGTTAAACGCATTGCCTCTTCCGCACGTTCTTTCTGCTTTGTTGCTGATACTTTTTGCATTTTCATACCGAAACAAATATTTTTTTCAACATTCATATGTGGGAATAGTGCGTAATGTTGGAACACTAAATTCATATGACGCTTGTATGGCGGCAAATCGTTAATCTTTTCATCATCTAATAAAAGATTCCCTTTAGTTGGCGTTTCAAATCCTGCGATCATACGAAGTAAAGTCGTTTTCCCGCAACCACTCGGTCCTAAAATTGTTAAAAATTCTCCTTCTTTAATATCTAAAGAAAGAGGGGGGATAATCACTTGATTTCCAAAATGTTTTTCTACTGCTTCAACTTTAATAATCTTTTTCATTTTCCCGTCCTATCTACCTTAAATTTTAATTTTTATATTCATGAATAAATATTTATGTTCTATAGACTATTTTTTGTTTCGATCCAAACAAAAATGGTTGTTTAGCAGCGTTCTCTTCTATTCTTTATGTAGTATGTTTGATTCATTTTCGCATAATACATATGTCGAACAGAAAAACCCCTTCAGTTGCGAAGGGGTTTTTATCATACGGCTACGCCTACTGATAAACACCATCATCATTTTAACAACTTTCGTATGAATTTTAAAGCACTTTTTGTAGAAGAGTAACGAATTTTCATATCGAATGCTGTAGATTGGGACAAAATGCTTTTATAATGGGAAAAAGTCCGAAAACTTTGTTCACCATGATAGCTGCCTAACCCACTGCTTCCAACGCCCCCAAAAGGTAAATATGGCGTTGCAAGATGATATACGACATCATTTATACATCCTCCGCCATATGAAATATTACTCGTCACTTTCTTTTGCACTTTTCTATCTTCAGAAAATACATATAGTGCTAACGGCTTTGGATGGTGCTGAATCGTTTCAATTACCTCTTCTATTTTGTCATATTCTATAATTGGTAAAATCGGCCCAAAAATTTCATCTTCCATAACAGCACTTTGCCATGTAACATTCGTTAACACTGTAGGCTCGATGTGTAATGTTTCTTTCGTATAATTCCCGCCAATCACAGGTTTACCGTCTTGTAAAAATGTACATAAACGTTCAAAATGACGCTCACTTACAATTCGCACATAATTGTCATTTTGCAAAGCATCTTTTCCATATTGCTCTGCGATTTCATGTCTTAATGCCTCGATTAACTGCTCTTTCACTGAAGAATGAACGTACATATAATCAGGCGCTACACACGTCTGCCCAGCATTCAAAAACTTGCCCCAAACGATACGTCTTGCGGTTACATCTAGCTTTGCATCTTTATGTACAATACATGGGCTTTTCCCGCCAAGCTCTAACGTAAGAGGCGTTAATTTTTTCGCCGCTGCTTCCATCACAACTTTTCCGACACCAACACTACCTGTAAAGAAAATATAGTCAAACGGTTCCTTTAAAAGTGCAGTGCTTTCCTCAACACCGCCTTCCACTACCGATACAAGCTCTTCTGGGAATAATTCACCTAACATTCTCGTAAGCACTTTTGAAACGTTTGGCGTTAACTCTGACGGCTTTAAAACGACTGTATTGCCAGCTGCCAATGCTCCTACGAGTGGTGCAATTGCTAATTGAAACGGATAGTTCCACGGTGCGATAATAAGCGTCACACCATACGGTTCTGGCACTACTTTCCCCTTCGATCCAAAATGAGTAAGAGCTGTGCGAACACGCTTTGGTTTACTCCAAGATGAAATATGCTTCATTTGAAAAGAAATCTCTTTTAGTACATATCCAATTTCTGTTGTAAATGATTCGTGAACTGATTTATTCAAATCTAATTTCAACGCTTGAAAAATCTCACCTTCAAAACGCTGAATCCCTTCATAAAGCTTCTGCAAATTATTCTTTCTCGTCTCTACACTTCTCGTATGTCCTTTATAAAAATATTCCTTTTGTTTATTTACAATAGAGGAAATACTCATTCGCTCACCTTCTCCCACTATTTTTATCCAATTCTTTCATTATTTATATAGACTTCATATGTAACAAATTTCTATTCTTAAAGTTACATTATATATAACTTTTCCCTTTATATAAAATTCATTGCTCACAAAAAAACTACCGAAAGAAAATCTTTCGGTAGTTTTACTGTATTAACGATATAAACGAACAGCACCTGCAGAATTATCATCAGCTTGTCCTACTACTTCAAACTTCAGGCCAAGATTCGGTAAAATACGTCCTGCATCTGGAATCTGCTGATTAATATACGCTTTAGAATCATCAAACTTCGGTACGCCCGCTAAACCATTGTACGTAAACGTTCCACGCGTTGGAGATACAACTTTCCAAGCTGGCGTTTTATCGAATGAGAACGCCGCATCAGCGATTTGGAATCGTGTACTACTCTTAACTGTTGGTTTACCATTTAAAGTTCCTACAATTGCTTCTGGGTGAGAATCAACTACACCAAGGAAACCGTGTCCTGGATGTACACCCACCCAGTTATCTGTGTAAGCTGAATCCGCATACCATACCACCATACCAGTGTTATATTCTGGACCACGCGCAAATTTCAATGCTTTATCTGCACCAGCATAGTTTCTCCACTCTACATAGTAGTTATGTTTTTTCTTCTCCGTTCCATTAGATACAACAAAACCATTTAATTTAAATTGTGGTGTACCTTCTGCATCATCAGAGAATGCAACTTTACCGTCTACTGTTAATGACGCATTATCAAGAGCGAATCCGTTTAACGCTAAACCACCATCAGTAATGTAATCAAATGTTAATTTCACTTTCTTACCTTTGAACTGACTTAAATCATATGATTTATCAATCCATTTTCCATTTGTCGTAGCTGCATTTCCACTATTTGCTTTCTCACCAATTCTTTCAATTAACGTTTGTTGACCATCTTCTGTTACAGCGTGTACTTCAAGGAAATCGTACTCTGCTTCGATTTCATACAATGATTTGAAATCAAATTTCGCAGTCGTTGCTTTTGTTAAATCGAACAGAGGTGTTTCCATCTTTGTATGAAGATCGTCACCTTTTGTGCTGTAGTAATACTGTTTACCAAATGCAGGCTGAATTCCTTTTACATCTTTATCTGGTAAGTTAACACGAATCAGACCTGGACGATCTGACTTCGTAACACTTTGGTCTAAATATGTTGCAAGACCGATACCTTTATTTAATTTCTCGTAATCTACTTCTACGATGTTCGCCCAGTTACCACCGATTGTTTTTTGGAAAAACTCTTTATTTTGCGGTGAAAAACTTGTTGGCGTTGTTCCAGCGATTTTACCAGCCCAGCTGCCGCCACTCATAATAGACCAAGCTTCAACCGGTTCACCCTGACCGCTATATTGTGTATCATACTCATCCGGAAGACCTAAATCATGGCCATATTCATGTGCGAATACACCAACCGCGCCATCTTCTGGTTCAATTGTGTAGTCGAATGCTGCCATATTTCCGCCCCAATATGGAACTTTCGCTTGTGTACCTTCAATCGGGAATGGTTTTGGTCCAACTGTCCAGCGATGTGACCAAATTGCATCATCACCTAATTTACCACCGCCTGCTTCTTGTCCAACACCCGCATGAATAATCATTAAGTGATCGATTAAACCGTCCGGTTGATTTTGATTTCCATCACCATTTACATCGTATTGATCGAACTGATCAAACTGTGATAAATCAAGACCGCTATCTACAGCTGCTTTTAATGCATCTTTTACTAGATCACGTGGTCCTTTTGGCCCTTTATTATCATGACCTGTAGCAGCATCTGCACCGTAATCAGCAGCTTTACCAGGAACTGTTAACCATTTTGTAACCGTTCCATCTACTGTGTAGCTACCACCAGATTGCTCTTCATAGTATTGTTTAAACGTTTCAATTTTGCTTCCATCATCCAATGTAAACGGCTCATTACCGAATAACATTTTTTCATAGTGCTCTTTATTAAAATCGTTCGAATACATATAGCCAGGCTCTTTATCAATATTGTTATGTTTGAAATCAGCATACTCTACAAGTAAAACGAGTACTTTGTCTTTACGCACTTCACCGTTATATCCTTTTTGTTTTGCTGGTGAAGTTGGTACTTTACCATTTAAGCCCCCTTTAACTGGACCTGTTCCTGCTGCAGTCCCGTTTGCTGGTTGCTCTGATTTTTCTTTCGTTTCTGCTTTCGCATCTTTCACTTTCTTTAAAAAGTCAGATGCATCTTTCGTAAGTTGGTCCCCATTTGTCGCTTCTTTTCCAGGATTTTCACCCTTTTTCTTCTCTACATACTTTTCGACAGCTTTCTTTGTTTCTGTCTCTGAAGCCGACGAATCAATTACCCCACGTTCTTTTAGCGCATTTGCTAATCTCTCTTCTGGGATTAAATGATCATCAACTGGGCTTGTAGCTGTTTTATCCCCAGGCGTTTCTGCATACGCAGACTGGCTTCCAGCGCCAAACGAAAGGCCTAAAGCAGCTGTCAAAGCAATTGTTGATAACACTTTAAATGGTTTCTTTATCATCCCTTATTTCCTCCCCTAATATAAAATATGTATTACATATTTTATTTTATTAAATATTCAATATTTTTTCAATATTTAGTCACATTATGTAATTTTTTTAATATATTTGTAAAAATTTCATAGTTAGTATACGAATATATCACAATTCAACAATGTTTTCTGAAAATATTGAAAAGTTTCGACTGAAACCTTATAATTTCCATAGAGGGAATTTAATGGGGATTTTATCTTTGTTTCATCTACACAACATTCGATAATTTGATACATAAAATATAAAATTCGATTAATTATCGTCTACTATGTAGCAGCAATTATGACCAATAATTAGGGAGGAATTACATTTGTACAAAGATAAGGCTGACTCACTAGATCAAGAATGGATTGATTTAATACTTGAGGCTCTAGATGCTGGCATTGCCCTGCAAGATATTGAACACTTTTTCCAACATATGAAGCATACGAGCCAGGCTCAATAGCCTCGTTCTTTTTAACGAAGTTTATGTTATAATAATCACATCATAAGACGACTACATATTGATAGAAAGGTGCGCAAATATGATAGGAGAACGTATAAAACGCCTTCGTTTACAAAAGGGCATTTCACTAACAGAACTCGCCGAAAAAGCTGGTGTAGCTAAATCTTACATTAGTTCTATAGAACGGAATTTACAAAAAAACCCTTCCATTCAGTTTCTCGAAAAAATTTCAGCTGTTCTACAAATTCCAGTTGATACGTTACTTCACGATGAAACAACAACAGAAAGTCATCTAGACTCCGAATGGACACAACTCGTTAAAGATGCGATGAGCTCCGGTGTCTCAAAA
The DNA here is from genome assembly GCF_042796455.1 of Bacillus sp. NPDC057893. Classification (NCBI taxonomy): domain Bacteria; kingdom Bacillati; phylum Bacillota; class Bacilli; order Caryophanales; family Bacillaceae; genus Bacillus; species Bacillus sp. NPDC057893. Next base: position 497,255 of record NZ_JBHVNG010000002.1, on the reverse strand, counting down.
GAACAGTTTCGTGAATTTCTTGAATTTACACAATGGAAGAAAAATCAACAATAATACATATGAAAGAGTGCTTAAAACGGGCACTTCTTTTTTTCTTTATAAAAAAAAGCGGGGGAATCCCCGCTTTTTGCTTTATTATTTTTCTTCGCCATCTGTTTGGCTTGCGTTGAATGTCCATTCTAAGTTCAATGAATCGCCTTGGAATTTGTTTTGATCTTTACCATCATCTTCGAATACAAATTGTACCCATAGATAGTCTTCTGAATTTGGTGCTAGACCACCGTTCTCTGCCCACTCTGGAGCAAAGATGTCTTTAGCTAAAACATCTGGATCCACATTTTGTAAATCTGCTAAAGTTGTTTCATATACAGGCTCACTTTGTTTATCCCAGTTCCAAAGGAATTTCACTTTAATGTGCTTACCAAAATCTTCACCAGCATTATCACCTTTTGCATCTTTAACAGTATACTTTGTCGCTAATTTAACGTCTTTAATCGCTAACGTACCTTCGTTCTTTAATAAGAACTCTTTCTTAACAGAATCCCCTGGTTTTAAATCTTTAATATCTACAAGCGTTTTAGGGTTTAATGTAAGATCTAACGTCCCAGCTGCAAATGTATTGTTCGATACTTCTTTATCACTAAAGAATGCAAATGTTCCTCCACCAATTAAAGATAACCCCAATGCTGCTGATGCAACTCCCATACCTAATTTCTTTTTCAGACTCACAATCAATTCCCCCTAGCTGTTTTTTGTATTTTTATCTCTTATTTCAAAATAAGAGGTGTAACTAAAACTATATTAGCTTAGCTAATATTTGTTCTTTTCTAAAAACCTTAAGTTCATTATAACGAACAAACCTATATAAATACAACAATATTTTTTTAGTATTTTCAATTATTTTTATTTCTCAATATTGTTTTGATTTTTCAGTTTTTTTCAGCTCGTTCCAACACATTTTCTATTAGAAGCACACGAGAGCAAGACAATAAGTGCGAGGATAAATACTCCCTCACACTTATATACATTATTCTCTTTCATGACGATCTCTAAGTCGTGCTAGCCACAATATTATTGGTTAGTTGAAGTAGCATTCTCATTAAATCACTTGCTCAGGCTACTTAGCTGTTTCTGTTTGTTTCTGTTCTTCTACCTTCTTTTTCTCTTCTGCTTTCTTTTGTTCTTCTATCTTCTTCTGTTCTTCTACTTTCTTCTGTTCTTCTACTTTCTTCTGTTCTTCTATCTTCTTCTGTTCTTCTGCTTTCTTCTGTTCTTCTATCTTCTTCTGTTCTTCTACTTTCTTTTGTTCTTCTGCTTTCTGTTCTTCTGCTTTCTTCTGTTCTTCTACTTTCTTCTGTTCTTCTACTTTCTTCTGTTCTTCTACTTTCTTTTGCCCTTCCGCTTCAATTGCAACATTTAATTGTTGCTGGAGAGCCTGGATCTGTTCATCAATAGCTTGCAAGCTAACTTCTTTCTCAATATAATCGCGCTTCTCTTTTATACTGCGAAAGCCTTCATTCACATATAAAGCTACTTGCTGAATCGACTCATCTTTATTTCCCTTTAATTCTTCTTGTATTTGATTATAAGGAGTTTCTATTGCAGTATATACATTTTGTAAAGCTTCCTTCTCAGAAGTAATTTTCTCACGTCCTTGCTGCCATACAACAATTGCTTGTTCTATTTCTTCAATAGAAGTAACTTTCAATTTCGCTTTCATTTCTCCATACTCATGTCCAATAAGCTGTTTATGTTGCTCAGCTTGCTCTTTTAACGTATCAACTGTTTTCGGAAATATAATCGCTGTAGAAAGAGTGGCTTCTACTTTCGTTTCGTGAATAAATGAAGCTTCTGTATACGTCATCACTTGAGAGCCTAAATAAAACGTAATAGAGCACATACACGGCAATATAAGCATCCTTTTTAATTTGCGAGGTGTTTTCAGCATCTTAATCTCTCCCATCGAACAATGTGTTCTTTATACAGAACGTTACTTTCATTATAATAAAGACCTGTACAAAATGATAGCCATATCCTAGAAAATACATTCCAATCCACGCTATTTAACTGTAAAAGGGGCTATCAAGGTGATAGCCCCTTTTATATTATATTATCTTTCTGTACCATCTGTTTGTTGTGCATCAAACGTCCAAGTTAAATTTAGTTTATCGCCTTGGAATTCATTTTGGTCTTTTTTATTATCAACAAACTCGAATTTCACTGTAAATTTATCTGACTTACCTGCAGAAATACCTTTTTCATCCCAGAACCAAGCAGATAAATCATTGTCTACCGCTGTAAGTGTGTCACCCTTCAATTTATCTAGCGTTGTTTCTTTTACAATTGTTTCATGCTTATCTACATTCTTTAAGAATGTTACTTTAATATGTTTACCAAAATCATCTTTATTGTCGCCCTTCGCATCGCTTACTTTGTAATCTGTTTTTAGTAAAACTTTTTTAATGTCTAAAGAGCCTTTATTTTCTAGTTTAAAATCTCTTTTAATTGTATCGCCAGGCTTTAAATTCGATACATCAACAACTGTCGATGGGTTTGCCGCTAAATCAAGTGTACCAGCCGCAAATGTATTGTTTGACACTTCTTTATCGCTAAAGAATGCAAATGTTCCTCCACCAACTAATGCTGCTCCTAGTACTGCTGATGCGATACCCATTCCTAATTTTTTCTTTAAAGTCATGTCCAAATCCCCCATAATATATATTTGTCAACTTCCTAATAGGAAGATATAACCAAACTAACTATACGGATTGTTCTACTTTTTTATCTTTCTTTTCTCCGTCGATGCTACGAATAGCGCCAAAAATAGAAATCGCGGAATAACCAAGTAAAAAGACTCCTGGAATAATAAGAAGTAATGCTGCTCCCGCTTTTGAACTCGCATAATTCAGTCCATAACCAACGTATGGAACTGTAATATCTGCATACTTTCCGATTACATTCTCTGCAAGTACTGGTGCTAAATCTGGTCCGTTGTTGTTATCCCCTTTTGTTTCATACATTACTTTTCCATTTGTATCTTTCACACCGATAATACGGTGAGTGATAATTTTGTCATTTTTCTCTTTAAACGTAATAACATCGCCTTTTTTATATTTAGAGCCATCTTTAGTTGGCTCTATTGCAATGATTGATCCTGTTAAAAATGTCGGTTCCATCGATCCTGATAACACTGATTTAAATTGATATCCCATCACAGTTGGATCCCCGCCACTCGCTTTTGAAGAAATAACTACAAAAGCTAAACAAACCATTACTGCAAATAAAACAAATGAGATAACGTTGCTAATAATCTTCCAAACTAATTTCATCGTCTCTCTCCCTCTCCGTTGTTTTATATTATTTGAAGTATGTAATATCCACTTTCGTTCTTTAACAAGAACACAACTAAATAATATAACGAACAATACAGAAATGCAATAAGAACATTTACAATTATTAGTTAAATCACTTTTAAAATACATGCAAAAAAGACCGTGACAAAATCTCGTCACAGTCTCCATACTAACAATTTATTTCTCTTCTGATTTCATTCCTTGTTTATTTCGGCGCAGCACTACATATAAAATGGCTCCAAATAATACAATCGCACCTATTCCAACACTGATCACTTTCACATTGGACTCCTTTACTTCAGGTGCTACGTTATCTTTTTTAGGCATCGCAAAAGTAACATCTTCTTTTGAAAGAACATTTATAGTCGCAATCGTTTGATTATTTTTTATAATATCTACCGCACCAACTACTTCACCGCGATGAATTCCTTTTTGGTACAAAGCTTCTTTATCCACTGAATTAACCCGAAAAGCCGTTTTTATATTTTTCCCTTCATCTTTCTTTAGCATAAGCTCAGCACTTTTTTCGAGCTCAGAATCAACATCTTTATTTAAATACGTTGTCTTTTGATGCCAACTATGTTTATCTAGTACAGTTTGCTTCGTAAATTGCCCAAAAGAATATTCCGCCATCTGCTTCAAATCTTCATAAATTTCAGGTCTTTGAGAAGCCATTACTACATTTATAATACGATTCCCATCCTTCTCATTTAATAAAACGAGCGTATTGCGCGCTTCATTCGTAAATCCTGTCTTACCACCAATGCTATATGGATTTTCAAAATAAGTAGACTTATTAAAAATAGAAACTGTTTGCGTAGATGTCGTAACCATCGTTCTTTTCGTATTCATCGCTTGTAAAATTTCAGGATACTTTTGCACACCTCTCGTAATCATGGCCATATCATATGGCGTCGTATAATGATTTGGATCATGCAATCCATTTGGCGTTACAAAATGGCTATCTTTAGCCCCTAATTGCTTCGCCTTTTCATTCATCATATTAGCGAAATTTTCAACACTTCCTCCAATACGCTCCGCAATCGCATACGACACATCATTCGCACTCAGCACCATTAAAATCATAAGTGCAGTATTTCTATTAATAGTCTCACCAGGTTGAAACTCAATTTGATAATTACTCTTCTCTTGATCTAATGCTAATTGAGAAAATGTAAATTGATCCTCTGGCTTCGTATGCTCCATAAGTAAAATTGCCGTTAACACTTTCGTTATACTAGCCGGAAACGCACGATGATGTGCATTTTTGTCATACAACACATCCCCTGTTTTCGCATCAATCGTAGCTGCAAACTGACTAAAAACATTCGGCCCTTCCTTAGGTGGTGGTGCCACTTGCTCCGGATTCACTCCAACATTCGTCTCAGCATATAACGTCATAGGTGTCAAAAAAAATAAACAAATAACCATAATAAAAGCCGAAATTTTCTTAAAATTTACCATATGACTCTCCCTTTTCACTTTACTTTCACATTCTATAAAATAACTCTACCAATCTATATGTGATTTGTATTAAATTGGAAGAACATTCACTATTTTTTACTATATCACACTTTTACGATGAGGAACATAAATATACAATAAAAAATAAGAAGGAATTACTCTTTCTTATCCTTCTCATCAATCAACGAATCTATTAACTTTTGCCCAGCTTCCTCAGCTGTAATCTCATCCGTCATACCCATAAATGACCAACCTTTAGAATCGACCCACTCAACGAACTCTTGCAAAAACTCATCATGCGTCACATCCACATCAAGAATCGAACCATCAATCGAAATCGTTCTATTTTTAGACACACGCATCTTGAACGTTTTTCTTACCATTACAGTTATTCTCCCTCTACTCCTGAATATTTATAAATATCTTGTACTTCTTTTATACATGATTTCTTGAAAATTGTAAAAAGGATATATTGGCCAATTTGCATATTAAAAATGAAAATCTCTTATTATATAACCCTCACACTACATTCATTTAGTCATAAATGACGGAATACATCCATATAAAAAAACAAACCAACTTACATTCTATCACACCAAATACACTTGACTTTAGCACGATCGAATGGAATATATTAGAAAACACCTTAAAATGAGGAGGAACTCCATGGCGCGTTGTACGTATTGTAAAACGAAGTGGAAAATAAAAGATGTATGGTCAATACTCGTGACATTTGAAAAAGATTGTCCGTATTGTCTTGGAAGACAATATATATCAAAGAAAACATTGAATGCCATGCCAGAACTTATAAGCTTACCTTTACACTTCTTATTCCCTTTTCTTGTTGATTTGAGTGATGAGGGGCCTTTGGATTGGTATCGGAAGTCATAACATAGCCGCTTTATTCAAAACCCGATTGCTATTAAAGTCTCTTCTTATATATATTCCCGAATACACTACTAGCGTGATTCCAAATACTTTCCCTTTAAAAGATCACTATAAAAATATTGTAAAATTTCAGTTAATTATATATAATTGCTTTAGCATAATGATTAAAGATGTTATTACATAAGCATTTTTGAAGATCCCGTAGCTCAGCAGGGAGAGCGCCACCTTGACAGGGTGGAGGTCGTGAGTTCGAACCTCTCCGGGGTCATATCCTTTTGTATCAACTGTTGATAATTTCATATTTTGACCAAAACTATTGGTGAGTACCGCTCAAGTTTTGATCGAAATTCCTCCTTTAACTCTAAATGAGACTGAAGGAGGTTTTTTTATGTCTTTAACATACTTCACTGAAAAAGAAATCGTAAAAAAACGACAACCCCACAAACGAAAAACTAGCAAAATTTCAAAAGAAAATTCTGTTGAACGTGTATTCGAAAGATTTGTTGATAGTAAAGTAAAACAGAATTTACGCCCCAAATCGTTGAATCAATTCCTTCTTATGTTTAATAGCATTAAGGCATTTCACGAAACACAAAATGCTCATACATTTTATATGACCGACATTACAACAAACTTCATTTCCGACTGGGTTTACTGGTTAAAAAATGAATATGTACGCTTTGATGGTCATGCTTATGTACCTGAAAGTGCTCAAACTGTTGGATTAGCGGATGAAACGATTTCCAGTAGAATCAAACGTTTGAAAACATTCATCAATTGGTGTTTGCGACAAGAAATCATCAATAAAAATCCATTCAATAAATTCGAGGGATTTCGTAAAGATAACACACAAATTGATATTCTCTCAGTTGATGAATTGAACAACTTATTAAAGGTGGCAAAAGCGTATTCTAATAAGAGTTTCAAGCACTTTCGTGATTATGTATTGTTACATCTTCTCGTTGATGGCATGTTTCGTATCACCGAAGCATTGTTATTATCGCCATCAGATATTGACCATACAAATCGAGCGGTAATTATTCAATCCAATAATGCCAAATCACGCAAAACTCGTACTGTACCATTATCAAATAAAACATATCGTTTACTTATACAATTGCTCGAAGAAAATGAAGCGTTTGAAGATGATGTTGATGATTTAATTTTTCTATCATTGAGCGGTCGTATGCTAAGTAAAAACAATGTGTTACGTGATATGCGAAAATACGCCATCGAAGCCAAAATAAAAAAACGCTTCTATTTACATTTGATACGTCATTCAGCCGCCACCCATTATTTATCATCTTCTGGTGACGTTGAATCGTTAAGGAAAATCCTTGGACATGCTGACTTACGAACAGTGCTCATATACAGTCATTTAGCGGATACTACCGTTCAAGAAAAACATGCTACTCATGGATTTTTCGGAAGTGAAAATGTAATCAATCGTAAACGAAATAATAGAAGAAAATAAAAATAAAACCGTCTACTCCCCCACCGACCAAAGTTTGGGATTAAACGGTTCAGCACAAATCCGAGAAGGACTTGCTTATTTAATTGTAGCAAAGTTTCTTCTCCATGAAAAGGAGAATACTCATGTGTATTAAGAGCGAAATCAACCACATTCAGAAACGTTTGCTTGAACGACTGAACGTTAAAAATGGATCGACGTTGTTTACTATTATCGAGGCAATTTCCCAACAAGCGTACGCAAAGGGCTCATTCGTGGTGTCACAAAAAAATTCAACATTGGCGGTTAAATGTGATGTTACAGCTTCTACAATTTCACGCAACCTCAAGAAGATTAAGGACAAATGTGCTGATTTAATTCAAATTGAACAAAATCGCAATGTAACGGAGCAATTCGCTTCACTGATGTTTACGTTAATTCCACAAACCGACTGTAAAGAAAATTTACAGTTAGAGTCCAAGTGTGAAAAAAATTCACAGTCCAATCGTAAAGAAAATTTACAATTAAAATGTGAAGAAAATTCACATTTGGGAAACAAAAATGTCAAACGGACAACAAACGGTGTACAAACGGAGCAAGTCAACAATGACACGGATTCACACGACATTGCTGAATCTCCTACTAGTAATTTCTATAATCATTCCGAAGTATATATTTCTAATCCTAATAAAGTTATAGATAATAATATTGTTAACAAAGAAAACGTTATACAAAACGCTATTATTCATGAGGAATATGTATATGCACGTGAAAATGGAATCACTAAAAAGATGTTCTTCAAGGTCATTGATGAAATCAAAAATAAAAATAACATCAGCAATTTAAAAGCATATATCCGTGGAGCAATTAACAACATAATCAATCACATATCATTCCGTAATGGAACACGTAAATATAAAAATCCCATGAATCAATTGTTTTATGCTTGGTTGAATGATGACGGACACGAAACGGTATAGATTTTGAATTTCTATTAATACTTTTATAAATAATTGCCGTTTGCTGTCCGTGAAAAGATATGTATATACAGCAAGAAGCCACGTACCAAATGAACGATACGTGGTTTTAATGAGCAATGTAATTTAAAAATTATAAGAGAATGTGAAAAATAAAATCGTATTTTCACCTACCTTTCATAATACTATTATATTGTGTTTATTTTCAGTGTAAGGAAAGAAATCAAAAAAATAACGCTCATTAATCAATAAATACAATGAGCGTTATATGGTAAAATTTCTATTTCATAAGAACAAAGAAAAACAACCGCATAGAATAGCCATTGCTCAATCCATTTTTATTTCATTTTCAAGTTTGTATTTAAAAATGAGCTCAACAAGCTTATACCCATCTATCAATATTATATCTTTGCATCTTTTTATTTTTTCTACATAATCATTAGCCTTACGAGCAAATTTCCCTGTGGTAATATAGTAACCTTTTACACCCTTATATAAATCTAAATAAGGATCTAATGCACCCGAGAATTGCTGCACTAATTTTCTACCAACACTCCCACCATCGTAACGTTTAGACTCAAAGTAAATTTTAGAATTTTTATCTTTTCCCAAATGAATGATACCATCAATACCTCCGTCATTACCTGGGGAGGTAATTTCTACGCATTGTAAAGAATCTACATTATACATTCTAGATAGAACTAATCCGCAAATTTCTTCAAAGTAAGTATGGTGGACTTTTTTTAATTTCTGGAGATATTTTTCATATCTTTTAAAAATCAGCTGTTGTTCTAACTCTTTCTCTCTTTGAGCCTTTAAAGTTTGCTTCCTCTTAATCAATTCATTAATATCATGATTTGTAATCTTCTTCGATTTTTTCGCTAATAATTTTCTTGCATAATCAGTTGTTCTAAATGGCTTTATACCTCTAAAAACTAGCCCCGCTTCAATTAATCGCTTCATAGAAAAACTCACTTGTGAGTAGAATTTCTTTCCACCAGATTTAACTCTTTCATTCAGTTCTTCATCAGTTAAACCGAAAAAATGTGACAATACTTCTACTGCCTCTTTCAAACTCTTAATAGCGTACGTATCAACTAATGCCAATAATGGCAAATGAACATCGTCATACATTGGTAATCCCATCTACAACATCCTTTCGATATATTTTTATTATGTAATCGAAATAATATTGTGTATTTACTTCCAGTATAATCAGTTACTTATCGAATTCACAACACTAACAATAAGAAAAATCCATTCATTTCAACACGATATATTTTCTATCATGCAAAATGAATGGATCTCGAATTAATTTAAAACTTCTTCTTTTACTGTAAAAGCTTCTTGTAACACAGCTTTCATTAATTTTTTATTTTCTTTTAATGAATGTTCTATACCTTGTTCCAAATCTCCGCATATTTCCATTAACTCATTTACCTTTTCAGATATACGCTTTTGTTCATTTAAAGGAGGAAGCGGAATTAAAATATTTTTAATTTTACTGCCATTTAAATTAGGTTGGTTTCCTCCTACAGCCTTATCCCTAATTTTACTATAAGTTTCTTTCAAACATATTTTTACATAGTCTTTATGAACATCACTTTTATTCAATAATTCAATTCCAGCACACGCTTGATTTAGAGTGGTTTCAATTAAGAGTTCAGTTGTTTGTCCTCTAGTTTTACCTTGTCCGTACATTGCCATAACTAACGTACCTGGTGGATACAATTTCAGATTACATTCTTTAACAGCCAATTCGGTAATATAATTATTAGGCTGATAAACAAATTCTTCACCTGTAACACTACTTGTACACCACCCAATATTTCCATTTTCATAATAAAAAGGGTTAGACTTTAACGGAGTGCTGCCAGAGGAAATGTTTGAAATTTGCCCTAATTTACACCATGCCCAACCTTTGGGCAGCTTAAAAGCTTTTTCTTCTTCTGAAATTTTTATTTTTTGATTAGGATTTTTATTACTTTTGAAAGTCTCTTGCATTATTTTTTCAAGAAACTTTATAGCAGGCTCATCATTATCATCCTGATTAACAAGAGTGCCACTTATAGCATTTTGAAGAATTTGCTTTTTTAGTATATCAATGTATGTTTTTTGATTAGAAAGTTCTTCCTCAATTTGTTGATACTTATTAAATAAAGCATTATATCTTTTTATAAATAAGTTTTGTTCATTTAATGTCATTTCAGGTATTTCAATAACACTTAAAACATCTTTTGCCTTTAAATATTTTCTATTGGTAGTACCTGAAGATAATTTATTAATATATTCAATAAAATAATCATTTCTGAATAATAACTGAATAAATTCTGGATTAGATTTTTCTAAATTGATGTTTGCTAACGCCATATTTGATGATGCTAGTGAACCAACATGTTCTTTTTTAGTTACTCCAAATCCACCATTTTTTGTATCTACTTTGCACCACATTAATTGATTTTGTTCAATTAATTGGTACTTTTTCATTGTTAAATCTTTACCAAATACTTCTCTTTTATTTACTATCCCTTTTCCGTAGGTTTGCACACCTGCTATAACATATTTAAGATTATCTTCTATATGAACTATATTATTTTTTGCTAATGATAAAACTTCTCCTAGTTTCATGATTCGATTAACTCCTTAATTTGCTGAGTTAAGGATAAAACCTGCTTCTGAGATGATTCAATCTTGAGCAGAATTTTATTTATGTCATATACATCTTCTTCTTTTTTACTATTAGGATTCTTTACATCCAAGTTAAAATTGTTATTCTTTATATCCTCAACATTTAATTTCCAAGCAAATTGATTTTCTTTTCGATCATTCCACCATAAACGTTCAACATCGAATTCTTCTAACCGTATAGGTTTAGTTTTACTATAGTTTTTATATCCCTCTGGTAAAGGATGTTCAAAAAACCATACTTCATTGGTTGGTCCTGTTTTATCAAAAAACAGTAAATTAGTTTGAACGCTTTTGGCGTACGGCGCAAAAACACCATTTGGTAATCGAATAATAGTATGAAGGTTAAACTCTCGAAGTAATTTCTCTTTAATATTACGTTTTACACCTTCTGTTCCAAATAAAAAACCATCAGGTAACACTACACCAGCTTTACCATTTTCTTTTAAACGTTCCATAATGAGAACCATAAATAAATCTGCTGTTTCAGAATTTTGAAACTCCTTTTTAAAGTTCATTTGGACAGACTTTTCTTCTACTCCGCCAAATGGGGGATTCATTCCAATTTTATTAACCTTTTGTTCATCGGAAATATCACGAGTATCAATTTCAAGTGAATTATCACGCCTAATTTTAGGAGCATCTACACCATGAAGAATCAGGTTCGTTACTGCTAGTAAATGTGGCATTGGTTTCTTTTCAATTCCAATTAGCCCACTAAATACTTCCTCTTCTCCACCTGTAAGTTTATACTCAGGCTGCTTTTTCATGTGTTCTAAAGCACATGTTAGAAATCCACCTGTTCCACATGCAAAGTCAGCAAACGTTTCTCCTACTTTTGGATCTAACATTTCAACAATAAACTCTGTAACAGCACGTGGTGTATAGTATTCTCCAGCATTACCGGCACTTTGTAAGTCTTTCAAAATAGTTTCATAAATATCATTAAAAGCATGGCGTTCTTCATAAGAGCCAAAATCAATGCTATCAATAACATCGAGTACTTGACGAGTTAACGTACCATTCTTCATATAATTGTACGCATCTTCAAAGACATATTTAACAATAGCTGCACGTTCTTCAGTTTGTCCGTCAATTACTAACTCTTTTAAAGTAGGAAATAACTTTTCATTGATGAACTCAACAAGCTCATTACCTGTCATAGCTTGTCCAGTTTCTTCATCCGCTTTTGCCCATTCACGCCATTTCAAACCTTCGGGGATGATTGAAACATAATCGTCTTCAAATACTTCCCACTCTTCTTCTTCCTTAGCATCATATATTTTTAGGAATAGCATCCAAACTAATTGAGAAATTCGCTGAGCGTCTCCATCGACACCAGGGTCTTGTCTCATTATATCTTGTATAGATTTCACGAAATTTGTAATTGACATTCCATCTAACCTCCATTTATCAATATGTAAAGTATAACATAAAGACTATATCCCAAACTTAAAAAAATAAGAACGCACGTTTCAAATTAACATGCGTCCCAATTATCAACTTAACTAATGTCAAATAGCTCTTTTTCTAGCTCTTTTATAGCTGCATGCCAACCATTTCTCCCACCAAAAGCTTGTATCAAGTCTTTTGGTTTTCCAATTTCACAGAATGGTTCAAGTCTTAAAACTTTAGCATCTTCTAAGTTATAGACTCCTTCATTCATGTACTTTTCTAAGAGATTTTCTAACACCTTTTGTGCTACTTCTGAATACTTACCGAAATAATTTCGTTTTTTCACATTATTAGCTCGTTCTTTTCTAGTCAATGGCTTCATATCGTATGCTATATGACAAATCAAGTCAAAATCATCAACTTCATTTAGACCTGTTTCTTCACGCAACGCATCTAAAATAACACCATGTTCCTTTAATTCCTCAATGATTGCTTCTTTTCGTTCTTCGGAATTCCAACGTCTTAGAAACTCATTTAAGTCGGCAAACTCTTCCTTTATATTACGTTTAGAATAATCTCTAAGCGATTCCGTTACTAACTTACCGTCTTTATCATAGTACTGAACTCGTTCATGTAACAATATTACTTCAACATCATTTACATATATCTTTCTTCTCAGTTCTGTACCTTCTCCACTGTCATTGTCATCATCATTTCCATCATTACCTGTTCTTCCGCCTTTTCCTTGACCACTTTTTCCATTCTCTCCGCTTTCATCATCACCATTATCAACAGGAATAGGATCTCCATCGAAATCAGGGTCAGCAAATTTATTGGAAACGTCTCGGAAATCTAGTAAATTAAAATACAATTTATCATGTTTCTCATTGATTCTTGTACCACGACCAAGAATCTGCTTAAACTCAATCATAGATTCAATTCGTGAATCAATAGCTACAACCTTACAAGTTTTTGCATCTACACCTGTTGTAAGCAACTTTGATGTTGTTACAATAGTTGGGTACTTGCTATTCGGATCTATAAAATTATCTAATTGCGCTTTACCTTCGTTATCATCACCTGTAATTTTCATGACATATCGTGAATCTTCTTTTACTAAATCACTATTTTCATTTACTAATGCTTCACGCATACGTTCAGCATGTTCAATATCAATACAAAAAACTATCGTTTTCATAAATCTATCTTGCTTTTTAAGAAAATCTGAAATAACTTTTGCAACTAATTCTGTTCGTTTTTCTAATACTAAATTTGTATCAAAATCCATTGTATTATAAATACGGTCTTCAATAATTTTCCCATCTTTATCAAGTTGTCCCTTTTTAGGTCTAAAACCCATTAAATCTTTATCAAACCCGTAGCGATATACCTTGTAAGGAGCAAGGAATCCGTCCTCAATTCCTTCTTTGAGTGAATAAGTGTATACTGGCTCTCCAAAATAGCCAATATTAGAAACATCCTCCGTTTCTTTTGGTGTTGCTGTGAGTCCAACTTGTACAGCATCTGAAAAGTATTCAATAATTTCTCTCCATTGTGAATCCTCTTTTGCAGAACCACGATGGCACTCGTCAATTACAATCAAATCAAAAAAAGAAGGAGGAACTTGCTTATAAATTTTATCCTCTTCATTAGGACCTGTTATTGCTTGGTACAGTCCTAAATAAACTTCATAGCTTGTATCTATTTTACGATTTTTAATTTTTGTCATTACAGACTTAAATGGCTTAAAATCTTGATTCATTGTTTGGTCAATTAGGATATTCCGATCTGCAAGGAAAAGAATTCGTTTTGCTTTTCTTGCTTTCCATAAACGATGGATAATTTGGAAAGCGGTATATGTCTTTCCTGTCCCTGTTGCCATGACTAACAATATTCTATTTTGACCTTTTGCCACACTCTTAATCGTTTCATTAATTGCGTTCATTTGATAATATCGAGGCGTTTTGTCACCAAGTCGAAAATAATACGGTTCTGTAATTAGCTCCTCTTCTTGACTATCAATATTGTTATGTTGTTTATAACGATTCCACAATTGATCTGGACTTGGAAATTCATCTAAACTTATTTGTCGTTCTTTACCTGTTAATCGGTCATGCTCAAGAAAGCCATCACCATTTGAAGAATATACAAAAGGCACCTTCAACATCTCACCATAACCAATCGCTTGTTGAATTCCATGACCAATTGAATGTTTATTATCCTTAGCTTCAATTACTGCAATAGGCAGATTTGCTTTATAAAATAATACATAATCGGCTCTTTTTTTAGTTCCCCTTGTGACAAGACTTCCCCTTACAATGATTCTGCCATCTGTTATTTGATATTCTTCTCGTATTTGTCTATGTAAATCCCATCCAGCGCTCACAATTGCTGGTGTAATATATTTTGTACAAATATCACGTTCAGTCATTTTGTTTTTGTTCATTACAAATTGTCACCCCCGTAAATTTCCCAGAAAAAATTATATTTATAATATTAAATTTTACCATATCCATTTCCAAATAGTATTGAAGATTATGAAAGAGAATAATAAATTAAGTAAAGAACGATATACTATGTGGTGCTATCAGAATTGAGAACTTTATAAACTACCGAAACAACTATTAGTTAATTTGTAGAACGTTTATAAATTCAACTAAAGAGGCCAGATTATTGAAAAGTAAGTTAAAGTATAATTAGAGACAATGTAAAAAACCACCCAATAGGATGGCAGCTTATTTATTCTTCATCTTCGTCCTGAGCTTTAAGTGAAAGAAGTGTTTGTTTCCATAACTTCTCAGCTTCTTCAGCAATTTCCTTAGATGTGGTTATGTAATCATTATCAGATTTCTCTATCAGAAAGACCTTTCCAAACATTTCTTTCCCTTCATTCGATACTTTTAAGGTTCTATATTTTCCTTTTATGGTATCGTTCCAAACAACAGCGATTTTAACACCCTTTACACTCATCACTTCTTCAGTCCATGCTCCAAGTTGGTATTCTAACATGGCCTTGAAATTAAATCCAAGGGGCACGTGAACAACTTTGGCTGTACGTTTTTTAGTGTCAATCTCAACATAATAGCCTTGTAACGGATTCATTCTAATATCCTCCTAATCTATGGGAATAACAACTGTTTAATTATAACAGTATGCTAAAATTCTTGCAAAAAAGCGCTTTCATGATTTAGGTTTGCTCAATCTTCAATACTCCAAATTATGTTGATGAAAAAATAGCTAAAAGATGAAAAAGTGTTAATAAAACTTGTCTTATTAGAGTATTAAAAAACTTTAAATTTTTCGTTAAAAAACACGCAATTTTCTATAGTTTTTTGCATAAAAAACGCATAAAAATGACGTAAAAATCGCATGTTTTTTATTAAAGTTGGGGATGGAAACCCATCAGTGGTGCGGTTCTACGCAATTTTCCATGTTCAAAAACCGTCATTTTCTCGAATTTTTTAAAGTTCGGGGCTGGATTTTTTAGTTTTCTCCCACCCTTCTGTCCTTTCGTTCCCCTTAGTTTTTTCTTTTTCGGTAGGGGGCTGTTATTTCATTTCTTGCTATTCTTGCATTCTTTATATTTAATATGAACGAAAAAGGAACCATAGTATTCTACTAATTATTTTAATTTATCTTGTAATGACTGTAACTCCTGTTTACGCTTCATTAATATAGATATATGCGTGTCGATTAATTGTTGTTGGTCAGATAGTAACTGTTGCATATCATCATTGCCTTTGCCCAATGGTATTAATTCGCTTTCCAACTCTTCATAAGTTAAAGCTCTAACACGGTTGTTGCTTCTCGATAATAACGGTATATCAGTTTGTAAGTAATCATGTACACTGCTTATATCAATACCAGCACACGCAAAGTGTTGCATTAACGTATGTTTCTTTAGTTCACGATAATGTATTTTAAATGTGTGTTTATTGGATAATTCAATTGCATCTCGCATGTAATCAATACCATTGCAATTTAACCATAGTTCATACAATTCATCATCGGTCGATAGATGATTGTCAATGTCTACATATGTTAACCGTTGAATCGAATTGTCTTTACAAACAATATCCTTGATTGCGCTGAATACCATTTGATGAAATGTCTGTACGAAATCATCCTCGCATAAAGTCATTCTCGGATTTAATAATAATTGCGGATATTTCGCCAAAATGCCTAATACTTCAAAAATGCTCCTAATCGGATTTAAATCAACCTTTGCTTTTGCTGTTAAATATGTTTCAAAACCAACCTTTAATGGTTCGCCAAATGCGTGCCAAATGTTATCTTCAATTTTTTTCATTGTAATTTCTCCTTTGATTTTCATAGTTTTGTTACGGACAGTAAACGGACGTAATTCAATCAACTTATTAATATGTCATAAATTATTGTCCGTCTGGTGTCCGATGTTTATATTTTTTTAATCGTCCAGATTGTTACTTTCTTTTTATCAATCGTTTTGCGTGTGTCATCAACTGTAAAACCATGTTCATGTATGAACTTCTTAATGTTTGTTAAACTTGCTAATCTATCACTTTTCTTTGATGCACCATAGTAATAACTGATTTGCGCTTCAAATTCATGCTTTGTTTCATTCATAAGTTGCACACCTTCAAGAGATTCTAAATACGGTTGTAATTCATTTGCTACACGATTGGTAAACTCTTGTTTCGTGTTATCGTAACTACTCGACCATTCAATTTTAGATGGACGGTCGAA
The DNA here is from genome assembly GCF_042796455.1 of Bacillus sp. NPDC057893. Classification (NCBI taxonomy): domain Bacteria; kingdom Bacillati; phylum Bacillota; class Bacilli; order Caryophanales; family Bacillaceae; genus Bacillus; species Bacillus sp. NPDC057893. The sequence continues at coordinate 480,318 of NZ_JBHVNG010000002.1, read as the reverse complement.
CAGTTCTCGCACGAGAATTTGATAGTTGCGTACAATGTCTTTTTTCTTAACAATCTTCCAATCGCCTGTTATATCTTTTTCTTCCACATGATTCTCTATCAATAATGGAATGATGTACTTTCTTTGGAATATCAGTAATCCCACATAATGCTCATTTTGTAAGTAATGACGATTCAATTTTAATTTTGCAATTCTTTCATACATTTCCTCGTCTTCATATCTTGCCAAGAACATCTTGTACACTTTCTCCAATGTTATCTCTTCCAATTTTTCATCGTTGTATGATGCTTTGTTCATTTCAAATTCCTTTATGGTGGAATCTCTGAACATATCAAACATTTCATCATGATAATTGTTGTACTTAATGCAAATGTCGATTGAGTCGTTTAATTTCGTTAAAGTTTTGCTTAAAATTCCTTTACTCTCAGTTGTGAACCATACAGTTAATCTGTCGTCCTCGTCGTCTACGTCAAAGCGCTTGCGACCTACCATCTGTTGTATTTGTATATGGTCGAATTGATTCAAAAGGATGATATGTTTCAAGTCCTTGTCCTTTAAATCAATGCCATTATCAATTGCTTTATTTGCAAGTGCTCCTTGAGTTGCAAATCGTTTATCCTGTACCAATAATCCGATTTTCCCTTGCATCTCTTCATCTTTCAGGCCACGGAATATACCATCACGTGGTTGGATCCACATAGAGTGATAATATTCTACGTCATATCCTTCTTCTTTCAGTTCTTCACATAAATTTGCAATCATTCCTCGTGCCTTTACATCTTCTACAAATACCAACCATTTTTCATCTTTAGGAATGTCCTTCAAGATTTCTTTTAATGGTTTGTTGGAACAAATAAAGTTCATTCTATGTTCCCATCCCAATTCTTTGCGGTAGTCCAAAAATGGATTCGGTTTGATGCTTCTAAATTTGAAGTGCTCAAGAATTAATTGTGGTGTTGCGGTAAACAGAATTACAGGCTTTGTTTTCGCTACTTCAGTAAGTTTTGCCATGATTAATACTGTAGTAAGATTCCATGCGTCTGAAATAAAGTAATGCGACTCATCACATATGATAACGTCCGCTTCGTCGATTGCCATGATTGTATCTTTGGTTGTTGATACCTTTTGATAACTGCTTACATCAACACTTTTGGAATCGTACGCTTCGATTTGTTTATAAAGTTGTATTACATCTTCCGCAGTCTTAATTCGTACCGCCGTTCGATTAGATAGCAACAATGAATTTGCACTCGCAAAACTGTGATATTTACTACAATCACCGAAACCATATTGCTTGTTTTTAAACATAGGTTTGATTAGTTCCTCGATGATAAATGTTGATTTGCCTGTTCCTGTGGGAGAGGCAACTAAGCTGAATCCTGGTTTCAAAATATCTTCCACATTTTCTTTGCTGATAACATCTGTAATGTAATTTTTTTTCATTTTATATATCCTCCGTCTATGGGACAGTAAACGGACAAAGTTTAAATTTCTATTAATAGACTCTCAAACTCTTGGGCGTTTAATGTCCGTGTTGTTTAAAATTTTTTCGTGTCGTTTTTACATAACACCGCTATTATATTGAGAAGTTTTGCGATGTAAACTTAGCCACGAAAATTTTTTCGATTATTATTTAAGAATCATTCTAAATGTATTACAATATAGAAAATGGAATAAATTAGTAGGTATTTTAAAATGAAAAGACAAAATGTTCACAGTGCAATAGGAGCTTTAACGACTTTATTCTATGTACATCAAGACCAATACTTAGGAATGCAAACGATGGAGTTCTATACGAAATTGGGATTGTTAGAAGATGCTAGTTTGATAGCGGAAATATTCGAAGAAACACAGTGTTGCGACCTATTGAATGTAATAAGATTGTTCAATGATGTGGCTGCGGAACAGATTGAGGACATCTTGAGAGGTGCAACAACATGACCGAATATATAATGCAACCTATAGATATACGTCAGTGGGTACACGACAATGTTTATACCACTCCAGAAGCAATTGAATACTTAGAAATATCACGAGCAAGATTGTCACACATGATTCGAAATGGAAAGATAGTTCCCGTCAAGAAGCTGGGTTGTACAAGCATATTCTTGAAATCTGATTTAGAAAAGAAAAAAGAAGAATTGAAGGTATTGCGATTGAAATACAGACCAGATTTATATGAATAAAAAATGGAGGAATTACAAATGAAGGAGAAACCGAGACTGAAGAACCTGTACAAAAAATCGTTAGCAATTGAATTAATCAAGCGTGGGCATGACCTCCATCATACTATGAGGAATCGTAATAACCCAAAGTATCAAGTATATGTGCTAGTAGAAACACCTGAATTGATACGTGATATGATTGCCATAGTTGAACGTGACGAACGATTGTATCAAGAACGGAATAAAAAATGAAAGAACGAATAACAACGATCCTATTATTCGTGTCGGTCATAATAATGATGGCTATGACCGTGTGGGACGATTTGTTTCATAAGGATGATGAAACCATAAGGCAAGAACAGGAGCGCGAAGCTCGACGGATAGAACGCATGGAAATGATAAAAGAAATGAAGTGAAAAGGACACTGTATAATCGTGTCCTTTTTGTTTGTAGTCCTTTAACTAACAATTATGGTTGATTTGTTCATGATTCCACTTCTTCTTTTTTTACCTTTTGCAACGTAAGGTGTTTCAAATTATCAATGTTTTCCAAGCTAATAACACATTCATTTAAATCACCAAGATTTACTGTCAATGAATCGCCCTCTACAGGATGTGAAGTTATAATGCGATATTCCTTTTGTGATTTAAAAAAGTTTTTTTTATAAAAGAATGCTTGTGTAATATCTTTTCGATAATCTTCTTCTTTTAAAGGCGATTCTACATGTTCATCAAAATACTTAACACGACCATGACAAGCATGAATATTTTTTTCTTTCAAAGCATTGTCTAACCTATCAAAAAATGCTTTTTCATCCGTTATTAATACTGGTATTCTACCAGGAAATTCTTTTATTAAACGTGCTATTATTTCATCTTTTATTTTTTTTGTATTTTCATCAACTTGTTCCATATCTTCTTCTTCAGCAATACCAGTAAAGCAAGTTAACTGAAATTGACGGGTTTCTACATATCTTTCCGTAAAAAATGCTTTTTTCACATTCATTTTGTGCATTTGCCCACCTTCAATGCCAATACGAATTTCCTGTGTTGCTGGGTCAAAATGTCTGAAAAAAGAACCTTCATGTTTATCGCCAATCCCTTTATTACCATGCTTTTTTTCTAAGTCGATAAAATATCCTGTATTTTTGAAATACAAATTCCCATCTAAAAACATTTGAGCGTGTTCTGGTTCGAAAAATTTGATTAGCATCGCAAACACCCCTTTTTCAATTTATTCCATTATATCACAATTACGGAATGTATGTTCTGTTATTGTTGTGTATTTGCACTTATATATGAAGAGACTCGTCTCAAAGTGGATAGTGCATACTTGTTCACAATTTCGCCACATTTTCCACTTTACGATTAAATCCGTCTCACTATAATAACCGTGTAAAGAAAAAACAAACATCAAACGATACATTATATGAAAGAAAAATAAAAATGAGAAAAGTCTATTTGGCTGCCTTACATTTTTTACTACATCAATATAAAAGTTGTGTGATAGACGAAATCACAAAAAATAAAACGAAAAATGAAATGGAGATAGGTTAATATGAAAAATTTAGAAGTGATGGAAGCAAAATTGGAAAGAAAATACGAAGGACAAATGAAAGCATTTAAGGAAATGGCATTTTTCTTAGAACTTGAAAAAATGGACTATCTGGTGAGCGCTTATCGCAATGCTTCTTTATACGTCGATGCAAATGATGATATTACATTCAACATTTGGGTTGAAAATGGTCAATATGTTCTTGACACAGAATTTTACAGAAGTGGATTGCGTGACGAAAATGGACGACATATCGGTTTGGTCTTCCTTGATAAAATTAAACGTGTGAAAGCAAAAACAATCGTGAATAACATGATTCGTATTTGCAATAACATTGATGAATTGGTGCTTGCAAAGTTGGAACAGAAAGAAATGTGGAAGCGTGAACGTGAACAAAATGCTGAACGATACAAACAAAAAATTCGTGAAGAAGTGATTGCAGAATTACAAAAAGAAACGAAATCCAAAAAAACTGCTAAAAAACGTACACGAAAGTCCGTAAAAAAGACTGAAAATACAGAAATATCATCAGCGTTACCGCCAGCACCGCCAGCACCACTTGATATTCAAAACGATACTATGCCAGATTTCTAAAATACATGACCACCGACCTTAGCGGGTTGGTGGATACTATGAAAATACAATTATATGAAACCAAAAGGAGAAAATAAAAATGACAAAATTAACAAAGAAAACACAAAAACGAGTGGACGAGCTTTCAGATGTGCTTGATGTATTAATGGGTCGTGAAGGTTTAAATTTTGAAGGTGTTGCGTTCGGTAAAGGATTGCAGTTAATCATGCACAAAAAGTTTGGAAGAATCAACGTATTATTACTTGCAAAAAACAATGGGCTTTATGATATGGACGTTTTATTTTCTATGGATGCGGTTGATGAGCATGTGCCTTTAGTACATGAACATGACAGTTCGGATATTGAATCAATCGTTGCAAAAATCAAAAAGGCAATTCAAACGGTAGAAGATATAGAAAAATCGGTTGCTTAATATAAATCATGACCGTTGACTCCATGAGTTGACGGTCAATAAAAAAACAAATTATGAAATGGAGAAGATCGAAATGGAAAAATTATCACCAATCGTTGAAACATATAAAACCCCAGAACATTGGATTTTAGAAAAAAAAGAAGAAATGGTGCTACACATCCCAAATGTGAAATACGCTAAACAAAATGATTTGTTGGAAACATCAAGCAAAATGTCGATTGAAATAATGATTAACAATATGAATTTATGTGGTTTTGAAATTGTTTCTATAGGAGCAATTTCAGGTGTACGGTCTAAAATTACAACAAAATGTTGTAACGTTGACTGCAATGATACATGCGAAAAAACATATCATGTGTATATTACAAATGAAACGTTGCCATTGTGCCAATCGTGCGCCCGATTCAAAAGGAGTATAAACCAAAGTAAAGACAGCAAACGATTGATTGTAGCCATTAGGGGGTCTGAAAAAATTGAATTCCATTCTATTGCTGATGTTGGAAGAAAATTTAATATGACAGACCAAAATGTTTACAATTATTTAAGAAAATGTAATACACATAGCTCTGGATATCGTTTTAAATACGTTGATTGATTTAAATATATCAAACGGACGAGTATTGGATTTTAATGTATTCATGATAAATAACATTAAAATGATTTTAAAATACGATACAGCTGAATCTGAACGGTCAAATTTCGGAGGAATGGAAATGAATAAAAAGAAACATCCATTATATCAAACATGGAAGAATATGAGGGATAGATGTTATTGCAAAACAAACGGAAATTACAAATATTATGGTGCTAAAGGTGTTACGGTTGATGAACGTTGGCATGATTTTGATAACTTCGTTTATGATATTGATAACCGAATGCTCAATGGACATTTACTATATAATCATGACTATCATTTGGACAAAGATTTAAAATGTGGAAAAATATATTCGCTTGAAAATTGTGTGGTTCTTCTCCAAAAAGAAAATTGGGAAATGGCATATCGAAAACAACAAAAACAAATTGTTGCGATGAATGAAAATGAAGAAATTATGTTCCAATCTATCTCCGAGGCGGGTCGAAATTTAAACATTCCACGTAATACGATTCAATATTATTTAAAGAATGGAAAGCGACATCCTATTGGTTATCATTTTAAATATTGTTGTTAAAATCTCTTGTAGGGTGTCAATCAAATATGTATAATTGTGTTAATAGAGTTATCGGAAAAGTTGAATTATCAACAATTATACATATAATGATACCCCATATTCACTTCCAAATCTTGACAGGGTGGAGGTCGTGAGTTCGAATCTCTCCGGGGTCATAAAAAAACACCATATCAACCTATTAGGTGATATGGTGTCTCTTTTTATCCAAGTTACTTCTTATAAAAACTAAAAATCTTGCCAGTCAATCACTTCCCACCAAACATCTTCTCCAAAGACTTCGCATTAGCAAATAACAATTCTTGTAGGTTGTCATCAGCAACAATTTTGTAGTCGCCATCTTTGTCTTTCTTTAAGTTCAATGTAACTTCGCGAGTTGCCATTGCTGCCTCTTTATCAGATAAGTTTTTGATAATTGTCGATGTCATTAGTTTTTCTATCTCTTTTTCAGATTGCTCTTTATTTTCGCTAAAGGCACTAGCGAAGGCCATTGGCATAACTTCTCCCATTGCTTTTGTTACGGCAACAGATAGATCAACAGATGTAACTTTCACTTTAACTTCTGCTTTGTCATCCTTTTTTGATACTTCTTCTATTTTTTCAAATTTAAAGTTTTTCGTAATTGCGCTTAGCATTGCTTTTCCGTCCGCATCATCTGTTTTTTCATTTAGTTTACTAAACTCTTTGTCACTTTCAACAAATGTACGAGCTTTTTCTAAGTCACCTTTTTGTATTGCTGTTAAAAATTCTTTAGCAGTATCTTTGGGATTTGCACATCCCGCTAGAACACCAACTGTTAATCCTACTACCATCATTAACAGCAATAATTTCTTTATCTTTTTCACGTTCATTCTCCTCTTATCTTTTCTAGTAAGTCATCACTATATAATAGTATGAAACTGACATTACAAACATTTTTTAGTATAGAATTTATATGATTTGTTTTCTATTCCTTATAGGAAAACGAAAAAGCCTTGTAGTATTTCTACAAAGCTTTCTTCATCAATCTGTACCTGTAACACAAATAAACCACAGTTTATGATCCTTACTATCTAACACCATCCAAGTAGCATCCCATGCAATACCGTAAAACCAATCTGTCCAAGGACGGTAGCTTTCGAATGCTTTAATATCCTCATATCGATCTTGGAACATGTATTGACATACATTAACCGCTAATTGCTTGGCGACAACCGGTCGTTCTTGAAATTCTACATATGCTCCGTCCCACAAAATTTGAGCGGCAATACTACCATCAAGCATAACTGCCTGACGCTCTTTAAAACGACACTTATATTTTTCTGATGTATGTATTTTTAACTCTTCTAAGTTATTGATTATATCTAAAGAGTTAAAGATTCTTCTGAAAAAATGCTTGTGTCCATCTTCTCCACGCGGTATTTCTTTGAAAAAATTTTCGTTATGTACTTTAAAACAACTTATAACTGGTCCACCATTTAGGTTTTGTTCTTTGAATGTATGTATAAACTGCTCAATAGATGTATCATTCGTTTCTATTTTTTCAAAAGTTCCTGCTTTCCATCTCATAACTCTCACTACTCTCTATTAAAAATTTGTTTCTTCATTATAAATATCAAAATAAAAACCAGCAACTTTAAGATTGCCGGTTTATCTCTTATTCATATGCTCCGATCAAAAATCATAAGTGATAACCACATTGATATATTAACAGCAGCAAATAATAAATATAAAATGAAATCTCTCTTTTGTAGCGCCTCTCTATTCATCAAAATGTAAACGGCACCAATAGGCAGCAGGATAAAGCAAAGGAAAAAGACAAATGTTTTTCTTAACGACCACGGATATGAGGTTACTGTCTGCATATGAATCTCCTTTTCATTATAGTACTTGTTTTAACATCGGCCTTGCTACTCTATATTCTTCACTATTAGGTTCTTTTACGAGTATGGGCGGTCTTTCATCCTCTTCTTCTAAAATCATTTCAAATACTTCTGTTTTTTCTTGTAATCTGTTGGATTCACTATCTTTAGTAGGCTGTTTGCTTGTTTCAATTTTCTTCGTCACTTCGCCAAGTTTTTGCCCGACCTTTTTTGCTTTGGCAGGTTCATTCGTAATGTAGTATTCCTGGCCCTCCCATACTAATATAGGTGGTACATGTTCTCGTTTGTTACATATTATATAAGTAATACTAGCTATAAGTAGTAGACATATTACTATAAAGAAGATAGCTTTTTTATTCATATACTAGTCTCCTCATTCATCATTTTATCGGATTATATAATACAAGATATAGATAGTAAATGGATTTTATGGTAATTTTTAGTTTTATTTTCAAAAAGAAAAACCTTACAAAAGTAAGGTTCCGTTTTTAAGTTCTATAGTGACTGATTTATTAAAACGATCATTACAATAATCGCTATAAACATAACAACTAAACAGCCGATCATTTTATAAAATCCTCGTTTCGTTAACGTCCCACCTTGAACGTCTTTACGAATAAATAGGAACACCGCTAAAAATAAAACAAGCCCCATGCCAAAAGCGTACATCATTTGCATATGTTAATCTTCCTTTCTCTCTTACATCTTAATATCTTTTCGATAAAACAACAAACGATATAAAGACTGTACTCATCGTAAGTGCCATTAATATGTTCAATAGTTCAACCGCAGATAGTGTAATTACTTTTAAGTTTAAGCCAATCGAGAAAAGAAGATAGTATGCTGTTAGCGCAAAAAAACTGAAGAACATTCCTTTGTAACGAATGAGTTTCATTCGCTCATCTTTTTCTTTAAATTGCGGGTGCAAGTAGCTTAGGCAGAAACACATGATCATCATTGCAAGTACTGTATAGGTTGGAATTGGCGGTGCAGAATGCGTCATTATACCTGCTAATATCATAGTTCCACTCATAATTAAAAAGATAATTCCCATAATTACAAAGTACTTTTGTGAATAATTCATCTCTATTCCTCCTCTTCTTTTCCCTCATAAATAAATACATGTTCTATCGTTGTCTGAAATGCTTTTGCAATTTCAAATGCTAACGGAAGTGATGGATCATATTTCCCCTTTTCAATCGAGATAATGGTTTGTCTGGAAACTCCAAGTTTCTCAGCCAATTTTTCTTGAGATAGTCCAAATTTTTTTCGGTATTCGACCATTTTATTTTCCAAGGAAAATTCTCCCTCCTCCCTTATATCGAGTATATATGTAAAGGGAGCTTTACGTCAAGGTTCCTTTACATTCTTTCGAATTATTATGCATTCTATTTATATAGAAGAAATTTTTTCAAATTCAGCACGTCTATTTTGAAATGAAACATGGAACAATGTATATAGCCGTTACTATATTTCCTCCCCGCTTTTGTGAAAATTTAATATCTCCATATTTGTTTTATCCTTTTAAAATATTTCATTCTTCTCTTTATTGGGTGATGTGCGCTATTATTTTTACGTTGTTTTTCGCCATATTTATAGAAACTAACGGTTTATGAAGCATTTTTTATGTATAGCCACTTTTTTTGTAGAAATCCTTCATTTTCCTTTCAATATTTAACACTATCGATATAAAGTTTATGGTAAATTCATAATTTTTTATTTTTTATACTATATTCCGTTATATTGTTGTATAATATCAATGAAAGCGCTTATTATTTCAATATACATAATTCGAACTGAATTTTATCGAAACATTCTGATAGTTATACTTATATTTAAATTCAACAATTATAGTTATTAATGTAGGTATACCAAATATATCCACCCCATTTTTCTGTAAAATTACTTTATAACATGAAAGATTAACTTGGGTGATAAGTTATTGTGAATGTTTTTTTACAAAACAGATAAGTAATAGTGTTTGGTATTATGTAAATTATTGTAATAACATAAGAGTAAAGAAAAACATTTACATTAATTATTATTTCATCAATTATTGAAAAAGAGCAAAATGCACCTTTTTGGATAGGAAAAGGATTATATGCATTGGGAGGTTTAAACAAATGACGAGGAAGAATACAACGACAAACCCTTGGGCCAAGTTCCATGGTCCGAACCTTGGTTATGTTATTGAACAGTATGATCTTTACGTAACTGGAGCAGGTTCTGTTGATCCGGAATTACAAGAGCTTTTTGAAATTTTTGGAGCTCCTTCGTTTCAAGATGATGTCGTAACAGGGGACAACACAGCAACACATTTTTCTCCTCAAAACACAGGGAACATTGAAAAGATTCTTAAAGTCGTTCAACTTGTTGAACAGATTCGTTCTTTCGGGCATACGTTGGCTCACATCAATCCGATGGAAGATGCTGCAAATGGGCAATCTCTTATCGAGAAAACAATGAACGAACTGAGCGATGCTGATTTGAAAGCGATTCCAGCTAAAACAGTATGGCAAGATGCACCAGAGGGTATTCACACTGCACTTGATGTAATTCATGGATTGAAAGACGTTTATACAAAATCTTTAGCTTATGAATTCTCACATATACAAGATAGTGAAGAACGCGCGTGGTTGCATCAAATGGTGGAATCAAATTCATTGCGTCAACCATTATCAAATAAAAAACGAACTGCTCTTTTAAAACGTTTAACTGCTGTTGAAGGTTTCGAGCAATTCTTGCATAAAACATTCGTTGGTCAAAAACGTTTCTCAATAGAGGGCGTTGATATGCTTGTACCTGTACTAGATGAAATTGTTTCAGAAGGTGCTAAAGGCGGCGTTGAAGATGTCATGATTGGTATGGCTCACCGTGGTCGTCTAAGCGTACTCGCTCACGTACTAGAAAAGCCATATGGTCACATGTTTGCTGAGTTCAAACATGCAAAAATAGAAGGCGCAGTGGCAAATGCTGGCTGGACTGGCGACGTGAAATACCATTTAGGTAGAGAACAAGTCGTTGGTAATGAAGAAGTTAGCACCCGTGTTACATTAGCAAATAACCCGAGTCATCTTGAGTTCGTTAACCCTGTTGTTGAAGGTTTCGCACGTGCAGCTCAAGAGAATCGTAAAAAATCTGGTCTTCCAGAACAAGATACTACAAAGTCATTCGTAATTTTAGTTCATGGTGATGCTGCATTCCCTGGTCAAGGTGTTGTGTCTGAAACATTGAACTTAAGTAGATTGAATGCATACCAAACTGGCGGAACTATTCATGTTATCGCAAATAATGCAGTCGGCTTTACGACTGATAGCTATGATTCTCGTTCTACTAAATATTCAAGTGACCTTGCAAAAGGTTTCGATATTCCGATTGTTCACGTGAATGCTGATGATCCGGAAGCTTGTCTTGCTGCTGCAAACCTTGCGATCCAATATCGTACGCTGTTCAAAAAGGACTTCTTAATCGATTTAATCGGTTACCGCCGATATGGTCATAACGAAATGGATGATCCAGCAGTTACGCAACCACAAGTGTACAAAAAAATTAAAAATCACCCAACTGTAAGAGCAATTTATGCAGATCAATTACAATCTGCTGGTGTTCTGAATGCAGATGAGGTCGAAACAATTACTCAGTTTATGCAAGAGGAATTAAAGGCTGAATACGCACAAGTGCCACCAGCTGATACGAGTGCTGCAACAATTCACGTTAAAGTTCCAGAGGTTGTTGCAAAAGGAATCCAGCCAATTGACACTGGTGTTTCAATTGACTCGCTTCGTGCAATTAATGAAGGACTATTATCTTGGCCTGAAGGCTTTAACGTATATCCAAAAGTGAAGAAAATTCTTGAGCGCCGTAAAGATGCTCTGGAAGAGAACGGTAAAATTGAATGGGCACTTGCTGAATCTTTAGCATTCGCTTCTATTTTGCAAGAAGGTACGCCAATTCGTTTAACTGGTCAAGATTCACAGCGTGGTACATTTGCGCATCGTCATATCGTATTACACGATACTGATACAAACGAAACATATTCACCATTACATCGTTTACCGAACATTAACGCATCATTCTCTGTTCATAACAGTCCGTTATCAGAAGCTGCTGTTGTTGGTTACGAATATGGTTACAACGTATTTGCTCCAGAAACTCTTGTGATGTGGGAAGCTCAATATGGTGACTTCTCAAATACTGCGCAAGCATTATTTGATCAATATGTTTCAGCAGGAAGAGCGAAATGGGGTCAAAAATCAGGTCTAGTTCTTCTATTACCACACGGTTATGAAGGTCAAGGACCGGAGCATTCTAGTGCACGTCCAGAGCGTTTCTTACAATTAGCTGCGGAGAACAACTGGACAGTTGCAAACTTAACGAGCGCAGCACAATACTTCCATATCTTGCGCCGTCAAGCATCTATCTTAGGAACAGAGGCGGTTCGACCATTAGTAATTATGACGCCGAAAAGCTTATTACGTCACCCACTTACACTTTCTACAGGTAGTGAGTTAAGTGAAGGACGTTTCCAACCTGCTTTAGAACAAGGAAACCTTGTTGCGAAACCAAACAAAGTAAAACGCCTTGTTTTAAGTACAGGTAAAATGGCAATTGACTTAGCAGCAGAAATCGAGAGTGGTAAGCATGAGTACAGCCTAGATGAAGTTCATATGGTTCGTATCGAGCAGTTGTACCCATTCCCTGCTGAAAAAGTTCAATCTATTATTAAACGCTTTAAAAACTTAGAAGAAATCATTTGGGTTCAAGAAGAACCTCGTAATATGGGCGCATGGCATTACATGGCTCCAATTCTGTTCGAACTAGCTGGGGATAAAGTGAGAACAGGTTACATTGGACGCCCGGATCGTTCTAGCCCATCTGGTGGCGATCCATTCGCTCACAAAGCTGAGCAAGAATTAATCGTTGCACACGCTTTAGATGTGAAGTACAACTTCCGTCAAGATAAACAAGAAATTGAAGTTTTCAGCAACTGAAAGTAACAATGAGTTTTTCAGGCTCAGCTGTGGCAGATAATCTGCCACAGCCGGGCTAACAAATGGAGATTACCGAAGATTAAAGAAGACAAAACACACCGTTAGGCAAATAAGGGGAGGACATTTAAAATGATCGAAATTAAAGTACCTGAGCTTGCAGAATCTATTTCAGAAGGAACTATTTCACAATGGCTTATCAACGTAGGCGACAAAGTTGAGAAAGGTGGCAGCGTTGTTGAGCTTGAGACTGACAAAGTCAATGTAGAAATCATTGCAGAAGATTCAGGTATTGTATCGAAGTTACTAGGCGAACCTGGAGATACAGTTGAAGTTGGCGCTACTATCGCAATTTTAGATGCAAACGGCGCAGCAGTTGCAGTAAGTACACCTGCTCCAGCTAATGAGCAACCAAAACAAGAAACTACTGAAGCACCGAAAGCAGCAGCTCCAAGTGCTGAACAAAATAAAGCGTTGCAAGGTTTACCAAATACAAATCGTCCTATCGCATCACCAGCTGCTCGCAAAATGGCTCGTGAATTAGGAATCGACTTAAACGACGTACGTAGCACAGATCCACTTGGACGTGTGAGACCACATGATGTACAAGCTCACGCTGCAGCTCCAAAAGAAGCACCAGCTGCTCCAAAACAAAGTCCGGCTCCAGTTGCAAAAACTGAATTCGAAAAACCAGTTGAGCGTGTGAAAATGTCCCGCCGCCGTCAAACAATTGCAAAACGTCTTGTAGAAGTTCAACAAACATCTGCAATGTTAACTACATTTAACGAAGTTGATATGAGTGCAATCATGGAATTACGTAAAGAACGCAAAGATGCTTTCGAGAAAAAACATGATGTACGTCTTGGCTTTATGTCATTCTTCACAAAAGCAGTTGTTGCAGCATTAAAACAATTCCCATTATTAAATGCTGAAATTCAAGGCGACGAGCTTATCATTAAAAAATTCTATGATATCGGTATTGCAGTAGCAGCTCCAGATGGATTAGTTGTTCCAGTTGTACGCGATGCTAACCAATTGAACTTCGCTGAAATTGAAAGCGAGATTCGTAATTTAGGTCTGAAAGCACGCGATAATAAACTTTCATTAAAAGATCTACAAGGTGGTACATTTACGATTACAAACGGTGGCGTGTTCGGTTCTCTAATGTCGACACCAATCCTAAATAGTCCACAAGTAGGTATTCTAGGGATGCATAAAATCCAAGTACGTCCAGTTGCGATCGATAACGAGCGTATGGAAAACCGTCCAATGATGTACCTTGCACTATCTTACGATCACCGTATTGTTGATGGTAAAGAAGCAGTTAGCTTCCTTGTTGCTGTTAAAGATATGCTTGAAGATCCAAAATCATTATTATTAGAAGGTTGATAGATTATTAATCTATTAAAGGCTGTAGAATGAATCATTCTACAGCCTTTTTTCATTATGTTCATACGGGACAAATCACACTACATAGACTAATAATGTATGCCTAAAACGTAAGGGGGATAAACATGAATAACCTTCCAGTTCATGCAAAACTTAAAGCAAATAAGGATACTTTCTTCCTCCCCGATTCAAACGGGGGTGTTTACTTTCGAAATAACTCCAGCTCATTCCGTATGGATGGTGATGGAATTTATGACTGGATTGAGAAATTAATGCCTATGTTTAACGGTAATCATTCTTTGACAGAAATAACCGATGGTCTCCCTCTCCCCTATCAAAATCGTGTATTTGAAATTGGAGAGATTTTATATGAAAATGGTTTCATTCGTGATGTAAGCCAAGATGCTCCCCACGAATTAAACAGTGCATTACTCGACAGATACGCTTCGCAAATTGAGTTTTTAGAAGCTGATTCCCATTCAGGCGCTTTAAAATTCGAAACGTACCGCGCAGCAAATGTGCTTATAATTGGTTCTGGCGATATGCTTACTTCCCTAGTTTCTTCTTTATTAGAATCTGGTTTACCTACATTTCATTATCTTGTTACAGATCGCGCTGAAACAAACTACGATCGAATTCATGAACTAAGCGAACGTGCATATGCACATGATGACAATGTACTTATTCAAGAAATAGATATTACAATTGATCGTCCTTTACATGAAGTATTCGAGCCTTTCGACTGGATTTTATACGTTTCCCAAAATGGAGATATCGAAAGTTTAAGAGCAATCCATACTATTTGTAGAGATATTGGAAAAAATTTCATACCAGCTATTTGCTTATCAAGAATTGGTTTAGCTGGACCTGTCGTAACCGCAGACCGTGAAGAATGCTGGGAATCAGCTTGGCATCGTCTACACGAAACTACTTTACAAAGTGAAAATCCACCTGAACCTTTCTCACCAATTACATCTGCAATGTTAGCAAATATTATCGTTTTTGAGTTATTTAAACATGTCGCTGAAGATTCACACAGGCAGCATAATCCTCAATTCTTTTTATTAAACTTGGAAACACTTGAAGGAAAGTGGCACCCTTTCATAAAACATCTTCTCGCAACCGATGAAATCTTTACAATTGATACGGTGCAAAATCTTCAAGAAAACCTTGCCCATCGTTCCGGACAATATACTTCAACTGAACTTTTTCGTTTTTTTGATACGTTAACTTCTAAAGAAGCTGGCATATTCCACATGTGGGATGAACAAGATTTACACCAATTGCCTTTATCACAGTGCTATATTCAAGTTGCAAATCCATTATCAGACGGACCTACCTCTCCCCTTCCTACTATAGCTTGCGGTGGATTAACTCATAATGAAGCACGCCGCGAAGCTGGTTTAACAGGAGTTGAAACATATGTAGCTGAAATGATTCATCGTCTTATCCCCGAACATACTGATATCGGTATTGGTGCTGGGGAAACGATGACAGAAGGTGTATACCGAGCACTACAAAAACATTTAAATAATAAATTATATGAACGCCAATCACATATGCTAGAAGAGATTACAGAGCTTGATTTAACCGAAATTCATGATAAACATTGTAGGTTTTACTACGATGCTCTCTCTACAATTCATGAAATACCTAAAGTAGGAATGAGTGAGGAGTTACTTGGTTTTCCTGTCGTTTGGATCGGTATAAATGATAGATGGTATGGTGCGGCAAATATTAATATAACACTCGCGTTAAGAAGTGCTCTGCAACAAGCACTCCTTCATATTCAAAATGAAGAGATTCCTTATAAAGCTAATATGTTACCAGAATCATCCATCGTTTTATATAGTACGGATTCTGTTAGAGTAGCAATACAAGAAGAGGAAGAAATTCCAGGCGTACAGTCTTTACAAGTTGCCTTGCAAAATTTAGCGGAAAACAATTTTTATCCATTCGTTTTTGATTTAGCTATTGAGTCATTTTTAAGAGACAACTTAGACGGTGTATATGGGGTATTAATTGCAAAGGAGGATGACCAATGACTCAAAACATATTACTTATAGGAGATGGCCTACTCACAGAATATGTACATGAGCAATTGTGTAAGCAATATTCACTCATCCGCCAGCATACAATTACAGAAGCTCTCCCTGAAAACATTCATCTTGCTCTCGTCTTACATGACGGGTCTCCTTCTTCCGTACATCATGATGCTGAGCTTATCTTTCGCTCAAATAATATTCCGTGGCTTCGCGCGTTTACTTCGTTTGGTGAAGGTGTTATCGGTCCTTTCGTGAAGCCTTTTACAACTGGATGTTCCCACTGCGCTGATGGACGCCGGTTTATAGCTGGCTTTGATCAAAAAGAAATGTGGGAACTACAACGAAAATATGCGTTAAAAGCAGAGAACGTGACGAGGCGTGATGTACGCGCTACCCAAAATGGAATGTTACAAATGTGCCAGCTCATTCATGCTGAAACAGAGAAGATATTAACTAACAAACATTCTTCTATAGACAATGAACTCATTTTACTGGACTTACAAACGTTACAATGTACCCGGCATTCGTTTCTTCCAGACCCTCTCTGTCCGGTATGTAGCAATTTGTCTGACGATACAGCAGATGCAGCACAAATTTCTTTACAACCAAGTTTGAAAACGAGTACTGAAACGTATCGCTGCCGTTCTATTCATGAGCTAAACACATTTTTAACGAGAGACTATTTAGATTACCGGACTGGTATTTTAAACGGCCAAATGCAACATTCTTTATTACCGTTTGCTGATGTCATTATAAACATGCCATTACTGTTCGGAAATGAAGGTGTCGCGGGCCGAACTCATTCATTCGCACTTAGTGAAGCAACCGCTATTTTAGAAGGATTAGAACGATATTGCGGTATGTCGCCTCGCGGGAAAAAGCCAAATGTGCATGGTAGTTTTCATGAGCTAGAGCATATTGCACTGAACCCCCTCACACTCGGTGTGCATACAAATGAACATTACAATCGTGATAGTTTTCCATTTAAGCCGTTTGATCCTGATTATGAGCAAAACTGGGTATGGGGATACTCTTTATCACAAAGCCAGCCACTTTTAGTTCCAGAATCAATCGCTTATTATAGCCTTGGTCAACGAGATGCTTTCGTATATGAAACATCAAATGGATGTGCAATTGGTGGTAGTTTAGAAGAGGCAATTTTTCACGGCATTTTAGAAATTGTAGAGCGTGACGCCTTTTTGCTCACTTGGTATGCCGAATTACCTCTTCCCCGCCTTGATCTTAGTTCAGCAAATGATACGGAATTACAATTAATGATCCAGCGGTTACACACGATTACCGGGTATGAATTACATGCTTTTAATGCGACGATGGAACATGGTATCCCGGGCCTATGGGTCATTGCAAAAAATACGCGTGAAAATGGAATGAATGTTGTTTGTGCAGGAGGCTCTCATTTAGACCCAATCCGAGCTCTAAAGAGTGCAATTCACGAAATAGCAGGCATGTTACTTATAACAGACGATGAGCTCAAGCAAAAAAGAGAGCATTATGAAAACTGCTTACAAGATCCTTACCTCGTTAATAACATGGAAGATCATAGTATGCTGTACGGATTGAAAGAAGCGGAAGAACGTCTTCACTTCCTTTTACGTGAAGATGCTCCGGTGCAAACGTTCCAAGAAATGAATACATTACAACCATTTGATATGGATTTAACATCTGATCTTCATCAACTTTTAAACAGGTTACATCAATCTGGACTTGAAGTAATTGTTGTAGATCAAACGGTCCCCCTTATAGAAAAGAACGGCTTACATTGTGTAAAAGTCATTATTCCAGGCATGTTACCGATGACGTTTGGCCACCATCTCACTCGGGTTACAGGACTGGATAGAGTGTATACCGTACCGATGACACTTGGATATAGGGCTGAGCCTTTAACGATTGAATGTTTAAATCCACACCCGCATCCGTTTCCATAATTCATAGCGAGGGGGAATTTTGATGCAACTGGATACTTTTTTACATCATCTCCATTTTTCTATTAATGAAATTATGTCGTCCGATAAAGAGACTGATTGGGAAGACGCACCACTTCCTTATAAATTATATCGAAATTTACCAGTCATCCCTCTCTCTTTAGAAATCCCATTAACTTTGCGAAATTCTTCTACTAAACCTAACTTAGAGGAAATCGGTCATTATCTTTGGTACTCATTTGGTTTAACACAATTATGTCAGCCTACTACTAACCTAGAAAATAATAAAACAACGACTCTATTTCGAAGATTCATCCCTTCTGGGGGTGCTTTATATCCAAATGAATTATATATGTATTTAAAAATTGATCATTATCCAGACGGCATTTACCATTACGACGCCGCGCATCACCGTCTTATCTTACTTCGCGAAGGAAATTTTGATTCTTATCTTACAGAAGCACTCGGCAATCGTTGCAACATACATTCTTGTTTTGGTGCTGCATTTGTATCCACTATGTTTTGGAAAAACTTCTTTAAATACAATAACTTTTCGTATCGTCTGCAAGGATTAGATAGTGGTGTTCTAATCGGGCAATTGCTTGAATGCGCAAAACAATTCGGTTATACAAATGGTGTGTATTTTCAGTTTCTAGACCGGGCAATTAATCATTTACTTGGACTGTCAGAAGGTGAAGAAAGTGTGTATGCTGTTCTTCCTTTAAGTACAGAACCAAGTGCAGACTGGTTTCACAACAATCATCGTGAAAATAAAACAGTTACTTCTCATGACTTGTTGCAACAAATCCCGCCGTTAATACATGAGCATTTCGTTCGTTCAAAACATGTAGATGACTATCCGATGATAAAAAAAACAAACGCGGCATCTATGGTCGAATCCACCGAATACTTTCAAACGTTAACACATGCAGAAAATTATCAATATAGTTCACATACTGTGCAGCTACCGCAAGCAGAGCGTTTATCATATGATTTCTTACAACTTTGTAAAAAACGATATTCACCTGATTCTGATTTCATTTTAACGAAATGGGATGCAGTCGAGCTCGCTACTCTACTCCAAGAAACGAGCCTCTCCTTCCCTTATTACAACGACCTTGATGGCAAATATTTAAATAAAAACGCACGAGTCTCATTATATGGATGTTTTTATAACGTAAAAGACATTGAAAACGGTGCTTACGCTTATAACAGTAAAACGCATTCCATACAGCCCATAAGGCACGGAGACCTTCGTTATTCTCTGCAATCCAGTATGACGATGGATAACGTAAACCTTTTTCAAGCACCGCTTTGCTTACACGTAGTCGGAAAGAAAGATTACTATACAAATACATTAGGCTATAGAGGATATCGCATTCACCAAATGGAAGCTGGTATACTCGTTCATAAACTTGTTTCAGCTGCGACCGCTATGGGAATGGGCGGGCATCCTTTACTCAGTTTTGATACAAATTCCTGTGATCAATTGTACGGGATTGATGCCGGAAATGAAACTTCACTCATTCAAATTCCAGTTGGGGCGTATCGGGCGCGGAATTGGCTAAAAGGGTCCTTGCATAATTAGAAGCACGCCGATTAATGGCGTGCTTTTTTTGAAGGAGTTAGATTATTAAAAGCGAAATAAATACATATTCTTATATAAAAGGAGAGTTTGAATTGAGTATTTTAAAAAGATTAATCGAGCAAGCGAAAAATCCTCGCGGGACAATTGGTTCCTCTATGCTTTGCATTATGAATGCTGCGCATACGAGACTAACAAATTGGGCTTTACAAAAAATACATATACGTGAAGATGCAGTTATTTTAGATATCGGTTGCGGAGGTGGGAAAACAATACATAGCCTTTCAAGACTAACTCCCCACGGAAAAATATACGGCATTGACTATTCAGAACAGGCTGTTGAAAACTCAAAGAAAACCAATATGAAGGATGTAAAAACAGAAAAAATAATCATTCATCAGGCAAGCGTGTCCTCTATTCCATACAATACGAACTTCTTCGATCTCATTACTGCCTTTCAAACTCATTACTTTTGGCCCGATTTTGAACACGATATGAAAGAAGTATTTCGCGTCTTAAAACCGAACGGATCCTTTTTACTAGTCGCTGAAAATTTCAAAATTCAATATCATATGGATAAATTTAAGACGACCGAAGAATTAGTAAACCTCTTTTATAAAACAGGGTTTACAAGTGTGAAATGTTATGAGGAAAGAGGTTGCCTTTGTATAATTGGAAACAAGTAAAAAGCAGACCCCTTCAAGGCCTGCTTTTTCACTAGATTAATTTAAAAATACTCTTAATTTGTCTTGCAAATAACCAGTTTTTCGTACCGTAGTTATCATTTAGACTATCTAAACTGATAGATTGCCCGTTAGCAAACTTTAATTCTAACGTTGTATTTTTATCATTTGTTTTTAAGTTACTATTTGTAATATCATCATACTTTAATTTCCCAATCTCAATATACTCTTCCTTCTCTTCTCCGATAACGACGTGATCTTGGAAGAAGAACAATACTTCTACTTTCTTACCGAAACAAAATACGTTTTTCGTATAAATTAATGTCGCGTTATCAAGTCCGACACATACTTCTTTCATCTCTTCAACAACGTTACCTAAGTCTTCTTCGTTTCTTGCATTTGATTCAGCAATCCATTCTTCGATTGTGTTCATGTTAATTGCCATACTGTGCCCCCTGATTCGTTCATTGCTTTATTAAAAAATAAATACTATATGACAATATAAGCGATACGTACTATGTTTTCAAGGGTGAACGGTATATTCGAAATAAAGTGAAACTTTATTTATTCCCCTTTAACAAAAAAATAGCACTTAAAAAGTGCTATTCCGCTCGCCTTGCTGCTTGTTGAATTGGATCCCAAACGCTGTTATATGGTGGTGCGTAACTTAAATCAACATCTTCTAAATCGTGAATGCTCATTTTGTTGAAAAGTGCCATTGCGATAACATCAATACGTTTATCTACACCTTCTTCTCCAATTACTTGTCCGCCTAATAATTGTTTCGTATCGGCGTGATATAGTAATTTCAAGTGAAGTGGCGAAGCACTCGGGTAATAGCCTGCCATATTGGTTGAATCTACTTTGACCGTCTTATATGGGATGTTTAGCCCTTTCGCTTCTTTTTCATTTAAGCCTGTTCTTGCGAGCGTCAGATTCATAAATTTAATAATACCTGTACCTAACGTACCTTTAAATGATCTTCGTTTATCAACCATATTGAGTCCGGCAAGTCGCCCTTGTTTATTCGCAGTCGTTCCAAGCGGGATATGATCATGAGTTTCCTTTATAACATGGTAATGCGTTGCACAGTCTCCGGCCGCGTATACGTCTTTCACATTTGTTTGCATATAAGCATTTACTTCAATTGCACCTTTATGATTTTTATGTACATTTGTCCCCTCAAGAAAATCAGTATTTGGCTGTACACCGACAGATACTAAAACGAGATCAGTTTTATACGTACCTTTATCCGTTTCAATTTGTTCTACTCTTTCGTTTCCTTTAAATGCTTTTACATTTTCATTCGTTAAAATTTCAATATTATGTTTATCTGCTTCTTTATGTATATATTCAGCCATATCGGCATCATAAATTGTGCCAATATGATCGTTTCGCTCAATCATTCTTACTTTCTTTCCTAGTTCTACAAATGTTTCTGCCATCTCTAGACCAATTGCACCGCCGCCAATAATCGTTACGTGCTCAACGCTATTTGTTTGTAGCGTGTCTACTATACGCTCAGCATCCGGAATTGTTTTTAAAAGATGAACACCTTGTAAATCTTTACCTTCCCAATCCGGCATAACAGGGCGTACACCAGTCGCAATTAATAAACGGTCATATGAAAATTCAAATACATCTTTCGTCTTCGTATGTACTGCATACACAATTTTCTTTTCCGTATCTACTTTCGTTACTTCATGACGCACTTTCGCATCAATCCCATATTTATCACGAAACGTCTTTACATCGCGTGCAATTAACTTTTCAGTAGAGGCGATAACACCACTAATCACATACGGTAATCCGCACTGAGCGTATGAATAAATTTCACCTTTTTCTAACGTTACAACATTTGCCGTTTCATCACTTCTAACAATTTGCATTGCTGCACTCATACCAGCTGCATCTCCGCCAATAATGACATAGTTCACTTTACCACTCCTTCTTTTTTACATACTCTTTACGATTTCCATATTTTATAAAAATAACACCTACTTCCATTGTAAAGAAAGAGAATTTCATCTACAAATTTGGTGCACAAGACTATGCGTTAATAGGTAATCGTCGTGTCTTATAAACAAGATATTTAATATGCTATAACAGTAACTATTGAAAGTAGGTGAAACATACATGTGCGCCGGCCTTCTCGTCCAGCTTCCAGAGGAACCGATAGAACCGAGACCCGCCCTCCCGCTTGAACAAGAGTTTACCGTTAGTGTAACTTTATACAGTGCACGTGCTTGGTTATCTGATAATGACACTTTCTCACAAACTATTTGGAAATCGACTCGCTTTGCTTCTGCCTCACACGCTCGCAAATCCATCTTCCCAGTTGGTACTGTTAAAATTGTGAACTTTTCTGAGGATACAATAACGGTTACTATATCATCAGAATCAGATGATGCACTCAAAATAGTCGTTCCCCCTCGTTCTGAAGCTGCTTTAACGTCTAGTTCTTTATCTGATGTGCAAGCAAGTACATCAGGAGGAGCAAGTAAAGTCACATTCCTCTTTCACATCTTTTTCTCAAGGGATCCTGGTCCAGCTAAATAACCATAAAAAGGTACAGTTATGTACTGTACCTTTTTCACGCACTCTATTCTCTTGATTTGATCAGTTCAACATTATAAGCTTCAATATCCGTTAACGTTCCTGTAAAATACGGATTTTCTCTGTACCAAGACTGTTTTAAAAAATATGCTTGCATATCTTTCGTTTGAAAAATATGTCCATGTCTTGCGTATATTTCATTTCTAGCAATTTTCAATTGTTCTTTCGTTAAATATGTTAAGTCCGCACCCGTTAATTTTCGAATATCACTATCAGGGAAGATGAAACCATTATATACATACCCAGTCGTAGGCGGCGGAGTAACATTGTAAACAACTGTTTTTTCTACACTTTTCTTTTGAAATGGAAGGCTATAAGCCGAAAGTGCCGTTACCGTTTCTACCTTGGTCGTTTCCCTTCCGTTTTCTCCATTTCGCTCTAAATAAATCGCCGCACTTCCATCAGTCGCTACCGGTCCCCACGTAATTTCTTCTCCGGTCAATGTTGTAACTGGCTTTTGATTCACATATAATGTCGCACCAGGCGCATTCGTTTGAACTGTAATATATTGCCCTTGCAACGTTAAATCTACCGTTACATTATTTTGACTTTGTTTTATAAGTACAACCTTTTCCTCTCGTGATAGTTTTACATAGTCATTTTTATATTCCGCTTGAAATACTTGAGTTCCTGGAAGAAACGGTCCATATTGCTTCTCAAACTTTTTGTCATTTGTCTTATCAATTTCTTTTTCGTTCATTTTTAAAGATGTACCTTTTTCATTTGTAAGCAAAGTCGTATAATACGTCTTCGCTTTCAATTTATACCGATCAAATAAAAAGAAATACTTTCCGTCTTTCGTTAAAGAAAAATCTGCTCTTTCTATTCCATCCCCTTGTTTTTCACTTTGCCTCAAATATTCTTTCAATTCATTCACGTAAGATGGATTTTCTTTTATATATGAAAATAGAGGCGTTAAACTCTCTCTTGTTACAATAACGGCTGGGTCATCTGCCGTTATGATCTCAGCTAATTTCTCCCCGTCCCTCTCTTGTAAAACAGTAATAATTCTCTCTACTTGCGATGAATGTGAGTAATATGAAGATCCATACGCATATAATCCGCCCAATACTATAATAAAAAATGTTAAAAGTGTAATTCCAATTATTGTCCCTTTGCTCATTTTCTGCTTCTTTACTACAGGATTTCCCCTCTTCGTCCCGCAGTTTTGACAAAATTGCACTCCATCTTCAAACTTAATTCCGCACTTTGTACATACATCCATCCATTCAACCACCTTTTCATTAGAAGCCTGTGAATCCCCCAGTAAAGGTTTGAATTATCGTGTTAATGTAAGACCAAAATACAAGAAACGTTGCAATTCCGATTAAAACACTTGCAATCATAAGTGTGTAAACAGGATCTAATCCACCGTTATCTAGTTTGAATATAGCTACAATTATACTAATTCCCATATACGTTGTAGCTAGCACTAATAATATTGGTAAAAAAAAGATTAATAAGAAACTAAAAAGAAAAGAAAGAACTAGTATAGCAATAGCTGGCGTCGCTATCGTCCCCCATATACCGAATGCTTCAAGAAAAGAAAAAGATGATTTCATCATCTTACCACTTACAAAAATAATAAATCCGACAAATAAAGTTAAAATTAATAAAAAGAAAAAGACCATTACAGATTCTCCAAAGAAAGTAGGAGTAGTTATATCTGGCACTAATGTCCTCGTAACAGTCGCCGCTGCGCTCAACATTCTATAAAAAATACATGCTCCTAAAAAACAAATAAGTACAAGGCTTGCAATTCCATTTCGCACTTCAATATTTCCACTTTTCATAATG
The DNA here is from genome assembly GCF_042796455.1 of Bacillus sp. NPDC057893. Classification (NCBI taxonomy): domain Bacteria; kingdom Bacillati; phylum Bacillota; class Bacilli; order Caryophanales; family Bacillaceae; genus Bacillus; species Bacillus sp. NPDC057893. The sequence goes on along the minus strand of NZ_JBHVNG010000002.1, from coordinate 455,519 downwards.
GCCGATGGTGATTTAAAAGCATTTTTAAAGAACTGAAAATAGCCACTTGCAAATTGTTTCGCTTGTTCTACCGTTTCATTCGGGCGACTTTCCTTTACTTGTGCTGCGCGCGCTTGTTGCTGTCCTTCTTCCTGTGCACCACTTGCTACCACTTCTTCCGTTAACGAATGTCCACAATTCCCGCAAAACTTTGCTTCCGTTTCATTTTCTGTATTACACGCCGTACATTTCATTCTCTCATCCCTCCTTAAGCATATACCTTATAGGGTGTTACAAATTCAATATATGACTTTGTACATAAAACATGACTACAAGAAAAAGAATATGAAATCCTTCTTTTAAACGAAACTATGTGTGCTAGTAATATAGAAAAATAATGTTATTATGAAACAGAGCAACTAACATTTTTAACAGATTGGATGAAGACAGTGGAATTTGTAAACTCGATTTTTCAAACACTCCTTACAAGCGTGATCCAATTATTTTCTTTAATTGGTGTCATCATTGTAATTGGATTTATATTAGGCTATTTAGAATCTCTCACACGAATGTATTGGTCGAGAGCTTTTGGTAGGAAAGGTTTTCTTTTAACCGCGTGGATTGGTGTTCCCGTTCATGAACTTGGACATGCAATTATGTGTCTATTATTCCGCCATAAAATTGTAGCAACGCAGTTCTTCCCGACAGATACAAGTCAAGGAGCTTTAGGTTACGTACAACATCAATACAATCAAAAAAATATATATCAACGAATCGGTAATTTCTTTATCGGTATCGGCCCTATTATTTCTGGTATTACTGCCTTAATACTTTTAATGCGCTATTTCGTACCAGAGTCATATTCTTTATTTAATACGACTCTAGAAACAACTGTTGCATCGACTTCTATTAACTTAGACATGATCCAAAACATGTTTTTATCAACATTCTTTTTATTAAAAAGCTTGTTTACAATGAGTAATTTATTGACCCCTTCTTTTTGGTTATTTTTATTTATCGCTATTTGTATTTCTGCACATATTGCTTTAAGTCAACCAGACATTAAAGGATCAATAGACGGTGTTATCGTCATGTTTATCATGTTATTTTTATTCAATATAATTGCAGGACTTTTTCAGTACGATAGTAACCAACTCATCGGAAAAATGATGAAGTATAATATGTATCTCATTGCATTTTCTAGTGTAGCGCTTCTTTTCTCTTGTATTTCTACACTTGTTAGTTTTGGGTTTTATAAAATAAGAGGAGGGCGTTCTTTTTGAACGCCCTCTTCTCATCAATTATTTCTCTTATAATCACAATTCTCAACCGGAACACGAGCATGCCCCTCTTCATCGGTACACCATGATTGCGACTGAAAGGCAAGGAAAATACCTACCCACTCTTCCCTCTTCTCAAAATGAATAAGTAGTCCACCGTCTTGCCATATGCCATCATCACCTTGCCATTTCTCTACATTTCCTTGATTCATATGAATATCGTGTATACCGTTTCCAGGTGTAAAGTCGAAATACGAATCAGGTATTTTTTCTTCTGGTCCCCATCTTTCACCAAACGCATAAATAATCGCCTTTTCTTCTATTGCTCGCTTTATATAACGCTCTATCTTTTCATTTAAATCATTATCAACTCCTGCTTTTTCAGCAGGTAAAGGAATCATTTGCTTGGAATCAAATAAATTACCTCTTACATAATCTAAAGCTACTTTCGGTTCATTATTTTTTATTTCTGTAAAACCGAACGGTAATGTCGGTAAAATATGAATCGCCTCTGATCGAATATCGTCGCTCGCAAAATATAAAACTTCTGACGGATAACTTTGCGATTTCACGTTAATTGCAATGCGATAATCTACTCCTGCTTCACCTTGTAAATGAACTTGATAATGAGGTGTTTTGCCTTTTCCAATCTTAGATTGTATAACTGTACCTTTTAATACACCGTAGTTTTTTAAGGGCATACCTTTCATCTCCTATTCATTTAGTAGAAGCTTTTCATATTTAAAACATTATCCAGTCATAAAGAAAATCCTCCTATGTTAGGAGGATTTTTAATTTCTCAATATATACCAAAAGAAAACTTCCACTACTACAAGTAACACCGCACCAAAAATCATTAACGTCGTCTTCTTTAATAGTTCGTTTTCACGATAAGGGATATTACATAAATAAGCACCAAGTGTAATACGTGATGGGCAAGCGATTGTCGCTACTGATGATGCGGTGTTTTGCAGCGTTGTGACGTATTGCCATGGGAGCGCTACGTTTTGTGCTGTTTGCATTTGGAGTTTAATAAACATCGCATTTGAACCTGCATTGCTACCAGTTAAAAAGCCGCCTATTCCTCCAATGAAAGGAGCAACGAAAACGAAAAAGGTACCAAATGTTTCACCAGCTGTCTTTGCGAGTAATGAATGCATACCAGATGCCCCCATTAACTCTGAAATCGCAATGAACATTGTCGTTGTAATTGCGAATGGAATCCATTGTTTTATCGTTTGCGAGAGTGATTTTTTAATAATATTAGATGGAATGCGGAAGAAAATAATTGTAAATAAACAAGTCATGGCGAGCCAAAATCCTGGCGAATATAGTAGCTCTAGTTTGTAAGAATATGATTTTAAATCGAGAACTGCATATGACCTAAGCAGATCATGTAATGCTGGAACGAGGCGAGAAAGTAAAATACAAACTGTTAAAAAGATATAAGGGCTAATAATTTTTATAATGGATACTTCTCTCTCCGTAGCCGCCGCATGTTCTGTTAAAAGGTTTTGCTCATCTTTTCCTTTTAATTTAATGATTAAAAAAACAAATGTAATGGTAACGATAGAACTTAATATTCCTGCTAGTTCAACACTTACGTATGCGTTAGAAAGATAGATTCCGAGAGAAAATAATAGAAAGAACCCTATCCCTTCCTTCCACTTTTCTATAACTGCCTGAAAGCCACCGACAACGTATAAAGAAAGGATGATAAAGTATGCAAAAATCGGGATGCTTAATAATGCTGTATTTATACCAAGAGTTGTAAGCGGCATGTTAATAAGCTGAGAACCGATAATCGTCCCCGTTGCCATTGCGCCCCATGAACTTGCAAGTAAACCGATAAACGAAAGTAGCACAGCTTGAAACGGTTTATAACCGAGAGAAAGAAAAATAGGAGCTGCGACCATAAAGCCAATTCCGAACCCACTTACTGATTCAATAAGCGGACAAATACCAAAACACATAAGAAGCATTTGCAATAATCGATCGCGCGTGACTTGTTCTAGAAATCTCGCTACTTGATCGATGTATCCCATTTTGTTCATGAGGTGAAATAAAAAAATACCGAAAAACAAAACGTATCCAACAATAAAACAAATTAACCAACCTTTAATCGTAGCGTGTACAGTTTCACTTATCCCTAACCGAAATGTTGGCGAGAGTAAAACAATTCCAATAGAAACGGCATAAGAAATTAATGAGGATCTTAATGACGTTTGTTTAAATAAAAATAAACAAATGAAAATCATCATAATTGGGATAAGTGCCAACAATATGGCCATGTTATCATCTCATTTCGTAAAAAGTATAATTTTAACTATTATATAACAGATGTTATAATTTTCAATTATTTTTATAACAGATTTAAAAAAGGAGCCAAGCGGCTCCTTTTTTGAATAACTAATATTTTATCTTTTATCCTGAAAAACCGTCTGCTGTCCAATCATTTTTTCTAGTACAACAAACACAATATAAGCACATATTACTTGCAATACAATATTCCCAAGTTTTATTAATTCAAATGAATGGATCCATTGGAATAATTCACTTAATAATACAATCGAAACGATACTAAATAGTTCTATACTAACCGAAAATATACATACTTCGAAAATAGATTGCTCTTGAATCCTGTTTAAGTTGGAAAAGATGAATAAATACCCTAGAAATAGAGCCATTAACTCTATTTTCGTCATGCTAATTAACCAGGCATATAGTGGTACGGTTAAAAGAAGATATAATAGTTTACGTCTTAGCATGCCTTCTCACCTCTAAATTATAAGTGTTTTCTGTATATTTTAACACTTTTCACATAAAAGAAACAGAAGAGACTTATGCCTCTTCTGTTTCTTTTACTGCATGTATTAACTCACATATTTCTTCTTGCTTTTCATTTTCTAAAAGCTCAATGACTTTACTTCCAACGACAACACCATCACATATTGTAATCATTTCTTCTATTTGCTCTCTTGTTGAAATACCGAATCCTGCGACTACTGGTAAGTGGACGTGTGATTTTACTTTTTCTAAGTAACTATGAATCTCACCTTTAAAGTTTTGACGTACTCCTGTTACGCCCGCTACCGTAACGGCATAGACGAATCCTTGTGATTCACTCGTGATTTTTTCAATTCTTTCAATAGGACTCGTTACGGTAACGAGTGGAATTAAAGCGATATTCGCCACGCGAAGGAGCGGTGCAATAATGTCTTGTTCTTCATACGGTAAGTCTGGAACGATAATACCGTCCACCCCTGCTTCAAGACAGCTCTCAATGAAACGTTCCTTTCCGAATGCGAGTACTGGATTTAAATATGTCATGAGTACGAATGGAATTTGAATTTCTTGCCTCACCTCTATTAATGCTTGAAAAATACCTTTTAATGTTACACCGCTATCTAGCGCTCGTTTTCCTGCTCTTTGAATAGTTGGCCCATCTGCGACTGGATCTGAGAACGGAATACCGATTTCAACGATGCTTGCTCCTGCTTCATCAAGAAAACGAATTCTTTCTTTTAACTTTTCAAGTCCACCATCTCCGCCCATTACGTACGGAATAAATGCCTTTTTACCATTTTCAAATGCTGCTGTAATTTTTTCTACTCCCATTTTTTACACCTCTCCCAAATAACGTTTTATACTCTCTACATCTTTATCGCCGCGGCCGGATAAACAAATGACAAGTCCTTCGTCTTGCTTCATTTGTGGCGCTAGTTTTAAAGCGTACGCGACAGCATGTGAACTTTCTAATGCTGGGATAATACCTTCTTTTTTCGTTAATAATTGAAACGCTTCTAACGCTTCATCATCGGTAATCGAATGGTAAGAAACGCGGCCGATGTCTTTTAACAAACTATGTTCTGGCCCAACACCTGGGTAATCTAGTCCAGCTGAAATAGAGTGCGCTTCTTGAATTTGCCCTTCTTCATTTTGCAGAAGATACATCATCGATCCGTGTAAAACACCGACGCTTCCTTTCGTTAAAGTGGCTGCGTGCTTTTCTGTATGAACACCTTTCCCAGCTGCTTCAACGCCGTAAAGGGCAACTTCTTCATCGTGTACGAACGGATAAAACATTCCCATTGCGTTACTACCACCACCAATACAAGCAACGACTGCTTCTGGTAATTTTCCTTCTAACGCTTCGTATTGTTTTTTCGTTTCTTTCCCAATTACACTTTGGAAATCACGAACAATTTGCGGAAATGGATGTGGTCCGAGAACTGATCCCATAATGTAGTGCGTATCGTGTACATGTGAAACCCAGTAACGAAGCGCCTCGTTTACCGCATCTTTTAACGTGCCGCTACCTGCCGCTACGCTTTCTACTTTTGCTCCGAGTAATTCCATTCGGAACACGTTTAATTTTTGTCGTCTCACATCTTCTTCTCCCATGAAGATGACGCATTCTAAACCGAGAAGTGCACATACAGTAGCTGTTGCAACTCCGTGTTGTCCTGCTCCTGTTTCAGCGACAACTTTTTTCTTACCCATTCTTACCGCAAGAAGTGCCTGACCGATTGTATTGTTAATTTTATGAGCTCCCGTATGGTTCAAATCTTCACGCTTTAAATAAATCTTTGCTCCGCCGCAATACTTCGTCATATTTTCAGCGAAATAAAGCGGTGTTTCTCTTCCAACGTACGTTTGTAAATAATGATTTAATTCCTTTTGAAACTCTTCATCTTGCATCGCTTCTTTATACGCTTCTTCTAGTTCTAGTACGGATTGCATTAACGTTTCTGGAACGTATCGTCCTCCGTATATACCGTAATGACCTTTTTCATCTGGATATGCGTAGTTCATTTGGAACACTCCTTCGCTTTTTTAATAAATTGTTTTATTTTCTCTAAATCTTTCTTTCCTTCTGTCTCTACCCCGCTACTCACATCGACCATATATGGCTGAACGGTTTGAATGGCTTCTTCTATATTAATGACGTTTAATCCGCCAGCTAATATCGTTTTCTCTCGCAACTCGTTTGGCATATGTGCGAGTAACTCCCATGAAAATGTCTTACCATTCCCTCCGTAAAACTTTTCTTTCGGGCTATCAAATAACAGATAATCTGTTTCGTATTTTTTCGCATGTTCAATATCTTTCTCTAAAGCTACTCCTAACGCTTTTATAGACGGAATCTTCACTCTTCTGATTTGATGGTTGTCTTCATCCCCATGTAATTGCACATGCGTTAACCCGCACTCCTCTGCAATTTTCTGGATCACTTCTACCGATTCATTTACGAAAACACCGACCTTGAAAACGTGTGCTGGAATTTCTCCAATAATTTCTTTCGCTTGCCCTGGAGTGATTTGGCGTTTACTTTCTGCAAAAACGAATCCGATTGCATCTGCTCCGTATTCGCAAGCTCTTTTCGCTGTTTCAACATCAGTAATACCGCAAATTTTCACTTTCATATTTTCACCTTGCATTCATCGAAAAAGCTACTAATAGAAGACGTTGTCATAAGTGCTTCACCAACTAATACACCTTTTGCACCAGCTCGTTTGACGCGAATAATATCTTCTTTTGAATGAATACCACTTTCACTAATCCAAAGCAGATTTTCCTCATTCAGTCGTTTTCCGAGTTTTTCAGTTTGGCTTAAATCTACTTCAAACGTTTTTAAATTACGGTTATTAATTCCGATAACGTGCGGATTTAATCGGGTCGCAATTTCTAATTCCTGTTCATCATGAACTTCAACAATCGCTTCTAATCCCATTTCTAGTACGTAGTTATAAAGCTCTTTTAATTTCTCTTTTGACAATGCTGCAACGATTAATAAAATAAGATCTGCACCAGCTTCATAAGCTCTATCAATTTGAATCTTATCAATTATAAAATCTTTACATAAAAGAGGAATGTTACTTTCTGCTCTTGCTGTTTGTAAGTCGTGAAACGATCCTTTAAAAAATTGACCGTCTGTTAAAACAGAAACTGCACCAGCGCCGCACTCTTCATATGTTTTTACTTGCTTTGGTACATTAACGTGTAAATTAATATCTCCTTTTGATGGTGATGCTCGCTTTACTTCTGCAATGACAGTAAATTGCTTTAGCGCTTCTACAAGTGAGTATGTTTTTCTTTTTGCTTTTACTGGTGTATATGTTTCATATAACTCCGCAACTTCTTTTTTCTTCTGCTCTACAATTTTGTCTAAAATCGTCCCCACTTTAATTCACCCTTTCTAATTTTTCGTTGCTTGCTGTAATTAATAAGTTTAATTTTTTTAATGCTTTTCCGGAGTCAATGCTATGCGTTGCTAGTTTAATTCCTTCTTCAATCGTTTCCGCTTTTCCGTTTGCGAAAAGAGCAAGCCCTGCATTTAATAAAACGGTATCACGGTAAACACTCTTTTCTCCATTTAATACTCCGAGCGTAATCTTTGCATTTTCTTTTGAATTTCCGCCTCTAATTTCCTCATTTTTCACTCTTGAAAAACCGTAGTTTTCTGGTGCAATACTCATTTCAATTATTTCATTGTCTTTTAAAATAGCAACGCAGTTTTCTCCTTGTAATGATGCTTCATCTAAAAATCCACTTCCGTTTACGACGAGCGCTTGTTTTCTGCCTAGTTTCTGCAATACTTCCGCTACCGGCAATAACATATCTCGTTTATAAATACCGACAAATTGTGTTTCTAAATTAACCGGATTCGTCAACGGTCCAATTAAGTTAAAGATCGTCGGAACGTTTAATTCTTTTCTTATTTTCATAATGCGTCTTAATGCTGGATGCATCGCTGGTGCAAATAAGAAAGCAATCCCTACATTTTCTAATAAGTAGTCAATCTCACCTGGCGTACAACTAATGTTTACACCAAGTTCTTCTAATAAATCAGCACTTCCTGTTTTACTAGAAACAGCGCGGTTTCCATGTTTCGCAACCTTTACACCAGCTCCGGCAAGTACAAATGCCGATGTTGTACTAATATTGAATGTTTGCGCACCGTCACCACCCGTTCCGCAATTGTCCATCGCGCCTTTTATATGATTTGAAAACGGTAATGCCTTTTCGCGAAGAGCACGAACGAGACCGTATATTTCTTCTGCTGTTTCGCCTTTCGCTTTCAGCAATACTAAGAAAGCTGCAACTTCACTTTCCAATATGTTGTCACTTAATAAAAGAAGTCCCGCTTCATACATTTCCTCTTCTGTTAAATGTTGTCCCTCTACTAACTTTCGAAGATAACTGTTCATACTCTCTCCTCCTCTTTCACTTCTGCTAAAAAGGCACGTATTAACTTTCCGCCTTCTTCTGTTGCAATTGATTCTGGGTGAAACTGTAATCCGAAGAGCGGATAATAGTTGTGACGAACTGCCATGATTTCTCCGTCATCCATCGCTGTCGCGAGTATGTCAAAACACTGCGGCAAACCATTTTGCGCTGCGACGAGTGAATGGTAACGCATCGCTGTTAGCGGCTGCGTAACGTACGAAAAGATTGACGTTCCGTTATGTTTCACACGCGATGTTTTTCCGTGTTTAATGCGCTCTGCTCTAACAATTTCTCCTCCAAATGCGGATATGATTGCTTGATGGCCAAGGCAAATTCCTAAGATGGGAACGTTCTTATAAAAGTGACGAATAACATCGATACAAATTCCAGCATCTTCTGGTTTTCCAGGTCCTGGTGATAGCACAATTCCTTTCGGCTTCATCTCCTCTAATTGTTCAATTGTTATTTGATCATTTCTTACTACAACAATTTCTTCCTCGTACTCGCCTAATAGTTGATACAAGTTATATGTGAATGAATCATAGTTATCAATCAGTACAATCATTTCATAACCTCCAAAAGCGCTCTCGCTTTATTTAATGTTTCTTCATATTCATCTACAGGGTCTGAATCGTAGACGATACCCGCTCCTGCCTGAACGTACGCTTTCTCATCTTTTACAACCATCGTTCGAATTGCTAGCGCCATATCAAGATTTCCTGAGAATGAAATATATCCAACTGCTCCGGCGTATACATTTCTTTTTTCATGCTCTAACGTATTAATAATTTCCATCGCTCTAATTTTCGGAGCACCTGATACTGTACCAGCTGGTAAACAATACGCTAATGCATCAAACCCACTCATTCGTTTTCGCAATGTTCCGTAAACTTCGGATACAATGTGCATAACGTGAGAGTATTTCTCCACTTTCATATATTTATTTATCGTCACAGAACCAATTTCACTTACTCTGCCAATATCATTTCGGCCTAGGTCCACAAGCATCATATGCTCCGCCCGCTCTTTCTCATTTCCTAACAGTTCTTTTTCGATTTCTTCATCTTCCTGCTTCGTTTTCCCTCTCGGCCTCGTACCGGCAATTGGGTTTGTCATCACCTTATCGTCTCTTACTGATAGTAAACTTTCTGGCGAAGAGCCAAGTACAACATAATCTTGAAAATCGATATAGAACATATATGGTGATGGATTTGCAATTCGAAGTTTCCGGTATAATGCAAATGGATCTCCTTTACATTCACTTTGCAAACGCTGGGATAATACAACTTGAAAAATATCTCCGGCCCGAATGTATTCTTTTGCTATTTCTACCATTTCACAAAATTCTTTTTCCGTTACTGAAGAAGTAAATGATAAAGATGATATTACTTCACTAACCTTCTCTTCTTCTCCGTTTAGCACTTCCTCTTTGTATCGTTGCAATCTCTCGTATACTTCTTCATAAAAAGCTGATTCATCTTCCTTGCATACATATACAAACGATAGTTTTTGGCGTAAATGATCGTAAACGATAAACTCGCGATACAGTAAAAGGTGTACTTCTGGAATATTTAATGGATCATGCAAGTCTACTCCTATATTTTCATACTGCCGAATTACGTCATAGCCGATATATCCAACTGCTCCCCCGCAAAACGGGAATGGACTGTCTACTTGCGCTGGTGCGATTACATCTTCTAATACTTGCAGTACGTTGCCTTGCAGCTTTTCTGTTTGCCCATACATCGTTCGCTCTACTTCTATACCAACACTTTTCACTTCTCCATAAGGATTACACCCTAAGTAAGAATAGCGTCCTTTATCTTGATGAAGCTGTGAGCTTTCTAATAAAAATTTCTTCTTCCCTTTCATACGTCTATATAAAGAAATTGGCGTAATGCTATCTCCTTCTTCTTCAGCGATTACTAAAAATGTTTTTCCTTGTTCTTTTTGCTTCATAAATTCTTCTTTCGTCATCATGCCTTTCACCTCACTCTGAAAAATAAAAAAGTCCTCTACATATCGAAATATGTAGAGGACGATAAATTTACCGTGGTACCACCTCAGGTTGGACGCAAAAGCATCCCGCTTTATTCAGGTACAAAATATATACCTTATCCTTGTAACGGCGGAACCCGGGTTGCCTACTGAATAGAAATTGTTCAGCATACCTCTCGTAAGCCCATTCCGTATATGGCACCGTACCGGGCTCCCACCTGCCCCCGGCTCTCTGTAACGTCTCCAAATATACGTACTCTTCTTACTTAAACGATTTAACTTATTTAATTTTTATAGTGCGTTCAACAATTTTTTGTACACAAAAAGGGAGTACTCATCCTATAGAAAGGACGGGTACTCCCGTGGTGCCACCTTAATTCGTTACGAATGTAACGCACTTTGCCGTATCAAAAAATAATACGTGTCTCTTATATCGATGAGATCATGTCGCCAAAGCCTACTTCTTTCGTTTCGGTTTGGAAGCTCCGAAGCCCATTCCACATCAATCCCATACTGATTCGCACCAACCATCAGCTCTCTGACATGTTCATCATGTGTACTCTTCTTCATCAACGCTTGCATTTTTTTAAGTTGCACTCATTATATTCCTCTCATTTCTAATAAGTCAATACTTTTTCCAAAAAAAATATTTTTTCTTCATCCGATATTATATTGACAAAACAACCTGTTTTTATGTAAATATAATAAATACTCTATTAAAATTAAGGTTTTTTGTCAGAAAATTATATATTACAAAAGCGAGACATTGTCAAAAAACGCTTACATTTCAGAAAATTCGTATTTCCGAATGGATTTTTCTGAATAATCATGATAGATTATAAATATGCAAAATGCATCAAAAGACATGACAAAAGGAAGGGGAACTACATGAGTACGCAGATGTTAACTTTAACTTCTATCTCTATTTACATGCTCGGGATGTTAGTAATCGGCTATTTCGCCTACAAACGAACGTCCAACTTAACAGATTATATGCTTGGCGGGCGTACACTAGGCCCCGCAGTAACAGCATTAAGTGCTGGAGCATCCGATATGAGTGGTTGGCTTTTAATGGGATTACCCGGTGCAATGTTTAGCGTTGGATTAAGTAGTAGTTGGATTGCGATCGGCCTAACACTAGGCGCATACGCAAACTGGCTTTATGTCGCTCCTCGCTTACGTACCTACTCAGAAATTGCAAACAACTCTATTACTATCCCAGAATTTTTGGAACACCGCTTCCACGACAAATCTCACATGCTACGCTTAGTATCCGGACTTGTTATTATGATTTTCTTTACTTTCTATGTAGCTTCAGGACTCGTTTCAGGCGCTGTATTATTTGAAAATTCATTTGGTATGAACTATCATGTTGGATTACTCATTGTAGCAGGCGTTGTTGTAGCTTACACACTATTTGGTGGTTTCTTAGCAGTAAGTTGGACAGATTTCGTGCAAGGAATCATTATGGTAATTGCTCTTATTCTTGTTCCTATTGTAACAATTATGAATTCAAACGGACTTGGACCTGCATTTGATACAATTCGATCTGTAGATCCAACACGTTTAGATATTTTTAAAGGTGCCTCTACTTTAGGAATGATTTCTTTATTCGCATGGGGCCTTGGTTATGTTGGACAACCTCATATTATCGTACGCTTTATGGCAATTTCGTCTGTAAAAGAAATTAAAAGCGCACGAAGAATTGGTATGAGCTGGATGATTTTCTCTGTTGTCGGAGCTATGTTTACTGGTCTTATCGGTATTGCTTACTATTCACAACAAGGTTTGACATTATCTAACCCAGAGACAATTTTCCTTGAACTTGGAAAAATTTTATTCCACCCACTTATTACTGGATTTTTATTAGCCGCTATTTTAGCAGCTATTATGAGCACAATCTCTTCTCAGTTGCTCGTTACTTCAAGTGCGGTAACTGAAGATTTATATCGTACATTCTTTAAGCGTTCTGCTTCTGATAAAGAGCTTGTATTTGTCGGTCGTATGGCTGTTCTTGGCGTTGCTTTAATTGGGTGTGCATTAGCGCTTAAACAAAATGATACGATTTTAGCTCTTGTTGGATATGCTTGGGCTGGATTTGGTTCTTCATTTGGACCTGCTATTTTATTAAGCTTATATTGGAAACGTATGACGAAATGGGGCGCGCTTGCTGGTATGATTTCAGGTGCCGCTACAGTAATTATTTGGACTCAATTCAAATTCCTAAAAGATTTCTTATATGAAATGATTCCTGGTTTCGCTATTAGTTTAATAGTGATCATAATTGTTAGTTTACTAACTAAACCTTCAAAAGAAGTTGAAGAGCAATTTGAGGATTTTGAAAAACAACATCGTCATAATCTATAAAAAAGAAATCTCTGCTGTTATCGTAACAGCAGAGATTTTTTTTTTACAGTTCGACAATCTTCTTCTCAAATTTAACAAATTCTTTATGTTTCGTTAAATTTAACATAACACTACTCCGTTATAGTATTAGTATCAGCACTTATACAGAAAGGGGACTCCAACATGTTAGCAGCTTTCCAGCAACAACATATAAGAAAATTTTCACCTATTACAAACACTTCTACGTCTTGTTTAAAAATTCAACCTAATCCATCCAAAATTTCAATTGCTCCTTCTGTTATTTCCGTTATCGGTATTCATATGCAAAAAAATAAGTTAAAAATAAAAACTGGACAAAGTGCGGATTTATCAGCTTCTGTTTTGCCAATGCAAGCAACCGATAAAGAACTTATTTGGACAAATATGAATTCTGACATTATCACTATATATCCAAAAGGTGATACGGTAACGATTACTGGAAAAAGTGCAGGAAGAGCAGTCGTAATTGTTACAACTGCTGAAGGAAAATTTCGTGATTTATGTGTCATTCATGTACAGCCTTATATGACAAATCCAAAGTAAAAGAGTGGCTATGAAGCCACTCTTTTACTTTATTTCAATTTGAGGATTTTTCCTTTTTAACAACAAAATAAATTTTTCTTTATTTTTTGGAGAAATAAGTTCTGTTTCATATGATCCATATAAAATTTCTAATCGATCGAATGATAGTGCATAGGCGGCTAATGGATTTTTTGTATTGGAAATTTTCTTTATATCTTTTATTAAAATCCGCTTCTTAATGGGTCCTGATTTAATAAAAATCACTTCTTCTTCCACGATATATTTCGTTGTAAACCAGCTCCAAACGAAAAGAATTACTAAAGGAATCGTAAAAAGTAGCAGAAAGTAAGCTCTTCCAGCTAATAACGGTGCAAAACATGCACCAATGGCAACTAAAAAAATTGGATATAACCATACATCTTTTTTTGATGGAAATTCCATTAAACTCCTCCTCTCTTGATTTAAGTCAATGAATCATCCACCTCTACTCTATTAAAATGAAAGCAATATTGAAATAGGAGGATGTATGATGAATGAACGAAAGTTTGCCTTATTTGCTGGTGCTTCTCTTCTTATTATGGCATTCGCTGCATTTTTTTCTTACGGTTTTGTTCACGGAAATCTCGTTGTACAAGGAGATGCGAGCACGACACTCCATAATATTCAAACTTCAAGTTCACTTTTCAAAGCAGAAATTTTCGGATGGATTATCATTTTTATTACGGATATTATCGCCTCGTGGGCTCTTTATTTCTTTCTAAAACCTATCCATGCTAGCCTCTCATTACTAGCTGCCTGTCTTCGTCTTATGTATACAGCTATACTTGGGATTGCTATATTCAATTTAACATTGGTATTGCTGCTTTCAAAAAGCACAGTTGCTAATTCAGAAGCATATACAATGTTATTTCTAGAAGCTTTTGAACACATTTGGTCTGTAGGATTAATCATTTTCGGTTTACATCTTCTCACCTTAGGATACGTAACCTTTCAATCTAAAAACATACCGAAAACTATTAGTATATTACTGCTCATTGCTGCAATCGGCTATATCATCATTAACGTAATGAATACGATGTTTTCACAATATGATGCGATTATTTCCATTCTTAACGTTGTCTTTCAACTACCGATGATCGCAGGTGAACTAGGATTTAGTATATGGCTATTGCTTAGAGGTGGAAAAAACTCTACTATTTGAGTCGTTTCTTAATTCTGCTTAATGATTCTGGCGTAATACCTAGATAACTTGCCAATTGATATTGAGGAACACGATGAATTAAATGAGGTCGCTTTTGTAATAATGATTTGTAGCGCTCTTCTGGTGTCGATGCAATAAATAATGTAAGTTCTTCTTGTACTTCACCAAAATTGTATTCAATCATTTGGCGCGTCATTTCTTCTAACTGTGAATATTTCTTATACATGTCCTTTTCACTATACAGATCGCCAACTACAACTAGACAATCTTCTAGGCACGTTAACGTATGTGGGGATGATTTATCTTGTTTATGATGATTGAAATTTGCGATTGCTTGTTCTTCTGTATAAAAATTTGATGTAACCTCTCTCCCTGCTTCATCTATACAGTGCTGCCTCACGCATCCTTTTAATACAAAATAACATTTTGACGGAACATCTCCTTGTCTTAGGAGCACTGTTCCTTTTTTATATTCTTCAATTTGTAATTCTTCCACGATTATGCGCTGCTGCTCTTCACTTAATGTTGTAAGCTTTGTCATGTATTTCATTAAAATATCTTTCATTTGGTCTCTCCTTCCCCCTCTATATTTGTATGAGAAACGTATGATGTAACTCCACTATATATTATCTTTTTTCATGCTATATGGCGGGAATTCCCCCTATTGATCTGTTTTATTTTCTGCATGGAACAAAAAAAGAGAAGTTACCAATAACTTCTCTTCTCATATTTTACAATAAACTCGTTATACTTCCTGTGTATAAGCCGGCTCGTTCACCACATTTTTTGATGTTCGCTTTTGTTGCTGTAGTAAGAAAACAGATACACCAAACAATACGAGTATGCTACCGATAATTTGCATTGCGTTTAATTTTTCCCCAAGTAAGAAGAACGCTAGTATAGATGCCCCAACTGGTTCCCCTAAAATACTCATTGAAATTGTTGTTGCATTTACGTAATTTAATAACCAATTATTAATGACGTGTGACACTGTCGGTACAATCGCAAGTAAAAGAAAAATACTCCAATCCCACTTCGTATAGCCTGTAAATGGCACTTGAAGTATAACGTTATAAATCGCTATAAATATACCAGCGAAGGCAAATACAGTAAAACTATAAATCCAATGAGATACTTTCTTTACTGTCGTTTGTCCGATAAATAAATAACCGACAACTGCTATTACACTTAAAAAGGATAATATATCCCCATAAATTGCTTGCTCACTTAGCCCTAAATCTCCCCAGCCAATACACATTACGCCTAGTATCGCAATTCCCATCGTCGCAATTGCTGAGTAGGTTGTTCTTTCTTTAAATAAGAAAAAACCTCCCACTAAAGATACGATCGGTTGAAGTGCTAAAATAATCGTCGAACTAGCAACTGTCGTATGCTTTAAGGATTCAAACCATAAAAGAAAATGAAGAGCTAAAAAGAAACCAGATCCAATTAAAAATCCCCAATCTTTTATTTGAATCCTACTAAACTCTTCCCGTTTTTTCCAAACGATCGGCAGCATAATAAGTACGATAATCCATAATCGGTACATACTTAAAATTGAAGATGGTGCTGAGGACAGCTTTGCAAAAACAGCTGCGAATGAAATGGCTATAATGGAAACGGCTAATGGTAGTGCGATTGATCTTTCTTGTTTCAAATCCTGTCTCCCCTCTCACCTGTAAAAAATCCCACTTCATTATATCCGTTTTCTTTCATAACTTAAATACTAATTTTTTAGATTCTTCGTACCATTATGGTAAAATAGAAATTAAGGCGCCTATTAGTGAATATTTCTTTCCTTTTCACTACAAGCGTCGCTCTTACAATCATTACAGTAAATTTTCATTTAGGGGGATATACATGAATCAAACAATAGGGAGAATTGAAGAAATTTCATTTTTTAGTACATCACTTCAAGAAGAACTTACACTTCTTGTTTATTTACCAGTAAATTACACACCTCTCCATAAACATACGGTTGTTATTGCACAAGATGGTAGAGATTATTTTCAGCTCGGTAAAGCGCACCGTGTAATTGAGCGTCTTCGTGAAACTGAAGAAATCGACCGCACAATTATTGTCGGTATTCCATATAAAAATGTACACGATCGTAAGGAAAAATATTTCCCGAGCGATGTAAAAAATGCTGCTTACATTCGTTTCCTTGCTCACGAGCTTGCTCCATATATTGATGCAAATTATCCAACGTATCAAATGGGTAAAGGACGCGTTTTAATTGGAGATTCTCTTGGCGGTACAGTTTCCTTCATGACCGCACTTATGTATCCGCATACATTCGGCAAGGTCGTTATGCAATCACCATTTGTTGATGAAACAGTCATGAACTTAGCAAAAGATTTCAAAGATCCGGGGGCGCTAGAAATTTATCACGTCATTGGGACCGAAGAAACAGCTGTCAAGCGTACAGACGGACAAGTATCTGATTTCGTAGAGCCAAATCGCGAGTTAAACAAACTACTTACAGATAGAAATTTCATCACGCATTATGAAGAGTTTGAAGGGAATCATACATGGAAATATTGGCAAGCAGATTTACCGAAAGCATTTTCTCATATTCTATCAATGAAATAATAGAGAGCGGTATTCAGAATAATTTGATATAATAGACAAAGAGATTTATTCTCAAAATCTAACTAGACTTGCAAAGGGAGGAATTGGAACATGAAATTAGGAATTGTAATTTTCCCATCAAAAATGATTCAAGATAAAGCGAACGGATTGCGTAAGCGTTATGATCCACATTACGCATTAGTTCCGCCACATATTACATTGAAAACACCCTTTGAGACGCAAGATGAACAATTAGAATCGATTGTGAATGAGTTACATACAATCGCAATCAAAACGAACCCTTTCACCCTTCATGTTGGAAAAGTCGGTTCATTCGCACCTGTTAATAATGTTCTTTATTTTAAAGTAGAAAAAACACCTGAACTTACTTTCTTAAATGAAGAAATGCATAATGGATTCTTTACACAAGAACGCGAGTACTCTTTCGTACCGCATTTAACAATCGGTCAAGACTTATCAGATGCAGAGCACGCTGATGTATTAGGTCGATTACGTATGAAAGATTTCTATTATGAGCAACCAATCGATCGTTTCCACCTTCTATACCAATTAGAAAATGGAACATGGACTGTACATGAAACATTCCACCTTGGAAAGGAGAACAACTAATTTGCACGCACAAATCGTACAAACGGACGAACAACTAAGAGATGCATTCTCTGTACGTAAGCAAGTATTTGTGAATGAGCAACGTGTTTCTGCAGAAGAAGAGTATGATGAGTTTGAAGATACTTCGGCGCACGTTGTTATATATGATAATGATGTTCCAGTTGGTGCTGGTCGCTTCCGCATCGTTGATGCAGTTGGAAAAATGGAACGCATTTGCGTACTAGCTTCCCATCGCAAAAAAGGCATTGGCAAAATCATTATGGAT
Organism: Bacillus sp. NPDC057893; assembly: GCF_042796455.1. Taxonomy (NCBI): domain Bacteria; kingdom Bacillati; phylum Bacillota; class Bacilli; order Caryophanales; family Bacillaceae; genus Bacillus; species Bacillus sp. NPDC057893. The sequence continues at coordinate 437,458 of NZ_JBHVNG010000002.1, read as the reverse complement.
GCACTTGAAGCATATGCGAAGGAAGAATCGCTACCAAAACTGAAACTTCATGCTCAAACGCACGCTGAAGATTTCTATAAAAAACTTGGGTATGTTACGAGTTCTGATGTATTTATGGAAGCCGATATCCCGCACGTCGTTATGATAAAAGAATTGTAATTTGAAAACAGGAGGTAGCCCCTCCTGTTTTTTTACATTGCTATTTTCTTTTTCTTCCGCTAAAGTTAAATGTTGATGCTATAGTTTTGAAGGTGAATATATGACACAAGAAAAATTTTCACAAAAATCGTTAACACACGCTGGCATTCCGCAAGCGACGTATCATATTCCGAAAACATCTACCCATTTAATTATGGAAGAAGATGCAGATGCGGCGTATTTCCGCGCTTTAGAACAGCAAGGTATTTATTTAAATGAAAAACAGTTAGAAGCAGTGCAAACGACAGAAGGACCTGTCCTTACACTAGCTGGTGCTGGAAGTGGTAAAACATCTGTTTTAACAACTCGCGTTGGTTATTTAGTTAATGTAAAACATGTCCATCCGCGAAATATTTTGCTGCTGACGTTTACACAAAAAGCAGCTGAAGAAATTCGAAGCCGTGTAGCGAATTTACCTGGTATGAATCATGCCGCAAGTAGCTATGTCGTTGCTGGTACATTCCACTCTGTCTTTTTAAAATTGCTTCGTAGTCAAGGATATAATCAGCAAATTTTAGCAAATGAAAAACATAAACAAATTATGATAAAGAAAATTTTGAAAGAATTACGTTTGAAAGACGATTATGATGCTGAAACGATACTCGCTATGATTTCACTTGAGAAAAACAAATTGAATCGTCCAAAAGATGTACAAGCGAAAACACCGGTTGAACAAGAGTTCAAAGAAGTATACGAGCGTTTCGAAGAGGTAAAACAACGATACAATTATATCGATTTTGACGACATCTTATTAGAAATGTATTATCTGTTAGAAAATAACGCTCCTCTGCTTACTCAATTACAAGAGCGTTTTCATTACATTGAAGTAGATGAGTTTCAAGATACGTCGTATGCACAATATGAAATTGTAAAATTGTTAGCCACGCCAAGAAATAATTTATTTATCGCAGGTGATGACGATCAAGCGATTTACGGCTGGCGAGGGGCAAGTCACCAAATTATTTTATCTTTTCCAAAGGAATTTGATAATACAACGATTATCGCGCTTAATACGAATTATCGATCTAATCCATTTATCGTCGGACTTGGAAATGAAGTTATTAAGCTCAATCAAGAACGTTTTGATAAAGAGCTATATTCTGTTCGTAACGATGGCATGCAGCCGTTTTATGCACGACCTGCGACAACTCTTGATGAAGCAAATCAAATTTTGCAACTCATTCAGGAAAAAGTAGATAGTGGTGAACGAAATTATAAAGATTTTTGTTTATTATATCGTACACATTCTGTAAGTCGTTCTTTACTCGATCAGCTTACAATTCATAAAATTCCATTTATAAAACATGGGGCGAGCCAATCGTTCTACGAGCATTCTTTAATTAGGCCCGTATTAGATCATTTACGACTCGTGCTGGAACCGTTCCGCCTCGAATCACTTTCAAATATATTGCCAACGATGTATATTGGCCGTGATGAGTGCATTTCATTTATTGAACGTGAACAATGGAAATATGGTGAGGGCCGTTTCCCTTCTCTTCTTCATTTTCTATTATTAAACCCAAGCTTGAAACCTTTTCAAGTTAAAAAAGTAAATGAGCGAATTGATTTTATTAAGTTTATAAAAGAACTTGAACCGAAAAAAGCATTGAAAGAAATTATTCATGGTAAAGGAAAGTATTTAGAGTACTTACAAAGTAATGATCGTTCTTCCTTTACGATGCATAAGGACATACAAGAAGAAATGTTAGAAGAATTAATGGAGTCTGCAACTCGCTTTACGGATATTCCAGCTTACTTACAATTTATTGACGAGGCGATTCAAGGCCAAAAAGAAATGGAAGCATTAAAAACAATGCCGCAAAAAGATGCCGTATCGCTTATGTCGATTCATAACGCGAAAGGCCTTGAGTTTCCATGCGTCTTTTTACTTGGAGCGAGCGATGGTATTCTGCCGCACACTTCTTCTTTAAAAGATGCAAATGACCGTGTCACAGATACTTCTGAAGCCTTAGAAGAAGAACGCCGACTACTTTATGTCGCAATTACACGCGCAAAAGAAGAACTTTACATTTCCTCTCCGCAATTTTTCAGAGGAAAAAAACTAGATATATCTCGTTTTTTATATACTACGCGAAAAGATTTACCTGAAAAGACACCCATTAAATAAGGGTGTCTTTTTTCCATATCACGTTATGTACATCCCCTCTATATAAAGTGAAACTTTAATCAGTGGGGATTTTGTTCATCCCCCACTGATTATTAGCCCTCACCAATCGGGCGTTTACGGGCAGCAGGGCTCTCACCTAACTTCTTTGCTCCTGCTAAATTTTGAGGCGGGAGTCTTACTGCCCGTTAATGCGGGATAAATTCCCTGTTTCTATCCTAAGAATTAACGTAATATCGACCATATCCCGTTCATATTGTAATAGTGTATGTCAGAACTCACGATAAGGAGTGAACATAATGAGCTGCAATTGCAACGAAGATAATCATCACCATGATTTTGATTTCAACTGTGTATCTAATGTCGTTCGTTTTATACATGAATTACAAGAATGTGCAACCACTACATGTGGATCTGGTTGCGAAGTTCCATTTTTAGGAGCACATAACACTGCATCAGTAGCGAATACACGTCCTTTTATTTTATACACAAAAACTGGAGAACCTTTTGAAGCATTTGCACCATCAGGAAGTCTTGTTAGCTGTAGATCTCCAATTTTTCGCGTTGAAAGCATTGATGATGATGATTGTGCTGTGTTACGTGCATTAGCTGTAGTATTAGGTGATGGATCCTCTGTACCACCTGGTGACGATCCAATTTGTACGTTTTTAAATGTACCAAATGCAAGGTTAATATCGACCCCTGCTTGTCTGACAGTTGATTTAAGTTGTTTCTGTGCTATTCAATGCTTACGTGATGTTACGATTTAAAACTAAATAACGATTTAAGCATGGATTGGGTGGCAGAATTTTCTGCCACCCAATCCATGCTTAAAAGGTATTATTATGTATTTTTTATAAAATTGGGAACTTGTCTAGAACATAGAACCTGTCCTTTTCATTAACTGAAAGTAGAAACAGATAAAGGAGTGAAAAACATGTTCTCTTCTGATTGCGAATTTACTAAAATTGATTGCGAAGCGAAACCACCTAGTACACTACCTGCCTTCGGTTTTGCTTTCAACGCTTCTGCACCTCAATTCGCTTCATTATTCACACCACTACTATTACCTAGCGTAAGTCCAAACCCAAATATTACTGTTCCTGTAATAAATAATACAGTAAGTGTCGGAGACGGTATTCGAATTCAAGTAGCTGGTATTTATCAAATCAGTTATACATTAACAATTAGTCTTGATAACGTTCCTACTGCACCAGAAGCTGGTCGTTTCTTCTTATCATTAGGTACACCAGCTAACATTATTCCTGGATCAGGTACAGCAGTTCGCTCTAACGTTATTGGTACTGGTGAAGTAGATGTATCCAGTGGTGTTATTCTTATTAACTTAAACCCTGGTGACTTAATTCAAATTGTACCAGTTGAACTGCTTGGAACTGTAGACATCCGTGCTGCAGCATTAACAGTTGCACAAATTAGCTAGTAAAAGGCGGTATTTCTTAATTGAAATACCGCTTTTTATATTTATAATAAAAAACACTCACCGTAACATGAGTGTTTCATTCTTCATATTGTTTTATTGTATTCTTCTTTTTCCCACAGTTGCATCCCTTTTTTTTCACAAACCCTTGTTGCTGTAATTGCTCTTGATATGCCTGATGTTGTGCTTGTTGCTGTTGCTGTATGTTATACCACTGCTGTAGGTCATATGAATTTTGCCTTGGATTATTGCTCACAGCAAACATCTCCTCTACTGTCAATTCTGTCTATTTACTATATGAACAACTCCTTATTTCCGTTCCCTCATCCTCTTAAACTCCGCTTTTACTAGCATCATGAAGATTTATCCCGATTGGTGAGGGCTGATAATTAGCGGGGGATGCCCCCACTGATTAAAGTTTCACTTTATTATTCTCCCATAAAATATCCTGTAATTGTTTCAATGATCGCTGCTGCACCTGCAATGGCTAATAATGCTAGCACAGGCTCTGCAACAATTGGAATCCATTTATATAAAACTAATAAAAAAGCACTAACCCACACACCTGTACACCAATAGCAGCTTAATAATTCTCCAATCCACTTTCTTAATCCTTTCCCTTTCACCTTTGTAAAAGTCGATACACTTCCATCAGGCTCTGTAATCTCTAACTCATCAATAAACGGTCTTCGCAAAAAAGTTGTAATTTTATCATAAACAATAAGACGAGTTAACCTAAAAGCAGCTAGCGCAAAAATAAAAAATAAAAGCCAGCTTGTAAATAACATAATTCCACCTTCCCTATCCTCTTTAGCCTATTTAAAAAAAAAGGTCTTAAGATTGTGACCAAATCTCCCCCACTCCAATATCTTATTAATGTAAATACAAACAAGAAGATAAGGAGTGACATTAATGAGTTGTAACGAAAATAAACACCATGGCTCTTCTCATTGTGTAGTTGACGTCGTAAAATTCATCAATGAATTACAAGATTGCTCTAGTTCAACATGTGGTTCTGGTTGTGAAATTCCATTTTTAGGAGCACACAATACTGCAGCAGTAGCAAATACACGCCCTTTTATTTTATACACAAAAGCTGGAACGCCATTTGAAGCATTTGCACCATCTTCAAGCCTTACTAGCTGCCAATCTCCAATTTTCCGTGTAGAAAGCGTAGATGACGATAGCTGTGCTGTCCTACGTGTGTTAACTGTAGTATTAGGTGATGGTTCTCCTGTACCACCTAACGACGATCCAATTTGTACGTTTTTAGCTGTACCAAATGCAAGATTAATATCGACATCTACTTGCATTACTGTTGATTTAAGCTGCTTCTGTGCTATTCAGTGCTTACGCGACGTTTCTATAGTTAAGTAAACTAAAAAACTATTGGGGTGGTAGAAGCTTTCTACCACCTTTACATATTTAAAAACCGGCCATATCAATCGTTTTGATGTCTTCTATAGATAACCGAACATCTCTCATACTATTTGGTGGCATAATGGATACAATGCCATTACGATAAGATATAATCGATCCTATATATGAGACGGTAGTCGTTCTTATCCTACATCTTACTTTCGGAATGTAATGAGGGCGGCTTACTAAAAACTGAAGTTTTTCTTCATTGCTCATATCCTTAAATGATTTATTGTGCGGGACTGTTCTCACTTGCTCTTCTTGTTCCTCTTCTTCTAGTTTGCCTTCTACTTTTTCTTCTTCCACTTGCTGCTCCTCTTTCGCAAGCTTTTCTCGTTCTACCGTCTCTTCCACTGCACTACTTACAATACTTTCATTTCTATCACTTTGCTCTTTTCTATCCTCATTTTCAAAGTTTGTAAGGATAATTCTTTTTATTTTCGGTGCAGCAAGTTCTAAATTTACTTGTGCAATATATAACAACGGTTTTCCAACTGTTGAACTTTTATTTTTATTCTTCACACTCGTCCCTCCCACTTCCATACATAGCTGGATAAATCGTGTACTATTATAGTTATATTCATAACAATGCAAGAACTTTCGTTAAAAATCGTTCTTTCCTAGAACAATTAAAAAGGACAGCCTCAATATGTAGAGACTGTCCTTTTTAAAAAACTATAATCAATATTATATTTATCCTAGAATATGATATCCTGAATCAACATGAATGTTTTCACCTGTTACTCCGCGTGCTAAATCACTGAATAAGAATACTGCTGTATCTCCAACTTCTTCTGGAGTCGTCGCACGACGAAGTGGTGCGCGCTCTTCAATTTCTTTTAAGATTGAGTTAAAGTCGCCTACACCTTTCGCAGATAACGTACGAATCGGCCCTGCAGAAATAGCGTTAACGCGAATGCCATGTTGTCCTAAATCGTTCGCTAAATATTTCACGCTAGCTTCTAATGAAGCTTTCGCCACACCCATAACGTTATAGTTCTTCACAACGCGCTCGCCGCCAAGGTATGTTAAAGTTAAAATATTTCCGCCTTCTGTCATTACTTTCTTCGCTTCTCTTGCTACAGCTGTTAAAGAGAATGCACTAATATTTTGTGCAAGTAAAAATCCATCGCGAGAAGTATCTACAAATTCGCCTTTTAAATCATCACGATTTGCAAAAGCAATACAGTGTGCAACACCGTGAATTGTACCAACTTCTTGCTTAATAGTTTCAAAGCAAGCTGTAAGTTCCTCATCATTCGTTACATCACAAGGTAATACAAGTGATTCTTGTCCTTCTAATGTTTCCGCTAGTTCACGAACGTTTCTTTCTAAACGCTCTCCTGCATATGTGAATATTAATTTTGCACCTGCATTATGCAAAGAGCGAGCAATTCCCCATGCAATACTTCTTTGGTTCGCAACGCCCATAACAACAAATGTTTTCCCTTGTAATAGTTCCATGATATATCCTCCCAGAAATACTTATACTTGTTATTAGTACCTGATACTATAATTATAGTACCATAAAACCTCTTAAAGGCAAACAAAAAAGTCACTAACATAAATTTGTTAATGACTTTTTGTTTCTATAAAAAACCTTTCTAATCCTTCTTCCCAAGTAGGCATTTGTAAAAAACCATTTAATTGTAGCATTTTATGCTGAAAGATCGAATATTTCGGTCTCGCTGCCGCCGATCCAAATTCCTCAGTCGACACAGGTAACACATTCACTCTTATTTTTGTATGCGAAAATATTTTTTGAGCAAATTCAAACCAAGAACATGAACCGCGATTTGATACGTGATACGTACCGTATAAGGATGTATGGATGAGCTTATTAATCACAGTAATTAAATCCGCCACGTACGTAGGAGAACCAACTTGATCAGCTACAACAGATATCTTTTCTCTCTCTTTTCCTAATCGTAGCATCGTTTTCACAAAATTATTTCCATACTTACCATACAACCACGATGTACGAACTATAAAATATTTATTATGTAACTCTTTTACGAACTGCTCTCCTGCAAATTTAGAAGCTCCATATATATTTATCGGTGCTGGATTATGAAATTCATGATAGCCATCCGGTTTGTCACCTGGAAATACATAATCGGTACTGACATACACTAACTTAGCCCCTACTAATTGTGAAGCAACCGCTACATTTCGAGCTCCAATCGCATTTATTAAGTAAGCAAGATCCTGTTCTTTCTCAGCACCATCTACCTTCGTATACGCTGCACAATGAACAATTGTATGTGGCTTTATTTCTTGTACCACTTGCTTAATTCGGGATATATTTGTTACATCTAATAACTTTTTATCAAATGGATATATGTCATATTCTTCAGAATTCAACTCTTCTTGTAGTTGCTTCCCTAGCTGACCGTTCGCTCCCGTTATGATAATCCGTTCTTTCATCTACATGCCCCTTACTTTTCTTTTAGTGGTTTCCACCAGTCCACATTGTTTTTATACCATTCCACCGTTTCTTTTAATCCTTGTTCGAACGTATACTTCGGTTCCCATTCAAACTCATTCTTCATTTTTTGTGCATCAATCGCATAACGACGGTCGTGACCTAAACGGTCTGTTACAAATTCAATATCTTTTTTCGTTTTTCCTAAAAGTTTTATAATTTGTTCCACAACATCTACATTTGTTTTTTCGTTATTCCCGCCGATATTATATACCTCTCCTACACATCCCTTATGTAAAACGGTGTCAATTGCACTACAATGATCCGTTACATGCAGCCAATCCCTTACATTCAATCCATCACCATATAATGGTAGTTTCTTTTCTTCAAGCGCATTCGTAACCATTAACGGAATTAATTTCTCAGGATATTGGTACGGTCCATAGTTATTAGAACAACGTGTTACAACAACTGGTAATTGATACGTTTCATAATAAGATAAGGCTATCATGTCGCTACTCGCTTTACTTGAAGAATATGGACTATTAGGAGCTAGCGGGGTTTCCTCTGTAAATTTTCCGGTTTTCCCTAAAGAACCGTATACTTCATCTGTTGATACTTGCACGAGTTTAATATGTGAATATTTTTTCACTAACTCCAACAGTGTGACTGTACCTATTACATTCGTATCATAAAAAGGGATTGGGTTTTCAATACTACGATCCACATGTGATTCAGCCGCGAAATTTACAATTACTTGCACGTCACGTTCCTTAATAACATGTTCCAGCAGCTCTCCATTTTGGATTTTCCCTTTTACAAATGAGTAGTTAGGATTTTCTTGAATAGACTTTACATTATTTAAATTCCCGCTATATGTTAATGCATCGTAATTAATGATTTTATATGTTTCATAGTTTTTTAACATATAGTGAATGAAATTACTTCCAATAAATCCAGCTCCACCTGTAACTAATATATTCATAAACAACTCTCCTACTTAAAAACTATCTTCATATTCCTGAAGTAATGGTAATATTCGATCCTTATCGGACAAGATAGGATTTGTTATCGGCCATGGAATTGATAATTCTTTATCTTCCCAAAGCAAACCGGAATCGTGATTAGCACTATAATACTCATCTACTTTATACATAACAATTGTATGAGGTACAAGTGTACAAAAACCATGAGCGAATCCTTTCGGCACTAATAATTGCCTATGATTATCCGCGCTTAAAATATAACCGCTCCACTTTTTAAATGTAGGTGAATCTTTTCGCAAATCAACGATAACATCATATATTGCCCCTTGCATAACTTGAATGAGTTTCGTTTGTGCTTTCGGATTTTTTTGAAAGTGTAGCCCTCGAATCGTCCCCGACCTAGCTGAATAAGATACGTTATCCTGTACAAATGAATGCGTAATCCCTAACGTTTCTAGCATCTTCTTATTATAACTTTCTGTAAAATAACCGCGCTCATCTCCAAATATCCTCGGTTCTAACAATTTCGCATCGGTAAAATTTGTTTCTACAACTTTCATATTTCCACCTATTCTCCATTAAACTGTTTCCCAAAGTTTATATCCCGCGCTAACGTATTCGCTCTTTGAAGAGAAGCATGCGTTCCCGCATCCGTCCACCAGCCGCTCATTTCATTATAAGTAAGCACTCCTCTTTTTAAGTACCAATTATTTATATCTGTAATTTCAAGTTCCCCTCTTGAGGAAGGTTTTAATTCTTTTATATAAGAAAAGACTTTCGAATCATACAAATAAATTCCCGTCACAGCATAAGCACTTTTCGGCTTCTTCGGCTTTTCTTCAATTTCAATTATTTTTCGGCCTTGAATATGCGCTACACCAAATCTTTCGGGATCTTCTACAGATTGAAGCAGCACTTTTGCCCCTTCTTTTTGACTTGCAAACTCTTCAACATACGGACGAATATCATCTGAAAAGATATTATCGCCTAATATAACTGCCATACGATCATTACCAACGAAATCTTCACAAAGTCCTAGCGCCTGCGCAATCCCGCCCGCCTTATCTTGCACACGATACGTAAAGGACACACCAAATTCTTGACCACTTCCTAGAAAGCTCACAACATCTCCCATATGCTCTTTACCTGTAATAATCATAATATCTGTAATTTCACATTGCTTCAGCTTATATACCGCATGATAAATCATCGGATACCGCCCAACGGGAAGTAAATGTTTATTTGTTACTTTCGTTATTGGATATAATCTCGATCCTGTCCCGCCTGCTAAAATAATCCCTTTCATCCTTCATCTCTCCCTTATGATGGAGATAGTATATCTTTATAATGTTCCACAAAAACTTTTCGGTATTTCTCATATGTATCCGCATCAAACTCATCTCCATTGTAATGAATACACCATAGATTTGATTGATTAGGGATACCAATTAAATATCCAGCCTTTTGAAATTCTAAAGACTGTGACACATCATAGAAATGGAATCCTTGAAACAAATCCTCTCGCCATGGAAGGTCATGTTGCGTTGCCATTAGTAGACCATCAATTGCCTGAACTGACATAAATGATTTATTCCCATAAAAATCCTGATTTAAATTTAATAATTGATAATTCCGTCTTCTGTATTCAATCACTTTCCCTACCAAGTTTTTACCTTCCCACCATATCCCGTTACTCGGTAAAAATTGGGCGCCTGCCACTCCAATTAAGCCAAGCTTTTCATTTTCTTTAAAAAGAGAAATGAGGGTATAAAACATATCACGATTAATAAGGTAAGTATCTTGATGTATATATACTTTATATTTCGCCGGATATGAAAGTGCTCGATTGTACGCACTTGCCATACTTTTCGCATCTCGTATCGGAAAAATTTGCACTACATAGCCAGGGGGAACAAAAATGTTTCTTATTTGTCTCTCACATTGCTCGAAAAGCTCTTCATTATTTACACAAACAACGACTAATATTGTATGATCTTTCATTTTTGTAGCCCCTTCATTCTTCCTTATTTACATCTGACATATAATGCTCCACGAACACTTTCCTATACTTTTCATAATTCGTCATATTTACATCAAAATGATAATGAATACACCAAGCATCACGCTGCACAGGGACACCGACTGTATACCCAGCTTTTTTAAATTCAAACGATTGGGATACATCATAAAAATCAAACCCATCAAATAAGTCCTCTCGCCACGGAATATCATATTGTGTCGCCATCAATAAACCGTCAATACATTCCACTGGAATAAATGTTTTCGATTCATGAAATGGTTGCTCTAAACTAGCCATATAAAATAACTCGTTCATGTAACCAATTACTTTCCCAACTATCCCTCTTCCTTCGTTCCATACACCGTGCGGGGGAACATACTGGGCTCCAACCATCCCAATCATCCCAAGATGCTCGTGTTCCGTAAATAATTGAATTAATCCAAATAAAAAAGCCCCATTTACAATAAAAACATCTTGGTGTAAATACACTTTATATTTCGCTGGATTCGAAAGTGCTTGATTGTATCCGCTCGTCATACTTTTTGCACCGCGAATTGGCATGAATTGTACACTATATCCTGGAGGTACTGCCAATTTCAATATATGTCTCACGCATTGTGCATACAATTTCGAATCATTTACACATGTCACCATCAAAATCGTTTTATCAGGATTATTCATAGTTGTGATTTTTCTGCTTCAATAATATATTGAAATACAACCGTCTCAGCCATGAAGCCACTTCCAAGACGATATTTCTTACAAATTCCATATAACTCTTCAATTAGTGGTTCATACATTTTGTGATCGATATATACACGATCTACTTTACTAATAGAATAGCCCGCTTTTAAAAACATTCGCAACATCTCATTAAATGTAAAGAAACGAATATGTGTTTTATCTAACAAACCATATTCTGTATACGTCCAATTTCCAGCTAATAAAGGAGCTAACACTGAAATGTGAGCAACGTTCGGTATGCTAGCTAAAATAACTCCATTTTGTTTTATATAAGGTTTTACTTTTTCTATGACAGCCCATGGATCGAATAAATGCTCTAATACATCCCCGAATATGACACAATCAAATTGTTCCTTCTCATAAGGAAGATCCATTGTTTCTATATCACCTAAAATAACATGATCTAGTTTTTCTTTCGCTTTTTCGGCAGCCTCTGGGAACGCTTCAATTCCTGATACACGTGCTCCATTTTCTTTTATAGCCGCTCCTAATGCACCGCTCGAGCAGCCAATATCAAGAACTTCTTGCCATTCCTTTTTTATATGCTTTAATAAATTAGGATTTGCCGCATTATAATAATGTTCAGCTTTTTCTTCGTATAAAGAACTTTTCTCCCGATTCATTTCACACACTCCTTATGCAAATTGAATTTGAAATATAAATAAAATACATTCTACAAAGGATGCCATCTCTATTGGTTACATTACCGATACTCTAATATATAGCCAATCTACTATCGTTAGAATAGCGACAAGTCATTTCCTAAAAATAGAACAAATCACATTTTATATTGTTTATCATAGACGCCTCTAAAATATTTACGGTTATATTCAATCGCAGCATTATTCGGAACATAAGAAGCTGCCAATTCATTATAATAATAAGCTTTATCTTGATCTCCTAATCTGCTATAACAAATACACATTTGCAAATATGGAATCCACGTATAACTAGCCGGACTGTGAAAAGGACTATCCTCTGCTAGCGGCACTTCAGTTGCTAGCTTAAACCAAAATATCGCTTCATTATACTTTTGTTGTTCCATGTATATATATCCTATTCTTGTACAATTCTCTCCTCTAGGAATACCATAACGAAACGACTTCGTACAAGATTCAACTGCCTTCTCCCAGTCTCCTAACTTCGCATAACAATCCCCTAACTTACCACATGCATAAATTTTCTCTTCATGCCATCCTTCCTCTTGATTAAGAAATGTTTCATACAGAAGAACCGCATCGTCATATTTTTGATTATCCATAGATTCATTACCGTAATAAAATAAATCTCTCGGGCTTAATTCTTCTCCAGCTGCTACAGTATTTTGAAAAATTTTCAAATTACGATCCGTTACTTCTTTTTCCTTTTTATGTGTAATAGCAATGTTGCTATTAAAAATTTCACCGGAAACCGCTAAATACTCATGTACTTTACCAAACCATTGAAACTGTTTTTCGCGCTTTACAAGTCGATACCTTCTTGTGCAATATAAAGGCTTCCCATTAGAATCCATTACAAGATAGTAAGGCATAGAAACAGCGTCAACTTTACCATCTAACTCTCGTTTTAATGTTTTCAGTGATTCTTGAGCATCCTCTAATAAAACATCATCCGCATCTAGCCATAATATATATTCTTGCGTTGCTTTTGAAAAAGCAAAATTTCTAGCCGCTGCAAAATCATCAATCCATTGAAAATCGTATATGTTAGAAGTGTATTTTCCTACAATTTTTTTCGTTCGATCAACAGAACCTGTATCAACTATTACAATTTCATCCACGATTTTTTCTACCGCGTCCAAACATCGATCTATTGTATTTTCCTCATCTCGAACAATCATACATAGACTAATTGTAATTCCTTGCTTGTTCAACAAAATCACCCTCTTCCAACTCAATCATATGTTATACATACAATAAACTTTCCATTTTTTTAACTTGTTCAAGCTATTTAAGATTTCTTTTCAATAATTCAAATGTCCGTGTCATTTTCTTACGGTTTTGCATCTACTATATAATGAAAGCTTTATGGAGGTGAATTTATGTCAAATAATAATTATTCAGATGGCTTAAATCCCGATGAATCCTTATCAGCTAGTGCATTTGATCCTAATCTTGTAGGACCGACTTTACCGCCAATACCGCCGTTTACCCTTCCTACCGGGCCGACTGGACCTACTGGACCGACCGGGCCGACTAGCGGTACTGGCGCGACTGGACCTACTGGTTCGACTGGGCCGACTGGACCTACTGGACCTACTGGTTCGACTGGACCTACTGGTTCGACTGGACCGACCGGGCCGACTGGACCTACTGGACCTACTGGACCTACTGGACCTACTGGACCTACTGGACCTACTGGACCTACTGGACCTACTGGACCATCTGGACCTACTGGACCATCTGGATTAGGACTTCCAGCAGGATTGTACGCATTTAACTCTGCTGCAATTAGCATATCTCTTGGATTTAATGACCCAGTACCATTTAACACTGTTGGATCTCAGTTTGGTACAGCAATTTCTCAATTAGATGCTGATACTTTCATCATAAGTGAAACTGGATTCTATAAAATTACTGTTATCGCATATACTGCATTAGCAAGTGTATTAGGTGGTCTTGCAATTCAAGTGAATGGTGTTGATATCCCTGGCACTGGAACAAGTTTAATCTCACTTGGAGCACCTATCGTTATCCAAGCAATTACACAAATTACAGTAACTCCATCAATGGTTGAAGCGATTGTTACAGGGCTTGGATTATCGTTAGCTCTTGGTACGAGTGCATCAATTATTATTGAAAAAATCGCTTAATTTTTTCCTTAGCAGTAAAACTGATATTAGTTTTACTGCTTTTTCAATTATGAATTCAATCATGAAACCTTCACTACCTACATAATCATATTGTTGTATGACATTTCGCAGGAGGCATCTATATGGAAAATAAATCTGCTGTCCAGCTTTATCTCGAGTTGTTAAAGAAAACAATTCTGTTTGAAATATGGCTAGAGTATGAGCCATATTTACCTGCTTCGTTACATATATCTAAGGAACTTCCATACGAACCCGTTACAGTTCCACTCCCTTTATTTATTAAACAATATGCAGAAAATCATAATTTAAAAATTATTAAACCTAACGTTTTAAAAAGCGAACGTCAAGACGGAATGGATTGGCCAAGAGCAGCACACAGTATGATCGGCCGGGAACGCATGAATCAATTACATGAAGCATTAGAAACAGTTGTCCGTGAAAATATAGAAGGTGATTTTATTGAAACAGGTGTGTGGCGCGGGGGATCGTGCATTTTTATGAATGGTTTTTTACAAGCAAACAACATTACTGATCGCAATGTATGGGTTGCTGATTCATTTGAGGGCCTCCCAACACCAAATATAGAACAATACCCGAGAGATTTCGGCGATTACTTACACAGCTTTGATTATTTACGTGTTTCTTTAGAACAAGTACAAGAAAACTTTAGAAAATACGATTTATTAAATGACCAGGTAAAGTTTTTAAAAGGTTGGTTTAAAGATACTTTACCGTCAGCACCGATAGAAAAAATTGCGATTGCTCGCCTTGACGGTGATATGTATGAATCAACGATGGATGGTCTTGTAAACTTATACGATAAAGTTTCAACAGGTGGCTATATTATTATTGATGATTACGGATTACCAGCATGTGCAGATGCTGTAACAGACTTTAGAAATCAAAGAAACTTAAAAGCTCCTATTACTAAAATTGATGTATTCGGGGTTTATTGGCGAAAAGAATAGGGTGAAACTTTATTCAGTTAGGGTTTCTCCATCTCACACTAATTATTAGCCTTCGCCAATAGCATGATAAATAAAAACAAAGGCTCCCATTACTATTTCCAGTTGTTCTAGGGAGCTTTTTACATATCGCAACAGTTCAAATATCATTTCTCCTCCCACTATAAAATGTTAGCTGCATATTAAAAATGTTGGTTCCCTGTTTACTACAAGGAAGGAGTGAAATTATGAGCGAGCTTGAAAAAAAAATCGCATTAATCCCACCTCCCGAACTCGTCCAATATGTAGGGGGCGACTTTCAAAAGGTTGGAAAAGAATTCATAAAGCATTTTATTCAAATTGGTAGTTTAAAATCCAATGAAACAGTGTTAGATGTAGGTTGTGGTGTCGGCCGAATGGCGGTTCCATTAATGAATTACTTAAGCGATGATGGAGCTTATTATGGATTTGATTTATTTAAAGATGGCATTACATGGTGCAAAAATAATATTTCAGCTGCCCGTAGCAATTTTCATTTTGAACACGTTGATATATATAATCAATTCTACAACCCAGAAGGAAAAGAAGATGCTTCTCAATACAAATTTCCATATGAAGACGATTCATTCGATTTTGTTTTTTTAACTTCTGTATTTACCCATCTCCTTCCGAAAGAATTAGAACATTACGTATCTGAGATTGTACGTGTTCTAAAAAAAGATGGGAGATGTTTTATTACCTTCTTTCTCATTAACCCTGAATCATCCTATTACTTAAATTCAGGGCTAAGTACATTAGGTTTTTATCATCAAATTGAAAATTGTTATGTTGTGAATAAAGATATTCCTAATTTTGCAGTTGCCTATCCTGAAGAAGATATCCGCATCTTATTAAATAAATATGGCTTAGAGGTAATTAATAAACCGCATTATGGTTTATGGTGCGGCAGAAATGAGTATACAAGTTATCAAGATATCGTTCTTACAAAAAAAGCTTCTGAAAGGTAGTTTCGTATGAATAATGAAAAAAAGCCACCTCTCGTTTCCATCCTTATTCCCACTTATAATCGACCACATTATTTCAAAATCGCTCTAGAAAGTGCATTAGCACAAACTTATCCATACATTGAAATTATTATAGGAGACGATAGTACAAATGATGAAACAGAAATCTTAATAAATGAACAGTATTTACCTAATTATAAAAACATAACATACATTCGAAATACCACTACTTTAGGACAATTTCATAACGATCTTATGCTCTTAGAGAAATCTAATGGGGAGTATATAAATTTTTTAATGGACGATGATGTGTTTTATAATCATAAAATACAAAAAATGATGGCTTATTTTGAGCAAGACACAAATAAAAATCTCGCTCTTATAACTTCTTATCGAGTACGTATTGATGATCACGGAAATTTAATTGGAGATGCTCATCCAACACAAAGATTATATAGCGAAGACATTCAATTAAACGGAATATTTTTAGGCGACTGGATGTTAAAAGGTGGGCATAACATTATCGGTGAGCCTACAACTATTCTGTTTAGAAAACAGTTACTCACTGAACCTTTTGGAACGCTACAAGATAGACCATATGCTTGTAGTGTCGATATGGCATCCTGGATTTCTCTACTTTCTAAAGGAGATGCGGTGTATATATCTGAGCCGTTAAGTCAATTTCGCTATCATGCTGGACAACAAATACACGACAAGCTCCTTGAAGGCTCTGAAGATTTCATGCATCTCATTATAACATCAAAAGAATATGGCTTTTTACAAAATACTACGGACTATAGAATAGCTTTACTTAGCGCTTACCAATGGTGTAAAAACTCCTTAAAATATTATCACAGTCTACCAAACCTCATTCCAGATGCACATGTACGTCTTTCCCATTGTTTGGACATAATTATAAAAGAGCTACATCATTAGTCTATTCTACGAAAATAAAATGTGTGAGCTGCACCTGAATAATGCGTATAGTTCATACATTCTTTTTAAACTATGTGATGCACCAACTAAAATCCACTAATATAGAGAGCAGTAGAAAGGAATTCATACAGTGAAAGATCCGAACCCTCAATATCAAATAGACTACATATTAATATTCATTTTATTTGCCATCGGGACTGTTAGTTGCTTTGCTATTGCAAGTGCACAAGCTTCTTTACCACCATTTTTACAAAACGTAAATTTTGTATTAAAACAAATCCAATGGTACATCATTGGATTTATCGCCATTGGCGTTATTATGGTTATTGATTTTGATCGATATAAACAAATTGCTTGGTATTTGTATAGCTTTGCACTCATACTTCTTATTGGTCTAGAACTTCAAGTTCCAGGTGCTGTTACGATTAAAGGGGCTACCGCATGGTATAGACTCCCAGGTATCGGAAACTTTCAACCTTCAGAAATTATGAAATTATTTTTAATTATCGTCGTTGGACGAATTATAGCGAATCATAATGAGAAATACCCTTTTCGGACAGCACGTGAAGATTTCATTTTGCTCGGAAAAATATTCGCAGCTAGTTTACCACCTCTACTTCTTATCGCAAAAGAACCTGATTTAGGAAACACGATGGTAATTACGGCTATGCTCGCAGCAATGATTTTAGTTTCTGGTATACGTTGGCGCTTTATTTTCGGATTAACCTCCCTCGTTTTCGCCATGAGCTCTGCCTTAACTTATGTTTATTTCATTCATACAGCGTTCTTTAAAGGTCATATTCTAAAAGAATATCAATTAAACCGCTTCTACGGCTGGCTGGCACCTTACAAATATGACGCTCAAGGATACCAATTAAGACAAGCATTCTTAGCTGCTGGATCAGGAGAAATGCAAGGAAAAGGATGGGAGAATGGACAAGTATATTTCCCAGAGCCACATACAGATTTTATTTTCACAAATGTCGCTGAACAATTCGGCTTTTTAGGAGCAAGTGTCATCATTTCACTTTTTTTCTTACTCATTTACCGAATGATTCATATCGCTTTAGAAAGCAATGAACCTTTCGGTAGTTATATTTGCGCTGGTACAATCGGAATGTTCACGTTCCAAGTATTCCAAAATATCGGGATGACAATCGGTTTACTCCCTATTACAGGAATAACGTTACCTCTTATGAGCTATGGCGGGAGTTCACTGCTCACATATATGGTTGCTATTGGATTTATTTTAAACGTACGCTCAAGAACTAAAATCTTTATGTTTAAATGAACCATATCGAAAAACGGTATGGTTTTTTTCTATGGCCATTTTAGATATACTAATGAAAAAATAAGCTGGAGGTTTACATATGAAATACGACATTATAGGTGATATTCACGGATGCTTCCAAGAGTTTCAAGATTTAACAACGAAACTAGGTTATAGCTGGGATAGTGGTCTCCCAATTCATAACGCAAAACGAAAGCTTGCATTCGTTGGTGATATTACGGACCGAGGTCCTCATTCATTACGTATGATTGAAATTGTATGGGAGCTCGTAATACATAGAAAAGATGCTTATTATGCACCAGGGAATCACTGTAATAAACTGTATCGTTTCTTCCTTGGGCGTAATGTTACAATCGCTCATGGGCTCGAAACAACTGTTGCAGAATATGAAGCATTGCCTTCTAATAAGCAACAAGTAATAAAAGAAAAATTCATTACTCTTTACGAACAATCACCGCTATATCACATACTGGATGAAAAAAAATTAATCGTCTGTCACGCTGGTATTCGGCAAGATTACATAGGAAGAGAAGATAAAAAAGTACAAACATTTGTATTATATGGTGATATTACAGGCGAAAAAAACCCTGACGGATCACCTATCCGTCGAGATTGGGCGAAAGAGTATAAGGGTGAAACATGGATTATTTATGGACATACACCTGTCAATGAACCCCGCTTTGTGAATCATACAGTCAATATTGATACCGGCGCTGTATTTGGTGGTAAACTAACTGGACTACGTTACCCTGAGTTGGAGACCGTTTCTGTCCCTTCTTCCCTACCTTTTGTCTCTGAAAAGTTCCGCCCAATTTCATAAAGTGAAACTTTAATCAGTGGGGGTTTCGTTCATCCCCCACTGATTGTTAGCCCGCACCAATCGGGCTTTTACGGGCAGCCTGACTCCCACCTAACCTCTTTGCTTTACTGCCGATTTTTGAGGTGGGAGAGTCTTACTGCCCGCAAATCCCTACTTAGTACAATTCACGATTTGCAGGGGAGCATGGTGTTTTCTAGACATATCCTACACTAAAACTAGATAAAGCAATTAAAAAAAGATGCAATAAAGTGCATCTTTTTTTAATTGTGCGGCATATACTGTCGCAGGAGGTGACGGAATGAAGAAAAAATCTTCTAAACAAAAAAGAAAATTCCACCCTTTATACCATCCCATTTATGGAATTAACAACTGGTGCAGTATTCGAGCTGCAGCTATAGAAGAAATAGAAGAACAAGAGTCATCAAAAAAAAGAAAACCGAGAGAAAAATATGTCTCTTTAGAAAATGCTGTTATGAGGCGGATTATAGATAGCAGGAAAATAAAAGCACAACAAAAAAAGAAGCTCGCTTCTAATGATGTTGAACCTGTGCTTAATTCGGAAAAGATACAAGAAAATATAGAAGAAAACATTCCTGCAGCAATAAAGGAAAAAGTACAACCGGAAATTCCAGCGACTATTATAAATCAAGTAAAAAAAATAAAAGAAGCATTAATCTCAGGCAACGATGTACAAATAGAAGGATCCACCCCTACTCAGGCTCCTGTACCTACACCTATAAAAAAAGAAAATAACAAAGGAGCTCGTCACGCATATAAAGAAGGACTTCACTCTAAAGCTGATGGAATCGCTTCACATGCAGAAGGGCTTCTTACACATGCAACGGGTCCCTTTTCTCATGCAGAAGGTTCAAAAACAAAGGCAACTGGACATAGTTCGCATAGTGAAGGAAGTGAAACGACAGCAGGTGGTTCTTATTCTCATGCGGAAGGAAAGCATACAATTACTTTCGGCGAAGCAGCACATGCAGAAGGAACCGCAACTATCGCTAACGGATTCTCATCTCATGCGGAAGGAAATCATACATCAACAGCTAATTTTGCAGGCAGCCATATTATGGGTAAATTTGGTACAGCAGAAGAAGCTTATTCCTGGTTTATCGCAAATGGGACAAATGACTCTGATCATAATATAGGTGCCAAATGGCTTGCCCATAACGGAGAAATGTATATCGATGGTGCTTCTTACAATGCAAGCGGGACTGATTTTGCACAAATGTTTGAAACAGAAGATCATACCCCTATTGATGTCGGTTATTTCATTACATTTAGTAACGAAGAAAAAATTCGAAAAGCTACTTCAAATGATACATTCATATTAGGCATATCCAGCGCTACTCCTGCTCTCATAGGAAATAGCGGTGCTTTAAGTTGGCAAAAACGCTATAAAACAGACCGCTTCGGAAAACGTCAATATACGCGTACGAATACGCAAGAAATACAACCTCTTTTAAATACAGAATGGAATCCAGCTTGTAAGTATCTATCAAGAAGAGACCGTACTGAGTGGCTTCCTGTCGGATTAATTGGACAAATGTTAGTACGTGATGACGGTACTTGCGAAACACACGGATATTGTCGTCCAAATGATGACGGCATTGCTACAAAAGCTGAAAGTGGCTTTTTCGTTATAAAGCGTACTGGTGAACATCAAATTTTAATATTATTCCGCTAAAAAAAGGGAACAAAATTCTTTTTATGATAAGAATTTTGTTCCCTTTTAATTGTTATGTAAAGCGTATTGCATATCCTCTGGGATACTTACGGTAAAAGTCATTCCCTTTTCTAAAATAGGATGATAAAACGTCAAAGATGTACTATGCAGCGCTTGACGTTTTATCACATCTCTTCGGCCGCCGTATAGATCATCCCCAAGTAGCGGATGTCCTATATATGCCATATGTACACGAATTTGATGTGTTCTTCCCGTCTCGAGCTCAAGTGCTACATGCGTCTTATCGGGAGAACTCTCCATCACTCTAAAATGAGTAACAGCTCTTTGACCATCTTCACAGACAGTTCGCTCGATAATACTATCCGCTTTTCGTCCGATTGGCGCGTCAATCGTTCCTACTTCTTCTAAAATAGTCCCATGAACGATTGCCTCATACGTTCGTTTCACCCCTTTTTGTTGATGCTGCTTCGATAAAAGGTGGTGAACGAATCTATTTTTCGCAATTAACATAAGCCCTGAAGTATCACGGTCTAACCTCGTCACAATGTGCACCGTACTTGCAAGATTTTGTTTATCATAATGATATAAAATAGCGTTTGCAACACTTCCTGACGGGTGCTCCCTAGACGGAATTGTCGACATATTTGCTTCTTTATTTATAACAAGAACCGCATCATCTTCATATACGATACATAAAGGGATTTCTTCCACTTCCATCCCTTCACTTCTTTCCTCCACTGGAAAAAAGACTTGTAACTCTTCACCAGCTTGTAACTTGTGACGAACACTCGTGTGTTGACCGTTTACTTCAATTGCTCCGCCACGGAACTTTATATCCGTTAAAGCAGCTTTCGAAATCCCTTTTGTTTTCAAAAATTCTCTAACTAAAGTTCCCTCTTCAGCCAGCCCTATATCCCATTTCAATGTAAATCTGTTCAAATATATAAACCCTCTCTATTTATCTGCAACAAACGAGTCACGAACACGTTTCCAGAATGGGAACGGACGGAAACGAACAAATCGTACTTTCTCGTTTGCAACGCGATACTGAATTGATTTCACATCTTGATGAACCATCGTCAAATGATCCACCGTAATTTGCAAGTTCATTCCTGCAGCCGGCTTTAAAACGCATGTATGATGCTTCGGCAGCACGAGCGGCGAACCTACCGTACGAAATACACGATTGTTGATAGATGCCATTTCTGCAATTTGAATCGCTTCAATAGAAGGGTGAATAATTGCTCCGCCAAGCGCCTTATTATACGCGGTACTTCCTGAAGGAGTAGAAATACAAAGACCATCTCCGCGAAACGTTTCGAAATACTCTCCGCGTATTTCCACTTCTGTTACTAATGTACCTTCTGCACTTTTTACAGTCGCTTCATTCATCGCCAAATACTGCGACTCTTTACTACCATTCACATAGCGAATAATCACTTCTAAAAGTGGATATTCAACCACTTGGAACGGTGTTTTAGCGATTGCAATCACCAACTTCTCTACTTCCGTCGGTAACCAATCTGCATAGAAACCTAAATGCCCTGTATGTACACCAACAAATGCGGTTTCATCTAATCGATTATAGTAACGATGGAATGCATATAAAAGCGTTCCATCTCCCCCAACAGAAATTACAATATCAGGTTCCTTTTCATCCATTGTAAACCCAAAATCTAACAAGTATTCTTTCATCGTACTTGCTAGTGTATCTGATGATTGATCTCCCTTTGACATAATTGTAAATTTCATCGCCCAACACCCTTTAGTTTATGATTCAGAATCTTTCGTTTCCTGCTTTCGTGAAAAGACCTTTTGCGCTTCTTGAATTTCAAGACGAATGGAAGACATTTCTTCATCTAATAAAAACGCCGCTTCCGCTGCACGTTGTAAGCGTATTTTAATATCTTCAGGAAAACGTCCACTATATTTGTAATTTAAAGAATGCTCAATCGTTGCCCAAAAATTCATTGCTAACGTGCGAATTTGAATTTCAACTAACACTTTTTTCTCCCCCTGTATCGTTTGAACAGGATAACTAATGACAACGTGGTAAGAGCGATAGCCGCTATCTTTCTTTTGCGTTACATAATCACGTTCTTCCACAATGTCAAAATCATTTCGTTTTCGAAGATATTCTACAACAGGCTTAATCTCATCTACGAATTGACACATCATTCGAAGGCCCGCAATGTCCTGCATATCTTCTCTAATTCGGCCTAGCGGTACATTTCTCTTCTCCGCTTTATCAATAATACTTGCAACCGACTTTACCCTTCCTGTTACAAACTCAATTGGAGAATGCTCCGTTAACATTGCAAATTGAGTACGCATTCCTTTTAGTTTCACTTTCAGCTCCGCCACCGCTTGGTGATAAGGCGCTAAAAATTCTTCCCAATTACGATTCATTTCAACCACCACCAAAATCAATCCATTTGCTTATAGAAACACTTTTTCTACAGCAGTTACTAGTTCTTCTCCGTAATTTGCATTACCTTCAATATTTTCAACTAAATATTCTACTTCTTCTTTTAATCCTTCTAATTCTATTTCAACATCATTCACGCGAATAAACATCGCTGTATCTTTATTCATCGCTTCATGCATTGCTTCCCAGCATGTATGCGGAATACTTACATAAATGAAAGATGATTCGTTTTCTAAGATATATAAAAATGATAAATTGTCTGAGTCTACAAGTACGTGATTACGCACACTTAACTCCTTTACCTCTATTTCAGTATTTTCCGCACAAAAAATAAGCGCATTCTCTCTCGTTTCTACGCTCTTAACTTGAATTTTATTTTGCATGCTCGAACTCCTCCATCTCAACTTCCTGTCTTACTTAACAGTATTATTGTATCATAACATGGACGCAAACAAATAAAACATTGAACCGAATTTGTGAAAAAGCGATAATGTGTAAAGAATTATTTTTCAAAAGGAGCGCATACAATGACACAAGAAATTGAAATTGAATTTAAAAATATGGTTACAGAGGAAGAATTCCAAACATTATGCAAATCTTTTTCTATTGAAGCATTTACAAAACAAGTGAATCACTACTTTGAAACACCTCAATTTTCTTTAAAAGATACGGGATCTGCTCTTCGTATTCGTCATAAAGATGGAACTTATACATTAACATTAAAACAACCTGCTGAAATTGGTTTATTAGAAACCCATCAATCTATAACAGAAAAAGAAGCCAAACTTATGATGGAAACAAACGCAATCATTCAAGGAACTGTAATGGATCAGCTAGGCAAATTACAAATTCCCGTTTCCTCTTTAACTTATATGGGAAGTTTAACAACAGAAAGAGCTGAAACATTATTTGAAGGCGGAACACTTGTCTTTGATCATAGTTTCTATTACAATCACGATGATTATGAAATCGAATACGAAGTGCAAGATGAAGAGACTGGTAAAGCAGCATTTATAAGGTTATTAAAGCAACATAACGTACCAGTTCGTCATACAAACAACAAAGTAAAACGCTTTTTCCTTGCCAAACAAAACGAAGAGCGCTAAAGTAAAATTTCCATCAGTGCAGAAGTGATTTACTGGTGGCTATGTTTCACCTTTTTTGGAAAGTGAAGATTTATTAGCAACATATAGAATAAGCAAAGAATGTTATGAAGGCTGTTTAGTTGCCCTTCATAACATTCCATTGCTACAATAGATATACATTTCATGGAAAAAGGAGTTTATAAAGGATGAGCAAGCAACCGATGACACCATTTGAAGCAATTGGCGGTGAGCAATGCATTGCAACATTAGTGGATACATTTTATTCCTATGTCAGTGAACACCCTGACTTATCTCCGATCTTCCCGGATGATTTAACAGAAACTGCTAGGAAGCAGAAACAATTTTTAACACAATATTTAGGTGGTCCTAATTTATACACTGAAGAACATGGGCATCCTATGCTAAGAGCACGCCATCTTCCGTTTGAGATTACTCCAAAACGCGCAGAAGCTTGGCTATCATGTATGGAGCAAGCAATGGATGATACAGGAGTGCACGGTCATATAAGAGAGTTTGTTTTTGAACGTTTAGCATTAACTGCTCAACATATGGTCAATACTCCAAATGAAACAGGTGAAGTGTAATGGATAAGCAGGAAGTAAAGCATATAAATATGCCTTCTCCTTCCACATGCGAGCATAAATCTGTAGAAGCATATTTATTTATTGATCCACTTTGTAAAGATTGCTGGGATATCGAGCCATTTATTATTAAACTATGGCTTGAGTATGGGAAATACTTCTCTATTCGTCATATCGTAACAGGAAAAGTGGACGGAGCAAACGCTTCCTCACACAAATGGAATAAACCTGCTAATATTCGATTTGTGTGGGAAAAAACAACAAGTTTACAAGGTTTTTCATGTGATGGAAAAGTACATATGCAAGAGGCATCGTCAACACCATATTTAGTTTCGATGGCGATTAAAGCGGCGGAGTTGCAAGGCCGAAAAGCAGGTTCGAAGTTTTTGCGAAAACTTCAAGAATACATTCTTCTTGAAAATGTATCAAACCCTGACTGTGAATTATTGCTTACATGCGCTAAAGATAGTGGCATTGATGTAGAGGAATTTAAAAAAGACCTACACTCAGTTAGCGCAAAAAAAGCTTTCCAATGCGACCTAAAATTCACAAATGAGATGCATATTACAGAAATACCTTCCCTCCTATTTTTTCATGCAAATTCAGATGAGGAAGGTATTAAAATCGCGGGAATTTATTCCTATGATGTATACGTACAGCTATTAAAAGAACTTGTAAAATGCGAGATTGAGCCAGAGCCATTACCTCCTTTAGAAGTATTACTAGAAGCAACACAATTTATTTCTTCAAAGGAAATCTCATTTATATATGACTGCCCTCAGCAAGAAATAGAACGTGAACTAAAGAAATTACAACTAAAACGAAAAGTACAAATGATTGAAGTGAAGTGCGAGCGTTATTGGAAATGGATAGCAAAAGAAAAAGACCTGGTGTAAACACCAGGTCTTTTTCTTTACGGCTTATAAAAATATTAAAGGGGATGGGAGAAATTTTCACGTTCAAACAAAGGGGTATATGTTTGTATGTGAATTCGTTCACGCTTATTATATTACAAGATTCGACGTCAGATGACAACCCCTTTTGTCGAATTTCACATTTTTGTCACATTCTAAACGTTTTCATTCTTGAATAAGCTATAAAAAAAGCAATTTAGGAGGTTTCCTTATGAAAAAGTCTCATATTTTTCTTATCTTTCTATGTGTTATTGTTTCTTTTTTCTTGTATATCCTCTCTCTATTACAAGCTTTTCCTAAAATTATTGCCTTCCCTCTTTTATTCGGGGTTATCGTCATCGCTGTCTCTTATTTCAACTATAGAAAACGATTTAAAGGATTTTAACTACAAAAATAAGTCGTGAAAATTCCTTCTAATATAGAAAAAATAAAGAAAATCACCTTAATAATTCGACAAATATCGACATTATGTACTTTTGAGAAAATGTTTCAAACAAAAAAGACGAGGATAAAATCCCTCGTCTTTTCTCATTACTTCTCTTCAAACAATAGCGCTTCTAATTCATTTAACTTCTCTTCAAATACTTGTAATGCTTCTTTTACAGGTTCTGGTGATGCCATATCTACTCCTGCTTTTTTCAACACTTCAATTGGGTAATCAGAGCTTCCAGCTTTTAAGAATTCGTTAATGTAACGTTCTACTGCTGGTTGTCCCTCTTCTAAAATTTGTTTTGACAAAGCTGTCGCTGCACTAAATCCTGTTGCGTATTGATATACGTAATAGTTGTAATAGAAGTGCGGAATACGAGACCATTCTAAACCGATTTCTTTATCGATTACTAAAGCGTCCCCGAAATATTTCTTATTTAAATCGTAGTAGATCTCCGTTAACATATCTGGCGTAACAGCATGTCCTTCTTGTACTTTCTTATGAATGATATGCTCAAACTCTG
The DNA here is from genome assembly GCF_042796455.1 of Bacillus sp. NPDC057893. Classification (NCBI taxonomy): domain Bacteria; kingdom Bacillati; phylum Bacillota; class Bacilli; order Caryophanales; family Bacillaceae; genus Bacillus; species Bacillus sp. NPDC057893. Next base: position 410,621 of record NZ_JBHVNG010000002.1, on the reverse strand, counting down.
CAAACATTGTTTGACGGAATACAGTACCACGGAATCCTTCTAAATAGTGATTTAATAAATATAGACGCTCTTTCTTATCTACTGTCGTCTTCAATAAGTAATCATTTAGAAGTGCTTCATTACAAGTTGATGCCACTTCTGCAACGAAGATTGAATAATCACCATATACGTGCGGTTGTGTCTTCCTTGTATAGTAACTATGCACTGAATGACCAAACTCATGAGCAAGTGTAAATAAATTATTTACATTATCATGCCAGTTCATTAAAATATACGGGTTTGTTCCGTATGCACCAGATGAATATGCTCCACTTCGTTTTCCTTTATTCTCATATACATCTACCCAGCGATTTTCATATGCTTCTTTCAGAATTTCAACATATTCATCACCAAGTACATTTAAAGATTTCAATAACATTTCTTGCGCTTCTTCATACTTCACATTCATTTTCACTTCTGGTACAAGTGGTGTATATAAATCGTACATATGAAGCTCATCAAGACCTAGAGCACGCTTACGAATATCAATGTATCGATGTAGTAAGTGTAAATTATCATTTACCGATTCAATAAGTTGATCATACACCGCCTCAGGAATATTATTATTACTTAATGCAGCTTGACGTGCAGAATCGTATTTACGAACGCGCGCATTGAAATTATTACGTTTCACAGCCCCGCTTAACGTACTTGCAAATGTGTTCTTATATTTTCCGTACGTTTCAAATACAGCTTTGAATGCATCTTCCCGTACACGACGATCATCACTTTCTAAAAACTGAATGTAACGACCATGCGTTATTTCTACCTCTTCTCCATCCTCACCTTTAATAGATGGGAATTTCAAATCCGCATTATTCAACATACCGAATGTATTACTTGATGCACTCATCACTTCAGATGCTTCTGCTAATAACGCTTCTTCTGCCTCAGATAATACGTGCGGACGTTGACGGGTAATTTCTTCTAATGCATGCTCATATACACTTAGTTCTCGATTTTCTTGTAAGAAAGTTTGCAATGTATCTTCTGAAATAGCTAAAATTTCAGGTACGATATAAGCTGTGCTACTAGATACTTGTGAGTATAAATTTGTTGCGCGATCATTTAATGCTTGATACACAGAGTTTGTTGTATCTTGATCGTAACGCATATGTGCATATGTATATAGCTTACCTAATCGCATTGAAATTTCATCTTCATATTGCAATGCCTCAAGCAAATTGTCTGCAGATTCGCCAAGCTTCCCTTTAAATTCAGTTAACTTTGGCAATAGCTCTTTAATAGCTTGGAATTCTTTTTCCCATTCTGCATCTGTTTGGAAAATATCTTCTAATCGCCATGTGTTTGCTTCTTCAATCTCATTGCGATCTGGTAATGATTTTACTGTATTTTGTTCAGCCATTCTTTAAGCCCTCCTTATAATATCTCTACTTAAGTACAATTCGATTTTTCTTATATAATTCCTTCACGATCAGTCTTTATTATATCCCCTTTTCCATCTCTCATGTTGTACTTTGTCTCAAATAGAGATAGTGCATGAGCTAAGCAAATTTCATCATATTTCATAATTTCTTCCTCTGTTTTTACCAACACAACATCTCTTATTTTTCGATACTTATTACTACCTATTTTTATTAATACACCTGCATAACATAAAAATGTCATATACTCTGCAACTGCTACCTTCCATATATGTTGTGCAAAATACGGAAGTAGACGCCTCTTCGTATACTTTGCTACATAGTTACATACGTATTGCAGAGAAATATACTCCCCTACCTTAAGCATACCTATACACTTCATATAAAGAGAAGCTTGCCATATAAATGGATTTGTTTGAAAAGCAAATGAGGATGGGAGCGGAACACCGATTTCAGAAGGAAAACTCGCTGGGGTACATTTATATTGATATAAGAGGCGGAGTAGTGACTTATGATTATAATTCCAGATAGATAGAGCGTTTTGCCGAAAATAGTTCTTTTTTCTCTTCCATTCTTGTCCTAATACCTCTTTCCGGAAAGGAACGGGAGAAAAGAGCATGTCAACAGTAGTCGTATCAGTTGGTAAATAAATAGTATGTGAGAAAGAAACATTTGTAGAAAACGGAGTGATAAATGTGCATTTCATAAACGATTTTTGTTTCGGACAAAAGAAAATAAGAAATGGCTGAGGGTAAGGTTGTAAGGAGAACGCCATAAGGGAGGAGAATGTCATCCAATAGGCGGATTGCTTTTTTAACTGATTTCCACCGATTATCCAGATGACTTGTATACTAGCTTGCCAATACGAATATGTTCGCTTATAAAGCTGCTCTACGGAGAGATTTGCACATTGATATTCAATCGCAATTTTTCTATCCGCTCTCTCTACGTAAATATCTGGTCGTTGCTTGATTACCGGCAGATAATGCTCTATATCTACATGAAAATCTTGACGTTTTAACCATCTATATAACAATTCTTTACCGTGCATATGATACATAGATTCTGCTTCATAAAACGTAAGACATGAATCCACTTTCTTATGAGCAAAATGCCAGCTCTTCTGTTTTCCTAATTTCATTTGCACTTCTTTTCCGCAAGCTGTACAAAAGAATTTTTCTCGTTTACGCATTTCGCGTAAACGTTCTTCATCCCGGTTATATAATAGATGAATTTTCTCTCCGTTTTCTCTCCTTGCAATAAACATCACAATCACACCCTTTCAACTCCTTGTATTCTACAAATTACTACAAATTCCTCTCAAAAAAAGAGATGTCCTAAATTAGGACATCTCTTTCTATAATAAAGGTGATAATAACCGATACGTCGATTCAACAATCCGCCTATGAAGACGTCTCTTATGAAATCGGTCAACATGAATTTCACTGGATTCTTCTAAATCATCTTTAAAATCTTGAACGAGCTTTCGAATGCTATCTGTATCATACAAAAAGGCATTTACTTCAAAGTTTAAATGAAAACTCCTCATATCCATATTAGCTGTTCCAATTGATGCGAGATCAGAATCCACGATAACGACTTTACTATGAAGAAAACCTTTTTCATATTCATATATTTTTACTCCTGCATCTAATAACTCCGGAAAGTACGATCTTGATGCATAAAAGACAGTCCGCTTATCCGGCTTACTTGGCATTAACAAACGAACATCAATACCAGCAAGTGCAGCTACTTTTAATGCAGATAAAATATCATCATCTGGAATAAAGTATGGTGTTGCAATCCAAATCGATTTCCTAGCTGAAGCAATCATTGCAAAATATAAATGTTTAATTGTTTCCCATTTATTATCTGGTCCACCTCCAACAAGTTGGACTCCGCCCCAATGATCACCCTCAACTGCTTCCGCTTGTAAATATTCAGGTGCCAATACCGCCTCACCAGTCATATAAAACCAGTCTTGAAGGAAAATCAGCTGTAAACTTTGAACTGCTTCACCGCGTAAATATAAATGCGTGTCTCGCCAAAAACCAAAATATTTATCCTTCCCTAAATACTCATCACCAATATTTAATCCACCTACAAACCCTTCATTTCCATCTATAATAACGATTTTTCGGTGGTTTCGATAATTAATTTTATCGTTTAAAATCGGAAAACGCACAGGGAAAAATGGAATCATTTCTACTCCTGCATCATTCAATTCTTCAATATACGAATTTGATAATTTAAAGCTTCCAACCGCGTCATATAAAAAACGAACGACAACGCCTTCTTTTGATTTTTTTATTAAAATATCTTTAATTTCTGTACCGAGCTTGTCATCACGCACAATGTAATACTCCATATGAATGTGGTGTTTCGCTCGATTTAACCCATCTAAAATTGCCTGAAACGTTTCGTCTCCATTTGTTAATGTCCTCGTTTCAGTTTGAAATGAAATATTTAAAGCACCCAATCGATCTGCTAAACGAAATAACAATTCTTGATGCTTATGATTTCGTAAAATCCGTTCTTCGTAATCTTCGTGTCCCTTATATTGTAAAAACGCCTGTTCATCGAGTAATGCCTTCTTTTGGAACATTCTTTTTCTGCGAAAGTTTTGTCCAAATAAAAGATAAGCAAAGAAACCGAACACTGGAAAAATACCTAGTACGATTAACCACGTAAGTGTTTTTGACGGATGGCGGTTTTCTAAGAAAATAACACATCCAATTAAAAATGCGGAAACCGTAAATAAAATACTAATAATACCTAAAATCGAAACATCCTTTATCCCCATGACATCCGAATAAAATGCTACATCAATAAACATGCGTAATGAAACAAATAATGCGAACAGTAGTAGAAAAAAGAAAAGTAGTTTTAGTGTATTTTTCATCTCTTACCCCCTAAATAAGAAAGCCTTCCCATTCTTCATAAAAAAAGCCGATTTCATACTATAGAAATCGGCCTACATTTTAGGAGGGAAATTGTTGCGAATTGTCTCAAGCGCACGCTCTTTCACAACCTGTTTCCCATACTCACTTACACGGTGAATCGTTAAAGTAGATTCTTCTCCATATTCTAAAACAATACTTAAAATACGATCAATCTCTTCTTCTTCATGTAGCACTTCATCAAATTCTACATATACATAATAGCGGTCCTCAAATGAATGCAATTCATCTTTTATATCTTCAAAGATAAGACGATGACTTAATGAAATGACATCTTCAAAATCATTAAACTTAATTAAAAAGCCAAACGTACCATCTTCATTAAAGTTTGTTCCTACTTGTTCTTCTACCTCTTCGACTAATTCTTGCTGGAATAATGATTCGATGCCTTCATCTAGAGGAATGTCTATAATTTTATCCACACCTATTGGTAGTTCCAGCTTTTGTCCATCCTTTGAAAGCTCCGCTTTCGTTACAAGTACTTCAATCCCCTTATCGACTGCTTGCACTTGAATCCATAACGGTCCATCGACAAAGAAATCATCATGATCACGAGCTTCGTCCATCATCTCCCAAAAGAGCTCTTCACTTCGTTCGCGATCATACCAAATTTCTTCACGGTTAAACCCTCTGTCCTCTATATCAATGTACGTAATAAAAAATTTCATCGTATGGTCATTAATTCTTTCAATATCCAAAATACAACTCTCCCTTCCTGCTTAGAATTGTTATGAAGGGATTCCCCACTCATATGACAAAACAATAGATTCTTGTACTCTCATTTTATGATAAGATTCTCCAGAATGGAAATAAAATCGATTTATTTTACAAAAATAGTTATATACCTATCTGTATTCGACTGTTTACATAAAGTGAAACAGTAATCAGTATTTTTTTCATCCTCCACTGATTATTAGCTCGCACCAATCGGGATAAATATACCATTATACCAATTCACTGTTCACAAAAAATTTGGACATACATTCCCATATTCCCCCGTACACTGTAATAAAGTGAAACTTCTATTATAGGTGGTTATTTTGTCCCCGGGGGCGCGGGATCAAAACTAGACAAACTTTCTTCACCACATACATATATTTCGCTTATTAAAACATCATAAATGGAGGCAGACGAATGGACTTAGAGTTTTTAACATCTGTACTAATGATTGTCGGTATCGATGTTGTACTAGGTGGCGATAACGCAATTGTCATCGCACTAGCTAGCCGAAATTTACCTGAAGCAAAACGAAATAAAGCCATTTTGATTGGTACTATGTTAGCAATTGTGCTACGAATTCTCCTCACAATACTAGCTGTCTATTTACTTGATATCCCATTTTTACAACTCACCGGCGGAATTTTACTCACATTAATTGCGGTCAATTTACTCACTGATAATAACAACGATCTTTCTTCTATCCAAGGAAAAACGACTTTATTCCAAGCTGTGCGTACAATTGTATTCGCGGATCTCGTTATGGGGTTTGACAATGTTATTGCCATTGCAGGAGCAGCACACGGAAGACTTTCACTCGTAATTATCGGTTTATTCATTTCTATCCCGATTATTATTTGGGGAAGCAAACTTATTTTAATACTCATGGAACGCTTTCCATTTCTCATTTATTGCGGAGCAGCAGTTCTCGCCTATACAGCAGGAAAAATGATTACACATGAAGACAGACTTGCAACGTTTTTTCATCATAATCCTAGTTTTACCGCAAGTATCCCTTATTTGTTCATTTTCACCATTTTATGCATAGGCTTTATCGTTCAACAAGTGCGGTTACGTAATGTGAAACAGTAAAAAAAAACCTTCTACCCTATAATAGGTAGAAGGTTTTCATATTATTATAATTAATTTACAAGACGCTGTGCTTCACGTAATTGGAACGTTCTTACTGTACGTGGTAAGAAACGACGGATTTCGTCTTCGTTGTAACCTACTTGAAGGCGTTTTTCGTCAATCATAATTGGACGACGTAAAATACCTGGATAGTCACGAATCATCTTATATAAATCTTGAAGTGGTAAAGACTCTAAGTTCACATTCAATTCTTGGAAAACTTTTGAACGAGTAGAAATAATCTCATCCGTTCCGCTTTCTGTCATACGTAAAATCTCTTTAATCTCATCAATCGTTAATGGATCTGAGAAAATATTACGTTCTGTATAAGGAATATGATTTTCCTCTAGCCATAATTTCGCCTTTCTACAAGACGTACAGCTTGGAGAACTATATAATGTTACCATACAAAGCTCACTCTCCTTAAAGAGTACAAATTCTGTACTAATTACAGTTTAAATTTCTAACTTCCGCAATTTTTCGCGATAACTTGTCTTATAGCAAAGTAAAAAATCGCAATTCATGTAAGCAACAACAATTACTTTTAATAAGTAACTTCTATAATCATTATACAATAGTTTTTGCAAGAAATATACAGTGAATTTACTGCTAGTTGAGAAAAATTCTCCGTGTACTCCACTGCTATGTAACATGATTACACTCATTAAAACTGTCCTTTAACAACGGTCTTCAACCCTTTTGATACTTACTTTCTACAATAATTTTCAATTGCTATACAATTACAGTTTCATAATCTTCCCTATCAAAAAGAGAGCGTTTTCTTACCTTTTTCCGACAAAACAATTGAAAAATGTAAGACTCTAAAGGTTAGAAACAAAAAGAACACCTGTTCTAATTTTAACAAATCTCCCCGCTCATGTCTATATGCTTTCTAAAGTAAATCGAATATTTTTCTGACATTTCTTTCTTTTTTACCATTTATCTCATACAATAAAAATATAGACAGGCAAAGGGGGAATTTGCATATGATCGCTTTTTTTACTGATTTTATCATTGTTGCTACCCTCATCATCGGAATAACAGCATTGATTGGTGTCATTACAAATAGCATCGGTGAAAAGCTCTTTGGTGGGAAAGAAAAAATGAAGTTTGTTAACAAAAGTTTAGATGTACAATCTGGCTGGAACCAAGTTGGCGGAAAAGGCATTTATAAAAAACGTACGTACTAAAAAAAGCAGGTAATCACCTGCTTTTTTTGTTATTTCTCTACTGATGCCCATTTGAAGCTTACTTCGCCACCATACTTATGGTTGTACATATCTTTAATTGTTTCTCTTTGTAAATATGCTCTACCACGTTGATATACTGGAACAATCGCAGCATCATCAAGTAACATTTTTTCTGCTTCTAATAAGTTTTTCCAGCGAGCATTTACATCGCTTCCATCTTTCTTCGCTTTCATAATAATCTCATCGTACTTCGGATTAGAATACTTCATTTTGTTTTGCGCTCCATCAGTTACAAACATATCAAGATATGTAACTGGATCCGGGAAGTCTGCACTCCATCCAGAGAATGACATTACATAATCGCCAGCATCTTCTAATTTTAGTTTTTGCGCGAATGGTTGTTGTTTAATTTTCACTGTTAATCCTGGTAAATTCTTTTCTAATTCACCTTTTAAATATTCACCAGTTTTCTTCGATAATTCAACATCTTCATTTAATAGCTCTAATTCAATTTCGTTTTTACCAAGCTCTTTTTTACCAGTTTCCCAATACTTTTTCGCTTCTTTTACATTTGGTTTTACAATATCTCCATTTTCAACACGGAAATCTTTTTTATCCGGTCCTTTAATAAAATTGTCAGGAATTAATCCCGTCGCTGGCTTAGAACCGTTATTTAATAATGTATCAACGAATGGTTTACGGTCAAAACCAAGAGAAATTGCTTTACGAATATTTTTATTTGCTAAAGCTGGGTCTTTTTGATTTAAGCGAAGGAAGAATACAGATGTATCTTCTACCGTTTTGAAATCTGGTTTTCCTTTATATTTATCGATGAACTCTGCTAATAACGTCGCTCGATCGACTGCGTTTGTTTCATATAAATTAATTGGCGTAGATGTATCTTTTACAATATTAAAGTTTACTTCCTCAAGCTTCACTTCTTTATTGTCCCAATATGATGAGCTCTTTGTCATTTTGAAGCTACGTTCATGTTGCCAATCACTTAATGTAAATGGACCGTTATAAAGTGTTGTATTTGCTTCTAAACCAAACTTCGTCCCTTGCTCTTTCACATACTTTTCATTAACAGGATAGAAGATTGGATAGACCATTAAATCAACAAGATATGGAATAGAATTATCTAATTCTACTTCTAATGTATGATCATCAATCGCTTTCACGCCTAATTGGTCTGGACTCATCTCTTTTTTATTAATTTTCTCAGCATTTTTTATATCGTACATAATGTACGCCGATTTCGCAGCTGTATCTGGATTAATTGCTCTTTGCCATGCATACACGAAATCTTTCGCCGTTACAGGTTCACCATTTGACCATTTTGCATCTTCACGTAATTTAAATGTATACTTTTTACCGTCTTCTGACTTTTGGAATTCTTTCGCTACACCTGGAACTAATTTATCGTCTTTCCCAAGGCGGTATAGACCTTCCATCGTGTTGTTCATTACTTTTGAAGAAACTGCATCAGCTGATAACGCTGGGTCCATCGTTGGAATTTCTTGTGTTTCAATTAAGTTAATAACTTGCTTCGCACCGCTTTTCCCGCTATCCCCTTTTGCGTTCGCTTGCGGTTCATCTTTTTGATAGCCACATGCCCCTAAAATCATGCTCATTGCTACTGTTGATGCTACAAAAACTGGTATCTTTTTTTTCATACTTCCACCCTCCAAAAAAATGTTAGCCCTTTCATTTTCAAACAGAAAGAAATATATATATGTTCTAACAATTCATATTATACACACAAATATATTCTTTGTATATTTATATTTCTATTTTATTAAAATTTTCTGTTAACACCAGGTGCGTTTGTAAACGTTTTACACTGCGTTTTTATTGAACTAAAGTGTTAAAAGTAATAAATTTTATATTTTTCTAAATTATCTGAGAAAAACAAATTTTATATCCTATAATATCTTGCGCATAATTATTCTTCCTTTTTTGTCATAAAATGAAGGTTTATTCATATTGAAAATATGTAGGCTAAAATAAGTGCAAAGGATATGAAAGTGTGTTACGATACACTTTGCTAAAAATAGATATCGGTAAAGAGGGGACGGACATGACAGCAATTCACTCAAAAAACGGGCCAACAGAGAAATTAAGTTTATTCTTATTAACATGGCCTATTTTTCTAGAAGTTTTTCTTTTTATGCTGATGGGGATCGCTGATACTTTCATGTTAAGTGCATTATCAGACGATGCTGTATCTGGGGTTGGTGCAGCGAATCAATACCTTCACATCGCGATTTTAGTACTAGAAGTCATCGGGAATGGTGCAGCTATCGTTGTATCCCAATACCTCGGTTCTAAACGCTTTATGGAAGCATCAAAAATATCAGCATTAGCCGTCACATTAAATTTAGTGGTCGGACTCATTATAAGCGCTGGTTTTCTTTTATTTTCAAAACATATGATGATGGCAATGAATTTACAAGGCGATGTATTAACGTATGCACAAAGCTATCTATCCATCGTCGGAGGAGCTATTTTCCTTCAAGCTATTATTAACTCATTAGCCGCAATTATCCGCGTTCACGGCTTTACAAAGCAAGCGATGTTTGTTTCGCTTGGAATGAATATTATTCATATCGCCGGAAACTACGTACTTATTTTCGGGAAATTCGGTTTCCCTGAACTTGGTGTGCAAGGGGCTGCTATTTCTTCTGCTGTCAGCCGGTTAATCGCACTTATCGTTTTCTTCTGGTTACTGTATCGCGTTATGGAATACCGTGTGAAATTACAATATTACTTCACTTTATCAAAAGAATACGTTGGCAAAATTTTAAAGATCGGCATTCCATCGGCATTCGAGCAAGTCATGTATCAAGCTTGTCAAATTGTCTTCTTATATTACGCAACATACTTAGGAACAGAATCGTTAGCTGCAAGACAATACGCTACTAACATTTCCATGTTCACTTATTTATTCGCCATTGCTATCGGTATGGGAACAGCTATTATCGTTGGACGCCTAGTTGGCGGAAATGAAAAGGATGAAGCTTACACACGCGTATGGAAAAGTGTACAATGGGCGATTGGTGTAACTTTATTTATGGTCATTCTCGTTGTTACATTCCGCACACAATTAATGGGACTATTTACGGATAATCCTCATATTATCTCTCTAGGGGCAAGCGTTCTTTTACTAAGTGTACTACTTGAAACAGGACGGACGATGAACATCGTCATCATTAATTCACTTCGTGCAACTGGCGATGCAAAATATCCTGTTTTAATCGGTGCATTCTCCATGGTGTTAATGAGCTTACCGCTCGGCTACTTTTTCGCCTTCCATTTAGATATGGGGCTCGTTGGTATTTGGCTAGCGATTGCCATCGATGAATGGACGCGAGCAATTATTATGTTCTTCCGCTGGAGAAGTAGAGCGTGGGAAAATTATGCACTTGTTAAACCAAATGAGCAAGATGAGAGTGTTTCTGTTCAGGCGCAGTAAAATAAAAGTGTTTCTAAATGAAGAAAAAGGCGGCTGGATTTCAGTCGCCTTTTTCTTCATTCTTGGAAACTCTTACTTTGCTGTCTTTAAACAGAAAAAGAACTTGGATAAAATCTCTTTATACTAAATTAAGTTTAATTAGTATAAAAAAATAGAGCCATCCTTCTGTAATAAAAGAATGGCTCTACTTTATTATTGATAGATTTCTTTATATTTCTTATACTCTGCTTCAGAACATAATACGAAATGTCCTGGGCGAATTTCGCGCATTGTTGGTGCTTCACTACCATAATCATGCTGCGATGGGTCGTATACGATACGTTTACGATTGCGCTCATAATCTGGATCTGGAAGTGGAATTGCTGATAGTAATGATTTTGTATATGGATGCATTGGATTCGCATATAACTCTTCACTTGTTGTCAGCTCAACGATTTGACCACGGTACATTACACCAATGCGATCACTAATGTATTTTACCATCGATAAATCATGGGCGATGAATAAGTATGTTAAACCTTTTTCTCTTTGTAACTGTTTCAGTAAGTTTACAACTTGCGCCTGAATCGATACGTCAAGTGCTGAGATTGGTTCATCAGCAATGATAAATTCAGGTTCTACAGCTAGCGCACGAGCGATACCGATACGTTGACGTTGTCCGCCTGAGAATTCATGCGGGAAACGGTTCGCGTGCTCTTTATTTAAACCAACTGTATTTAACAGCTCGTGAACACGGTCCATACGCTCTTTTTTGCCTTTTGCTAGTCCGTGAATATCAATACCTTCTGCAATAATATCCCCTACTGTCATACGAGGATTTAATGATGCATATGGATCTTGGAAAATCATTTGCATTTTACGGTTGAACTTCTTAAGTTCTGCGCGTGATTTTTTCCCATGTACATTTTCACCATCGAACAACACTTCACCGGCAGTTGCATCGTATAAACGAATGATCGTTCTTCCAGTTGTTGACTTACCACAACCAGATTCTCCTACAAGTCCAAATGTTTCACCGCGGTAAATATCAAATGAAATATCATTAACTGCTTTAACAACACCACCACTCACATCAAAGTGTTGTTTCACATTTTTTACTTCAATTAATTTTTCACGTTGTTTAGTCATGTTGTTCACCTGCTTTCATTTGAAGAATACGTTTTTCAACAACTGCTGGTGGTTTTACTTCTGGCGCTTGCTCATGAAGTAACCAAGTTGCCGCATAATGTGTGTCACTTATTTTAAATAAAGGTGGTTCCATTTCAAAATCAATTTTCAGAGCCTGCGGGTTACGTGGTGCAAAAGCATCACCCTTTGGCGGTTTTAATAAGTCTGGAGGCGTTCCTGGAATCGCATATAGCTCGTCCTCTGAACCATCTAAGCTTGGCATAGATGCGATTAAGCCCCATGTGTATGGATGTTTTGGATTGTAGAAAATTTCATCAACAGTTCCAATTTCAACAACTTTACCAGCGTACATAACCGCAACTCGGTCTGCAACGTTTGCCACTACACCTAAGTCATGCGTAATGAAAATGATTGCTGCTTCTGTTTTTTGCTGAATGTCCTTCATAAGCTCTAAAATTTGCGCCTGAATTGTAACGTCTAGCGCTGTTGTCGGCTCATCGGCAATTAATAATTTCGGATTACAAGCTAACGCCATCGCAATAACTACACGCTGTCTCATACCACCTGAGAATTGATGAGGATATTGTTTTAAGCGCGCTTCTGGATTTGGAATACCTACAAGGTCGATTAATTCTAAGGCAACTTTACGTGCATCTGCTTTACTCATCCCTTGGTGTTTAATAAGACCTTCCATAATCTGATTACCAATTGTCATCGTTGGATTTAATGATGTCATTGGATCTTGGAAAATCATCGCAATATCTTTACCGCGTACTTGCTGCATTTCTTTTTCTGTTAGTTTCGTTAAGTCACGACCTTCAAATACGATTTCACCGTTTTTAATACGTCCTGGAGGATTCGGAATTAATCCCATTAACGCTTTAGAAGTAACTGATTTACCAGAACCAGATTCTCCTACAATCGCTAATGTCTCTCCTTTTTTTAAATCAAAAGTAACGCCGCGTACAGCTTGTACTTCACCTGCATGTGTATCAAAGGAGACTTGCAAATCTTTTACCTCTAGCAATGTTTTCATTTTTACTTCTCCCCTCTTTTACTTACGCATTTTTGGATCTAACGCGTCGCGTAATCCGTCTGCAATTAAGTTAAATGCTAAGATTAACATACTGATGACAACCGCTGGGATGAACATCATATGTGGATACGTTTGAATTGATTTATAACCATCATTTACAAGAGAACCAAGTGATGCGAATGGTGGCTGAATGCCTAGTCCGATGAAGCTTAAGAATGCTTCACCAAATACTGCCGTTGGAATTGTAAACATTGTCATTACGATAATTGGTCCCATTACGTTCGGAATTAAGTGCTTCACAATTAACTGTGTATTTGTTGCACCTAATGTACGAGATGCTAATACATATTCTTGGTTTTTTAATTTTAGGATTTGTCCACGAACGATACGCGACATCCCTATCCAACCTGTAATTGCCATCGCGAGTGTAATCGACCATATACCTGACCCCATAATGATTACCATTAAAATAACGATGATTAAGTATGGAATACCGTTAATAATCTCCATAATACGTTGCATAATATTATCTACTCTGCCGCCATAGAACGCTGAAATACCTCCGTATGCAACCCCGATTACTAGGTCAATTGCTGCTGCTAAAAGAGCGATATATAATGATACACGTGTACCTTCCCATGTTCTTGTCCATAAATCACGGCCAAGATCATCTGTACCAAACCAGAAGTACTCTTTAATATCACGTTTTTCATATTGGTCAACACCATATTGATCTGTACCATCAAATGGTAGCCAATGAACATTTTCAATCACTGGAATTTTCGGTGGCATTTTCGCACGACCTAAATCCTGCTCTTTATAAGAATGCTTACTTATCATTGGTCCTATAACTGCTAGTAGTACAATAAGCATTAATAATACGAAACCAAACATTGCACCTTTATGTTGGAACAAACGTCTTCTTACATCTTGCCAAAACGTTAAGCTTGGACGGGCAATGACTTCATTATCAACATTACTTTGATTGGCTGGTTGAAATAAATCTGGAGATAATTTTTGTACATCTTTCATCATTTTTTCCCTCCCGCTAAACGAATACGAGGATCAATAATTCCGTATAAAATATCGACAATGAAAATAACTAAGATGAAGATCGCACTATAGAAAATTGTAGTACCCATAATAACTGTATAGTCATTCACTGTAATCGATTTAACGAATTGTTCCCCAAGTCCAGGTACAGCGTAAATTTGCTCAATAACTAGTGTCCCTGTAATTAATCCTGCAACCATTGGTCCTAAAATTGTTACAACTGGAATTAACGCGTTACGAAGTGCGTGCTTGATAATGATAACGCCTTGGCTAATTCCTTTCGCTTTCGCTGTTAAAATGTAGTCAGCTTGCATAACCTCAATTAACTCTGCACGAGCGAAACGTGCGATTGTTGCGATAACTGCCATCGATAAGGCAATTGTAGGCATTACTGTAAACTCCGGTCCTTTCCAGAATGCTACTGGGAACCAACCAAGTTTTACCCCTACGAAATATTGTAGTAATGCGGCGAATACGAATGAGGGTACCGACATCCCGAGTACGGAAATAATTGTCGCCCCATAATCGACCCACGTATTGTTACGAAGTGCCGCAACGATTCCTAAAATTAAACCGATAAATGTTCCTAATATAATCGCTTGTAAACCAAGTTGTGCTGATGGTCCAATACGATCCACAATCATATCTGTTACTGGGCGGTTATCATATTGGAATGATACCCCTAAATCACCTTTTGCTAAGTTACCTAAGTAACGCGCATATTGAACTGGTACTGGATCATTTAAACCATATTTTTCAAGAATGATTTCTTTTTGTGCCGGTGATAGTTTCTCCTGGTTTTTAAGTGGAGAACCCGGTAGTAATTTCATCAAAAAGAAAGTCAGTGTAGTAATTAAAAATAATGTCAAAGCCATGTACACGAAACGTTTTAATACATAACGTCCCATAGTCAAGCACCTCCCCGTTTTTCTCAAAAGCAATAAGATAGTTTGAAATATTCTTACTTTTATTTTTTTAAAATAAGAGCACATGCCCATCATAGGCATATACCCTTGTAAACGATGGAAAAAAGATTATTTTTGTTCAACAGATGCCCATTTGTAAGTTAATTTACCACCGTAGTTAATCGGGATAATATCTTTTACAGCACCTTTTACTACATACGCTGAACCTTTTTGATAGACTGGAGCAATAACTGCATCCTCTTTAATTAACATCTTCTCTACCTCTAAAAGGTTGTTCCAGCGAGCCTGTAAATCTTTTGTATCTGTTTTTGCTTTTAGAATTAGTTCATCATATTTCGGATTAGAATATCCCGTTTTGTTTTGTGAACCATTCGTAACAAACATATCTAAATATGAGATTGGATCTGGGAAATCTGGACCCCAAACACCAAACGCAATATCATATTGCTGAGAATCTTCTAATTTATTTTTTTGTGCGAATGGCTGCTGTTTAATTTTGATCGATAAACCAGGTAAGTTCTTTTCCATCTCACCTTTTAAGAATTCGCCAATTTTTTTCGCATCTTCATTATCGAAGCTTAAGAATTCTAATTCGATTTTATCAGTGCCAAGCTCTTTCTTCGCTGTTTCCCAAAGTTTTTTCGCTTCTTTTGAATCCGTTTCAACTAGCTTTCCATTTTCAGCACGGAAGTCTTTTTTATTCGGACCTTCAGCGAAATCTTTTCCAACAAATCCGTAAGCACCAATTGCGCCGTTGTTTAAAATAACTTTTGCAATGTTATCACGGTCAAAGGACATTGAAATTGCTTTTCTTAAGTTTTTATTACTCAAATACTTATTATTTTGATTGAATCTTAAGTAGGCAACTCCTGCTTCTTGTCGTGCTTGGAACTCTGGAGTTTTTTTAAATTTATCAACAAATTCCGACGTTAGAGCCGCACGATCAATCGCATTTGTCTCATATAAATTTACATCAGTCGATGTATTTTTCACAATATTGAAATTTATTTCTTCGATTTTAACCGTCTTGTTATCCCAATATGATGGGTTCTTCTTAAATTGGAAGCTTTGTTCATGTTTCCAATCACTCATAACGAATGGCCCGTTATATAATGTTGTATTTGCCTCTAAACCAAACTTATCACCTTGTGATTTCACAAAGTTCTCATTTAGTGGGTAAAACACCGGATAAACCGTTAAATCAATAAAGTAAGGAACGGGATTGTCTAATTCCACTTCTAATGTATAATCATCAATCGCTTTTACACCTAATTGGTCAGCAGGTAATTCTTTTTTATGAATTTTTTCTGCATTTTTAATATCGAACATAATGTACGAATACGTCGCTTTTGTATCTGGATTTACTGCTCTTTTCCATGAATACACAAAGTCTTTCGCTGTTACAGGTTCCCCATTCGACCATTTCGCATCTTTTCTTAATTTAAATATGTATTTCTTCCCATCATCTAGCTTTTGGACATCTTCAGCAATCCCAGGCATTCTCTTTTGATCTTTGCCAGTACGATATAAACCTTCCATCGTATTATTTAATGCTGTTGAAGATGCAGAATCTGATGCTAACGATGCATCCATTGATGGAATTTCAGATAACTCTGTTAAATTGAGAATCTGTTTTCCGTTACTACTACTAGTAGCGTTTTCTTTTCCTTTTGCTTTAGCGTCCTCTTTCTGGTAGCTACACGCGCCAAGCAACATACTTGCAGTTAAAGTTGATGCAAGTAATAACGGTATCTTTTTCTTCATGTTGTGTTGCCTCCCCTAATTGCACTTCCTGTACCCTCACTTGTAGAAAAACAGAATTGAAAGAATAATCTCCAAGTTTCTACAATTTTCATTATACATATAATATGACGATTGTGAATATAGTTTTTTGTTTTTTTGTTAAAATTTTTAATAAAATGTTTATATTTTTAATTTTTCGTAAAGGGATAGGTTAACATTGCTACCATCATCTTGAAATTAGACCGCAATTGCGTATAATTTTCAAAAAATTATTTATATTACTTATTATAGCTTTTATAGTATAATAATTCTAGTAATATTTTGACGGAGGGGAATATTTTGAATAAAGTTTTTTTTCATACTTGTATACTATTTTTGGTTGCGATAATCGCTTCTAGTGTGGGCGCATTCCTCGTTTCATCTCAATTTTTGTTGAATTTTGTCAACATCTCATTCTATATTGCATTGTTTTTTATTCTTATAGGTGGTTTTTTATTCATATTTCAAAATGGATTTTTTAACGTAACAATTTACGCATTCCAAAGAGTATTTGGTACGAATAAAAAAATTGACTCTTTAATTGAAGAAGCAGAGGAACCTATCGATAAGAAAGAACGTATTTATAAAACATATTCATTCAAATGGACGTATCCGATTTGTATTACCGGCATCGTACTTGGGTTGTTCTCGATCCTCATTAGCTTTACTATTTTGATGTAGTTTGCAAACACTGCTCCATATGATATAATAATCAGCAAAACATTTTGTTATAAAACTTTAGTTCTTTCATATTAAAAGGGCTCAGTTAACAATAAATTTATATGTATGCGATGATAAAGAAGAGTACATATTGGGGCAATTTCAGAGAGCTTGTGGGTGGTGTGAACAAGTAATTGTACAGTATGGAATGGGCTTTTGAGCACCAAACCGAACCGAAAGTAGTAGGCTTTGGCGTTATATCCAGACGTTATTATGGATCTTGAGAGATTTCACAGCTGTGAAATAATTAGGGTGGTACCGCGGTCCATTCGTCCCTATGTAATTTGGGATGAATGGGCTTTTTTGTATGCCTTCTCTTCCCCATCGCACATTCAATTTTAGGAGGAATTACTTATGTCAGTTATCTTTTCTGGTATTCAGCCAAGCGGAACAATTACACTTGGAAACTATTTAGGAGCTATGAAGCAATTTACAGAGCTTCAAAACGAACACGACTGTTATTTCTGTATTGTAAACCAACATGCGATTACAGTACCTCAAGACCCTGTAGGGCTTCGCAAAAACATCCGCAGTCTTGCTGCGCTATACGTTGCATGCGGCATCGATCCTGAAAAAGCTACTTTATTTGTACAATCAGAAGTACCAGCACACGCTCAACTAGGATGGATTATGCAATCCGTTGCTTACGTTGGAGAATTAGAACGTATGACACAATATAAAGACAAAGCTTCAGGAAGAGATTCAGTTCCAGCTGGATTACTTACATATCCACCATTAATGGCTGCTGATATTTTACTTTACAACACAGAAATCGTGCCTGTTGGTGATGACCAAAAGCAACATATGGAATTAACACGTGATCTAGCAGAGCGTTTCAACAAACGCTTCCGTGAAGTGTTCACAGTTCCTGAAATTCGTATTCCAAAAGTAGGAGCTCGCGTTATGTCATTAACAGAACCTACGAAAAAAATGAGTAAATCTGATCCAAATCCAAAATCAATGATCAGTATGCTTGATGAGCCAAAAACAATCGAAAAGAAAATAAAAAGTGCTGTAACTGACTCTGAAGGCATCGTTAAATTTGATAAAGAGAACAAACCTGGAATCTCTAACTTATTAACAATTTACTCTTCATTCTCAGGAAAAACAGTAGAAGAAATAGAAGCAATGTACGAAGGAAAAGGATACGGCGACTTCAAAGGTGACCTAGCACAAGTAGTCGTAGAAGCAATTCGTCCAATCCAAGACAAATATAACGAACTAATCAACTCCCCAGAACTAGACGAAATTCTAGACAAAGGTTCCGAAAAAGCAAACCGCGTTGCATTCAAACAACTACGCAAAGTAGAAAACGCAATGGGACTAAGCAGAAAACGTAGATAACACATAAAGCGGAAGCGGCTCGTTCAGAATGTGAGGAGGATGGAGCTCCTGACGTAGAGGCGTTTTTCGCCTCGCAGGAAGGCGCGAAGCCACTGAACATTCTTGCCGCTGGAGCTGGATTTCATATAAAGCGGAAGCGGCTCGCTCAGAATGTGAGGAGGATGGAGCTCCTGACGTAGAGGCGTTTTTTGCCTCGCAGGAAGGCGCGAAGCCACCGAACATTCTTGCCACCTCCATTAAAAAAAACCGCCAATTGGCGGTTTTTTTTAATTTACCTTCTGCTCATTTTCCATTTCCCATAACTTTTCAAAAAACGGCTGTCCTTTTACAAGGCGCTCACATAATTGCTCGTGCTTCTCAGACCATCCAGTTTTCGCTTCATCATAAAGTCTAGCCCAAACATCTTCAAATCCCATATGTTGGACCATTCCATACGCTGATGGATCCCACTCTGTGAACCAATAGCGAATTTCAGCTGGATTTTTCGTTGTATGTAATTGATCTAATGCCATAAATAATAATTGTTTTAACTGTCTTTCTTTACGAGTTAGGCCGTTCATAATGAAAGGTGACGGCGATAAAATATGATGTTCTTTTTCAATCTCTTCCACTTGGAACTCATACTTTTCTTCTTGCACATTTTCTACCATCTCATATACCATCTGCTCTTGACGAGGTATAAGCCTACTTTTTCTAATTGGCACATTATAGCCGATTGAATCAATCGCAATAATTCCTTTTCCATCTGTAACTACAAAACAATATTCTTGTTGCAAACGTTCGTGATTTTTACGAATATAAGCCTTATGATATACGTCTTCCAATAATTTTTGCGGAAGCTCTAATAATTCGTTCTCGATGTAATGATATAATGTGGCATCTACTTTTAATAATGGCACTTGATCTAATAGCTCAATCGTATCATCTTTCCGCCATTCGTAAAAATGACAAACGTTATACCCATTCTCTTCACCTTCAAACCAATTTACCCATACATCATGTAGATATAACATTCACTACCCCTCACTTCACTACTGTTTGTACCAATCATTATGTTCATTTTTGCTTAACTTTATTCCACTTAAGGAAAAATATTCTAATTATTATTTTTTCTTCTATAATATAAAAAACAGGAGGTAACGCTCCTGTTTTTTTATGAAACATGAAATGTATTTGCTTTATTCAATATTTCTTTCGCATCTATAGATAATAAAGACAGTGTATTTTCTCCTTCAAATGCTACACAATCTTTCACAATATGAAATCCAAGTGCATAGCCAAGCATTTTCGGATACGAGTGCAGTCCATTTAATAAAACATCATGCTCCCTCGTACCTCTCTTTACATCTATTCGTTCTTGTATTGAATTTCTCCAATAATAAATAGCATCTTCTTTTGAAATATAAGTAGTCCATGGTGCACATCTTTTTTCTGTATACCTTTCATACACAGCTTGCTCAGCTAACCCTTCCATAATCATCGTATCAAGTAATGTATACTCTGTTTCTTTCGTCTCAATTTGATGTAATCTACATATATGGTGGTATTCATGCGTTAATAACGCTTTTAGTTCCTCAACTGAATTACGTCCACATACGAATAAGAAAATAACGTGACGCATAGATAAACCAGCCTTCCCGTTATATTCCTCTTGTACCGTTCGATTATATGAATCTGATAATAAAATAAAGATAGGAACATCTGGACCTTTTAGCCAACTTTTCAATTTTTCATACTCCATGCTAAGTTCTTTCCAAATTTCTTTCTTCTCTAACTCTTTAATTTCCTGCTCCCCCCTCATTACTGGGCGATACATACCTTTAGAGATTAAAAAACGATACAGCCTCTCTTTTGGCAATGGAATATACTTTGTAAATTTCTCACAAAGCTTTTCTGGGCGTCCATAATACAGATGTAACCATTCTGCCGTTTCAACAACCCCCACCCTTCATCCCTCCTTTTCTTATGTATATGCAAAAAAGAATGGAACGTAAAGGTGATAAAAAATAAATAAGGTGTCTTTTCGTAGTACTTTACGAAAAGACACCTTATTGTACATATTACTTATATGCTTTAAATACTAATACTGCGTTATGACCACCGAATCCTAATGAATTACTTAATACAGCTCGCACTTCTTGATGTCTCGCTGTATTTGGTACGTAATCTAAATCACATTCTGGATCTGGTGTTTCATAGTTAATCGTCGGAGGAATTACTCCGTCTGTGATTGATTTAATAGAGAAGATCGCTTCAACAGCACCAGCTGCTCCTAATAAGTGACCTGTCATTGATTTCGTCGAGCTAATTGCTACTTTATATGCATGCTCACCAAACGTTTCTTTAATTGCCATCGTTTCATACTTTTCATTTGCATCTGTACTTGTACCATGCGCATTAATGTAATCAATATCTTCTGGCTCTAGACCTGCATCAGCTAAAGCTTGACGCATCGCACGAACTCCACCTTCACCACCAGGAGCAGGCATTGTAATATGGAATGCATCACCAGTTGCACCATAGCCGACAATTTCCGCGTAAATATGAGCACCACGCGCTAACGCATGCTCTAATTCTTCAAGAATTAAAATACCAGATCCTTCTCCCATTACAAATCCACTACGATTTTTATCAAATGGACGGCACGCTGTTGCTGGGTCTTCATTAAATGTTAGTGCTTTCGCTGAACTAAACCCTGCGAACGCCATACTTGTTAACGGCGCTTCTGCTCCGCCTGTTATCATCGCATCAGCATCACCGCGCTGGATTACTTTAAACGCATCACCAATTGAGTTTGCTCCAGATGCACAAGCTGTTACAGAGCAAGTATTAATTCCTTTCGCTCCTGTAGCGATTGATACTTGACCTGCTGCCATATCTGGAATCATCATTGGTACGAAGAATGGGCTCACGCGGCGCGGACCTTTTTCAGTAAAAATCTTAAATTGTTCTTCGTATGTTTCCATACCACCAATACCAGAACCAACCCATACACCAATGCGTGGTGCATTTTCTTCTGTAATTTCAAGCTTCGCATCTGCAACTGCCATTTTCGCTGCTACTACTGCATATTGCGTAAAGCGGTCCATACGGCGCGCTTCTTTTTTATCTATATATTTTTCGACTTCAAAGTCATTAATTTCTGCTGCTACTTTTGCAGGAATTTGTTCTGAATCTATTCTTGTAAGTCGTCCGATTCCGGATACACCATTTTTAATATTTTCCCAAGCTGTTTCAACATCTGTTCCGATCGGTGTAACAGCTCCTAGCCCTGTAATTACGACCCTCTTTTTTTCCATACAAAATACACTCCTTTTTTTCTCTCAGTCCTTATTTACCCCAACGAAGAGCTACTGCTCCCCATGTTAATCCGCCGCCAAAACCGACTAGTATAATTAAATCACCATCTTGAATACGTCCATTTTGCAATTCCTCTACCATTGCAATTGGAATTGAAGAAGCCGATGTATTACCGAACTTTTCAATTGTCATACTCATTTTTTCTTTCGGTAAATTTAATCTTTCTCTTGCAGATTCCATAATACGAATATTCGCTTGATGTGGTACTAAGAAGTCCACATCTTCTTTCGTAAGTCCCGCTTTTTCTAACACGCGAAGACAGGAATCACCAAGTTGGCGAACAGCAAATTTAAAGACTTCTCTGCCGTTCATCATAACATACTCGTCTTGATAAAGATGCTTACCGCCACTTCCGTCCGCTCCTAATTCAAAGGAAAGTACACCTTTTCCTTCCGAAACGGCTCCCATTACGATAGCACCTGCTCCGTCCCCAAATAGTACTGCTGTATTTCGATCGTTCCAGTCTACAATTTTAGATAGTTTGTCACTACCAACTACTAATACATTTTTATAAGTTCCCGTTTGAATAAATTGCTGCGCTGTAATCATTCCGTACATAAAGCCAGCACACGCTGCACTTAAATCCATCGCGGCTGCGTGTTTTGCGCCAATTGCTTCTTGGATTACACAGGCTACTGCTGGGAATGCGCGATCTGGCGTTACTGTTGCCACTAAAATAAGATCGATATCCTCTCCGCTAATCCCTGCATCTTCAAGTGCTTTTTTAGAAGCCTCTACCGCCATATATGAAGTATCTATTGTATCATCGGCAATGCGTCTTTCTGCAATTCCCGTTCTCGTACGAATCCATTCATCAGATGTATCTACGATTTTCTCTAAATCGTGATTTGTGACTACTTTTTCTGGCACATATCTTCCGACCCCTAAAATGCCCACGTTCACATCGCAGCCCTCCATTTTATATCAATTATTATGACTTGGTACTAATTTTAAAACATAAATGTACTTTTGTCTAGAATATATTTCAGCTAAAAAAATAAAGACAGCGTATTACTAACTTTATTTTTCATTAAAAGAAACAGAAAAATTCCTGTCCTTTCAAAATACAAATTATTCCATACCCTTACTCCGCTTGAGAATAAAAAAGCCCCAACCGCTTCTATCCACGGTTCGAGCCTCTCTCCCATCAAAAAAGAAGGGTTTATTCTTTATCTGCCTTTCCTTCAAAACTAAGGCGTTCTCCTCATAACCTTCCCCTTAACCTCATCATCCCTCTGGTCTTACCTCGCTCGAGACTAAAAAAGGCTCTTACCGCTTCTACTCACGGCTCGAGCCCCTCTCCCCTCCCAAAAAGAAGGTTTTGTTTTTCAGTTTTATTCTTTATCTGCTTTCCCAAGCTCATATGCTTCGCCCATTACTTTCATCAATAGCTCTAACACCGGCTGTGCGTTCTCCATATCAAGTGCAATTCCATTAGAATCTAAAATTGCCTTAGCTTCTGGTAAATGTTTCATTGCGATTTGTAAAAATTGCATACTTTTTTCGTTCATGTAATCTCTCCCTCTCCATTAAAGCTTTTCAATCAATTATCCATACAATAGTTTAACACGTGCGCTACCCTTCGTATAACTCTTTATATTTTTTCATATGTGCCAATTGTTTATTTAAACCGAATTCTACTGGTGTATTTTTTTGAATAGAAATAACCTCTACAGCTTCATCTCTTACTTCCACATTTTTTTTATTTACTTTATCATCTGCATGCAGCAAGGTCATACCTTTTTCCCATAACTCTTCTTTTCCGCTAAGTAAATTATATACACCGAGGTGCTTTACATTCATTCCATGTTCCCATAAATATTCACATACATCTTCAACGTAAAGTAAATCGCTTCCTTTTTCTCCATTTATACAACGGCACTCTTTTTCATCAAGTTCTGATAAAATAAGCTGATGATACATCATAAACGACGGTTGCCACGGCCCATATAATGTAGGAACTCGATATGCACTATATTGTAATTCGCCTTTTTTCACCCCTTCTTCCACCTTCGAAAATAGACGTTTGTTTTCGGATTCTTCAGTGCTTCCTATTTCAATAGAAGAAATTAGATTTAACTTTACTTTATTTTTTTCACACATCCTTACGATTCGTTTTAAATATTGTAATATGACCCTTTCATTCCGAAATCCATTTTGTTGATTCGGCTCATACAAACAAAAATAAACTGTATCGAAACTTTCTTCCTCTACCGATCGCCATCCGTCTTCATCCCTTATAGAATAGTACGTAAATAACGCATTTCGCCCAATCAACAATAATTTCTCTTCATTAATTTTTGTCATACTATCAAATTCATCAAAATCAAGACCATACACTTCTATTTCTTCTGCAATCATTTTATTCACAAGGTGATAACCTACAAACGTAAGTGCACCTATAATCAGCACGCGTTTCATACCACCAATCCTTTCCCCTTGAAACAAATAGCTCCTCGTTTATGTATATGGGAGCTTCACAATTCTTCTTCATATTTTTTAAAGAAATCAGTCGTTTGTCTAACCATTTTATATTTCACATCTTGCAGATGGAATAAAACAAAAGTGTCGCATTGATTTAATTGCCTCATTTTCTCGTATTTACGTAACAATTGTTTTCTTCCTCTTTTTTCTTGTGTTGATACGAAAATTTTAACAGGTACACAAGACGGAAGAAGCACAAATGATTTCTTATTTATTTTTGATTCTAATTCTAATTCTTCTTCTTTGGAATCATACGCCAAACTTAATTCCTTCACTAATCTTTTGTAAAAAAACTTATGCTCTTTCTCAAACTCCACATATTCTGGTAAATCTAAACACGGATTTAACATAACGACCGAACGTATACATTCAGGGTACTTGTTCATCATCTCCAGTGCTACAAGTGCTCCCATACCATCTGCCATAATGTGCATTTTCGTATTCAATGTCTCTTTTCTTAGAACGACATCATACAAACGTTTTGCTAGATGAACAGCTCGGTCGTTCCCCCAATGCCTTCCGTATAAGTTAGACGAAAAGACTGTGTAGCCTTTTTCAATAAGGCCCTGTAAAAAATAAGCTCTCCCTGCATGCTGTGTCCATAAACTTGTACCATTCTCAATAAAATAGTTATAATCTCCTAGGAGCATAACAGAAAATCCATTTGGCTTTTCCGGTAAATAAATTACACATGGTTCTTTTTCTAAGTAAAAAAAACGTTCTGTAATACTCATTTTTCCCCCGCCTTATTTTCTAAACGTATAAAAGTACTCTTTTATAATGTATGAACAGAATGCAAATTTGCGTTGAAAAATCTACAAATATTTTTCTATATTCTTTTTTCAATTGTGTTACAATAAGGACAGATTGAACGAATAGAGGTGTAAAATATGCGTTTCATTTGGGCATTAATTTGGTCGTTCGCGCTTGTACATATGATGAGCTACGTAATCGGCTCTATGACTGGCGGTACATACGATTTTAACCAAGCGTCTATTTTCTCAGTTGTTCTTGCGGTATTAGTATTAGCGATTGCAGCTGCGATTCCAAACGAGCCAGTAGAACAACACTAAAAAGAGTCCGGATTTTATCCGAACTCTTTTTTTACTTTACATGAACGACTAATTCGTCATTTTCAACATCGACCACTACGTGACTATTGTCCGTAATCGTTCCTGCAATCAATTCTCTCGCTAATTTCGTTTCAACTTGACGCTGTACGTATCGTTTTAACGGACGAGCTCCGTACAGCGGATCGAATCCAGCTTCTACAACAAATTCTTTTGCAGATTCCGTCAATTCTAATGATATGTGGCGATCTGCTAAACGCCCTTGTAATTCTTGTACAATCTTATCAACAATACCTTTAATTTCATTCCTTGTAAGAGGTTTGAATAAAATAATTTCATCGACACGGTTTAAGAATTCTGGTCGGAAATGTCCTCTTAATTGTCCCATTACAAGTTCTCTTGACTCTTCTTTAATAGAACCATCTTCTTCTAGCCCTTCTAATAAGTGAGCAGATCCAATATTTGAAGTCATAATAATAACCGTGTTTTTAAAGTCTACTGTACGTCCTTGTGAATCTGTAATGCGTCCATCGTCTAACATTTGTAATAAAATGTTGAATACTTCTGGATGTGCTTTTTCGATTTCATCTAACAAAATAACAGAATATGGTTTACGTCTTACTGCTTCTGTTAATTGTCCGCCTTCTTCATATCCAACATATCCAGGAGGCGCACCAATTAAGCGTGACACTGCGTGTTTCTCCATATACTCAGACATATCGATACGAATCATTTGCTCTTCACTGTCAAATAACGTTTGTGCTAACGTTTTTGCAAGCTCAGTTTTACCAACACCTGTAGGGCCTAAGAAAATGAATGAACCAATTGGACGATTCGGATCTTTAATGCCAGCGCGAGCACGAAGAACTGCGTCTGATACAAGGCTTACCGCTTCCTCTTGACCGATAACACGCTCTGATAAAATTTGTTCAAGACGTAATAATTTCTCACGTTCACCTTCAACGAGTTTTGCGACAGGAATACCAGTCCACCTTGAAACAATGTCTGCAATTTCTTCTTCACTTACTTCCTCGCGTAATAAACGATTCTCTTGTTTATTATGTGCACCCATCTCTTCCGCTTCTTTTAACTCTTTTTCGATAGCTGGAATTTTCCCGTGTCGAAGCTCAGCTGCTTTATTTAAATCGTAATTTCCTTCTGCTTCTTCTAATGCACGGCGCAAACGCTCTAAATGTTCGCGTAAGTCACGCACTTTATGAATGTCTTCTTTTTCTTTCTCCCATTTCGCTCTCATACTACTTGCAACTTCTTTTAAATCCGATAATTCACGTTGCAATGTTTTTAGGCGCTCTTGACTACCTAAGTCCTTTTCTTTCCCAAGAGCTGCTTCTTCAATTTCCAGCTGCATAATGCGGCGCGTTACTTCATCTAATTCTGTTGGCATAGAATCAATTTCTGTTCGAATTGTTGCACAAGCTTCATCAACAAGATCAATTGCTTTATCGGGCAAAAAACGATCTGAAATATATCGATCTGATAAAACAGATGCTGCTACAATCGCGCGGTCATGAATATTTACACCGTGATAAATTTCAAAACGCTCTTTTAAACCACGTAAAATGGAAATTGCATCCTCAACAGTTGGCTCTTCTGCTAATACTTGTTGGAAACGTCTTTCTAATGCTGGATCTTTCTCAATATATTTACGGTATTCATCTAATGTCGTTGCCCCGATACAATGCAGCTCACCACGCGCTAGCATCGGTTTTAACATATTTCCTGCATCCATCGCTCCTTCTGTTTTACCAGCGCCGACGATTGTATGAAGTTCATCAATGAATAATAAAATGCGGCCTTCACTCTTTTTAATTTCATTTAATACAGCTTGCAGACGCTCTTCAAACTCACCGCGGAATTTTGCTCCGGCCACAAGTGCACTCATATCTAAAGCGAAAATTGTTCTATCTTTTAATCCTTCTGGGACATCTTTTTTTACAATACGCTGTGCTAATCCTTCAACGATTGCTGTTTTACCAACACCTGGTTCCCCGATTAAAACAGGGTTATTTTTCGTTTTACGTGAAAGAATACGGATCACACGGCGAATTTCACTATCTCGGCCGATTACAGGATCAATTTTCCCTGCTCTTACTTCCGCCACTAAATCACGGCCATATTTTTCTAACGCTTCATAAGTTGCTTCTGGATTTTGACTAGTCACTCTCTGATTCCCCCGAACTGTCATTAAAGACTGTAATAAGTTATCTTTCGTAATATGAAATTTTGTAAATAATTGATTTATAGCGCCTTTTTCTTCAGAAAAAGCAAGTAATACATGTTCGACTGAAATGTAGTCATCTTGCAATTTCTCCGCTTCTTTTCCTGCTCTTACAAGCAGTTGTTGCAAAGCACCTGTTACATATAATTTCCCTGCCTCTGCCCCGCTTCCAGTTACAGAAGGCTTTTTCTTAATTAAACTTTCGGCGCCTTGCTTTAACGCTTCTATATCGACATTCATTTTTTGAAAAATACGTACTGTTAATCCGTCTTGCTGCTCTAATAACGTAAGCAATAGATGAACAGTATCTACTTCTTGATGATGATGAGATACCGCTAAAGATTGAGCACTCATAATCGCTTCCTGTGTTTTCGTTGTCATTTGATTTAAGTCCATCTTTACAGCCCTCCAATTGTTTGACTTTCTTTGACCTTTGATTTGATTATACGCCAACTGACTTTTTTATACAATAATTTTGCTTATGTAGTTCAAACTTATTATTGGAAAAAGAAAAAAGTAACATTCATTTTCCTAATCAAAAAAAGCCGCAATAACGATTGCGGCTTCTGTTACGGTTTTCTTTTATATGTCCACTGACGGTTATGATTTGCGTTCTCTGGAAACCTTTCCCCGGCAGTTAATTTCACCATTTGTGGATCTTTCACCATACTTCCCGTTTCACCAATTTCTACGTAAATGCCATCATTTGGCGCCTTTTGCCCTGAACGAAACCTGCGATTTTGTCCCATTTCCATTCTCCTTCCATGACGTCTTGCCTCATTAGTATATCCATTTTAAAAGAAAGCTTTTCTGTCATGTTTAGGAAACAAGTACTACCGTTTATCCATGTACATATATATAATTACACAACCTTAAGCAGGAATTATTGGTATATTTGTTGAAAAAAAAGAAACCAACCTAAGTTTAGGCCAGTTCCAAAGGAGAGTCAAACATATACGAGAAGATTACATATTCATTATAAGTCGCATCATTCAAACAATGTAATCCTTTTCACAAATTGTACATAATGAAAGAAACATTGTTTGAACTTTCTAAAAAGACATTGACTTTTCCCTGATTTCCAATGAGAAATAGTAGACACCACAGCGCTTCGCGACGTAAGATGGATATATAGTGAAACTTTCATCTACAGTAGTTTCACCCAGTTTAACCTCTTATTTCTGCATATTAAAAACGGAAATACAGATAGAAACAAAAAAATTATTATAAGAGGTGAAATTATGAATAAACAACATTTAATCGCATTAGACTTAGACGGAACTTTATTAACAGACAACAAAATAATTTCTCCAAGAACGAAAAACACAATTGCAAAAGCAAAAGAACAAGGACATATTGTCGTTATTTCAACAGGGCGTCCATTCCGCGCTAGTTACGATTATTATAAAGAACTTAGCCTTAACACACCAATCGTAAACTTTAATGGAGCTTACGTGCATCACCCTCTTGATTCAAGTTGGGGAACACATCACTCTCCTCTTGAACTTTCAACAGCGCAAGAAATCGTCCGAGCTTGCTTTGATTTCGGCGTGAAAAATGTCTATGCTGAAGTCATCGATGATGTGTATGTCCGTGAAATTGATGAAGATAAAAAACATATTTTTGAATTCGGTTCTCCAAAGATTTTCACAGGAGATTTATTAAATACTTTAAACGACCATCCAACTTGCTTATTAATCGATGCACATGACGAGCATTCTGCTGCAATTCGTCAACATTTAACTGATATGCATGCTGAAGTCATCGATCATAGAAAATGGGGTGCGCCTTGGCCAATTATTGAAATTGTAAAAAGCGGATTAAATAAAGCTGTCGGATTACAAAAAATTTCAGGCCATTATAACATTCCTAAAGAACGAATTATCGCTTTTGGTGATGAGGATAACGACTTTGAAATGATCGAATTTGCTGGTCATGGAATCGCAATGGGTAATGCGATTCCTGAATTAAAATCACTTGCAAATCATACAACATTAACGAATGAAGAAGATGGTATCGCTCTATATTTAGAAGAGGTTCTTGGATTGTAATCTAAAAATTCCCTGCTTATAGTTTCTCGCCAAACGCTCATACTATTATTAGACGCAAGAGAAAGCGCGTCAATTGTTTTCAGCTAAATAAAGGGAGGTTTTTCGAATGGGTAAAAAGAACAAATCAAAACGTTTTATCCAGCAAGGAGCCGATGCTGTTATGAAGCATGATGCAAGATTCCCGTACAGAGGTACATTAGCTGAGGCAGAAAAGGCAAGAAGTAACTCTTCTCTTGGAGGGGTTTAAATGGGGAACTTACTATTCCAACAAGCTAGAGACGCTGTTGCAAGTGCCGTTTCTTGTTCAAGTGGCGCTGAACAACAGGAACTCGTTTATAGAGCAAAAAACTCTTTGCACTCTGCTTATGCAAACTCTTCAACTGCTGAAAAAGTTCAGCTACGTGAAATGCAGGAGCAATTGCAAAACATTACGAATTTGCATTAAAAAAAGAGGACCAGCTTTGGTCCTCTTTACTCTTTTCGAAACAATCCAAACACTCCGACCGTTTGCAGTACATTTGTAAATGCACCCGGGTCCACTTGTTTTATAACCCTCTCTAATTCGTACAACTCGTAACGAGTAATAACAATCATTAACATTTCTTTATTTTCATTTGTATAAGCACCTGTTGCAGGTATAGTTGTAATCCCTCTCACTAAGCGAGAGTGGATCGCTTTTCGCACATCTGCCCCATTCTTTGTAACAATTAATGCCGTAATTTTTACATGACGTGTATGAATCGCATCAATAATTCTGGTTGATATATACAAAGTGACTAAAGTATATAATGCTTTTTCCCATCCATACACATAGCCAGCAGCGATAATGATAAGTGCATTAAAGAAGAAAAAATACGTGCCGATAGGCTTATCTTTTATCTTTGATAAAATCATGGCGATAATATCTAGGCCACCTGTAGAAGCACCCCACTTTAAAGCAACTCCTACCCCAATCGCTGAAATAATACCACCAAAAATCGCATTCAATATAATATCATTCGAAACCGCTCTAACTGGGATAATTTCTAAAAACAAAGTCATAAATATAACACAGAGAAAACTAAAAAACGTAAAAGCCTTTCCAACCTTTTTCCATGCTAAAATAACGACGGGAATATTAAATAGACTAAACAATACACCCGTAGATATATGAATGGATAAAAAGTCACCTAATACTTGCGATAATAATTGAGACAATCCAGCAAAGCCACTCGCATATACTTTCGCTGGTGTTAAAAATAAATTCATCCCAATCGCATTTAATAAACCTGCAATAATCACAACGACTAACTTCTTAATAAGTTCAGTATAATTCAGCTTCAAATCCATTTCTAATCCACCTTTAGTAATCATGAATGCACCGCTATACATAGTCTTTACGAAAAAGGAAATGATAAACATACAACGTTTAGAAATGGAGTTGATACATATGCCACATACGAGCGATAACGACAAAAAAGCACGCGACAATAATGCAAAGCGCACTCAAAAAAATGAACAAGAGCAAAAAAATATTCAGCAAGGGAAACGTGCATATTCTAAGAAAACCGATCATCTTTGATTACATCGTACATCAACGTTAATGTTGATGTACTTTTTTTACATTTTACAGGGAAAAAACATTAAAAATTCACTTCATGTTCACTTCTATATTCTACAATAGCGATAACATATTCAGATGAGGTGTTAGCATGAAAGGAAAAAGTACATTCATTATCACTGCACTAATAAGTATATTAATGCTATCTGCTTGCGGACAAAAAAATGACTCGGCCACAATCGCTACAACAACAAACTCAACCATTACGAAGAGCGATTTCGAAAAACAATTGAAAGATCGATATGGAAAAGACACGCTATACGAAATGGTAGCACAAGATGTTATTACTAAAAAATATAAAGTATCTAATGATGCAGTAGATAAAGAAGTAGAAAAAGCAAAAGATCAATATGGAGAACAATTCAAAGCAACACTAGAAAATAATCGTTTAAAAGATGAAGAAGATTTCAAAAATCAAATTAGATTCAAACTTTCATTAAATGAAGCGATTAAACAAAGCGTTACAGAAAAAGATGTGAAAGACCACTATAAACCAGAAATTAAAGCTAGTCACATTTTAGTAAGTGACGAAAATGAAGCGAAAGAAATAAAGAAAAAATTAGATGCCGGCACTTCATTTGAAGAATTAGCGAAACAAGAGTCTCAAGATATATTATCAAAAGATAATGGCGGAGACCTCGGATACTTCGGGGCAGGCAAAATGACACCTGAATTTGAAAAAGCTGCCTACAAATTAAAGGTTGGACAAATTAGCAATCCCGTTAAATCACCAAACGGCTATCACATTATTAAACTAACTGATAAAAAAGATTTAAAACCTTACGATGAAGTGAAAGACTCTATACGTAAAGACTTAGAAGAAGAACGTATTGCCGACCCTTCCTTCGGTCAAAAATTATTACAAGATGAATTAAAAAAGGCGGATATTAAAATAAACGATAGTGATTTGAAAGATACATTTTCTCATCTTTTTGGGAAAGGGAACTAAAATAAAGCACGATCTTATTTTTTAAAATAAGATCGTGCTTTTTAATCTTTCATCAAGATTTCCAACCTTTCTTCAAGCTTTTATAATGCCAATTGATATGATCTAATTCTACCTCCATTTCAATTAGCGCATCTATTAAATCTTCTTTATTTTGCTGAGATTTCATAATATTTTCAAGCAACTTTTCAAACCTTTGACTACTCTCATATATATCACTTAAATCAACTGCCGCTATTTCACTTTCTTTTTCAGGGGATAATACGGAAAGACGTTTTATTAATTATTCTAGTACATTCTCTTGCACTATCATGCCTCCCTTTTCAGCCGATACTTATGCAGATTTCTTCAACATTTCAAAACTAACCACGGATACCACAACACCTCTTCTGCTTCAATTTCTCCATCATCAATTAAATGGATAATCTGCTTTGCATCTTCATACTTATCAACAAGTGATAAGTCATTTAATTTCTTGCCAAACGCTTCAAAGTCCACTTGTAAATTGTTATGAATAAAAGAATAAAAATCATTGTTACTAAAACCACATATATCAAATCCTAATATTTCATCATTTTTAACATCAGCAGGTAATGAGCTTTCGAGAAAGTCATATCTAGAAACTTTAAAGTCATTTTCTTCCCGCTCATTCATTAAAAAATCCGTCCGATACTCTTCTGAAAGATGCAAACTAATAATCTCCAGATTTTCTATCCCCTTTACATAATTTCGCTTAAAGAATCTCGCATCTTCTAAATTTTTAAAAGTATTCGGCCACGAGAACTTTTCTTCTTCCATTAGTGTATCTAAAAAAGATTGTCCACTTTCATGTTCCTCTTTACTAATCTTCAACCTTCCATTTATCATCTGAGCAATAGGATCATTTTTATTTGAATTACACCAAGGGAAAAACCAATAATCCGGAAATGTAGGCCGAATCCCATTACATATCGTTAAAATCGTTTGTGATAGTCCCTCAATATTGCATTCTTTATAGATAAGTTCCCTATCATAGGAAATTATGAGGTATCCAGCGTTATAAAATTTCATATGCATATCTCCTTTTCAAAGGGTTACTAAACATTCATTACAAATGTGGAATCCTCATACTTCCAGTTAGCTATACAGTTTCTACTTTACGGATGCTCTCTAGTTTCTTTATATTCATCAATAATATATCCTGAATAAGCAGTAGCCTGCCTCTCATATCCAATTCTCGTTAGTTTTATATCATTAATCCATTGGAAATAATGCGTTAGCTCATGCGCAATAGTAACCAGATAGCATCCTAAAGCGTTATCTTTTCCATTTTTCTGCACCGTATCATAATAATCCCCTGTCGAAATACGAATATACGGCTCAACATTTCGATCAAACGGCCCAAAGAAAGTACCATAGACTAACTCTCCATCCATTGCCTTTATTTTATATAACGTTTTCACATAAATAGGTACTCTAATTGGGAAAAAGTATTCTCGGCGCAACCATTTACAAAATTCCTTAATGGCTCTTCTTACTTCAGGATCAACATCTGTATCAAATTTCAATCGTAATCCAGTACGGTGACTCTTCTCTTCTAAATTATAATATTCTTTCCAATTCCTCAGCGTCCAAATATGCATACTATTATCCTCGTTACTTCATATTTTCTAAAGAATGAAGGTTCATTTCGATTATTTGATTGGCTCTCCTAATTTTTCACCATTTTTAGTTTTAATGCTAAAACTATCCTACCTTCTAAAAACTATAGAATAGTTAATCCTATAACTTTTTGATGTTATAACATACCTCTTCTATACTTTTTACATCCGCTTCAAATGATATTTCATACTCCCATTTTTCACTCTTTAAATCATTTTTAGAAAAAATAAAGTATACGAAAAATCGATTTCTTTTGAGCTTCACTTTAAGCTCCATTTCCTCTTCATCGGCACTCAATACAGCTTCCTTAATTTCTTTTCGTAGTAATGCTTCTAGTTTTTTCCCAAATCCAATTATTTCACTCGTCAAAAACATTGGCCCTTTATACTCATAATGGAAATTATTTGAGGATATAGCTAAGCGATTCAGTTGTAAATCACGTAAATACATCTCATCATCATTTGGATACATAGACCCAAATGATACAATGATTATCTTTTTTTCATCCCCTAAAAATACCATCTCAAATTCTTTTCTTCTTTCCACCATATGACCTTCTTCCATTGTTTATCCTTCTGCGAACAATACCTTAGAGTAATAGCATCATATTCGTAACTTGTGATCACATTTCCTTCTCCATCTGTTTCGTATAGCGGATTACTTTGTATCAAAAAAGTGTATCTCAAAATCAAACTACCTGTTTAGATTTTGAGATACACTGAATTTACTTTTCTTTTTCAAAAATAACAGCCAATATTCCAATAATCATCAAAGAAATTATTATTAATAAATTAATTGTATTACTCAAGAACGCCCTATATGGAGTAGAGGTTGCTATATATATATTAGACTCACTACTAGCACCGTTACCACTTTATATTGTCTCTTTTTTAACATAATCGCTAATACAATACAACTACAATTAAAGCAACATTATATACACCAATATTTCCTACATTTTATAAACTTCTTCTACACTGTCATAGCATACATAATATGAAAATAACAGCTAAGACCATAAATAATAAGTGCACTCATTGTAATATACCACTTTCCCCCGCACTTCTTTACATACTGCATAAGCCCCCAAAGGCAAAGTAATATAACTGATTGAACTACTAAGATTTTTAATGTCCCCAATAGTGTAGCTATCATAGAATAGGTAATCCATATACTCAAAAATGAACGTATAACTATAACCGCAGCAGCGATTTTTTGATAATAAAATAGTTTTATACTACCCGCATAGTAATCTTGCAAAAGAATAACAGACGCTATTAAAATATTTAAAACAAGAATCACAATAAATTCCAAAACCGCTATCAATTCTTCAATTCTCCTTCTTTAAATTTATTTACGCTTTCCTATCGCATTAGAAATACGCATTAACTTTGCTTTTGTAGAATTCTTCTTCGCTTTAGCTATACTCTCTAACCTCGCTCCTGGAAGCCTTCCAAAATGTTTTTTCGGATTTTTAGCCAATCGGGATACATTACGACCCACCTGTTTAAACGGGACAGTCACTCTTCCTTGGATAGTTTTCCCCAGAAGTCTTGCCCCCCCCTTTCACAGGAGTTATAAAACCTAAAACTCTCCCTACTCCTCCGAAAGCCAAACCACGTAAAGCACCTTTCCAACTATATCCACTCTTCCTGTTTTTGTATAAATAAGAAGCTAATCCAAAACCAGCACCCATTGCTGCACTTGCAACCCACCATGGAGCATGCCCATCAGGATCGATCTTCATCACCGGATTATTATCACCATACGTATACCCATTCATTGTAACCGGATCATCTTCATCACCCGGATCAGGATCCACCGATAAAAACACACCATGCTCAGGATTATAGTATCTCGCAATCAAGTAATACATACCAATTTCTTTATCATACATATAACCCGCATACCCAAATGGATTATCTGCCGCGATACCTTTCGTATCACTCTTTAATACGTTACCCCACGAATCATATTCATACGTTGCTACAACTTCTCTATTTTGATCTGTCATCGCAACTACATCACCGCGAGGGTTATAGTGGTAGTATACTGTTTGTCCTTGCGATTTCATTGCTAGACGTGTACCACTTGTAGAATATACATATTGACGAAGGACTTTTCCACTTCCATCTGTTTCATACAATGGATTGATACTATCTCCATCATATAAGTAGCGTGTTACGGTTCCACCTACATTCTTTTCAATACGGCGATTATCATCGTCATATTTATAAGTTGCAAATGCATTGCTCTCACCTTGTTTTGTAATCGCTACAATCTGATCATCTTCGTTCCATGTATATTTGTACTTTCCATCCGATGTACGATTTCCATTCGCATCATACGTTAACGATTCGTTTCCGAATTTCACAAGCTGATTTCCTTCATTAAACGTTGCCGCTATAGATTTTGTTTCTTTGCCATTCTCTACAACTTTCACACTTGTACGGTTTCCAAATCCGTCATATGTGTAGGATTTACTTGTTCCGTTTTGTAATGTCTCGTTTAATAGTTGGTTAATCGGGTCATATACAAAGTTGGTCTCTGTTACTTTCCCGCCCGCACCTTCATGTTTAATCTTCGTACGGTTACCCGCTTGGTCATATTCATATCGCTCCGAAAGTAGAATACTGTTTGACGTACCTACTACTAAATCTTTTATTTTATTCGCATGGTCATAGTTAAAGGTAGAACCTGAACCATTTCCAGCCGTATACGTACGAACATTTCCTTGATCGTCATAATCAAAGCGATACGTTTGAGAACCGTCTGTCACACGAATGTTTTGATCTAACGTGTTGTAGTCATACGATACTTTATTTGTGTATCCACCTTGCGTTACTGTTTGTTCTTTTAATTTTTCAGTCTTACTGTTTGCTTTGTCATGATATGTCCAGTCAATCTTTCCGCCCCGGCTATCCGTTGCACTTGTGACGCGGTCAGCCTTATCGTATGTTTTCGTGCGTTCTACACCATTAACATGGTCTTTTACTTTTGTGACTTGTCCATTTTGATCACGTTCAAATGTAAATGAATCTTTTCCATTTCGCTTTTCACCAATGACGCGATCCGCTGAATCATATACAGATTCCAAAATCGAGCCGTTTGGCATTTTTGTCTGAATTTTGTTTGCATTTTCATCATACGTATGTTCAATACGACGGTTTAACGCATCAATATACACTGTATTTTTATTATCTACATCATATTCATATTTGTGTGTTTGTGTTTTCCCGCCAAACATGATAGATTTCTCTGTTGTATTTCCTTCAAAAAATAATTCCCTAACATTTTAAACATCAATAATAACAATAATAATAATAATATGAACATTCAATTAACTTATCGTATTTTTTAGAAAATGGCAAAACAAAAAAGACCCATTCCCTAACCAACTAGAGAAAATAGGTCTTTTCCATTCACTTTATTTTTTAAAGTAAGTCCAGCCTTCTTCTTGGTAAACCTTCTCTTCTTTCATCAACTTACCAAGCGCACGCTTAAATGCAGCCTTACTCATATTGAAACGTTCTTTAATGTCTTCTGGGTTGCTCTTATCCCAAAACGGCATCGCTCCGCCTCGTTCTTCCATATATGCATAAAGTACTGCTGCATCATCTTCCATTCCTTCTTCTTTACGAGGAAGAAGTGAAATGTTGATTGTACCGTCATCTTTCACGTCAATGATACGGCCTGTTACGCGCTCACCGATGCGGACTTGTTCTTTTCTTTCTGTATGGTGTAAGAAAGCACGGAAATGCTCGTCAGTTAGTATGAATGAACCAACTTGAAGTGAGCGATACACACGTCCATTTACGTTTTTATTACGCATAGATGGTGTTGCATCTACGATAATTTCTTGCATATCACTGTCTCTTGCCGGAAGAGCAATTAAACGATCACGATTCGTTAATTTTAACGTACAATATAATTCGTCGCCTTCCTCAGGCCATACTGGCATATAAATTGGAAACTCATCAAGTGGAATTAGTATATCTTTTGATACACCAATATCAACAAACACACCTAAACTAGGAATAACTTCTACAACCTTTACCCAATTCCAATCATGTGTTGTAATAATTGGTTCCTTCATTGTTGCTGAAATACGATTTTGGTGATCAAGGTATAAGAATACATCAATCGTATCGCCTTCTGCAATTTCTCCAGCTAATTCGTTTTTATGTAGGAAGATTTCTTCCTCTTCGTTTCCAACCATATATCCGATTTCCGTTTCGCGTAAAACAGTTACCTGTTCAATCGATCCTAATTGTAAATACATATTTTTTAATTCCCTTCTATATATATAAAGTGAAACTTTAATCATTGGGGGTTTTGTTCATCCCCCAATGATTATTAGTTGAACCAATCGGGCGTTTACGGGCAGTCCGACTCCCACCTAACTTCTTTGTTTCAGCTGAATTTTGAGGTGGAAGTCTTACTGCCCGTTAATGCGGGATAAAGTTATCTTTTTTATCATTCCAAACAAAAGTTAATTATAACACGATTTTTCCTTTATTTGTCCAACTGCCCAAAATTCACTATAATTAAATAAAGACTTTATCTATAGGACTATATTACCCTACGGATGATCCGTCAAAACACTTAAGTTGCAACACTCTATCTAATCGATGTATTTTCCACTATACTTTAATATGTATATTACATAGCCTATTTAGGTGCATGAAAAGATAGAAATTTATTTGGAGGTGCTAACTATGGCAAAAGAGAGTTCTTTTGACATCGTTTCGAAAGTAGAATTACCTGAAGTAACAAACGCAATTAACATCGCATTAAAGGAAATCCAAAACCGATATGACTTTAAAGGTAGTAAAAGTGATATTAAATTAGAAAAAGAAGTACTTGTTTTAACTTCTGATGACGAGTTCAAATTAGACCAAGTAAAAGACGTTCTAATTTCTAAACTTGTAAAACGTAACGTTCCAATTAAAAACTTGGACTACGGAAAAGTTGAAACTGCATCTGGTAACACTGTTCGCCAACGTGCAACTCTGCAACAAGGTATCGATAAAGATAACGCGAAAAAAATCAACAACATCATTAAAGAAATGAAATTAAAAGTGAAAACACAAGTTCAAGATGACCAAGTACGCGTAACAGCGAAAAGCCGTGATGACTTACAAGCAGTAATCGCAGCCGTTCGCAGCGTTGACTTACCAATCGACGTACAGTTCATTAACTACCGCTAAAAAGAAACCTCCTCTATTCAGAGGAGGTTTTCTACTTATTAAGAGCAACACATTATCGCTTTATCAAATGATTTTTCCGGAATATAAACTTTATCATTTTCAACTTTGTATTTAATATTATTTCTCTTAAGAACCGCTGTATCAACAGAATGAACACTATCGCCCCACCGAACAAATTCCCCATCGTCACCGTTGTCCCAAAAATGCAAACTTACGAATACGATAAGAAGACATACAGTGAAACTTTAATCAGTGGGGGTTTTGTTCATCCCCACTGATTATTAGTTGAACCAATCGGGCGTTTACGGGCAGTTGATCTCCCACCTAACTTCTTTGCTCCAGCCGAATTTTGAGGTGGGAGTTTTACTGCCCACAAATAGCGGGATAAACATAGAGCGAACCACTTCTTTTTTCTCAAACATCTCACCTCATCATAAACTATCAATTGAGCACAAAAGAGAGCCCCTCATTTCCTCCTCTTTTTAACCGCAATTAAAAAAGTAATAAATAACACGTTCACACCGACGATTAAGGAGATAAATAACCAATTCACACCAGTTTCTTCGCTAACTTTATACACATTCGATTCTTCGCGCTTTAAAACGAGATAAAATTTTCCGTTTTCTTCTCTTATAATTTCGTCTTCTAACAATCCTCTTAACTCTTGTTTATCACCAATTGCACTTACAGGTAAGGAAACTTTTTGCGTTTCTTTCGTATTATTAATCGCTACTAATGTTACTTCGTCTTTATACTTTCTTTTTAGTATACTCATTCCATCTTTATCATATAGAAGTTCAAACGTACCGCGTCGTAAAGATGGTCTCGCTTGTCTAAGTTCACCTAGCTTCGTTATATGCTGCATAAACTT
Organism: Bacillus sp. NPDC057893; assembly: GCF_042796455.1. Taxonomy (NCBI): domain Bacteria; kingdom Bacillati; phylum Bacillota; class Bacilli; order Caryophanales; family Bacillaceae; genus Bacillus; species Bacillus sp. NPDC057893. Next base: position 370,263 of record NZ_JBHVNG010000002.1, on the reverse strand, counting down.
TTCATCCGATTTAAAATCCATTAATCGTCTATTATCTGGAGCATCTCCCCCGTCTAATGCGATTTCAGTTCCGTAATAAAAATTCGGTATCCCCGGGGATGTTAATAAGTAAGTAATCGCTAGTTTTAAACGAGACGGCGGGTAATACATATTTTCTTTTGCAATACGCGCAAATCGCTTTGTTTCTTGATTATCTAAAAACGTAGCAAATTCCTCTTCTTTTCCGCTCACATCATATAAAGGTTTCACAGACATATCTACTTTTGAAAATGACTCTACTATTTTTTTATAGTACTCATTATCTCCCTTTGTCATAATGTGAAAACCTTTCTTTACCTTCTGCAAATCCTTTTGCACTTCATCCCAAAAAGTATGCGGCTTTTTTTCACTATGTATCACATAACTTCCGTCTAAATCGACTTCTTTTATCCACCATTTCATCGAGTCTATTAATTGTTGTTCATTTTCTTCATACGGAAATTGAAAGACAACTTTCATCCCTTTTTTGTGAGCCTCATTTACAAGTTCTTTCACATCATTTTCTGTTCCGAAATGTTCATTTACTTTTTGAAAGTTTCGAACGCCTAATCCATCATACTTTTCACTTTCAAAAAGCGGAGAGAGCATAATAGTAGTAAATCCCATTTCTTTTATGTAGTCTAATCTTTTTATAATCCCTCTTATATCTCCGCCCTGATACCCTTCTAAATTACCAACGTCTAACTGTTTGTCATTTTTCGGTTCTCCGTTATTGAAGCGATCAATCATAATGGAATATATAACTTCATCTCGCCATTCCCTTTTTTCTTCCGCAAAAGTATGTACTGGTACAAACAAAATAACAGCTAAACAAAAACAAATGAATAGTTCCTTAGTCCATATTTTTTTCACGCGCATCCCCCAAACTTCCAATTGTAAGAATATTATACCAATTTTTAGAGCAAATCGCATAGGTTGATTTTATTCCTCCAAAATACACCATGTTAGGTTTTCTGACATTACCTAGAAAGTTTTCTGCATTTTTAGTTGATTTTTCTTTTTATTTCGAATATGATATGAAACATAACAAGTCAATGTTATTTTTTCTAACATCATAGGAGGAGAGAGAATGAATACGGGAGATACAGTTTTCATTTTTGTAACGACAGTAATGGTCATGTTGATGACACCAGGATTGGCACTTTTTTATGGAGGTATGGTTCGCAGTAAAAACGTACTCAGCACAACAATGCACAGTTATAGCGCAATGGCTATCGTTTCGATTCAATGGATTGTTATCGGTTATTCTTTATCATTCGGACCAGATTGGCACGGACTTATCGGCAATCTCGATTGGTTCGGTCTAAACGGAGTTACCTACGCACCAAATCCAGACTACTCATCTACTATTCCTCACAATTTATTTATGATGTTCCAACTCATGTTCGCTATTTTAACTCCCGCTTTAATTTCAGGTGCATTCGCCGAAAGAATGCGATTTTCTGCCTTTCTTATTTTTATCCTTCTTTGGACAACAATCGTTTACAATCCTGTCGCTCATTGGGTATGGGGCGTTGGTGGATGGCTAAGAGAACTTGGCGCGTTAGACTTCGCTGGCGGTAATGTCGTTCATATCACATCTGGTGTTGCCGGTCTTGTATTAGCTATTTTCCTAGGAAAACGAAAAAACATAAGCGGCACCTCTCCTCACCATTTGCCATTTACGATGTTAGGCGCAGGCTTACTCTGGTTCGGCTGGTTCGGTTTTAACGTCGGTAGTGCATTATCTTTAAATGACGTAGCTTTAACTGCATTTATTAATACAAATATAGCCGCGGCTGCCTCAGCTCTAACTTGGATGCTTTCTGAATGGTTCTTCCAATCGAAGCCGACTGCGATGGGGGCTGCTTGCGGAGTTGTTTCTGGTTTAGTCGCAATTACGCCAGCTTGTGGATTCGTTACACCTTTCTCCGCTCTTCTTATCGGAGCAATTGGTGGTATATTATGCTTCAGCGCTGTCTTCTTCTTAAAAACAAAATTCGGATACGACGATACACTCGATGCCTTTGGATGCCACGGCATCGGAGGAACTTGGGGCGGTATTGCGACAGGACTATTTGCAACTACTACTGTAAACGGTGATGGTGCTAACGGTTTATTTTACGGAAATGCCGCGTTACTACTTAAACAACTTGTAGCAATCGGGGCAACATATGCATTCACGATCATAATGACGTACGCCATTATTAAAGCCATTAACTTTTTCCTCCCTGTTCGGGTAGATGAGCATGAGGAACATATGGGACTTGATATTTCGATGCACGGCGAGAAAGCTTATGAGTATGTAGAAAAATCCGCAAATTAAAACGAAAAAGGTGTACTCCGTTCTAACACGGGGTACACCTTTTTCGTATATTCATAACGATACAATTATCCCAAACTATTGGCATATAAATATCCTTATCTATCTATTCATATAAGCATCTTACCTTTTCATTAGTGCATTTAAAACGAGTTGTACCGCAACCGCATCATCTAAATAACCGATTGGAAATATATAATCCGGAATTACATCGACCGATAATATAAAGTAAATCAGCGCACTTCCCATTAAAGCAAGTTCTGCAGTCGTTCCCTTCTTCTTCATAAATCTCTCGTACAATTCTTTTAAATCATTAATAAACGGGCCAATACTGCTTACCTTTTGAATCTTTTCAAGAAACCCCTTTTCAATCGTTTCTTTCCCTTCTTCCGTTTGCGAATATTGTTCATAATTCGCCAATTGCTGCTCTACATTCGATATACTAAACTTTTGATCATAGAGCTGGGCGGATTCAAGTAAATGCTCAATGTTATTAATGGAAACATGAATATCAGATTGTTCCTCCTGTTTTGTGTCAATAGAATAACCTGCCGCCACAAACAAATCACCAACCGGAACATCAAGGCTCTCTGCGAACTTTTGCAAATGCTTTGGATTCGCCTTTCGCTTGCCATTCACAATCATTGAAATGGTAGCAGTATCAATTTCAGTAAGCGAACTAAGTTTTCGCATCGATAAAGACTTTTCCTTAAGTAACTTTTTCAACAACAATCCAAGATTACTTTTTTCATTATCTTGAGACATATCTCATTCCCCTTTATTCACGAGAATAACCATAGTTATTATAAGAAAAATAACTACAACCACTATACAATTCATATTAACAAATTTTTTTGACTATTTACAAGATAGAAGTCTTTTATATGTTTACATTTTGTAAACAAAAAAGCTATCTTAAAAATTTAAGATAGCTTTTTAACTCATTTTAACCATTTCCGCAATAATAAAAATACACTACCGCAAATTACGTAAGAACTCACGAATGTAACAATTGCTATAAAAAATGAATGATGTAGCGAAAAGGTTAGTACCGTTAATGAGAAAGATACAAAGATTAAATCCAATAAAATAAAATAGCCTGAACTTAAAACACTTTCTACTAATTGTAATTCCGACTCTAACTCCGAGTACTTTAGCCTTTTATACAGTAATCTCAATTTCACTCACCTTCTATGAATTAATCAAAAAATGCAGCAAACGCAATAACTAATAATAATGTTCCACTAATCAATGTACCAAACTGACCTAAAGTGAATTTACCGATGCGAACGTGAGCTATCTTTCTACCTAATGCAACTCCGCCCCATACTGTAATAAAACTACCCACTGCAGCTGCAATACAAATAGCAATTGGATTCAAACCGAATAAACCCGCTCCTAATCCATTTGTGAGCGCATTAGCAGACAAACCAATTCCAAGAAAAATAGATTCTGTAAAACCGATTTCCCCAGATTTACCGATATTTTTCGTCAAGCCATTTATTTCTGCGTCCGCCGCTTCGCCTTCAGTCTCTTGCACCGAAACCTTCCGAGGCATTGCTAGTAAAATGATTCGGAGGCCGATTATAACTAATAAGAACGAACCGATTACAACTGGCATAATCCCAGGTAAAATTTTTGACAGCCATAAGCCAAAATATATTCCTACTACACTAAATAAAAAGCAAATTACCGAAATAATAAAATTTGATAGATGACTAATTTTTATATTTCGAATGCCGTAAGAAATCCCTACCCCTAAGTTGTCAATACTTGATGAAAATGTTAGTGCTAATACCATCATCCATGCTGCCATTTCGTTCACCCCTTCGTATTGTTGAACGTTCCGGAAACTAACGTGACATACATAGCATGGAATATGAATAAGGGAGAAAATAACTCCCTATATCCCTTCCACTTAACAGCTCTTTTTAAAAACGAGGCAGAGTGAACCACTTCATTATATTCATGCGATTTACTTTCCCTTTTTCACGAACGGATTGAAAAATATCTCCCGTAAAAGATCCCATTTTACTAGAAATCTCTTTTTGCATCGCTTTATTTTCTGATGCCGCTTTCACACTTAAATCTAATGCCTGCTCAAAATGCTCTAACGCTTTTTCCAAATGATAATCTACATCTTTTTCTACAGCTTTATGCATCATGCTTAATCTCCTCCTCTTCATCTTGCGCTTGTTCAGCTGCCGCTTCTATAATTTCTTGTTCATCAGTAGTGTCATCTTCCACATAAGAAAGTTCTTTCTCAAATTGCTTTTGCATTCTATCCATTTTCGCTTCCACAATAATATCTTCCACTTCTTCTTTAATTGTTTCAAAAGTAGACTTCACACCTCTTGCTCCTGATTCAACAAGCGGACGAAGTGTATTTCTTACGACAGGTAATAAAGCCGCACTTGCTAACGCTAAAGTAGATCCAATAACAACTTTTCGTATCATTTTCATTGCTCCTTTACACTGTTTTTAATAATGCAGATTCAGAGACTACCGGTTTTACTAGATTATTATTCTTATATGAAACTAAATTAATAATAGGTTTCGAGATTTGAGATACTGTACCCGCTACGAGAAGAACAGGTATCCATTGCGTCAGTGTTAACGGAACGGTATGGAATATACGAGCTAACGGCGGTACATATATAGCTGATAACAATACGAGCCAAGACGTTCCTAACGCTGCAATAAAGAAACGATCTTTTGACCAATCACGCATCGTTTCTTCCGATCCCTCTTGTCTCCAAGAGAAAGTTTGAATGAGCTGTCCAGCAACTAAAGCCGCAAATGCTGATGTTTGTGCTACTGGAAGTGGCACTCCAACTGCTAAACTAATACCAAATACAGCGAGCGAGCCTACCCCAAGCAATACTCCTCTTGTCACAACTTTTTTGTACAAATCTTTATCAACAATATCTTGGCGTTTCGTTTGCTTCGTTTTGTTTCCAGGGTTTACAGCTAAAATCATCGCTGGTAAAGCATCGGTAATAAGATTCATTAATAAAATTTGAATTGGCACTAACGGAATTGGCATTCCTGCAATAACAGCAGCACTAGTCACTAACACTTCCGCTAAATTCCCCGTTAATAAACAACCAACTGCTTTACGAATATTTCCGATGATCGTTCTACCTTCTTTTACCCCTTCAACAATTGAACCGAAATGATCCTTCTTCAAAATCAAATCAGCGGCTTCTTTCGTAACTTCTGTTCCGGTTTGCCCCATCGCAATACCGATATTCGCCTTTTTTATAGCCGGTGTATCATTTACACCATCTCCAGTCATCGCGACGATTTGACCATCAGCTTGGAAGGCAGTTACAATTCGTAATTTATGAGCCGGAGTCACACGAGCAAAAACAGATGTACTTTTCACAACTTCTTTTAATTCCTCATCTGCCATGTTATCAATTTCTAATCCCGTTAAAACACGATCTTCACGGTTCCAAATTCCAGTTTGTTTCGCAATCGAAATCGCCGTAGTCGGATGATCTCCCGTAATCATTACTGGCTTCACACCTAACTCAATCGCTTCACGAATACTCTCTTCCACTTCAGGTTTTGGCGGATCAATCATACCGACTAATCCAACAAAAGTAAGATCATCACTTTCGCCATTGCTGTATGCGAAACCTAATACTCTTAATGCCTGTTTTGCAAACTCTTCATTTTGTTGTAAAATAACTTCTTTTTGCTTATCACATAACGGATATATTTGACCGTTATCTTGATACCATTTACAACGAGTAAGAATTGCCTCTACAGAACCTTTCGAGAACTTATATAACTCTTCAGCATTACTCTCTTTACAAACAACACTCATAATTTTCGTCTCTGAATCAAAGGGTTCTTCATGATGACGTTCAAATGACGCCATATCTTCATGTAATGCACCCGCTTTAGAAGCCAAACTTAATAAAGCTCCCTCAGTCGGATCACCTTTCACAATCCATAGGTCATCTTCCTGCTCTAATTTACTATTGTTACAAAGGACACCAATTTGAAGAATACGAGATAAATCCGGATTTTCTAGTGGCATGCTTTCCGTTTCATAATAAGTAGCCTCTTCTATATCCGTATCTACAGCAGCAGCAACTTTAGATGAAGTTACATCAGCAATCGCCCCTACTGGTTCATACCCATCACCCGTTACACTCCATAAACGATTCGGCGTAGCAATTACTTTAACCGTCATTTCATTTTTCGTAAGAGTTCCCGTTTTATCAGAACAAATTACCGTCGTTCTACCGAGTGTTTCTAAACTCGAAAGCTTCCGAACGAGTGCATTTTGCTTTTGCATACGGAATATACCCGCACTTAAAGCAATTGTGATCATAATTGGCAACCCTTCTGGAACAGCAGAGGCAGTAAGAGCAACCGACGTCGTGATCATTTGCGTAATTGGCAGTCCCCTTAGTAGCCCCGCCATAAGTACAAGACCACCAGCTACAAATGCTCCTTTAATAAATGTTTTACTAATAGATGTCACCTTTTTCTGCAATGGCGTAGGCTCTGTTTCCTCCCCTTTCATTAAGGAAATCATATAGCCCATCTCTGTACACATACCTGTTTCTACTACAATTGCTACCGCTTTACCACGTGTTACAGACGTCCCCATAAAGAGCATATTGTTTCGCTCTGCTAACGAGCATTCTTCTGGCATAGCGTCCGCTTTCTTTTCAACTGGAAGTGACTCTCCCGTTAACATCGCTTCATTAATTTCTAAGTTCCAAGAGTTAACAACGCGAAGATCAGCAGGTACACGGTCTCCCGCTTCCAGGCAGACAATATCTCCTGGAACGAGTTCGCTACTTGATATTTCTATTTCTGCTTCTTCTCGTATTACTTTACAAACAGGAGCTCGGAATTGATTTAAAGCCTCAACTACCTTTTCCGCCTTCCGCTCTTGAAGCGTCCCAATTATTGCATTTACAACGAGAATTGTCCCCATCGCTAATCCATCAAACCAACCACCAGATATAACAGATAATCCGGCTGCTCCGAGTAGAATAAGCGATGTAAATTCTTTAAATTGCCCCATAAACGATACAATCCAATGAACTGACGGTTTCGGTTCAATTTGGTTCATTCCGTATTCTTCTTTTCGCATATTTACTTGTGCATCACTTAATCCATATTGCTTCTCAACTTGTAATCTATTCATCACTTTTTCTTGATTAAATGTATACCACGGAATTTGATCTTGTTTAGCAGGCATCACTTTTGGCTGAGAAGAATCCATTTTCGACAATTCTCCATAGGAAAATATCTTCTCACTCATTCTTTTCGCCCTAGATAAGAACGTTAACGATAAAGCATTTGCAAATAAGGCGATTACAGGTGCTGTGAATATAGACCAAACTGCTAACATCTCTCCCACCACATTCCACACTTTCGCTGCGCGGAAATGCTCATTCACCAACTTATTGATTCGGTTTGCATACGCTGTAGATTGTGGGATATTTTTTATTTCTTCAAACGGTATAGACGGAAAATCATTATTATGATCCGATGCAAATAATACCTCTTCTCCACTTGAGCGAAGCAATTTCACCCGTTTGGCAGCATCCCCCTGCTTCCAGCTATCATCCACGCCATAATGAGAAAGGATGTTACGATTTACATGTAAACTATTTTGCAAAACGCCTATACTCCACTTATTTTCATGTAATCCATTCACTACTTCTTTGAATTCAGGAATAATGGTAACCTTCGATCCAACTAATAGACCGAAGCATTTTTTATTTTTAGCAACGAACTGAACTTGAAAACCTTCTTTTTCAAGTCTCTTCGCTTCCAGCTCATACGCACTTATATCTACACCATTTCGCTCGGCAAAATCTTTACTTCCGAAAAAGGAAGTTATCCCTTGAATTTCACCTTTTATCCCTTCATTCTCTACTTGAACTTCAAACGCCTTTCTTAACGTTCTTCCAGTTTTCGCCGCCTGTTGCACGACTTCTTCTTTCCAAACATGCTCACTTTTTTCAATAAGAGAAGCGGCTGTGCACCAAACTTGCCCGTCATTTTCATCTTGTGAAATACAACTCATCCCCTCTGCTGAGGACTGGAATATACGAGATGTATCATCCAATACTATCGTTTTTGTTCGAGACAATTGTGATAACGACCCACCACTTGGAATGACATATCCTCTTTCTCTTGCAACGAGGTCACCTTGTCGCCACGCATATTCTGCCGATGAGACAGCCGGTTTCGGATTAGCCGCTAATAAAACTGCCATTCCGCGTAAAGGATTTCTAGTGAAAGCCCAAGTTGCTCCACCAAAAATCATTCCCCATTTTGATTGTTTTTCACTATACGCTTTAATCTCTGGAGAAAGGAGATTTTCTTTATACGCTTCATTTTCTTCGTTTATGTTTGCTTGACTACGCTTCCAGTTTAAGTAGTTTAATAGACTAAGACCGGCAAGCACGACAATATTCTCCCGTGCGAGCGCAAGTGCAAGTGTTCCTACACCAAGCACAAGATCAGAATTCACCTTTTTGCTAGCAACCATTTTTTTGAATCCTCGCTTCAGGAACGGATAACCCGTCACAACAGATAAAGCTCCAGATACATAAAAAAGACCAGGACTTCTAGCTAAGGCAGATCTACCCATAAATAATTGTTTTATGCCGAAAGCACCTAACCCAACAACCGAAAGCGCTAACGGTAACGGCACACCTTCATCCTTTTTGCTATGAACAGTGTCATTATTACGAGAAACTACACTAGATGAATAATCTATTAATTCCTCCTTTTCTTCACTGCTATTTGCACTAGTTTTCTTTCGCTTGGTCACTTGTTCTTCTATAAGTTGAATTATTTTGCAAATGTTATGTAGAGAGGTCTTGTTGATATCGTAAGTAATAAGGGCTCTTCCTGTAGAAATTGAGGGGCTTACTTGATAAATACCTTCCGCTTGACTAAATCGGTCTAATATCAAGTTCGCCATGTTCTTGTTGTGTTTTAACTTATATATTTCAATTCGAATTCTTCCAGGTAACGATCGTATAAATCTCGTTTTTAATGATTTACTTTGCATCCCCATCCTCCTTATCGTCTTGAAGGAAGTAAAAAACTGTATTACTCATGGAGTGATTAAGGAGTGACAGGCAGGTTTTCATAATCTATATTTTGCTCAGAATGATACGCATTTACACGAGAAAACCATTTTTCCTGGAATTTAGAAATTGTATTCGGAACAGCTTCGACCGCTCCTATAATTGGTGATACTGTTTTCACAGCTACTCTACGTGCCGCTTCTTTCACTTTTGGCAAAGCTTCTTCCATTTCTGAACCAGCACTTTGAATTTGTTCCTTCGCACCAAGAAAAGCTGATACTGTTTTTACTGCAAGTTTTCGTAATCCCTTTCTCGCTTTTGGTGATGCCAATATAACCGCTGCTACCCCAACCGCTATACCAATTGGAGATTTCATAAATCGAAACATATTCATTTCTCCTCACTTAAAGTTATTTCGAATCTTTAAAACAAACAACTCATATACAATTAAGTAACCTTGTAAACCATTTCATCACATCCCTTATTTTGTAAAAAGTATATAAAGAGTATATATTTTTGTTTGTATTATTTCAACAATTTATTAGTTTTTTGTAAATTTTATGTTAATTCTGAAAATTATTTTGTAAATACTTCTATTTCTACGTAATGGGATAAGTAATATATTCCATAAACTTTTCTTACTCAATTGTTGAGATTTTGTTGAGAATTCATTTTGTATTTTTACAAATTATAAACAGGGACATGCACTTTTACGAAACAACTTTTATATACTATAAAAAAAACACTATAAGGAGTGATTTTCATGAGCTTCTCCTACTGGAAATACGCTATCCTCAATCACATCACTGTAAATTTCCGCACCTTCTTATTCAATATTACTGTCGCTATTTTAGGTGAAATCGCACTCTTTCTTGTCCTAAGTTTTATTCCAAAAAGACTTCATAAATTTTTCGCATAAAAAAGCCTGAGTTCCTATTGATGTAGAACTCAGGCCACTTAGTTTTATTAAATAAAAGGAAATTATTACATTTATCGTTTTTGCTATATATCGAAATTGATACATATAATTTATTCGCATTTGCGCTCGTGTATACTCCATCTAGTATTGTAGAAAATATATCAACGATTTTTTAATATATCGATCGTTTCCTTCTATTATATCGACTTTTCGACACAACATATCGATTTATCTGCACAATTCGACATAACTCAAACGAGAAATACATCTGCATAACTTATGAATCACCGTACTTACTTTTATTCAGGCTTAATATAATAAGAAACGCAATCGCTATTACAGCTAAAAAGCGAACTGGATTAAACGGTGTTCCTACAGTTTCATTAAACCGATGATAAATAAAAGGTATCATCTCAAGTACCATTAACCCCACCGCAATTTGAAACGTCTCAGCCATCGCTTTATTTTTTATAAACGTAGCGCGCTCATCACCTTGTTTCCCGATCGTTATAAACATCTTTACAATAGCAAACACTACAAATAAAAAGACAATTAAAGCAATAATAAAAATCGAAACATTCATAAAATACACCTCTTATATGTAAAACTTATTTGACAAGAGTATAACATTTTTTATACATCATCTAAAACATATTTTACACAAAAAGACGACCGGAAATTCTTCCAGTCGTCTTTTCCTATTTACTTCGGAGCATTCCCTACATATTGCGAAATATCTACATTTAATGCCCCAGCTAAACGCATTCCGTAGTCATGATCTGCACGGAAGAAGTTGCAAATAGCTAGTAATTTTGTGCGTTCATTTACATCTCTTAAGTCATTTGTTAAGTTCGCAATTAAGTTGTCTTGCTCTTCTTTAGAGAATGAACGGTAACGCTCACCTGCTTGTTTGAAATCATTTGGTTTGTCAATTTTTTCACGAGATACATAACCTTCTACTTTCATAGTTGAATCGCGGTAAGTTGGATCTTCAACCGGATTTTCTGTATGACGGCTCGGTTCATAGTTTACTGTAGATGGGTTTTGATTTACTTGCATCGCACCATCACGTTGTTGGTTACGAACAGCTGCGTATGGGCAGTTTACAGGAATCTGTAAGTAGTTAGCACCAAGGCGGTAACGCTGTGTATCTGGGTAAGAGAATAAGCGCCCTTGTAATAATTTATCTTCAGATGCTTCAATACCATTTATAGTTGCACTTGGAGTAAACGCCACTTGCTCTACTTCCGCAAAGAAGTTTTTCGGATTACGATTTAACGTCATTGTCCCTACTTCAATTAATGGGAAGCGATCTTCTGGCCAAACTTTCGTTGGATCTAATGGATCGAAATCTAAAGAATCCGTTTCATCTAGTTGCATTACTTGTACGTGTAAATCCCATTTCGGATGGTTTCCTTTTTCGATTGCATCGAATAAGTCACGAGTTGCATGATTGAAGTCTTTACCTTGTACTTGCTCTACTTCTTTCGCACTTAAGTTACGCACACCTTGCTGTGGTTTCCAATGATATTTAATGTAAACAATTTTACCTTCTGCATTAATCCATTTAAATGAATGTACGCCGAAACCTTCCATTTCACGGTAGTTTGCCGGTGTACCATAATCAGAAAATACCCATGTCATCATATGTGTAGATTCTGGAGTTAACGTCATGAAATCCCAGTAACGATCTGGTGTTTGAACATTTGTATCAGGTGCTGGCTTTAAAGAATGCACCATGTCAGGGAATTTAATTGCGTCACGAACGAAGAAAACAGGTAAATGGTTACCTACGATATCGTAGTTTCCTTCTTCTGTATAAAATTTAACAGCGAACCCGCGTGGATCACGAGCTGTCTCTGGAGAACCTTGACCATGAATAACCGTTGAAAAACGAACGAATACAGGTGTTTCAGTTCCTTCATTTTGTAAAAACGCTGCTTTCGTATATTGCTTCATGCTGTTTTTCGTTACGAATACACCGTGAGCACCTGCACCACGTGCATGCACAACACGCTCAGGAATACGTTCACGATCAAAGTGAGCAAGTTTTTCTACTAAATGATAGTCTTCTAACAATACCGGTCCACGGCGACCAGCCGTACGAGAGTTTTGATTATCTCCAACTGGAGCACCTTGGTTTGTTGTTAAGCGATTATTTGGATTCATCAAGGGGGATCCTCCTCTTTCTTTCATAGTAATTATTATTTATTTAAAATTATTATAAACTAATTATTATTCAAAACTAGATCCTTGTCAACTATTTCCTTCATTTTTTTGGAAACAATTTCAGCTAAGCAATCAATAAATGCAGATTGTGCATTCGGCATATTTGGTCTAAAATATGTGACATTTAATTCATCATTTACAACTTTCCATTCATAATCGTTGTCATATAAAACTTCTAAATGGGGCAATATGTTTTAAACCTAAGTAACAAACAAATTCATACTCTGTAAACATTTTATTCATTGAATCTGTTAATTTATGCGCCTGCTCTTTCGTTATTTTTGCAAGCGGTGAAATTCCACCAATCACTTTATACCGTCCGATTAAATCTTGGAGCACTTCTTCAGACAACTTACACCGTGACGAATGTGAGTATACATCATCTATATAACACCTCAATTTTCGAAATGAGAATCTTTTTCAAGAATATTTGTTTCCAATTATAGCAAGCAATAATAAATACGTCAAAATAATAATTCTAAATAGATATTATCTCTAATATGATTTTTAATTTTATATGACAATTCATTTAATAAAAAAGCGACTTACATATATGTTGCAAGCCGCCCTTTTCCCTATTCTTTAATATTTACCCCATACTCTTTAAACCAAACATGAATTTGCGCTAAATGCGCTAAAAGTTGAGGGCCTGTCATTAATTGACCGAACCATGGCGTTTGAAATGCACTTCCGCCTGATTGGATCAACCCGTTCAATTGCTCTTTATCGAACAATTCATGCAAAATCGATCCTTTATCCGTTAATAAATCTTGGAGCCATACTGTTACTGCTTTCGTATAGTGCGGATTATGCGTTTTCGGATACGGGCTTTTCTTTCTATACAATATATCATTTGGAAGCAATCCTTCTAACGCCTTACGCAATAGACCTTTTTCGCGGTTTTTATACATTTTCATTTCCCAAGGAATATTCCACGCATATTCGACAAGTCGGTGGTCCGCAAATGGAACGCGTACTTCTAAACTTGCCCCCATACTCATACGATCTTTTCTGTCTAATAACGTTGTCATAAACCATACCATGTTTAAATAAAATAATTGTCGTCTCTTCGCTTCTAATGGGCTTTCTCCCTCTAAAATAGGAACTTCTTGAATCGATTCTTCATAGCGTTGTTGCACATATTGTTGTAAATTTAATTTATTTCTCCATTCTTTCTTTAGAAGTTGTTCACGCGCTTCTGTAGAACGCATCCACGGAAATGCACTTGATTGTAAATCATCTTCTCTATAAAACCACGGATAACCACCGAATATTTCATCTGCACATTCTCCAGATAATCCGACGACAAAATCTTGTTTTATTTCACGGCAAAACCATAATAATGACGAATCAATATCTGCCATACCAGGCAAATCACGAACGAGTACTGCTTCTGTTAAATACTGTGCTAGTTGTTCATTAGAAATGACGCAGCGATGGTGGATTGTTTGAAATGTCTCTGTCATTAAATTAATAAATGGAGCATCTGAATTCGGCTGAAACGCATTCGCTTTAAAGTATTTTTCGTTATCTTCATAGTCAACAGAATACGTGTGTAATTGCCCTTTTCCTGATCTTTCATACTCTTTTGCAGCTATTGCTGTTATAGCACTTGAATCTACACCGCCTGATAAAAAAGTGCATAGTGGTACGTCAGAAACTAATTGTCTCGTAATCGCATCTTGTAATAAAAAACGAGTTTTCTCTACTGTTTCTTCAAATGAATCTTCATGTTTTTTACTTTCCACATTCCAATATCTCCATATGCATAAACCGTCTTTTGAGAACGTCATTGCATGACCCGGGCGCAGTTCTTGAATACCAGCATATATACCGTGACCAGGTGTTCTAGATGGGCCAAGGCCGAATATTTCCGATAATCCTTCTAACGTTACTTCCGCCTTCACATCTGGATGCGCTAGTATCGCTTTTAATTCTGAACCAAATAATAATCGTCCGCTATCATATTTATAAAAAAGCGGTTTTACACCTAATCTATCTCTCGCAATAAAGACTCGTTCATTTTTCTCATCCCATACTGCAAACGCATATATGCCGTTTAAATGATCAACACATTCTTCTTTCCATTCAATATAAGAGGCCAATAGTACTTCTGTATCGGAATGCCCTTTAAATGTATAACCTCTTCTTAATAACTCTTTGCGAATATCTTCTGTATTGTAGAGCTCTCCGTTATAGCAAATCGCATAACTAGTTTCATCTTTCAAACAAGTCATGGGTTGTTTACCACCTTCAGGATCCACAACGATTAACCGTTTATGCCCAAATGCGACGTTCCCTTTAATCCAAACTTTATTATCATCTGGACCGCGTTTCGCTAGCGTTTCCGCCATCTTCGTCACGATGTCCCTTTCCCCTTCTAATGAGCGTTTATAATCCACCCATCCTGTAATCCCGCACATAAAATCATCCTTCCTAATCTAATATCTGTTTCTGAACGTGCAGTAATCCCCACCCTATGAGTGCGGATACATAAAAACAACAAACTTGACGATAACTAACTATCCATATATGGAATAGCAGTTTCACAGTGTAAAGCGTGTTTTATTGTATGCCCATCTCTCTTTAGGTGTGTCTAGTTATAAAGAACGTACGAACTGTCCATAACAAGAATAACTATTTCTATAAAAGGAGAAATGAACTATGGTACAACGCAAACATATTTTGTATAACCAACCGCGCGCTCATACAGTCGGTAATGTCGAATATATAAACAATGAATGGGTATTCTTTGATGATGAAAATGATGAGGCTTTTCTATTAGAAGATATTGCCGAAGATGGTTTTGAAATTTTATATAACAACAATTGGCTACCAGCTCGTTTTTATGAACAAGACATATTACAAATTGCAAATGAACAACATTCTCTCCAAAACGGGGAAATGATACGAATTCGAAAAAAATTACTTCTTAGCTATCATGAATGGCTTGAAGAGTTACCTGACTCTGTCTTTACATTATTAACCGAATCATTGCAATCGCTTAATTACTCTTTATATGATTGCATGTATTGTCATAATTATTTATCATTCTTACCGAAAGATGAAGCATGCGAAGGAGTAAATATTCTTTTGTTCGATAACGACGAAATGATTTGTACATTGCAACATCATTTCGTACGCCACTCTTCCTCTAATAAAAATATTTTGCGATTTACGAAAGTAAACGGAGAAGAGTTGCATCTCGATGCAATATAAAATAAAAAAACCACCTTATCTCCCAAATACTTGAGATCATAAGGTGGTTTTATTTTCAATTAAAATACTTTCCAGCCAATTGGTAATTTCAAACCAAGATAAAATACCGCTACAAGTGCGATAACAAATAATCCCCAAAATGCCCCTGTTGCCTTGTTCTTGCTCATTTTCACAAGAACCATTTCCATTCCAGCGATTACTAAAATACCAGCTAACATTTTTAAACCATACCACATGTGCATGCTACCTGTTGCTGTCTTCACAATACTCATGTACAACATGAAGCCTGTCACAATAATGATAATGTACATAAGGCGAAGCCCCATATGTACACCTTTACCTTTTCTTCCTGCTGAATAAAGTGAATACGCAACGAAGAATAAAATTAATCCTAACGCCCATGCTGTAATATGCATATGTACCATCGTATCCCTGCCTCCTCTTTTCACACTTTTTCACTCTATATGATAACATGTTCATTTATTTTCAGGAAATGTTTCGCTTTTTTATATTTAAATGCTATAATATTTAGAGTATTTACAAACTTCTTGTAATAACAAAAGGGGGAACAATCATGATTCAAACTAAGGATATTATCGAACTTACAGACACATACGGAGCAAATAACTACCATCCACTTCCAATCGTTATTTCTAAAGCAGAAGGCGTTTGGGTAGAAGATCCTGAAGGAAACCGCTATATGGACTTATTAAGTGCATATTCTGCAGTAAACCAAGGTCATCGTCATCCAAAAATCATTAACGCTTTAATTGACCAAGCTAATCGAGTTACGTTAACTTCTCGTGCTTTCCATAGCGATCAATTAGGTCCTTGGTACGAAAAAGTTGCGAAACTAACAAATAAAAATATGGTACTTCCTATGAATACAGGCGCAGAGGCTGTTGAAACTGCAATTAAAACAGCTCGTCGCTGGGCTTACGATGTGAAAAAGGTAGAAGCAAACCGTGCAGAAATCATCGTTTGTGAAGATAACTTCCACGGACGTACGATGGGTGCTGTTTCTATGTCATCAAACGAAGAGTACAAGCGTGGCTTCGGTCCAATGCTTCCTGGCATTATTGTAATTCCTTACGGTGATTTAGAAGCATTAAAAGCTGCGATTACACCAAATACAGCAGCATTTATTTTAGAGCCAATTCAAGGTGAAGCAGGAATTAACATTCCACCAGCTGGTTTCTTAAAAGAAGCTCTTGAAGTATGTAAAAAAGAAAACGTTTTATTCGTAGCAGATGAAATCCAAACAGGCTTAGGCCGTACTGGTAAAGTATTTGCTTGCGACTGGGACAATGTAACTCCTGACATGTACATACTTGGTAAAGCACTTGGCGGCGGCGTATTCCCAATCTCTTGTGTTGCAGCAAACAGCGATATTTTAGGCGTATTCGAGCCAGGTTCTCACGGTTCTACATTCGGTGGTAACCCACTTGCATGTGCTGTTTCTATCGCAGCTCTTGAAGTATTAGAAGAAGAAAAATTAACAGAGCGTTCTCTTCAATTAGGAGAAAAACTAGTTGGGCAATTAAAAGAAATTGATAACCCAATGATTACTGACATTCGCGGTAAAGGTTTATTCATCGGTATCGAATTAAACGAGGCAGCTCGTCCTTACTGTGAACAACTAAAAGCAGCTGGGCTATTATGTAAAGAAACACACGAAAACGTAATTCGTATTGCACCACCTCTAGTAATCTCTGAAGAAGATTTAGAGTGGGCATTCCAAAAAATTAAAGCTGTACTATCTTAATCATAGTGAGGTTGTCCTAAATATAGGACAACCTCTTTCTTTTTTTAGTAATTTACCGTAAAATAAAATTGAATATTCTGTTTTTTGTTAAAAAGGGGGGACTGCATGCTTTTGAAATACGGTAAACACATTAACTATTTAGCTACAATTTTTATTTCTATGACACTCATCGGCTTCATATTATCTACAACTCTACTCAGTCATTATTCAACTCCTAATACATTCACACTACTTAAAACATCATTTTGGACTGCTGTTTTCCTTACAATTATCGGTTTTGGCCGTGAGAGAAGCGCACTTGCAGTTATGCTAATTGGAATTTGCACTTTAGCATTAATCGGATTGTATATTTTCGCCATTATAGATTACTCCGTTAATCCACGCCCATAGAAAAGAGCTATCTTTTCACAAGATAGCCCTTTTCTCATTTCACTATATTTCTTAGCGTACCAATTCCCTCTACTGTAACAACAACTTCATCACCAGCATGCAAAAACTTCGGTGGTGTAAAACCTTTACCAACACCAGCTGGTGTCCCTGTTGCAATGATATCTCCTGGCTCTAATGTCATACCTTTACTTATAGTTGAAATAATTTCTTCTACTGAAAAAATCATTTCTCTCGTATTTGAAGTTTGCCTTACTTCTCCATTTACCACTGTTTCAATGTGTAATGCATTCGGCGTTCTAACCATCGATTTATGAATTAAATACGGTCCCATCGGACAAAATGTATCAAAACTTTTCCCTAGGAAAAATTGTTTATGTTTTCTTTGAATATCCCGAGCAGTTACATCATTTATAACTGTATATCCAAAAACATGGTCAAGAGCTTTTTCTATTTTTATTTGTTTCCCTCGCTTACCGATAACGATTGCTAGTTCACCTTCGTAATCAAGTTCATTCGTTGCGTGAGGGTGACCATTAATTTGTTCATCAATTCCGATAACTGTTGTTGGCGCCTTTGTAAAAATCATTATATTTTCAGGGATAGACTCTACTCCGCCCATTTCTACCGCATGCTCACGATAGTTTTTTCCAACGCACAAAATATTCTTTCTTGGCCTTGGAATCGGTGCTAATATTTTCACCTCTGCTAACGGATAATACGCCGATCCCGCATTTTCCTTCGCCCAATTTACAATGTCGCACACTTTCTCAAGACATTCGCTTCCTCTTTCAATACACTCTAACATGGTAATTGGGATAGTAACCTTTTCCCCTTTTTGTCTTTGCGCTTCTCTTAAATGTAATACCTTTTCTTCCTCTTCATCCACAATACCTACAAATACCTTTTCTTCTTTCTTCGCCGTTACAAAACGCAACATTCCCACTCTCCATCCTAAAACTCATACCTTATAATTGTATTCGCACCCTTAAGAAAAAAACCTTCTCACGCACGCTAATTTTTACAATATTCCTCCCTTCTTACATTCGTTCCTCACCCTTCATTTGACATAAAATGTAGAAATTATACTTTTTTTGGCGAAGATGTTTCTTTTTTATGGAATTTTTGTATAATATGTACTACATATATACATAAAATTTATTGAGAGATGGAGCCGATTTCAATGTTTGAGCAAGCTATCGAAAAAAAACGCGAAAAAATGATCTATTTTGCTGAACGCTACGGAATGACTTCTCAAAAAACAGTGAATTGTAGCCAGGAACTGGACAGGCTCTTAAATGTTGTTTGGCCTATACACACAGATTGCACACACACTCAAATGTTCGAAACACATGCGCAATAACGCATGTGTTTCTTTTATTTCAAAAAAATACACATTTTATTGAAAACGCCCATACAATAGTAGAAAAGAAAATTTTAAAAACGAAAGGTGTTTTGTATGCCAGCTATGGTCGGACATATTCGTATCGTTAATATTGGATCAAGTGGTATTTTTCATATTGGAGATGTATTTGCGATTAGGCCTATTAGTTATTCACGCGCTTTTGCCGGAGCCGGTTCATTTAATGTTGGGGATAACATCTCTGTCTACAATTATCAAAGCTCAACGACTGTCAATGATTCAGATGTAATTGATCAAGCAATAATCGGTTCGAACTAAAGGAGGCGATTGCATTGAATTTTTATGTGAACCAAAGTATCATCATTAACAGCATTAAAATCGATAGCATTACGACCTCTTCCGTTTTTCAAATTGGAACTGCAGGTAGTATTAAGGCTCTTTCTAAATTCTCAAATTCTGGCGGATTTACAGAACCTCTTCGCCCTTTAAGTGCGAAAGGACAAATTATTTCTATTAAACCTTCAACTAGTTCTTCTTAGACCATCCTTATCATAAATATATAGCAGTACTATCCCCTCCCTATTGAAAAGGAGGTTTCACAAAATGAATCAAGATATATACACTTACCTACACCAACTTCAGCAAGCTCTCCAAATACAGCAGCAAACTATTCTAAATCTCGAAGAACAAGTTCGCCTACTACAAGAAGAGCTTAATGATTTAAAAAGTCGCCCCTCCTCTTCTATAGGAAAAGTGGAATATAAATTCGATCAATTAAAAGTAGAAAATTTAAACGGTACTTTAAATATTGGCTTGAATCCATTTTCAACAAAAGGGCAACAAATTGAAGATTTTCAAGTAGATACAGAAACATTAAAAGTAAATCCTGAAACAGAAACAAATCCAGACTTTTATCAAGGTATCCTTCAAGAAATGCATCGCTATTTAGATGAAGAAGCATATAGTCGAATTCTCCATTTTGAACAAGAAGAGAGAACGCCGCTTGATGAGATGTATCGACAAATGATGGTGGATGACATAAAAAAACAGATGGAACATAGACTTCCGTATTATTTATCACAAGTTCAATCGTATGAGGGTATCTCCTCAGATCCCGATTATTTACGAGACGTCATTATTCAAGCAATGAAACAAGATATTGACAAAGCTTTTCTTTCCTTTATTCAACACATACCAGGCAATTTCCGAAAGGAGTAAGTATGTATGAATTTAAATGTTGTAAACCGCGAATTAAAAGTAGGGCAGATTAAAATGAACGGGGTTTCTTCTGCCGCATTATTTTTAATTGGAGATGCAAACCTTCTCATCCTTTCTTCTATTCTTGATACGCCATTCGAATCCGTTACAGAGGGGCCATTTGTACCATTAGTAACAGCTGTCCCTACGACTCCAGGTTGAGGAGACTCAAAATTATGTTACATCATGTTTCAGTTGTCCAAAATGTTTCTATTATTTCTTTGGGGATTGCTGCAGTATTTCAAGTTGGTGATACAAATCAAATGGAATTAAAAAGCAGGGCGCTTTTGGTTCATCGGGAAATTCCTTGTTATTTAAAAGGAGAAGGTCGCTTAGATGCTTTTGAAATTTTCACAGATGAACACATTACTATTCCAAAGCGAACCACAGATGTAAGAATGAATATTGTAAATGAGTGCCCTTTTATTGAAGTAAATGATGTTCACTTGCGGACACTTTTAAATTCTGGTTGCTTTCAAATCGGAAATGTTGATTATGCTTTTAATAACTCTCGTATTATGCAAATCCGCCAATACATTACTGATGAACCTTCCAATAAATAATTCATATAGTAATTAAAAAGCTTAGCAAAGTAGGTGGATGATATGCCTTCGGTTGTAGGAAATCTCGTCGTTCAAAACAGTAACGGCTCTTTCAACTTAGGAGATTTTTATAACGTTTCTCCGAAAGAAAATACGAAAGCTTATAACGGATCTGGGGCTTCCAATGTCGGATTTGTCGTTAACACTTTTAGCGGCGTTAGTGCAACAAATACATTCGATTCGGACGTTGCAGACCAAGATCAGATTGCAACAGCGTAAAAAAAGCATTAGCTCTTCTTGTATAGAGCTAATGCTTTTCCTTCTGTTTTTTAACATCTTACATATTTACGTTTGAATCCCAGTCTTCCTCTATCAAGTTCTTTATGAATACTTTCGTAAGCATTTAGAAAACTGCTTTTCTTGTTGCCCCGTTTTAGTTCTACTATGCCTACTTCCTTTGCGGTTTCAACTGCCTTTTCATGTAGCGGTACATATGAAATCCCCACAGTGTTTAGAAAATTATTCATAGCGGATTTCGTTCGTTCTGGCGCATCGTGAATTGTATTTTTCACAACTTCTAGCATATTGGCAATCTTACCTTCGGAAAATTCATTGTCTTTTCGATTCCCTAAAAGCCAGCAGTAGCAACTCCAGCCCGCGGACATTCTTAGTTCGTCACTACTTGCAATCCATGTATCAGCCACGTCTTGTGCAAAATCTGATTCTGATAAAGTTACTGCCACCACATAATCGGACAGCATATAAAAGTACGCCCCATCCATCCAGCGATCAAAATCCGATGCATTCATAGTTTTGGGGTCTGCAATAATGCCTGCAAAGTACATTGCATCGTAGTTACCTGTGGCATACAGCTCTTCAGCTAAACTTTGATTGATTTTTATTTTCTTTGCGATGGGTTTCATAGCACCTGTAGCTACGCCAAAAAGTGGATTCTTTGCACCATTAGATATGTATATTTTTTTAGTTCGTTCCTTACCGAGAGTTTCAAGATCTTGCATTACTGTTTCAAGATCTTGCATTACTGTTTCAAAATCCATCGTGTTGTACTTCCTTCCTTAATATTAATAATCAATTCGATTATATAAACTAATCATTAGTGAAGATACTACTCCCCACTAATGATTAGTTTTTCTTTATTTAAATGATAATCCCTTATCTTCTAAAGCCGTTCTCAATTTAGGTAAAGATGCTGGCCCTATACCGTGCAGTTTCAAAATTTCTTTTTCACTATACTTTGAAAGTTCTTCTAAAGTATGAATTCCATGGTGCTCTAACGCCCTTCTTGCTGGTGCTGAAAGAAGAGAAAGAAAGCCTTCTTTCGGCTTTCTCTCTTTCTCACAGGTTGGGCAAGTTGGACAATCGCTACTTTTGTAGTACTCGTGTCCTTGATCACAAGTTCTTAACGTCGCGATAATCCATAACCCCTTTCTAAACTCTATTCCTCAATATTTACAACATGATTCCCATCAAAGAAGTATAAACATTTCTCTTTCACAGGATGTTTTAAGCTTTTCTCGAGTGCTTTTGCATATAGTGAAAGCTGTACTTTGTATCGGTCTTCTAAAGTTGGTTTCGCTTGATCAAATCCGCCTGGGAACTTCCCTTCAATCGTATCTGTCTTAAAGTCGATTAAAGTAATTCCATCTTCCTCTTCAATCATGCAGTCGATAACCCCTTGGACAAGTATTGTTTCGCCTTTCTTCCCTTGCCAATCTTGATACGCTTCTTCTGCTGAAAGCATCATCGTAAATGGTACTTCACGCTCAACACTTTTTGCCGCTAATACCCTTTTACCTAAGTCACTGTCAAAGAATGAAATTACTTTTTCAATCGCTATTTCTTCAGCTTGTTCAAATGTTAATAGTTCTTTGTTTACCATTCTTGCAATTTGTTCTTGAAGAACTTCAGTCGTAATTGGTTTCTTCAAATCTACATGCTGCATAACGGCATGAACTGCTGTCCCTCGCTCTGCGTATGTTAGCCCTTTCTTCTCCATA
This sequence comes from Bacillus sp. NPDC057893, assembly GCF_042796455.1. NCBI lineage: Bacteria > Bacillati > Bacillota > Bacilli > Caryophanales > Bacillaceae > Bacillus > Bacillus sp. NPDC057893. Next base: position 347,144 of record NZ_JBHVNG010000002.1, on the reverse strand, counting down.
AAGCGCGGACGTGTTTTAATTGGTGCACGAAGTTTTTTAATAAAGGCGTTATCGCTACCTTCTTCAGATTGATAATTTCTCTTTATTTCTGTAACAGACTGTTTCGCACGGTGAGATGTCGCGTCCTCATACCCGTATTCCCACATTAATCTGTCGTACACTTCTTCTTTCCGTTCACTTTCTAACGGAACAGCTTTTTTATCGCGAAGCGCTTCTAATAACTCTTGTTTCTCTTCTTGAACTGGTTCTGGTGCAAGTAAATCTTTTCCTTCAACAACTTCTACTTTCCAGCTAGCACTATATTCATAAATTTCGCCTGGAATATTTCCTTGTCCTAATTCAAGAAGCATTTCACTATCACGGTGTCTATATAATGAAGGTGCAATCCAATCTAAATAACATGACGCTCCGGCACGTATATGGTCTGGTAATAACCATTCACTATGCTCTCTTGCATCGAGCCATTTTTCCATTTCTTTATTTGCATCTTTAACCGTTCCAATTAAAATTAACTTCTCTTTTGCACGCGTTAACGCTACGTATAGTACGCGCATTTCCTCCGCAATTAATTCCATCTTCATTTTACGCTTAATCGCTAGTTGCGATAATGTCGTATATTTAATTCGTTTACGAGGATCGATAAATTGTGAACCGAAACCGAAATCTTTATGAAGTAAGAAACGCTTCATTAAATCTTGTGTATTAAAACGGCGACCAAGTCCAGCTACAAATACGACCGGGAACTCTAGGCCTTTACTTTTATGAATCGTCATAATGCGAACAACATCTTCTTGTTCACCGAGAGCTCTCGCCGTTCCCATATCATCTCCGCGTTCTAAAATACGCTCAATAAAGCGTAAGAAGCGGAATAATCCTCTAAACGATGTTGCTTCATATTGTCTTGCGCGGTCATATAGTACGCGTAAGTTTGCCTGCCTTTGCTTTCCGGCTGGTAAACCGCCGACAAAGTCGTAATAGCCTGTCTCACCGTACACTTTCCAAATTAAATCGGAAAGAGATTGTTGTCGCGCAAATTCACGCCACCCTTGCAATAAGTTATAAAACCACTCTAATTTATCATGCAATTCTTGTTCTTCTTCAAGCGGCGCTCCTTTTAAGAATGAACTCATCACTTCATAAAACGAGCCTTTCTTTCCATGAGCACGAAGCGTTGCAAGTTCTTCGTCATTTAGTCCAACAATCGGTGAACGAAGTACAGCTGCAAGCGGAATATCTTGCATCGGATTATCAATGACGCGAAATACGTTCATCATAATATTTACTTCTGTCGCTTCAAAGTAACCAGTCGCAAGGTCAGCATATACCGGAATTCCTTGTAATTTTAACTCTTCCATAATTTGCGGCGCCCATGGCATGGAGCGAAGTAAAATAACGAAATCACGATATTGCACTGGGCGCATACTATCAGTTTTACGATCATACACTTCATAATCTGAATCAACCATCGCTTTAATACGCTGCGCCATAAGACGAGCTTCAAGCTGCGCTTTTTCTACTTCTGCACCTTCTTCACCGTCTTGCACTTCTTCTTCCATTTGCTGAATACATAATAGCTCTGCCGCTACATCTTCACCTTCTGGATAGCTAGCACCTAGCTTTAATTCAGCGTCAGCATCATAATCGATTTCTCCGACTTCTTCGCCCATAATTTGTTTGAAGATAAAGTTCGTACCTGCTAGCACTTCATGACGGCTACGGAAGTTTTTCGCTAAGTCAATCTTCATTCCGCCGCCCGATCCTTCTTGTGTGAAACGTTTATATTTTCCTAAGAATAAACCAGGCTCTGCTAGTCGGAAACGATAAATTGACTGTTTTACGTCACCAACCATGAACAAGTTCCCTTCACTCTCAGAATCTTTCGTTACGAATTTAATAATTGATTCCTGTACGAAGTTCGTATCTTGATATTCATCGACTAGTACTTCAGCAAATTTATTACGATATTGAAGTGCTACTGCTGACGGCTTCATTTCACCATCTTCACTTTGCTCACTTAAAATTTGCAAACAGAAATGCTCTAAATCTGTGAAATCAACCATTCCTTTATCTCGTTTAATTGCTTGGAAACGCTCTGTAAATACTTTTACAAGCTTCACGAGTTTTTCTAATACGGGATGCATATCTTGAAAATCTCGTAAGAAACTTTCAGGTCTGCGGCTAAATAGCTCTTCTTGTAATTTCTTTACTTCATCTTTCGCTTTATTACGAAGAGAATCTACTTGTTTTACAACATCTTCGTTATAATCACTTTTCTTAATACGCTTTAGCGTTTGCCACGATACATTTTGCATCGCTTCATAAACGCTTGTCCACGACCCACGAGCTGCTGAGGATAACGTTCCAAGTAAAGCTACATCCGCTTGTAACGTTTCAACGCGAGGCGCTGGACCATCAGGAAGCATTGCGAGTTCAGTCGCCTTACGAATATGCTTTTCCGCTGTTTCAAGCTGAAACTTCACATCTTCTAATAAGTAAGAAGCGTACACTAAATCTTCAATCGTCTTTCCTTCCACGTCGTATGCTTCTACTAATTTATCAAGCCACTTCTCCGGGTTTGGATGCGCTCTTGATTCTGTATGAAGCGCTAAAATCATTCGTTGTAAGTCATCGTCACTACGGTCACTCGTATAACGATCAACTAGTTCAAAGAAAATACTATTATCTTCGATTCCATATTCTTCTTCTAATATGTCATCTAGCACTTCTTCTTTTAATAACTCATTTTCTGTTTGGTTCGCAATACGAAAACGAGGATCGACATCAAGCATGTAATAATATCCCCTAATAACTTGTAAACAAAATGAATGAATGGTAGAAATGGAAGCTTTATTTAATAAGCTAAGCTGCTTTCTTATATGCTGTGAACCTGGCCCATCAATTAATACTTTTTCTAACGCCTCCCCAATTCGATTTTTCATTTCTTGCGCCGCTGCATTCGTAAATGTTACAACGAGCAGGCGGTCGACATCGACTGGATTTTCCTCACTTATAATCTTTTTAATAATACGTTCAACTAATACTGCTGTTTTCCCTGATCCAGCTGCTGCTGCGACTAAAATATCACGTCCGTTCGCTACAACCGCTTTCCACTGGTCATCTGTCCATTGACTACCTTCTGGTTTCTGAGGCCAATTTTCTATCATTCTCCGCCAACCTCCTCTCTAATTTTCTCCATTGCTTCGCTATCTTTCATATCTTTTAACGTACGGAATTGGTTATCTTCAAGTGATTCATCAAACTGACAAACAGATTTAAAGTTACAGAACGTACATGCCGCTTTATTCCCCTTTTTGTAAGGAGCAATATCGATAACACCTTCTGTTATGTCTTTTCCGATATTTTCAAAAGAGTGGTGCACATATTTTTGAAGTACGTTAAACTCTTGTTCACTTGCAATGCTAGAACGCGCACTAAAACTACCATCTTTTTTCAGACCAGCAGAAATAATATCAGAGCTTCCTGTTGAAAGTTTATTATCCATTAAACGAACAACGTCAGCATCTCCTAGTACGAGCCCTTTCATTTTAAATTTCTTTAAAATTTCTTTCTCAATTTCTTCTTCAGATGCATCGCCTTTCATCTCAACAATCGGGTTATGAATATGGAAATACAATACACCCGCCGGTGATGCAGTACTACCCTTTTTCATCCACGTATGTGCATTTGAAGTAACAACATCTAAATACGTTAACATTTGAAGTGCGAGTCCGTAATACACTTCTGTTAAATCTAGCGCTTTCGAACTTGATTTATAGTCAATAATACGAAGGAACGTACCACTCTCATCTTCCGCCTTATCAACACGGTCAATACGACCAACTACTTCCATCTTCACACCATTTGGCAACGCAAATTCCATTGGCGGAAGCGATCCAGTCCCGCCCATACCGAACGGTACTTCTAAATCAACTGGTACAAATCCACTCGACTTCGCATGTTCACGAAGAATAAGTGATGTACGGAAAATGATTTGTTGTAGTTTTTGTTTTAAATAGAAATGACGGTTTGAACTTAATAAAATTTGTCTTTGTAATAATGGTGCAATTTCTTCTATTACTAAAGCAGAAAGGTGCTCACACTCTTTTATTGATAAATCCGCCCAAGTACGATTTTCACGTAATAGCTTGTCTGCAATTCTCTTCAGCGCTGCGTGGAATAACTCACCGATATCTGGCGCATCAAGTTTGAAAATATCACGCTCTCTTAGCGATAAACCGTGCTGAGCAAAATGAGCGTACGCACAGCGATTAAATAGTTCCATACGAGAAACGCTTCCCTTAATTGTATCTCCATATAAATCCCTACTTACATCTGTACTTAGTTTCTGTGCACGATTTCGGTAGAATAAACTCGATAACACGCGGCTACTTTTTTGCTTCCATTCATCTGAAGTAACGTAGAAGTTATATACGTCCCACCAAAAGTCTAAATTGCCTTCAAATCCGTAGCGCTTCCACGTTTGCAGTTGCTGCATGACGTAAGACAACGTTACTTCTGGCGTTGCTACATATGAGATTTGTTCCGAACGCGATAAGTCATTTACATCATTCGTAATAAACGATTCTTTCACATCAGGGAACATTCTTTTTATTTTCTTAATAAAACTAGAAGCAAGTAACGTCTTTCCTTCTTCATCCGCAAGCGGACAGGAAATGTATAACTTCTCAGATGCTCTCGTCACCATTTGATACATAACGAACTGTTCTTCTAATAAAGTTTGTCTCGTCGTTGGTGCTAATTCGATACCTGCAGCGGTGAGAACATTTCTTTCCTCATCAGAAAGCATACCTTCATCCATAGGCGCTGCTGGAATCACTCCTTCATTTACTCCAATAATGAACGTCGCTTTAATATCTGATAATCTAGAATGATCAATATTAGCAACTAACACTTGATCTAGTGACGGCGGAATGTTCGCAAATTGAAGTGCCTCAAGACCTGTCGTCATTACATCAGTAAACATAGACAGGGACATCTTCTCTTCGCCAAGCATCTCAACGAACGTATCAAGATGGCTCATCACTTCTTCCCATACTTGCTCATGGTCTGTCGCAAATAAGAAATCTCCGCTTTCTTCTGCACGAATACGTAATGCTTCTAGTTTTTTCGGAACGTCAAGCTCCTCTAAAAATAAATATACCGCTTCGCACATTTGCATAACTGTTCCAGCACGCTTCAGTCTTTTTTGCATACGAATAACTGGCGTTCTTACAACGTCGCGAAGTCGATTTATTTTCTCTTCCATTTCACGCTCACTGTCTGTTATCATTTCGCTCGCATCATCAAGAGAACGATAACGACGATACATCCACGGATCTTCAGAAGTCCATCTCTTCCCTTGTACACCGTACGCTAAACAGTAGTTTTCAAACTCATCCATCTCTTCGCGCATCGCTTCTTTTCTTACGTCTAGTGGATATAAAAGTTCTGTTTTCACACAGCGGAACACTGCATCATAACGCCAATTCCCGCTAATAATCTCTAAAGCCGAACGAATACATTCTACTAGCGGATGATGTGACATCGGGCGTTTTTCATCGATGAAATGCGGGATATTATAATCCGTAAATAACGTTCGCATTACATCGTAATAACTTTCTCCGTTACGAAGAAGGACTGCGATATCTCGGTAACGATAGTCTTCAGCCGCCACAAGTCTTCGAATTTCACGAGCAACACCTTCTACTTCAGCTCGTAAATTAGCTGCTGTACTAATTGTCACACTCGCTTCACCGTGAAACTTTTCATTTGGACGCGCTTCGTAATGCATTTCTAAATGTGCTAATGCTTGCGAATGAAAACGCGGCTGTTCCATAAGTGGAATTGTTTTTTCAACCTCTATTTTCTCTTCACGCGCTACTTGTTTTATTCTTTCATACGTTAACGTCGTTTCATAAAATAAATCTAGTTCATTCACTGGCTGCGCTAACGTTTTTTCATCTATCGTTAATGTTATTGTTACTCTAGTTCCTAATCTCATTAGCCCTCTAACGATTTCTAACTCTTGAGGAGAAAATGAATGGAATCCATCTATATAAATTTCCGCGCCTTTTACATACTCAGAGTCTGAAAGCTTCTCAATTAATAATTGTAAGTAGTCTTCTGAATCTAAATACTTTCCGATTAAAGCACGTTCAAAATCATCATATAATAGCTGTAAATCATATACTTTATTCGCTAGTAACTTTTGCTCAGCACTGCTACTATGCGCATCTAATTGTTGCCACATTTCATATACGTTAGATGGCGTCACATTGTAACGTTTAAACTCTGCAATCATACTGCCAAGATGTTCAAAGAAACCGTTTTGCTCCGCTGCTTTTTGGAACACCGATAATCCATCTTTACGAGATTCTACAATTTTACGAAGTAACATATGCACACCCGCTTCATCAATATGAAGACGACTCGCTCCGCCAACTTCTTGCAATACCTTCCACGCTAATCGTGAAAAACTAAAAACTTGTGCCCGAATAGAACCTCTTACATCCTCACTTCCAATTAACGCCTGCTGCGTTTGAAATGTCATCTGTTCTGGCACAAGATATAATATTGTTTTGCCTCTCGGGCGCTGTTTTAACTCTTCTTGCACTTCTCGTAAACAAAGTGCACTCTTTCCACTTCCCGCTCTACCAATCACCAATCGAAGTGACATGTAACCCCACCTTTCACTTACACAACGAACGTTAGTTTGCTACTATAATTGTATTATAGTACACGAAAAAAGACAAACTGAGTTGTTTGTCTTTTCTATACTTCTACTTCATTATATCAACCTTTTGAAAAATTCGTTTGCACCTCTTGAATTGGCCAATATCGTAAATCAACTTTACCGACAACTGTATCAGCCTTCACAAAGCCAAAGTGTCTACTATCCCAGCTCCCGAGGCGGTTATCGCCTATTACAAAAATAAACCCGGGTGGTACAAACTTTTCTTTTGTTAACTCTTCTAATGTAAAATCACCTGTTAGTTGCCTTCCATTTACCTCTTTCTTATACTTCTCTAAATAAGGCTCATCAATAAATTGACCATTTATATACAGCTTATCATGCTTATATTCAATATGGTCTCCAGGTAATCCAACAATCCGCTTTACATAGTCTTCTTTTTTATTTGCATGAAAAACGACGACATCGAACCTGTTCAAATCCCCTACTTGATAACTCACCTTATTTACAACGAGCATATTACCATCTTGCAATGTCGGCATCATTGACTTCCCCTCTACAACGTACGTTGAAAAGAAAAACGTTCGAAAAAATACAGCTAATAGTACACCAATTAAAATTGTTCTTATCCACTCTAGCCCTTCTTTTTTCAAAGTTTTCTTCATTCGCTTCTCCCCTCGCCCTTTAATAATGAAGCTTGCATTTATAAAGTGAAACTTAATCGGTGGGGGTTTTGTTCATCCCCCACCGATTATTAGTTGAACCAATCGGGCATTTACGGGCAGTTTGATCTCCCACCTAACTTCTTTGCTTCAGTCGAATTTTTTGGTGGGAGTTTTACTGCCCGTTAATGCGGGACAAAGAAGACTTTTCCTAATGTAGTTCTAACTTTACTTCAATTTTTTTACCGACATACCATAAAATAAAAATAACAATACCCACAATAACCGATTTCACCGGATTATGAATAAATGACACTAAATCATGACCGATATACGTTAAAATAAAAATCATAACAAGTTTTCCGAATGCTAATGCTAGTCCAAACTGTTTTACGCTAACGCGAGACAAACCAGCTACAACGTTTATAAGCGCAGATGGTGTAAACGGAAAACAAAATATAACAAAGATTGGCGCGAACCCTTTTCTTTCAATCCATCCCATCGCTTTTCGCACTCTCTCATGCTTATTTACAAAAGAAAAGAAACGACTTCGTCCAAAGCTGCGAATAATGAAAAATACAAGCATTGCACCAATTACTGACCCAAGCCACGAATAAAGAAATCCATACCAAAAGCCAAATGCAACAGCATTCGCCAACACAAACACAATGAGTGGTAATGCTGGAATGAGCGCCTCTATCATCGGTAAACCAATACCGAGAAGCGGTCCAAACGCCTTATAACTTTCAACAATATGATCCATATTTTCTGGTGAAAAATACTCTTTGATCGTTTGAAAATCCATTCTACACTTTACCCCTTTACTCTAATTACTAACTCAACTGTATCATCGCTTGAATGAAAGAGGAAATGGTAGATACGACATATGGAGATGTATTTATTAAAGTTTCCATATCTTTCGTTAGAATTCCTTCATTATTAAACTATGATAATCTTTCAATATTTGACAAGATGTTACATATTAATACGAACCTACACAATAGATTTCCCTTTATATTTTAGAAAACTGATAAATTACAAGTAATTTATTAAAATATAAAAAATAGTATTTTTCACATTTTTTATCAAACACGCACATTTAAAATCTGTTATACTTAATATTGCAATATATTATCAATTGGTTTTTAGGAGGAAATACTTTTGAAAGACACAGTAAAATTATTAAAATGGATTACCGGTGCTCTAGAGGCTTTACTCGGCATACCTGTACTTGGAGGAACTATTGTTGTTTCTTTACTTTGGTTACCACTTCTTTTCATGTTAGTATTACATATCGTCACTTTAGTATTAGCTAAAAAAGCTAATATGAGTGCTAACGGTAATGTTCTAGGAATTGTAACGTCTTGTCTTGCATGGATTCCGTTTGTAGGAATGATCATGCATATTTTATCAGCTATCTTCATTATGATGGATGCTGCTCGTAAAGAAGAAACTTATTAATATTTAAATGATATAAAAGAAGCTGTCCTAAAAGGTCGTTTAAAGCGACATTTTTAAGACAGCTTTTCCTATATTACACGTCTTCTTCCTTAACAAAATACACTTTCTCATACGCCGGTCTTAATGTTGATTCATCTCTTTTATCAATCTCTTTAAAGCAAGGGTTCCCTTGTTTTTTCTTACGGTCTTCATATTCTGTACGCAATTTCGCTGTGCGATTTTGTTGATTTTCAAAGCTACTTTTTGACATTTCTAGTTTCACAGCGAAACCATTTATAAATCTAATAATAAGATTTCCATCTTTTAATTCTTTATTACCTTCAATATGAAAATGAGACAACCACGCACACTCTTTTCGAGAATAAGAATACGTAGGGAAAAAATAAAGTTGATCTGTCGGGCTAATTGCGATAGGAGCTTTATGTGTAATACGAGTTAATTCCTTCGTTCCTTCTTTTCTTCCAAAGAAACTAGAACCGTGTTTCCGGCAACTTCTCTCTATAATATCAAGAGGCTTTTGAAATACGAAAAAAGAATCTTCCATTTCAACAATTCGCGTAACAACTTTCTTTTCTCCTAGAACAACAGGAAGTAAGGCCATTGTGTTTTTGCTTACAACATAGTTTTCGACATAACGTTCTACTTTACTTTCCATAGTCTACTGTCTGCTACTAAAAATATAGACAAATGTATATCCTTAGAGTATTCCTACTTCTATGTATCTTGTCTTCCACTGTAATAAATGTTTGTTTGGTTTTCACCACATCATTTACAAATAGACTTTACATATGCTAGTCGAGCATGTAGTTTTTGCACGCTAAGAATATTTTTATCTATATTCGCTCTTTTGTTAGTAACAGATTTTTCACCTCTCTTTTTTAAATTTTCGATTACTGTTTAATTACCCTTCTTCATTTCCCTTTTATAGTAGCACCTACGAAAAGGAAATGCTTTACATTCTACGATTCTTTACAAATACTTATAATAAATCAAATATAATATAAATCTATTAATAATAATATACAAATAATAATGAAACAACCTGTATAAAAAGAGGATTCTATATACGAAAAAAGAATTTATATCATTTATAATATGTTTAACACATTACATTTCCCATATAATTACAGAGATTAATTTTGCTATAATTAAAATATAAATCAAATATAAATCAAATATACGGAGGTCTCTCATGGAAGAAAAGCAAGATCATCCAACAATTCAAATGAAAAATAGTAGCATTGTTATCGTAAAAAATTCAGCGAGTATTATATTCGGTTTATTTTTTATTTTACTGTTCTTCGCGAAACCTTTTCGTAAATCTAAATGTCCAGAATGTAAGAAACGCGAAAAGAAAAAAGCTGTGAAAGAACACTAAAAGGCCTTCCTTTACGGAAAGCCTTTTTACATACTGATTATCCAGTTCATTGTTCTTCATATTCAACAAAAAAAAGGATGGCATAAGCCATCCTTTTTTCTATAATAAACTATAAAATTATAGTTTGATTACGTTTTTAGCTTGAGGTCCACGGTTGCCTTCTTCGATTTCGAAGCTAACTTTTTGACCTTCTTCTAAAGATTTGAAACCTTCAGTTTCGATTGCAGAGAAATGTACGAATACATCGTTTTCGCCTGGAACTTCGATGAAACCGAAGCCTTTTTCGTTGTTAAACCATTTTACTTGTCCTGTAACTGTCATAATTATTTCCTCCTACGAAAATACATTTTATTTAGTCTTCATGTATAAAAAAAGAATCCACACATTATCAAATTCGAAACATAAACTAGTTCTCACATACTTTTCCCCGTTTGTTTTCGGCACTTGATAATATATGGATTGCTTAATTTAATTATTCAACTGGTATTATCATAGCATACTTAAAATAGAATGTACAATCCTTTTTGAAAATAAAATTTCTAAATTTTAGTATTTCTTATACAATATAACCACACCTATTCTAATAAGGAGGCGTATATGACAGAAATAATCCCTGAAAAAACATTAAAGAGAATTGAAAAAGATATTGAAAATAACAATCTTGGAAAAGCAAAAGATAGATTACACGGATTAATCGCTACTTATCCGAATGAATTAGCACTTAGAAAAAAGCTCGGTGATATTTACTTTACATTACAATACCCAGAAATGGCTGGACGGTATTGGTATCTTGAAAAAGAGAAAACAGATGTTATGCACGCGGCATGTCTACAATTTGAAAAATCGATGGGAAACGACTCTTATCATATTGTACGTGCTTTAAAATTCAAAGGAGATCATAACATTATTACAGGACTATACACCGAACATCCTTTACAGCCATTGCAGAAAAAAGTGGTAGAGGAACTAATTGATGATTATGAAGAAACATGGAAAGACAAACTATTTACATGGGGCTGTCTAGCATTATTCGCATTCCTTCTTTTTACTGCTATCGTTGGTATATTCACTATATTAGATTGGATATTTTAAATAGAAGTAGATGCCTATAACAGGCACCTACTTCTATCATTATTTCGTAAACTGTTCTTCTTCTGTGGATCCTTTTAGAGCAGTCGTTGATGAAGTACCGCCCGTAATTACTTGTGCTACTTCATCAAAGTATCCTGTTCCTACTTCGCGTTGATGGCGCGTTGCAGAGTAACCATCTTTTTCTGCTGCGAACTCTGCTTGTTGTAATTCAGAGTACGCTGCCATGCCGCGCTCTTTATAACCACGCGCTAATTCAAACATGCCGTAATTTAATGAATGGAATCCAGCAAGCGTTACGAACTGGAATTTATAACCGTACGATGCAATTTCTTTTTGGAAGCTTGCAATCGTTTTTTCATCTAGTTTTTGTTTCCAGTTAAATGAAGGAGAACAGTTGTAAGCGAGTAGCTTACCTGGATATTTCTTATGAATTGCGTCCGCAAAGCGTTTTGCATCTTCTAAATTTGGCTCCGACGTTTCACACCAAACGAGATCTGCATACGGCGCATACGCTAAACCACGTGCAATTGCTTGATCAAGACCTGCTTTCGTACGATAAAACCCTTCTGGCGTTCTTTCACCTGTAATAAACTCTTGATCAACTGGATCGATATCGCTCGTAATTAAATCTGCCGCATCTGCATCTGTTCTTGCGACGATAATTGTTGGTACACCCATTACATCCGCAGCAAGACGTGCCGAAATTAAATTACGCACCGCTGTTTGCGTCGGTAATAATACTTTTCCGCCTAAATGCCCGCATTTTTTCTCTGAAGATAATTGGTCTTCAAAATGCACGCCAGATGCACCCGCTTCAATCATTCCTTTCATTAGTTCAAATACGTTTAATTGTCCACCAAATCCAGCTTCAGCATCCGCTACAATTGGGACAAAATAATCTGTATCACCGCTACCTTCCATATGCTGAATTTGATCAGCACGTTGAAGTGTTTGGTTAATTCGTTTTACAACAGCCGGTACACTGTTCGCTGGGTATAAGCTTTGATCAGGATACATATGTCCGGAAAGGTTCGCATCTGCCGCTACTTGCCAACCACTTAAATAAATTGCTTTTAATCCAGCCTTCACTTGTTGCATCGCTTGGTTTCCTGTTAATGCCCCAAGTGCATTAATATAATCTTCTGTATGAAGTGATTTCCAAAGCTTCTCTGCACCGCAGCGCGCTAACGTATGTTCAATATCAATCGATCCACGCAGACGAATTACATCTTCAGCTGTATATGGACGTGTGATTCCTTTCCAGCGCGTATCTAATTCCCAGCTTTCCTGCAATTTATCAATTCTTTCGTTTTTCATATGTTCCATCCCCTTTTCTTGTTTCTTATAAAATTTCATAACCAGGTAATGTTAAAAACGGCATGAACTCGTTATTACGAACAAGGTTTGTAAACAGTTTTGTAGCTTCTTCAAATCTCCCTTTCTTAAACGCTTCCTTACCAATCTCTCTTTCTATTTTTGCGAGTTCTTCTTCTTTCAATTCTTCCATCAATTTAAAAGTGATATTACGGCCATCACTTAGCTTTCCACCCTCATGACGAATCCACTGCCATACTTGTGCTCTTGATATTTCCGCTGTTGCCGCATCTTCCATTAAGTTATAAATTGGAGCTGCTCCTCTCCCGCTTAACCAAGATGCAATATATTGAATACCGACATTAATATTTGTGCGAAGACCACCTTCTGTAATCGTTCCCATCGGTACTTCTAATAAATCCTTTTCTGTTACATGTATTTCTTCACGCTTTCTAAAAATTTGATTTGGCGTTTTCATTATGTGATTAAATACTTCCATTGCAACCGGTACAAGTCCCGGGTGGGCAACCCAAGTCCCGTCATGACCGTCTAAAGCTTCGCGCTCCTTATCAGCACGCACTTTCTCGAAAGCCGCCTCATTTGCTTCTGGATCATTTTTAATTGGAATTTGCGCTGCCATTCCTCCAATTGCCGGCGCATTACGGCGATGACACGTTTGAATAACTTTCAAAGAATACGCGCGCATAAACGGCGCTGTCATCGTGACTTGCGCTCTATCCGGAAGTAAAAAAGTATTATGATTACGGAAGCTCTTTAAGAAACTAAATATATAATCCCATCGCCCGCAGTTTAAACCAGCAGAATGATCTCTTAGTTCATACAGAATTTCATCCATTTCAAATGAAGCATGAATCGTTTCTATTAACACCGTAGCTTTAATCGTTCCGTTCGGAATGCCGATATACTTTTGAGCAAATACGAAAACATCATTCCATAATCTTGCCTCTAAGTAACTTTCCATTTTCGGTAAGTAAAAGTACGGGCCACTTCCTTTTGCTAAAAGCACCTTCGCATTATGGAAAAAGTACAAGCCAAAATCTACTAAACTGCCAGACATGTTCTTACCGTCAACTTGCATATGTCTTTCTTCTAAATGCCACCCTCTCGGACGCACAATTAATACAGCTGTTTTACTATTTAAACGATATTCTTTTCCGTTTTCATTTTTATGTGAAATCGTTCCCTTACTCGCATCTCGTAAGTTAATTTGACCTTCGACAGCATTTCTCCAAGTTGGTGCATTCGAATCTTCAAAGTCTGCCATAAAAAGATGTGCTCCTGAATTCAAAGCGTTAATGACCATCTTTCTATCCACCGGTCCAGTAATCTCCACGCGGCGATCCTCTAAATCTTTTGGAAGCTGGGCAATTGTCCAATCCCCTTCACGTATATGCTTTGTTTCTTCTAAAAACTTAGGAAACTCCCCTGCATCAATTCTTTTTTGTTTCTCCACACGCTGTTGTAAAAGTTCCGTGCGGCGTTCATTGAAATTTTCATGTAGTTCCTTTAAAAAACTAAGCGCCTCAGGTGTCAATATTTCGTTGTACGCTGGTAACATTTCTCCAGGCAATGTAACCCGTGAAGTTTGCGTCGACATATTAGCATCCCCTTCTTAAACTGTTTTATAACAGATTTGATTTTATGTTTTATATTATATAACAAATATTCAGAAAAGGAAGTTTTTTTTGAAAATTTAACAGATTTTTTCCAAAGATATATTTATTTCAAGCAAAAAAAGAGCTGGTGTTGTATAACACCAGCTCTTTTTATAAATTATTGTTGCTCATCATTTAAAATTGCTCTATATAAGAATGTTGCATATTGTTCACGCTTTACACTCATAGACGGACCAAATTTATTTTCTCCTATTCCATTTGTAATATTATTTGTTTGTATTGCGCTAATTGCATTTTTTGCCCATGAATCTGCTGGAACATCATTAAAAGTATGAGGTCCCTTTGCTTCTAATTGAAAAGCATTCGTAAGAACCTGTGCCATTTCCGCACGTGTTAGCGTATCCTTCGGTCTAAAGTTCCCAGTTCCATCACCTTTTAAGATACCTACTTCTGTTAATACTAAAATTTCTTCTATGAACATTGTTGAGTTTTCATTAATATCTTTGTATGGATTCTCAAGTACGTCGCCTTCCTCAAACACGTCGCTAAAATCAATCGTACGATAAATTAAAGCCGCTACTTGCTCACGTGTTACATTATCACCAAAACCAAACTTCCCATCTCCATAACCATTAATGATTCCCCAGCCTGCTAGAGTGTGAATAGCTTCAGAAGACCAATGACCTTTGGGTACATCTTTAAATACAACAGAATTTGCCTGTTGTTGCTTCACAACTACTTCAGCATTTACTTTAGTACCTTCTGCACTTAATACAACTCCACCCATAATTGTTAAAGCCGTTGCTATTTTTAAAAACTTTTTCTTCACCGTATTTCCCCCCTAAAAACATACTTTTTTTCTACTATAAAGAATTAATAAAAAAGTATCAATATACTTATTTATATAAGTTTTGTCTAATTTGTGAACATTTTTTCACATACTTTCCTTTACACTTCGTTGATAATAAAGTTACTAAATAATATCTTTTTCTTATGAATTGTCACTTTAACACACCTATTTTTTTCATTTTTGGTAAATTCATGTTTTGCATTAAAATGAATAAATATACATGAATTACATAAAAAAAGCGCAAAACTTTTGCGCTTTTTTCAAAATAACATATTACTATAATTAAAATATTTTCACCTTACTATTAAACAACTTTTGAATTTCCGCTTAATACTTCTCATCTTTCAAATGAAAATTAATAATAGCCTTATATAAAAATGCTGCATATTGCTCACGTGTTACAAATTTATTTGGTTCAAATTTTCCATTCCCTGTCCCTATTATGACATTATTAGATTGCAATGCACTAATTGCATTTTTTGCCCAATAATTATTTGGTACATCTGTAAATGTATGTTTCTTCTTCACTTCAAATGAAAATGCTCGTGTAAGGACTTGTGCTACTTCTGCACGTGTTATCGTTTCCCTCGGTCTGAAATTCCCCTTCTCATCACCTTTAAAAATACCATGTTCTGTTAATGCTAAAATTTCCTTTGGAAACATTGTTGATCTTTCAGAAATATCTTTATACGGATTATGTAACGGTCCTTCATGTTTTATATTAAGTGCGCGATACAGTACTGCCGCCACTTGTTCTCGCGTTACATTATCGCCAACACCAAATTTCCCATTTCCATAACCTAGCATAACTTTATTATATGCAACGTCTATAATATATTCATATGCCCAATAGTCTACTGGAACATCATCAAATACAATCATTTCTGGATACTCTTCTGCTTTTATATTAGGAACATTTGCATTTAATAATAAACCACCCATAATAGTCGCCGCCGTCATTATACGCAACATTCTTTTCTTCATTGCCCTCTCTCCTTCATTTCCATTTCATTAAAATGGAAAATAATAGACTACATTCTTTTTCCATATTACATATGCTGTATTTGCAAATCTCATGTAATACATTCATTTTTAACATCTATTATTTTGAAGATTACTACTAAAGGGAAGCAAATTCGTCCTCATTTCAATTGGTATACCGAATCATAGACAAATTATTATGACGTACACTCTGTAAATCCTTCTTCAGTTTCAAAGGAATTACAATGTTGTACACTAACATATTCTATAAGATTTTCATTAAATCCTTTGCTTATAAAAACTTCATTTTTCAGACAAAAAAAGTGCAAATATTGTCCATTTGCACTAAAAAACATTCCACCTATTAACGTTAATGACGTAGATACTTTTAATCCCGGTAAATATTATGCTTCTGAGTACACTTTCACTCTTTCATCTCTCGGCTTCCAGAAAGTAAATGCCATTCCTACAAATATAAGGATAATCCCCACTACTTGCATACTAGTCGGTCTAAATCCGGTAAAGACTGTATCTAACAGTATTGCAACCGCAGGATCTAAAAACACTAATACCGAAATTAATCTCGTCGATAAATCTCTTAAACTGTCAAAAAATAAGTAATATACAAATCCCGTATGTATAAGTCCTGTTGCTGTGATCATCATCCAGTTCATCTCTGTTAATCCTTGAAACTTCCCGAAGTCTACGAATGGTAGCAATAAAAATATACCTAAAAACGTTTGTAAAAATGTCATCGCATATGCACTCGTATGCTTAATTCCTTTTCCGAGCAACGTTGTAAATGCATAAAATAAAGCTGCAAGAAGCGCCCACACCATTCCAGATGACATTAATTTCTCAAGCGACACATTGCCATCTACTCCAGCTATTAAAACTGTACCGATGAAACATATGACAATGGACAGCACCGCAAATGCTGTTAATCTCTCTTTAAATACAATACTACCAATCATTAATACGATGATCGGTGCAAGATGATACACAGAAATCGCAATTGTAATCGACATGACTTCAAACGCTTTAAATAAAAATACCCAGTTAAAAACGAGAAATACACCACAAGCTAATATTTGTATGGTCTCTTTTTTGTTCCATTTCTCATTTTTATATTGCCCTGTTACGAACCAACATAATGCTAAAAATACAGTCGCACAAATACAGCGAATAAACACTAATTCAAAGGAAGGTAAACCTGTTTGTACTGAAAAAAATCCAATCGATCCAAAAATAGACATCGATAGTATCATTTTTATTGCCGGCATTGATTTTGAATGAAACAATTTTCTCCTCCCCCTACAATCATCTGTTTATAAACTAAAAATTCTAAAAATATTACATATCATTATATATCACAATTGAAAAACTGTAAAAAAATTGAATGTAAAAAGTAGAATTCACACCAAATCTTCATAATAGAAAAATCATCCTTTATTTCTTATAAAGGATGATTTTTCTATTATTTATTCAGAGGAATTTCACTATATATAAACTTAAATATACTATTTTTGAAGAGTAAATTGTGAAACAATCTGCTTTAATCCTCCTGCTACGCTATGCAGATGCTCAATTGAAACTGAGATTTCTTGAACTGATTTTTCTTGCTGATGAATAGACTCTTTTACCCTATCAGTTCGATCAGATGATCTTTGAGAAATTTGAGCCATGTCTTCTGCAGAAGCAGAAATCTCCTCACTACTCGCTGCAATTTCATCTGTAGACATAGATACAGTTTGAATTTGATTAGATACTTGCTGCACTTTTTCAGTGATTTTTCCAAATACTTTTTCTGTATTCATCACTACTTGTGTACCTGCCTGTACCTCATTATCTACTTTCCCCATCATGTCTACCGTATGGTTCGTTGTTCCCATAACTTGAATAATAAGTTTCTCAATTTGTTTTGCAGAATCACTAGATTGTTCTGCTAATTTTCTTACTTCATCTGCCACAATTGCAAATCCTCTACCACTTTCTCCAGCACGTGCAGCCTCAATTGCGGCATTTAATGCTAATAAGTTAATCTGAGAGGTAATACCTTGCATAACATCAATAATTTTAACAATCTCTTCTGATTGTTCCTTCATAGTCTCAACTTGTTTGACACCGCTATGTACTGAATTTTGGATTGTATCCATCTGTTGAATCATTTGTTTCATTAATTTGTTACCACTCTCTGCATCTAATGCTGATTGAGCAGACAATTCATTTACAGAGGATGATGTATTCACTATACTCTGCATTCCTTGTGTCAACTCTTCCATCGCACCCGCAGTTTGCTCCATTGCTTGCATTTGACTCTCTGCACCATTTGCAACTTCTTCAATATCTATAGTGATTTTCTTCGCTGCACCACTAGATACTTCCGATGCAGATACTACTCCGTCTGTATGTTGGAATAAAAGCTGAATATTATTATCTACTTCTTGCATATTTGCTCTTAGCCCTGCAATCATCTCGTTAAAATCACTTACTAATAAGCCCAATTCATCTTTAGCATTATAATCACCATATACAGTTAGATCTCCTTCTTTTGCTCTTTCCATCATACGACTAACCGTTTGTAAAGGAGCAACTATAAGCTTGCTAATAATATAACTTACTATACATATAACGATTGTAGTAACTACTGCAAGAATGATAAAAGTAATAACGGACTGATCTATCATTTTTTGAGAATCTTTAAATACTTGATCAGCTAAGTTTGAAACATATGCTTCTAGATCTACCGCATAACTAGCTAACTCTACTCCCTTTGGTTTTAATTCCTTATGAAATTCGTTTACCAGCTGGGGTTCGTTTGTCACCTTCGCTTTTTCAAACAACTTTTTATATGTATCCATATAACTTGGCAAAGATTTCTTCATCTTCTGAAACAGTTCATCCTCTTGCTTACTTAAATTAACGCCATCATCATATTCTTTTAATAAAGAATCATATTTCTTTAGATCCTTTTCAACATTACCAATAATCCCCTCTTTATTTGTCCCCTCATTTTGTGACACTGTAATTAATTCTAGTAAGTTATATTCTAGTGAATTTTGTGTACGAAGCATCCCTTCTAATAAAATTGCTGAATTTTGATAATCATCTACGACAATTTCCGTATCATACTTAATCTGATTAATTGAATTAACTGCTACACAACTCATAGTTATCATTCCCAAAACTGCTAATGAGATAAGCGAGAACAATTTATATTTCACTTTTAAATTTTGTAAAAAATACATTTTTCCACCTTTATTCCTTTATATATAGATTTTTAGAATTTTATAGTTTATTATTTACAAAATCACAATAAAAAGCAATGATAAATATTCCCATTCTCAAACCTATATTTTTATAAAAGAAAGAAGTAGCATAATCGCTACTTCTTTCTTTATTTTTTCTGTTTTTCATATTGTTCAAACGTATGAATTCTTTCGAAAATTGGTGGATGTGTATATAAGAAAAACTTCACTAACGCAGGCGGATTCACTTGGCTTAAGCTCGTTTTTGATAAATATTGAAATGTTTTCACACCTGATTTTCCATCTTTCGTCATATCTAAAGCATATTGATCTGCCGCGCGTTCTTCTATACGTGAAACATAGTTTGTTGCTGGCTGTGATGCAAAAGATAATAACGAGGAAATTAAGAAAAACAAAGGTAAAATTGAGAAACATGCCACTTTTGAAATTTGCAGCGTATCTCCCCATTTTCGAATACACATATTTAAAATACGACTAATTAAATACATACCTACAAACGATAACAAGACATAACTAGCAACGCCCCAATATATATGTTTCATAACATAATGTCCCATTTCATGGGCCATTATAAATAAAATCTCTTTATCTTTTAATTGCTTAAGCGTTGTATCCCACATTACAATACGGGCGTTAGGGCCAATTCCTGTTACATATGCATTTAACGAATTCGTTTTTTTCGACATATTTACTTCATATACGTGTTTAGCAGGAATGTCAGCTTTGTCTGCCATCGCTAAAATTTTCGTTTCTAACTCTTTATTTTTCAGCGTCGAGAAATCGTTATAAAGTGGATCAATAATAACAGGTTGCACAAACGTTAAAAAAATCGTAAACGGAACAGAGAGTGCCCATCCTGCTAGCCACCATCTCTTCGGGAATTTACGGATGAGCCATAATAAAACCGTAACAATGAGGAACATAGTCGCATAGTTTACCCAAAAATCGATGACGTGATCTTTAATCCAGCTTTGTGTACTTTGCGTTGAAATGCCGTAATTAACGGATACTTTACGGCCGATCCATTGCATCGGTAATGCTAGTACCGTTGTAAGTAATGATAAATAAAAGAAATAAATCGCAACTTGTAAGACACTTATTTTAGTCGTTTCCTTCGACCATTTCTCAAACTTTTTTGAAATACCGAGTACGAGTACAAATAATAAAATAATCCATTCAAGAGGCGTCGCTAAAAAGTACAGTAAATTTTTCATACGCGAATAATCTTGGCTTAACATAAGCTCTTTCGCATTCATAAAGGTTTCTGGATCTGCACTCGTTCCTTTATACATGTCCGGAATGAGTTCATGATTCCATCCAAATAAATACCAATATATAAATAACGCAAACCCAACGTACAAAAAAAGCGACCACCCAATAACTTTCTTCACGTTATTCCCTCCTCTATGCTGCCTGTCTATTATTATTGTAAGTTCGTACATGCTAAATTAGAACAAGCTTATTATGAGAATTGCTCGAGAGCCTTCTACTTACATAAAAAAACTCTTCTACATAAGAAGAGTTTCACCTACCTTTAGACACTTTATTCGGTTCATAATCTGGGATAAGAAATGCACTTACAAACCGCCTTTTAGATAAAATAAAGAGCCTCTCCTTAAGGAAGTACATCTATTAACAAACTAAAATCTTGCAAAGAAAAAGAACTATATTTCATAATACCTTGTACAGTTAAAAGTAAAATAAGACCCATCACACACATATAATTAATACTTTCTTCATGCTTTTTCTCAGCAACTACTCCGCCACTTATACATAATACCCCTAATAAATGGAGTGCTAAATACATAAAGAAATAAGCTTCCTCCCAGCGAAGAATAACATTGACTGTCGTTATCAATACTAAACTAAGTAGAATCAAATAAAAAAACTTATTTGATGATATTGTTTCATTCATATAATTTTATACATTCCTTTCAAATTTCGAATTAATGATGTTTCATAGCTATAAAGTAAATGATTGTTTTCATGCCATAAAACAAAAGGAAAGCCCCCATTACTTTCTCGAATACTTTATGAACCCACATATACTTCTCTTCATTTTTTGTGAAGATACGCTTCATCATTGCTTCTACAATAAGACCAAATATTATTAAAATCCCTAATACAATAAGAAGAGAAATAATATTTTCTTTTAAATGAGTACTAGAAAATAAGTAATACTCTGGAAACACAATCGTATCTACTACAGGTTGTAACCAATGACAAACGCTTTTATCACACATATCTGTAAGAGACGTAGACTCTATAATGTCTTTCAATATTTTTTCAAACGTTTTCTTAATCTCATTTATCTCCCACTACATCTGCAAAACTCTTTACCTGCTCTGTATATATAACTGGCACTTCTTTACTCCAGTATTTGCGGTTAACAAATAAAAAAATGAGTACTAAATTTAATCCTGTTATAAAAATAATAAGTCCTGGAAAGAACGTCGTATAGTTTGAGAAATCTGCAAAACTCATGATCTTTTCTCTACTTACTAGGAAAGATGCACAGAGTACAAATGTATTGTTTAACATGTGTATCGCAATTGGCATGAGTAAGCTTTTCGTACGAATATATACGATTGATAATACGATACTAAATACGGCGGCACCAAGAAAATCGACATGTAATATCGCAAATAAAAGTGCCACTGCAATCATCGCTACACTCGTTCCCCATTTCGCAGCAAAGCGCTGAAGTAAAAATCCACGAAAAACAAATTCCCCAATAATAGGCGCGATAAATACAACCATAATAAATTGATATACATATCCCCCGGTACTATCTATAATCGGTTCATGCAAGGCATTCATAATAAAATCTGGTGTAATCCATGCAAAGCTGTACATGTACAAAATAAGATAGCCGTAACTAAACATACAAAGCATAATCGCGATGTACAAAACTTGCACCAAGTTAAATGTTTCATTTTTATTAACAAATAATGAAAATGAAACACGGTGCTTTCTATACTCATAAAAAATCCATGCAATCGGAAGGATATAAAATATAAGTATATTTATAAAAGAAGAATTTTGTATATAAAATGTACTTTCTAACAATTGCCCACTACTTCTCGCTACTAAAATTAATAGTGCAAATACAATTAAAAAATATCTAGCTCGCATCATTTGAAACGGATTCACACTCATCTCCTCCCCTATGTTACTTTTATCATATCATTTGATTCTTAATTTTTTGTGAAAGAAAACCTTAAATTTTCCTTAAAAATTCCATATGTTACAAAAAGATGATATGATATTCGAGGAAATTAAGGGGGATTCTTATGTATCAAGCAAATATATTACTCGTCGATGATGAAACAGCAATTTTACAACTACTAACTACCATTCTTGAAAAAGAAGGTTTTTCTCATATTACAACTGCAACATCAGCTGAATTAGCTTTATCTCTCACCCAGCAAAACAATTACGATTTAATTATTTTAGATGTCATGCTTCCTGGACAATCTGGTTTTGATATTTGTCCGATTATTCGCCAACAAACAGATTGTCCGATTTTCTTCCTATCAGCGAAGACATCTGATTTAGATAAAATATCTGGATTTTCATATGGTGCAGATGATTATATTACGAAGCCATTTAATCCATTAGAAGTCGTAGCTCGTATGAAAGCACAACTTCGAAGACATATGAAACAAACCGTACCACACGAACAAAAAGCACACTCCATTTCATTTGGAAGATTTGAAATTGATCAACATTCCGCAGAACTTACAGTAAATGGACACGTTGTCGAATGTTCCGCTCAACTGTTTCAACTACTACTCTTCTTTTGCGAGAATCCGAACTACGTATTTTCGAAAGAAGAAATATACGAAAAAGTTTGGGGAGCACCAGCCTATAATGGCGATGACAATACTGTTATGGTTCACATTCGAAAACTACGTGAAAAAATTGAACAAAATCCAAGTAATCCATTGTACATCAAAACGGTTCGTGGACTTGGCTATAAGTTCGTTACAAAGTAGGGTGACGATATGAATCTTAATAAACGGCTTATCATCCAATTTATACTGCAACACGTTTTTGTTTTAGTTACATTACTTATTGCTGTAGTCGCTGCTTTCACTTATTTAATTTTTCTTGTTACTAGCATTTCATACGAACCTAATATTCCGGATTCTGATAGTTTTACAATTTCAAGATATATCTCTTCAGAGGATGGCGATATTACGTTAAAAACGGAAGTAAAAGATTTAATTAAAGAGAAAAATGATTGGATTCAGATTGTAGAAGAAAACGGAAAAGTCCTCTATCAATTTAATACACCAAGTGATGTCCCAACTTCTTATACAAAAACATCTTTACTCGCACATATACAGAATCATATAGAAAGCCCTTATACATTTACATATTGGGAAATTGAAGTAGAAGAAAAGAACGTACTTGTTATTTACGGCGGTATGTTAAAAAGTAATGCATTATTAAAAACCATTCAGAAAGAACACCCTTCTGTATCTACAGATTCATTCACATTAACGGAACAAGAAAAACAGTTACTCTCTAAAGAAAAAGCAACACTGCAAATATTTAATCATAATGGCGAAGAGGTTTTTTCCTATCCAACTGGAAAGAAAAAAACACTTTCAACAATACAGACTGCTCTTAACGAAAAAGAACCGTGGAATCATAAAGAAAACACGTCTAGCTTTTACGATGCAAATAGTGGTCAGCTTCTCGTCATTACAGCAAAAAATGAACGCTACTACCCAGATGACGAAATTGAGGATGTATTTACTAAGAAGTTTCTAATCGGATGCGGATTAATCCTTCTTATCGTCTTTGTTTATTTAGTCATTCTATCTATTTGGTACGGAAATAAGTTTGGGAAACCGTTACTACACGCAATGCGTTGGCTTAAAAATATCGCTGGCGGAAAATATGAAGAACCTGTTAGTAAAAAAGGAAAACCAGTTCGATTCAGGCGATCCGGTAAAGAAAAATGGTCATTTCGCTTATTTAGAGATGTTACTAGTTCACTAGAGCACCTTTCTATTACACTCAAAAAAAATGATGCGATGAGGCAAGTACTGCAGCAAACACGTGAAGAATGGATTACTGGTCTAACACATGATTTAAAAACACCGCTTAGTTCTATATACGGCTATGCATTATTATTAGAATCGAAGCAGTATAATTGGACTGATCAAGATATTCAACAATTTGGCCTTGTAATGAAAGAAAAGTCACAATATATGACTACATTAATTGACGACTTAAGCTTAACGTATCAATTAAGGAATAATGCCCTTCCCGCACAGCATGTAAATGTTGAAATTAACCAATTCGTTCAAAAAATACTACTGCAATTTATTAATAATCCAACGCTGCAAAATCAAAATATTGAATTCGTACCAAGTTCAAACAAAATCCAATATTTCATTGAAGAAAAATGGTTCCAGCGTATTATCGAAAACCTACTCGCAAACGCTGTAAAACATAATAATGAAACGACAAACGTAATCGTAAAACTTTCGCAAAATGTAAATTCATTTACACTATCTATTTCAGATAACGGAAAAGGAATGGACGATAAAACAAAAGAGCTTCTATTCGAGCGATATTACAGAGGGACGAATACAGAAGAAAGCAACATCGGAACTGGACTTGGCCTCGCCATTACGAAACAGCTCGTTCATGCCCATAACGGAACGATTTCCATTGATAGTGAGCTTGGACAAGGAACGACGATTATACTTGTATTTCCGTTTAGTTCATAGGAAAAGGTGCTATATAAAAGTACCTTTTCTTATATTTTCTCTTTTCTGAGCAGGGTGCTAGTAACTGAAATTATATCGTACACAACTCTCATTATATCGACGTTTCGACAAAGGATATCGACTTACCTACAAAATACGAAAATAGTAGCAGCCTATTAATAAGAGAAGACCGTCCAAAAATACCTTTTGGACGGTCTTTCTTTCTTTCTATTATTTCTTCTTCACCGGTATCCAAAGCTCAACTTGAGCGAACTCACTCTTATCTGCATGGCAACGCTCATCGTATTGTTCAAACTCTGTAACTCCGCAATGTTCATATCCTGAATGCGGGAACCATTCTGAGAACACTGCATTCCACGTTTGGTGAATAGACGATACCATTTCTTCATGAGGAACTTTCGGCGTTGTAAATACTGCATACGTTGCGGATGGGAATGTACGCTTTGCAATTGCATTTGGTACATTTTCAAAATCTGTAACTTCCATTCCAATAATATAAGTGAAGTCCCCTGTTTCTAAATTAAAATCAGTACATAATCCAAGCTCTACCCATTGGCTCGTATCTTTACGATTCGGAATCGTCGTTCCAAGATCTTTTTGTAAATATTCTTGCCAAAAGGCCGGGATATCTTGATGATTTTTCCCCTCTTTACTCGTCGTCTTCAGCTCATAACCCGCCATTAAAAATTCTGGTTTATTTACAATACGATATTCCATTTGTATGCCCCCTAAATATGGATTTAATTTTCTTTGTTTTACATTCACTCTATAATACATTGGTGTTTCAATTTCTTGTTTTCGATATTCACTTGGTGTCATTTGAAATAATTTTTTAAAGGCTCTCGTGAACGTCTCGTGAGATTGAAAGCCATGCTCAAATGCGACATCAATAATTTTTTCATCCGTATGAGAAAGTTGATAAGCTGCCCGGGCTAACCTCCTCTTTCGAACATACTCCATTACCGTATCGCCTACTAACGCCTGGAATACACGATGAAAATGCGATTCAGAAAAACATGCAATGCAAGCTAAATTACGCAGCGTTTGCTTTTCCATTACATCTTCTTCAATATAATCAATTGCCCTTTGAATTTGAGTTTCATAGCTTTCCACCTCTGTTCACCCGCCTTATATGTATTATGATAAAAGAGAATCTTATCCAATTCTTGACGTTTTTTACTATAATTCCATAAAAAATTGTAACTTTTTTATATGTATTTCGTTGTTATGTATGAAGGGAGGGAAATGTAGTGAAACGCAAACAATCATTAGAAGAAATTTACTCAGAGCATATGCAAGATTTATTTCGCTATCTTCTCTCCCTAACCGGAGATCCCCACCACGCTGAAGATCTCATGCAAGAAACTTTTTACCGAATGCTCGTCCATATTGACTATTATAAAGGAGAAGAAATTAGGCCGTGGTTATTTACAATTGCCTACAATGCCTTTATTGATTGGTACCGAAAAGAAAAGAAGTATAAAACAACGCAAATTGAAGAATTCCATTTACCAAACGTGCCAAGTACAGAGCACTCTTATTTCGTAAAACATGAGATTACTAGTTGGTTACAAAGTATATCCTCACTTCCGCTCGAAAGACGAAATGTGTTACTACTACGAGATTACTACGGATTCTCCTATAAGGAAATAGCAGAAATGACGGAGCTCTCCTTAGCGAAAGTGAAAATTGAATTACATCGCGGACGAAAAGAAATGAAAAGCATAAAGGAGTGATACAGATGGGATGTGCAGAGTTTAAAAAACTGTGGGAGAAATATGAAACAGGAATGCTCACACATGATGAACAAGAACAGTTAGAAAGTCATATTGAAACTTGTGAAGAATGTGAAACTCACTTAGATGAACTGTTAACAAAAACAGAGCCAATTAAGAAAAAGTTACCGCCAAAAGATCTTAAAATTCCTTTTTGGAGAATTAAGTGGAAACATCGGTTACAGATGCTTGGTTTTATACTAGTAATTTGTATCGTTATATATATAATCGGCGGGGTATTATCTGCCTTTTATTTTCAAGCTAATAATGATAAAAGGCTAGAAGAAATAAGAAGTGTGCCTTCTCTTGCACTTGAAGCAACTATCCCAAACAGCCGTGTTATGGGAGGCGGAACAAGTGTAGAAGCTTTTTTCCGTACAAACAGCAGCTTTGATTTAGTAAGAACCGTCGGTAAAAAAGAAATGCCACTCGGTACAATAGAAACAAAAAGCTTCTTATCATCTGTAGATATCACGAAGCAAACTTGGATGAATCCGTTCTATCAACCACAACTCTTCTTTGTTCATCCCAAAACAGAGCAGGGTGATTATTTAAAGGATTCCTCAAAAAAAGTATGGGATACACTTGCAAAAGTACATGATGGAACCGTTGCAGAAGTAGCAATTTCTTTTGATAAAGCTTACACTTTAAAAGAATTAGAACCGCTTTTATATAGCATATTTGAAGCACAAGAACTCCCTCCAACTCCTGTATGGTACGCTTTAGATACAGGACAAGAAAGAACAAATGTAGAAGACTATATTCTACATGGCGGGGAAGCTATAGGATTTCCAGAACATGTAAGATTCCTAGATAGTAACGCAGACAAGCACAAAACACCAGAAGATCAAGTAATCGAAATGATGCGTATTCTTTCTATCCATAAAAAAACGGTAAGCAAAATAGCAGCGCTTCCTGAGAAAGAACTAAACTTAGATAAACGTTATAAATATGTAAAAGATAACGGCGTAAAAGTATATGGCATTGTCATTACCGGTCCGTCGAAAGAGTTATTAAAATTACAAAACTCCCCGCACGTACGTTATGCAACTCTTGGAGATATTGAGATTTGGAATTGGTTTGATTAGTGGAAATGAAAAGGTTGTGTAGAAAACAGCAGCTATTTTCTACACAACCTTTTTAATAATTTAAAACCTATATTTCACTAACCGAATCCGTGAATAAAGCATGAAATACGTTAACTTCCCCCATACGTAAACATTCCGTTTCTATATCAGGAATTGCAGTTCTAGCAACCTCTCGTTCTACTCTTACAAATCCTTTTGTATTCATTAGTTTCTCAAATTCACAAATGGTATCCATTTCTACATCGATTGTTTCAAAAGTCCATTCCCTTACATCTTCATCATATGTTGTTTTTAATACGTAGTAATAATAATATTTATCAAGTAAGCTAACAAAAACCCCTAAATCAAGGCGCTCGCCTCTTGATGTTCGTATCCAATCAATATCATCATTTAACATCGGTTCTTTTCCATTTAGTAACACATTATATTCTAGACAATTATATAGGTTTAAATCTGTATAGTCCGACACGTGATAATCACAAAATGTTGACTCGATTAAAGACAAAATTTCCTTTTGAGAGCTTTCGTTTTTTATAAAACTCTCTTTCAAGTCTACAAACTTTTTATGCTCTTTGGACTCCTCGTACAATCCTTCTTCTTTCACAATATTTTTCGGAAAGAATTTGTAAACTGTTTCTTTTAATTCATTCATCATTTCAGGTTTTGCCGTTTTAATCATTCTGTAAATCCCCCTATGTTAAAAAGAATTCTCGCCGCAATAAAGAATCATACCCTAAATATGTTATTAATTAACAAATAAATTATATTAAAATAAGCAATGTGATTCAATTCTGTTTTTTTAAAATTTTTCTGTTATAATGGCTGATTCCGAACATTATGTTTATCATAATATGAAAATTACAACAAAAAACGACAAAATCCTTTGAATTTCCTTAAAAAATATGAGAATCCATATATAAAGAACGAAAGATTCTAAAGCGATTATTTTAAAATATATTATTTTTGTCACATTAAAAATTAGTACTTTTTTCACAAATTATTTTCAACGAAAAACTTTTCAGCAGTTATTTCCTTACCATAAAAGGTATTTTTCTGGTAAAATAAAAAGGTCTCGTAAAAATGTAACACATTTCTATACGAACAACCCTTTAAAGCGAAAAGGTGTCATCATAATTGATGACACCTTTTCCTTTTAAATCACTTTCACATACATTCCTCTTACCGCTTTTTCATAAGCGATATCGCTCATCTGTCGTATTTTTTCTGATACGACAGACGACTGAACGATTTTCCCTTCACGAAGTAAGGGCGGGTCAATGAGACGCACTTTATTTTTCTGATATAGATCATACTCATTTCTATCTTCTTTTACTTCTATACTTGGATGAACTTTTCTTAATAAAGCATCTACTTTTTGATCTTTACATAGCTGCAATTTCGTAATAAGCTCATGATCTTCAAGAAGAAAATCATCTGGATGGATTACCTTTTTATAAAGAGCTAACTTTAACGTTTTGGCTAACATATCATTTCCATAAATATTAAGTGGTTTCATAAAGAAGTCGATTACTTCTTTGTAATACGTATTCGTAAACCATTCTGCAATTTCAATATTTTGAAGAACCATTTTCCCATTAACTACGATTAAATCATCTAAAAAATCTTGAGCTTCTTCTAAAGAAATATATCCATATGTATACATATCTCTCAATGTGTAATCCACTCGGTCTGC
Source organism: Bacillus sp. NPDC057893 (assembly GCF_042796455.1). NCBI lineage: Bacteria > Bacillati > Bacillota > Bacilli > Caryophanales > Bacillaceae > Bacillus > Bacillus sp. NPDC057893. The sequence goes on along the minus strand of NZ_JBHVNG010000002.1, from coordinate 317,503 downwards.
ACATAATTCTGGCGCGGATCTTTCAAGTAATTTCCACTTCGAATCATCTAACAAAATTTCTTCATAGTTATAACCATGTTTTGAAAGAATCGCCGGGATTTCCGAGTTTTTCACAACAGAGCTAAATATTTCTTCATGATAACTTTCATTTTTATTATCAAAAACATAATCAATCACATGAGAAAAAGCAGTATGCGATACATCATGCAGTAAACCGGCAATCTGTTCTTCTACTGAACCACCAAGTTTTTTAATTAACAACATAGCACCAACTGAATGATCAAAGCGCGTTACATCCCATTTCTCGTTCATTAAATAACTTGCTCCGGCTTGATGAACCCCTTTAAGCCTTTGCACAGGTTTACTTAAAATTAATTCTTCTAACACTTTATCTACTTTAAACTCACCGTATATGACATCTGATATGATCACTTAAAATCCCCCTTTTCCAGCAGAGTCTTTTTATAGTATCTCTTTTTTCAGAGAGTAAATAAAGAACTTCCCTCGAATATTGTGTGCCTTTAAATTAAAAAATAGAGAGCACTCGGCTCTCTATTTCACATACTTATTCAAACGTAACTTCCACCTGCACAATCTCAGATCTACTTCCAAGTCTAAGCGGTGGTCCCCAAAATCCAAATCCAGAAGAAACAATCGCATGGAACGCACCTTTTTGTGCATATCCCCAGTCTAGCTCGTACATTCTTCTCGTTACAATATGATTCGGCGCCATTTGTCCGCGGTGCGTGTGACCGGATAATAGTAAATCGACGCCAGCATCCGCTGCCTGCTTTAATTCAAATGGCTGGTGATCCATTGCGATAACAGGAAGCGATTTATCTATCGTACTCATTAGATTTTCAAAGCTTTGACGATCACGCTCTGTTTTATCCCTTCTTCCAACGAGATAAAAATGATCTTCAATTGTAATGACTTCATCTAAAAGAATACGAATATCAATCTTATCCATCTCTTGTAAAAACTCCGGTACAGCTCGGCCGTAATATTCATGGTTTCCTAACACACCATATACGCCTAATGGAGCTTTCATCTGTTTCATGATTGGACCCATATTTTTTTGAATGAACACACCTGGATGATCATCTATAATATCACCAGGCAGTAAAATAATATCTGGTTTCATTTCATTTACATGGTGGACAAGTCTCTTTAAATGAGCAACTCCAGACAGTTTACCGAAATGCATATCAGAAGCCATCGCAATACGTAAACTTTTGCGCCCTTCTACCTTTTTTGGTATATGTACATCATACTTTCTTACAACCGGGCTATACGCATTAAATACCCCATACGCAAAGATAAAGATGAACACGAGTAAGACGACCGTTCCTGTCCAAATAATTGCCTTCTCTTTCTCCACTGAAAACTGCAGTAGGAAGACTGCAATATCGGCTAACGGCAATAACATAAGCGCGTATTGTATTACTGCAAACCAAATTGAGCCGACCGTTCGCAGGAAAGGAAGGAATTTAAACACTTGTACGAGAATATACGCATATGAAATGAAGCCAACTACGAAAGCGTAATATCCCCAAGATTCCCAGCCCAATACCGTACTAAGCCAAACCCATCCGTTCCAGCCGATATAAAACATAAGTAGTGTGTATACAATTAACATAGTAAATATATTGAAATAACGAAGATTCTTCACAGCCAGCCTCCTTATTGATTTCTTCTATTATATCTTGTTATGCACGTTTAACGTAAATATTAAGCACATCAATCTTCACAATAAAAACATTGATAAGCACATCGTTTTAAAATTTTTAGGAACTGCTGTAATAGGCATTTTAGAATCTTACGTGTTAGACGAAATTGATAATGATATTGAATATGTTGCGACGCAGGTTGGGGAATTGATGAGGCGGAATATATAAAGGTTATGAAAAAGTGCATCCAATAATTTGGGTGCATTTTCATTCTCAACGTGGAAACTCCATGTTTTGCGGATTTTTATTTTAACCGATAATACGTTCTTCCGCATAACAAGCAAATACTTGTTTTTTCCGAACGTAAAGATACTATATAATATTCATCGGTAAAATGCCCTACTATGAACAGAGAAAAAATAAAAAAACAAACCGCCACTTAGATGGCGGTTCGTTTTTCTTTAAATCACAAAATCCTCCGGAATAAACACCTTCACTTCTTTCGGATGTACGTATACAAACTCACCCGTTTGAATGTTAAGCTGTCTGAACTGCTCTTTACTAATTTCTGCTTCTAAATATTCTTCTGTTCCGTCGCGCTTCAATTCTACATATACGACAGGACCAACTGCATGTGAATATGTTACTTTCGCCGGGATGGCGTCTACACTTTGTTTCGTACGAGAGATTGATAGATGATGTGGTCTTACGTATCCCACTCCGTCTACATTTGAGACGTGCTTATGCTCTGGTGCTTCTAGCTCCACTGATCCTACATTTAGCTTACCTTTATGAACACGACCGTGAAATAAATTCACGTTTCCTAAAAAGTCATATACGAACGGACTTGCCGGTTTTTCATACACTTCTTCCGGTGTTCCCATTTGTTCAATGCGCCCTTCATTCATTACAACGATGCGGTCCGCAACGTCTAGCGCTTCTTCTTGGTCATGCGTTACGAATACGCTCGTAATTTGAAATTCGTCATGTAGTTTCCGGAGCCATCTTCGTAATTCTTTCCGCACTTTCGCATCAAGTGCACCGAACGGTTCGTCTAGCAATAAGATTTTCGGTTCGACTGCAAGTGCCCGGGCTAGTGCGATACGCTGTCGTTGTCCGCCAGATAATTGCGCTGGATAACGTTTTGCAAAACCATCCATTTTTACTAGTTTCAATAGTTCTGTTACTTTTTCTTCTATTACTTCAGCTGATGGTCTTAAGTTTTTCTTTCTTACTTTTAAACCGAAAGCGACATTTTCAAATACATTCATATGTTTAAAAAGTGCATAATGCTGGAAGACGAAACCGACTTGCCGGTTTTTCACATGAATATTTGTTAAATCTTCCCCATCAAATGAAATGGAACCTTGATCCGCTTCTTCTAGTCCTGCAATAATTCGTAATAACGTCGTTTTCCCAGAACCTGATGGGCCTAATAAAGCGACCAGTTCACCTTTTGGAATATCCAAATGAATGTCTGCCAACGCTTGAAATGTACCATACTGTTTTGATACATTTTGAATTTGAATACTCACCGCAACTCACCCCTTATTGTCGTTTTTCCATTCTCCATTCAATCCAATTTTTTATAACGAGCGTAAAAACTGCGATAAGTGACATTAAAGTCGCCACAGCAAACGCTGCTGAAAATTGATATTCATTGTACAAAATTTCAATATGAAGCGGCATTGTATTTGTCATGCCGCGCACGTGACCAGACACAACGGAAACGGCGCCGAACTCACCAATGGCTCGGGCATTACATAAAATCATGCCGTATAATAGACCCCATTTTATATTAGGTAATGTAACTCGCCAAAACATTTTCCAGCCACTTGCGCCAAGTGATAGAGCTGCTTCTTCTTCACTCTTCCCTTGCGCCTGCATAACCGGGATTAATTCACGCGCAACGAACGGAAACGTAACAAAAATCGTCGCAATGATAATACCAGGGACAGAGAAAATGAGCTTTATCCCGTGTTCCAATAACCATCCGCCAAGAGCCGCACGAGGTGTAAAAAGTAAAACGAATACTAATCCTGCGATAACTGGTGATACAGCAAACGGCAGTTCAATAAGAGATAATAATACTTGCTTTCCTTTAAACTGAAACTTCGTAATAAGCCAAGCTGCCGCTATTCCGAATATCGTATTAAGCGGCACAACGATTAAAGCAACGAGGAGCGTTAACCTGATCGCTGAAAATGCTTCTTGATCTGTTACGGCGGCAATATATACATCAAGCCCGCGTTCAAATGCTTTCATAAAAATTGTCACGAGCGGCAGTAATAGAAAGAGAGATAAAAATAAAACTGTTATCGTAATGAATAGAATTGGTACCCATTTAGATTCTTTTTTAGCTGATACGCTTTTTACTATTTTCTTCTCTACTAATGTTGGTTCCATTTTCTCCCCTCCTATTCGCTTTTCAGTTCATGCCTTCTACTCCAAGTTTGAATCATATTAATAAGGAGCAGGAAAAGTAACGAAATGATAAGCATCACAGCCGCTACAGCTGTTGCTCCTGCATAATCATATTGTTCTAGTTTCGTCATAATCATAAGTGGTGCAATTTCTGTTTTCATCGGCATATTACCTGCAATGAACACGACAGATCCATATTCTCCTAACGCCCGCGCGAAGGCGAGTGAAAAACCAGCAAGTAGAGCCGGGAATATTTCTGGCAAAATGATTTTCACAAATATTTGGAAGCGTGACGCCCCTAAACTAGAAGCTGCTTCTTCTACTTCTTTATCAATACTTTGCAGCACTGGTTGCACCATTCGAACGACAAAGGGTAAGCCAATAAACGTAAGCGCCACAATAATACCAAGCTGGGTAAAAGCTACTTTTATATGAAACACACTAAATATTTTTCCAACCCAGCCGTTTTCCGCATATAGCGTTGTAAGTGTAATACCAGCTACAGCAGTCGGAAGAGCGAATGGTAAATCGATTAGTCCGTCTAATAACCGTTTCCCTGGAAATGTGTAGCGAACGAGTACCCAAGCAATTAATAAACCGAAAATGGCATTTACGATTGCCGCTGCAAGTGAAGTTGTGAAACTTACTTGATTGGAATGCAAAACGCGCTCACTCGTTATAACTTGTGCGAACTTCTTCCAGCCTAGCTGCGAAGTTTGAATAAATACGATAGAAAGTGGTATAAGTACGAATAAACTCATATACAGCATTGTAAATCCAAGAGATAATCCAAACCCTGGTAAAACACGCTTCTTCCTCATATAACTTCACCTCATCCCCCCTTATTTTTTATACATTTGATCGAATACGCCGCCATCATTAAAATGCTTTTCTTGCGCTTTTTTCCATCCGCCAAATAACTCATCTACTGTAAATAATTGAACTTTTGGAAATTGTGATGCGTACTTTTCTGCTACTTTTTCATTACGAGGGCGATAAAAGTTTTTCGCCGCAATTTCTTGCCCTTTTTCTGAATACAAATACTCAAGATATCCTTCTGCTACTTTTTTCGTTCCTTTTTTATCAACTACTTTATCTACAACAGCTACTGGCGGTTCCGCAAGTATACTAATCGAAGGCGTTACAATTTCGAATTTATCTTTTCCAAGTTCTTTTTGTGATAACAACGCTTCATTTTCCCAAGCAATTAACACGTCACCAATTCCTTTTTCAACGAAAGTCGTCGTTGCCCCGCGTGCTCCCGAATCTAGTACTTCTACGTTTTTATAAATTTGACTGACAAACTCTTTCGCTTTATCTTCACTATTGTTATATTTCTTCAGTGCGTATCCCCATGCACCTAAATAGTTCCAACGTGCTCCTCCAGATGTTTTCGGATTTGGTGTAATGACAGACACACCTTTTTTCGTTAAATCATCCCAGTCTTTAATCCCTTTCGGATTTCCTTTTCTCACAAGAAATACAATCGTTGATGTATACGGAGTAGAATTATCCGCAAGTCGCTTCTGCCAATCTTCTGCTAGTTGTTTCTTCTTACTAATTGCGTCAATATCATAAGCGAGCGCTAGTGTTACAACATCAGCCTCTAAACCATCGATAACAGAACGAGCCTGACTTCCCGATCCCCCATGTGACTGTTTTACATTTACTGTCTGACCATGTTTCTCTTTCCAATACTTCGCAAAGTCTTTATTAAAATCTTGATACAACTCACGCGTCGGGTCATATGAAACATTTAAAAGTTCAACTGTCTTCTTATCTGTACTTCCTTCAGAGTTACTAGTGGATGTTGCCGAACCACAACCCGACAAAAAAACAAATGCTGATAATAAAACACCTGTACTTTTCATTAATGCTGTCTTACTCCACTGTTTCATATATAAAGCCCCCTTAGTTTGTACAATAGAAAAAGGCCCACAATCTATTCACAAAAGTGAACGTTGTGCGCCTTCAGTTTCTCTGATGAGCTTCTATTGTATTCTGTTTGATTTCTTTTTATTTTAATTCCGCAATTCACATGTGTCAACTTGGAATTTCTAATTATCGCTTCTCGGGGGCTTATACAAATATCCCTAACTATTCCCTTTCACCATCAACAACAAATATATGAATAAATCTTTTTTAATCATTATCAATATGACATTTCCTTTTATATTCATTTATCCATCATAACTATCATATTGATAATGATTATCAATTGGGCGGAAAAATAAAAGCCAATCTTTTTTATTTTCTACATAAATACACTTTCCGGTCATTTTTAAACAATAAATAATGAGCCGTATGCACTTTTCTCTCTAAATAGTCCAACGAATACGTACTCGATGGATCAACTAAATCCCCAATCGCTCCTGAAAGGTGATCAATTACCTTTTGCAATGTTTCTAAGTTCTTCTTCTCACTCTCCATATTCATTTCATCCATAATGTCACAAATAAGATATTGCACTTTCCGTAAGCGTAATTCCTTCTGCTCCATACATATCCCCTCCGTATTAGTCATATTACGTTTTAAATATATGGACTTATAGCTTAGTCAATTCTAAAAAACAAAAAGATATCCACCTCAAAACATGTAGTCATAGAGATGAATATCTTTATTTTTATACTTGCAATGCCTTCTCTCTCAAAGCTCTTCGCAGTAACTTACCAGTTGTATTCTTCGGCAATTCTGTTAAAAACTCAATGCTCTTTGGTACTTTATATTTCGCTAAATGTAACGTGCAATAATGCATCAGCTCTTCTTCTGTTACGCTCGTTTGTTTCAGAACGACGAAGGCACGCACTGCTTCTCCTAAGTTTTCATCAGGCACACCGATTACGACAACTTCAGCTACCGAATCATGAGTATATAATACTTCCTCTACTTCACGAGGATATACGTTATAACCGCCAACTAAGACAATATCTTTTTTGCGATCGACGATATAGAAGTAACCTTCTTCATCCATTTTCGCTAAGTCTCCTGTATATAGCCAGCCATCTTTAAGTGTCGCCGCAGTATCTTCTGGCGCATTATAGTAACCCTTCATAACGTTAGGTCCGCGAACAATTAACTCCCCAACTGCACCAACAGGTACTTCTTCCCCAAGTTCGTTCACAATTTTATTTTCTACGTGCCAAATATTTGTACCAATCGAACCTGGTTTACGAGGACGGTCTAACGGATTAAAACAAGTAACTGGTGATGCTTCTGATAAACCGTATCCTTCTGAAACGATAACGTCAAAACGTTTTTCAAAGTTTTTCAGAAGCGCAACAGGCATTGACGCACCACCTGAAATACAAAGGCGAAGTGTCTTCACATCTTCTGCACTTGCTTCTTCAAATAAATATAAGTAATTGTACATTGTCGGTACACCCGCAAAAATCGTTGGTTCATACGTACGACAAATACGGAATACTTCTTTCGGACTAAACTTCGGTAACATTAAAATTGTTGCCCCGTTCACAATCGGCGCATTTACCGCAACTGTTAAACAGAACACATGAAACATCGGTAGTGCCGCAACGACGCGATCATCAGCAGTATATCGTAAATACGATGCCACATCGCTTGCGTTACTATATAAATTTTTATGTGTTAACATAGCGCCTTTTGGCTTTCCAGTTGTACCTGAAGTGTATAAAATAACAGCTACATCTTCTTCATCTAGTTCAGGACCCTCGTAAGTTAAATCTCCAGTTCCTATAAAGCTAGTAAACGTTTTCATTTTTTCGGTTTCTATATGGTTAAAATCTGATGAGGTTTCGCATATGATGATATTTTCAAGTGAAGGAAGTCTTGTTGTAAGAGATTGTATAACAGGTAGAAGGACGTCGAGTACGATGATTGTTTTTACATCTCCATTTTGTAAAATGTAATGCATTTCGTCTGCTGTATAAATTGGATTAATCGGAATGACAGTTGCTCCGGCTTTCATCGTTCCGTATAAACCGACTAAAAAATGTGGTGAATTTCCAACAGCTAATGCGACATTGTCCCCTTTTCCAATGCCCATTTTTGCTAAATTGCTAGAAAACCTAGTGACCACTTTGTTTAATTGGTCATATGAGACCGACTGATCCATAAATATGTATGCCGGTTTATTCCCCTTATTTTTTGCTGTTTCAGCCAAAGATTGAACGAGATTCACACAAATCCCACCTTTATAAATTTTAGAATATTTAAAAATTCTAAATTAATTATATTAAAAGAAAATTAAAGTAGCAAGTGATATTCCATTAATTGCATATACACGGCTCACCTCCTCTTGACTCACTTTGAAAGGATATGGGTATTTTATTTACCAACAAATTATTAAACTAGGCCCGAAATCATTTTAAGATAATATGCACTCACCTTTCCTCTAAGCGTTTCAAGTCCCTCTTTATTTAAACTCGTATACTCCTCATACAAATTAATATTATATCGGCGATTTTTCGGATATATCGACCGCAACTCAACTTATATCAGCGATTTTTGAAATATATCGACTTACCGACAAAAAGTGACAATCCACACAAAAAGAAAGAGGCTGCCCTTTATGACAGCCTCCCTCATTTTTAGAAGAATAAATGTAAGAAATCTTCTGCTGTAATATTACCGAAGTAACGTGCAATATCCACGCCTTCTAAAGCTACAGTGAATGCATCTTTATCAAATTGTACGCCTGTTAGACGTTCTTCAATGTCATGAACATCTAGTGATCCGAAGAAGTCACCGTAAATTTTACATTCTGTTACTGTTCCTTTTTTCACTTCAAGGCGAACGTCAACTTGTCCAACTGGGAAGCGGTGTGAATGTTGTAAGTTGAACTTCGGAGATTTCCCGTAGTTCCAGTCCCAATTGCGGTAACGTTCTTCAGAAATTTTATAAATCTCTTTCCAATCCGCTTCTGTTAATTCGTACATTGGAATATCTGTTTCACCTTCGAAAATTGTTTCTAGAAGAAGTTGTCTAAACTCTTCTGTCGTCATTTTTTCGTTTAAGAACTCTGTAATATTCGCAACGCGGCTACGGATTGATTTAATTCCTTTTGATTGAATTTTATCCATTTTCACTTTTAGTGCTGATACAACGTGATCGATTTCAGAGTCAAATAATAACGTACCGTGACTAAACATACGACCTTTCGTTGAAAACTGCGCGTTACCTGAAATTTTTCTACCTTCAGCTAAAATGTCGTTACGACCACTTAGCTCTGCATTTACACCTAGTTTACCAAGCGCTTTCGTTACAGGTTCTGTGAATTTTTTAAAGTTGCTGAAACTATCTCCATCATCTTTCGTAATAAAGCTGAAGTTTAAGTTTCCTAAATCATGATATACTGCGCCTCCGCCTGATAGACGACGAACGACATGAATACCTTGTTCTTTTACGTAATCTGCATTAATTTCTTCTACAGTGTTTTGGTTTTTACCAATAATAATCGAAGGTTCATTAATGTAGAACAGTAAATATGTTTCGTTAATATCTAAATTTTTCACACAATATTCTTCAATCGCTAAGTTTATCGTAGGATCTGTAATCCCTTTATTATCAATAAATAACATCGTATCACCTCATGAATTCCAAACGTAACCACTATGCGCAAGCGTAATATGGCCGCTGAAAATTTGTTTTGCTTCTGTTACTAAATCAGATGGATTGCCTGTATGCGGTAAGTGCGTTAATAAAAGCTCTTTTACATTCGCAGTTTTCGCAATACTTGCTACTTCTGTACTATTCATATGCCCTGCTTTCGCAGCCTCTTGATGTGCATACATATTACATTCACAAATGAAAAGATCAGCATCTTTTGTGAACGGAATAAATTCAGGAATATAACTTGAATCCGCACTGTATACTATGGCATCATCGCCAGCTGTAATACGCATCGCAAAGCATGTAACAGGATGAACAGTTTTTAAGAATGAAATGGAAAATGGTCCAATTTGAAGTGTTTCTTCTGGATTGTACGCGATTCCTTTCGTATGCGGTGCATGCGTTAAAGAATTAAATCCATTCTCATCAAACGAATGACCGTAAATTGGTAATTCTGGTAGTTGTCCTTTTGTTACACTCGTAATTAATCTCGCATATTGCAACACCCCAATGTCTGCAACATGATCGTGATGATAGTGCGACAGTACAACTGCATCTATATCAGATGGTGTTATATATTTTTGAAGCTGTGCTAGTACACCACTACCACAGTCTACAAGTAAACGAAAACCATCGTGTTCAAACAAATACCCCGACGTTGCTTCTCCCGCTTCTGGAAAGCCGCCCCAAAAGCCGACAACAGTCATTTTCATATGTATCCATCCTTTCTAAAACCGAGTAGGAATGCCGTTTTTCTCCGTACTTGAGAAAGTTTTTTACTTACATCCTACATTGTTAACTATAATCCATTTCCTAAACTTTTTCATTAATTTTCAATTTTGTTATAAAACAGTTGTTGACTTTTGTTTTTTGTACTAATACAATGATAGTAAGAAATGGAAATGGAGGGATTGACATGATCGATCAACCAATGGAGTTTTTCAGAAATTTACCGACGAAAACTTGTGCACACTGCGGGAAAGAAATTGATGAGCAGCACGAAGCATACCATAACAAATGTGACGATTGCGTTCACGAAGAATAGTAGTTTGTGAACATAAAAAAACCTAGCAGACATAGTCTACTAGGCTAATAACATCTTATCCTTCATCGTTGAACCTTTCACCAAGAGCTCCAGTTCAAACTCATACAATTCTTTTTGTCGATAATTTTTCGTATGGATTTTATCCATCATTAAGTCGACAACTTTTCGGGCCATCTCGTCGATTGGCTGTTCAATTGTCGTAATACCTGGCTCTGTAATCTGTGATAAAATTTGATTATCAAAACCGATCACAGCGAGATCTTCTGGAATACTCCAACCATGGTGTTTTGCCTCTGAGATAATTCCAGCTGCAACCTCGTCGCCTCCTGCCAAAATCGCGGTAGGATTTTTTTTGTCCTTTAATACTTCATGGAATATTCGTTTTCCATCATCCCAAGAGAAAGCGTTTTCAAGAAAATCGATCGCTCCCACTTCTCTACTTTTTTCAGTAATAGCGCGTAAAAAGCCCATTTTTCGCTGTTGGCTCACTACTTTCGTTTCGTTACCACGGCAAAAAATAAGATTACGATATCCTTGTTCTAATACATGATTGGCAGCTATGTATGCTCCCTGTGCATGATCGAACTTCACTGTTGGAACATTTGCTTCCTCAATATATTCATTACATAACACGATTGGACCGTGTTGCAAGTATGGCTCTACATTCTCCCATGGATTTTCTAGTGAACATAGAATAATCCCATCTACTTGTTTCGTAGATAATAATTGTAAATATTCCATCTCTTTTTCCGGTAAATATCTTGTTTGACAAATAATCAGTTTATATTTATGTTCAGAAGCAGCAATCTCGATTGCTTCAATAAATCTACTAAAAAAAGGATTTGTAATCCTTGGAACAAGCACCGCAATTGTTTCTGTTTTTTGTTTACGAAGCCTTCTCGCCGCAGAATTAGGAACGAAGCCTAAATGCTTCATTGCTAATTGAACCCTTTTCTTCTTCTCATCTGAAACATATGGATGATTATTGATCACCCTAGAAACCGTTGTCCTTGATAACCCCGCTAATTTCGCCACGTCCTCGATAGTCGACACGAAATTTTCCCCCTTTGCATGAAAACGTTTTCTTATCCTGATTATATAGTATATTATTGGAAACTGCAATATAGGTTCTTATGATTTTACTATATTAATATTATACATAGGAAAAAGTCTGTTAATGGCAGGGAATTACATACTACTTTTAGAAGTTCACAATAAAAATATTTATAAAATAAAGGATGATATTTCATGAATCGGACGGATCGTTTATTAGCTATATTAATTGAATTACAAAGAAAACAAACCGTTACAGCACAAAGCTTAGCTGAAAAATTTGAGACAAGTATACGCACTATTTATCGAGATATGGACGCACTCAGCGAATCCGGCGTTCCCATTTTTTCAATGCCTGGTCACGGCTATTCATTAATGGATGGTTATTTCTTGCCACCCATTCAGCTTACGCCAGAAGAGGCCGTTACTCTTTTATTGGGCGGTGATTATATTGAGAAAGCTTTCACCTCTTCTTTTTCTGTACATGCGCAATCAGCAAAAGAGAAACTTGAGATAGTCCTCCCTACTGATCAACAAAAGAAAATTGAGGAATTGCGAGGAACTTTCCGTTTCCTTTCTCCTATATTTTCAAACCAGCAAGCCGAGCAAGAAAAACTAGAGAGCCAATTTTTCTTGTTACAAGAAGCTATTCAAAGAGAGCAATCTATCTCTTTTTCGTATCGTAAACCGAGAGAAACTACAAAAACAAAACGTACCGTTCATCCTTACGGTTTAGTCAACATTTCAGGAATTTGGTACATCGTTGCTCATTGTTTACTTCGAAAACAAATACGTAATTTTCGTTTAGACCGTATGGATACATTACAGCAAGAACAAGAATTTTTTACAAAACCGAAGGACTTTTCTTTACAAGACTATCAACCTGAAAACAATCGAACTGTTACGATCCATTTATTATTCCCATCCCATATTGCACATAAAATTGTTGAGTCACGATACTTTTTTATAGATTCATACAAGCATAAAGATAATGGTTTTCATGTCTTTTTGAAATCAAGAAGTATAGATGAAGTATTTCAATGGGTATTAAGCTGGGGGAGCCAAGTGCAAGTACTAGAACCAAAAATTCTTTCTGAGAAAATATATGATGAAGTAAAAAAAATGTTAAAACTTTAATTTTTTTATTTTACTACTGACATAATGTTGTCAGTAGCCCTCCTTTATTGTAGGTATTAACAAATACATTTTCTTAAAAAGGGGATAATAATATGAACAAATTTGAGGATTTAGCAACGTATTACATAGAGGAATTAGAAAAATACTCTCTCGAACAATTTAGAACGAAACCTTCTACAGAAGAATGGTCTCTTGGTCAAATGTATAATCATTTACTTTCGGCTACATATATGCAGTTAGATGCAATCGAGAAATGTAAAACTGAAACACCATCTGTAGCTAACAAAAAAACGGATATGGGTGAAAAAGTATATATAATGGGGGCTTTTCCTGACATACAAATAAAAGTGCCAGATCATCCGGGATATACACCCGAAAATCCAACTAACAAAGAAGAAGTACAAGAACGTTTTCTGGAATTAATTACAGTTGTTAAAGACATTGAGCCAACACTTACTTCTATTCCTAATGATTGTAAAGTAGAGCACCCTGGACTTGGTTACTTAAATACGGCAGAGTGGTTCCAGCTCATTTCTATGCATTTTGCACATCATCTTCGTCAGAAAGAACGATTGGATCACAGTATTTCATAATTTACCATAAAGAATGAAAGAAGGTGGTTTGGCACATAGCCAAACCACCTTTCTTCATACAAATGAATAAAAATATAATCCAATATACTTTTATTGTAATTTAGATATTTCTTGCATAAATCCAGATATGCTTGCTAATGCACTAGTAAAAACGAAAAGCACAATAATGAGAGTGACAAGTTTATTTTCATTTAAATTCGTAATTGTTTTTAAGCCTATTCCTAATAAAACGTAATACCAAATATTAAATATATCTATCCTTTGAGCGATTGCATGTAAAACCATATTATCTGTTGCTATCGCACCTAAACTTGTATAGGACAACTCATATCCACCAAGGGAGAACGCAATCAATCCGTTTAAAAGCATCCCTAATTTTAATACAAAAGATGCATAGATAATGATAGGAAATGTTTCCTTGTAGTTAATATCGACTCCAAAAAAAATCATAATGTTTTTATAGAATATAGGCGCAAAAAATATAGCTACTATTCCACTTACTGTAGAAATTCCAAATGAAGTAAAGAAAGTTATGTATTTTGGAACAGTAAATCCAGTTTTATCATGAAACATACTAAGTGCAGGGTTATGTAAAGAATTCCAGGAAATTAAGGCGCTTGAAATGATAATAAGTAAAATTAAAAGAGTTAATGGGAGGAATATATTTCTTTGATTCCTCATCCTTTTGAATTGTAATGTCGGTGAAGTGAAAATCCCAAAAACCGATGGCTTCCTCGAAAATTCTTCATGCATAAGACTGCTAGCTTGCAAGACAATCCCTCCTTTATCGCTACATTCATCATTTTAATACAGCAAAGATATGAAAACAGGTTCTTACACAATTAGAGCTCTCTATAACATCTCCCACCTCGTCCACTCTTCCCTCGCATTCACACTATAAATATTGTCTTCTCTGTCCATAAACCCATGTATAACAAATTCTCTTCTTATCGTACAAAAATCATCATGATACTGTTTTACGAACGCATTAATTTCTTCTTCTGTATATTGGTTTCCAGCACCCAGCTTTCTAATCAAATGTTCCAATAAGACTAACTTTTTCTTTTTTTGACCTGGAATCGATTTTAAGCGGTCCTCTTTATCAAAAAAGTTGCGAATGGTCGTATCACGAAATTTCATTTGGCTTTCGGTCATTTCGTTCTCCTCCATCAGTTTTTATATTATTAAACTTTACCGTTTTTCTTTATTCTTTTACTTAAAAAATCAATAAAGTAATATCCACCAATTAAAATATAATAGGTTACAATCATTCCCACTATGTCTTTCATACTCGTATATTCTTTTTTATGAAACAAAATCGGAGATAGTGTATAAACTAAGAAGCAGACTAGCGGATATATGATGAAATAGAAGCGAGATTTTTGTCTCATACTATCAACTCCCCTGTAATATGATTCTATTCAAATTGTTGTGATTCCTTTCTTTCGTTTAGGCTAAACATAAAATATAGTAAAATTAAGGAAAAGATGCTCTTTGGAAAGTAAGAACCATTCTGAATAATATTCGAAAGACCATACACCAAATATGCAATGTTACATATTTGGTGTATGGTCTTTCTTGCTATAATAATATCCATATAGATTGTATTTTAAATAAAAAAGGATTATATGCAATGAATCAAATTTTAGAGGATGCAAAACAACTATTACATCATGAAGAAAATATTTTATCCACTTTAAGATGTTCACTTACTGGCTATATTATTACACATAATGTCCCTCGTTCCGGAGTGTTACTTGCCACTAATAGGAGGGTTATTTTTTATGGACAATCATTCAAATGTTGTAAAAATGCATTGATTGTGGAATTTGAATATAAAAAAATTCTATCCATAGAGACGAAAAGAACATTCTTTGATAAAAAACTAATATTTTACTATGAAGACGAATATATAACGGTGGGCCAAATTTTAAGCTCGAATATTGAGGGTTTTTTAAATGTAATACAGAGAAAAAGAATTCAATAAAGTGAAACTTTAATCCGTGGGGGATTTTGTTCATCCCCCACGGATTATTAGCCTACACCAATTGGGATTTTACGGAATAAAATACTTTTCATCTAAAAGAGAAGTACAGTTCACCTTTCTTACAACTGTATTTCTCTTTCATTTTTACTTCTCTCATCCACACTTCTCTTAATTTACTTATCACTCTCATTCCTGTAACCTATTATTCAAATTGAAAAATTTTATATGGAAAATTATGTTACAATTAACTTATACATATTTTGGAGGGAAAATAGTGAAAAAAGCTATTATAGTATTAAGCATCCTATATCTTATTTTAACCGTACATACGGGAGCTGTTCTTTTAGGAAAAGAAGATTATAGAGGTGCTATCAATACATTAAAAGAAACGAAGGAGGTCTCTTCATTTCAATCTGCAAAAGACGGTGTGATTTTATTAAAAGGAACATTAACTACCGCGCAACCTATTACAGAGGAAAAACTTCAAAATAAAGAATTTGCACTTCTTGAAATTAATACGTATAAACGACGAAAAGCAAATTGGAAAAACATTGATACCGAGCAGCATATTGCAAAGCAGCTCTTACTAAACAATGAGGCTCTTCCTGCATTAAAAGAAATCCGTTTTTCGATGGAACCAATTACACTGTCAGGAAAAGATATTTCCACCGAAGATTACTCACTAAAAAAGGATGATACTCAATTAACAATTAAAGGTAAAGGATACCGATATACAGGAATAGAAAACAAATCAGACACTCTTATTTTTGGTATAAAAAAAGGAGATACACTTGAAGGGTATAGTGGTTCTGAAATTCTAATAGGAAAAACAAAAGAGGACATTGCCAGCAACATGAAACTATATACTTTTGCTGAAAGATATGGTCCATTTGTTTGGATTGTAGCTACTATTATCCTTATAAGTATTGTTATATACTTGTTCCGTAAAAATAGAAAAACAAATAAAATTTCTCATCCAATAAAACAAGACCAATAAAAAAGGCACCATTTCGGTGCCTTTTTTATATTTCTTATTTATGCTTCAATCGATTGATTTTCAGCAATATTTTTAAATTGTCGTTTGTGCATCCAAGTTAATGAAGCAATTGTTCCAAGTGATAATAAAACGATAAAGATCATGAGTATCCCAATATTTTGCCACATGAAGTTAAAGTCTCCACTTGATACGACTGCTTTCAATCCTGATACCGAGTATGTCATCGGTAACCAAGCATTAAATGGTTGTAAATACTTCGGAATCAACTCTAGCGGGAATGTTCCAGCACTTGTTGTAAGCTGAATAATTAATGTGATGATGGCGATGAAACGCCCTGCATCACCGAATGCTGTTACTAAACATTGAATTAATGAAATAAACGCTAAACTCGTAACAATACTAAAGAGTATGAAGTATGGAATACTTTGTACTTCTACACCTAACCAGAACAGTAATATGACATCTGCTACTATTGCTTGAATAATACCGACTGATAGTAAAACACCAAACTTACTAATAAACCAGCTGAATCCTGATTTCGGAACGCCAACTGTATCGCGTAATGGGTATACGATAGATAATAGTAATGCCCCAACGAATAAACCGAGTGATAAGAAATATGGTGTGAATCCTGTTCCGTAGTTTGGAACTTCCGCCATTTTCTCCGTCTTCACTTTTACTGGGCTTGCAAACATATCATACGTTTTATCCGTTCCTTTTACTTCTCCTGTTTTTTCTGCACCTTCACCAAGTTTTTCAGCCAGTGTACCTGAACCATCGTTTACTTTTACGAGGCCATCTGTCACTTTTCCAGATCCGTCTGTTAGTTTATTTACTCCGTCGATTAGTTGGGTTGAGCCAGTTGACATTTTATTTAGCCCACCATTTAGAGTACCTAAGCCAGTTGTTACTTGACCCGATCCATCCGCTAATTTCGTTATTCCGCCTGTCATTTGACTTGCTCCTACAGATAATGTACCTAAACCGCCTGTTACTTTGCTTGAGCCATCCGCTAATTGCGTTACTCCATCAATTAATTGACCTGACCCGTTATTTAATTTATCTACACCTACTTTGGCATTACTTAATCCTGCACCAAATCCATGAAATTCACTTACAAATTCGTTTTGCGCATTCCGTAATTTCTCAATACCATCCGTTAAAGATTGCAATTTCGCTGTATTCGGTAGTTTGTTTTGCGCATCACTTGTTGTTTGAGTTATTTCACCTTTTAATTGTTTTACTTCTTCATTTAATTTATTTGTTCCACCTGCTACTCCAATAGCTTTCTGCTGAACTGTCGCTGTACTTTTCGCCGCATTTGTTATATATGGTTGTAACTGCTCTTGATATTCTTTTGGTAAACTCTCGATTTGCTTTTGCAAATTCGCTACATCTTGCGCTGCAGTTTTTGCATCTCCTGCTGCTGATTGAGTAAATTCATTTAACTGATTTACGTTTTCTTCAGCTCCGTTCATTTTCTCATTTACAGTATTTAATATAGAAGGAACTTTCGCCTGCATTTCCTCTAAACCTGCAACAGAATGCTTCACTGTACTGTTTAAATCTTGCAAACCCTTTTCAATTTTTTGAGAACCTTCTTCTAATTGACTTTGTCCTCCAACAAGCTTTTCCATACCATTTGCTAATTCATTCGTTCCTGTTTTTAATTCACCTGATTTATTTGCTAATGTATTCAAACCATCGGTTACTTTCTGAGATCCATCTTGTAATTTCCCTATACCAGTCTGTATCTCACCTGTTTTACTATTCAATGTATTTAAACCTGCTGTTACTTTTCCGGACCCATCTTGTAATTTATTAGAGCCATCTGCTAATTTCTGAACTCCATCTTTCATCTCACCAGATTTCCCTTGAAGTGTATGCAGTCCATCCGTCACTTTACTTGATCCATCATGCAACTCACTAGCTCCGTCATGTAACTTATTTGCTCCGTCCGCTCCATCTGCTAATCCTTTTGAGACGTCTTTAATGGAATCAAACATTTTCTCTGCATATGTTTTCGTTAACGTGCTTGATACTTCACTTTTAATTTTTCCAATGGCTGTTCCGCCAATTTGTGAAGATAAGAAGTTTAAACTTTCATTTGGAATATATTCTAAGTTTAATGGTTTCGGATCATCTTGTAATAACGTTGTAGCGTTACTTGAGAAGTCATCTGGAATACGTACTAACATGTAATACTTTCTGCCTTCCATTCCCTCTTTCGCTTCTTTTTCACTTACAAACTCCCATTTAAAACTTTTATTATCTTTTAAATTATCAACGAGCCCTTTCCCGACTTCAATCGGTTTCCCATCAAATACTGCACCTTTATCTAAATTGACTACCGCAACTGGTAAGTCATCTAGCTGTTCATACGGATCCCAAAAGGCCCATAAAAACATACCCGCATATAAAATTGGTACAAATAAAACCGCAATGATTGGGATTAATATTTTTTTACTTTTTATAATCTCTGCAAATTCTTTACTAAGCAACTTATGCCATTTCATAATTTATCCCCCTTTTTAAAAATGACCAAAATGTCAATTTAGTCATTTTTACCCAAATAAAAAGGCTATATCTGTTCATACATATGCCTTATCCCCGAATTTATACTATGCACATTTTCATCTACTTGATTATAATATTTAACCACCCTCTTCACACATTTGACCAATTCGGTCAATTAGTCATTTTTTATAATATTAAAAGGATTATCTTAATTTGACAATCCTTTTAGTAAATAAAGTTCGAATAATTCTGAGATTTTTTCTTTTTCTAACGGTTCATGATTTTTTTCCCAATCAAAAATAAGCGATACGTATAGGCGAAGCATAATAAACGCTGTAATTTCTGGATCACATTTGCTAATCTCACCTTTTTCAATCGCAATCTCTAAATACGATTGGATGACAGAAATGATTTCCACATCTACTTGTTGCATCACTTCTTGTACTTCTTTCGTTCCCATATCACGCTCTTCTTGAATTAGTTTAATCATGAGCTGATGTTCTTTTCTAAATTCTAATATGCTGTATAATGCTCTATGTACATTTTCAAAAAATGAAATATCTGAACGAATTGCATTTTCTGCAACTTGCTTCATTTCTGTAATTAAATTAGAAATAATTTCGCCAAATAGTTCTTCTTTATTTTTGAAAAAAGTATAAATTGTTCCTTTTCCTACATTCGCTAACTTCGCAACTTGATCCATCGTCGTTGCTTTATAACCGAATGCTGAAAAAGACTTTGTTGCAGCTTCAATAATAGAACGTTTTCGATCTATCGCCACATCGTCACCTCCAAAAATGACCAATTGGATAATATAGTCAATCAGTACATCTTTGATATTACCACACGCTTACATTCTATACAAGTTCTCTTTTTTATTATTTCCAGTATAAAAAATTCCAGTCAATCTATATAATACTGTCATAGTGTATCAGAAAAAAAGGGGAAAGGAAAAGATGTTCTTCAGATATAATTTTTATGAAGACCTTTTTCTTATTTCAGCGTAGAAAGCGTAATTTTGTCTAAACTAAAATTCAATATGTCTTCTCTTTTCAATCTGACAATCTTCTACAGTTAAACCTTACTTCACAACAACAAAATCCCTCTTTCTCTAATAAACAAATAAAAAAACAAGAAAATGTTTACAATTAATAGTAATATAGAAAATAGACAAGTTTATCAAA
The DNA here is from genome assembly GCF_042796455.1 of Bacillus sp. NPDC057893. NCBI lineage: Bacteria > Bacillati > Bacillota > Bacilli > Caryophanales > Bacillaceae > Bacillus > Bacillus sp. NPDC057893. The sequence continues at coordinate 297,310 of NZ_JBHVNG010000002.1, read as the reverse complement.
ATAGTGGAGGCTTTTTTAGTCATGATGCGTGCGCTTCGTTTAAATATAAAGCAAGCTTTTTGTAATCGTGTTTCTTTAATTATTATGTTTAGTGGATTCGTTCTTATTTGTATTTATCATTATTATTATGTAATTCGTTATTTAGGAGATGCTGCGAATGGACCTATATCAACGGATATTAAATGGATTGGATTTCGTGGCAATGAAATGGATGTTTATTTATTATTAATGCCAGTTATTGCGAGCCTTCCCTTTAGTACAAGTTACAACTCGGATAAATCAGATGGTTTTAAACCGTTTGTCAGTAAAGAAATTTCTATATTTCCTTATTCAGTAATGAAATATATCGTTACATTTTTTTGCGGAGGAACTCTTTATACGTTTCCATTCATCTTATCATTATTATTTTGCAAATTAACCATTCCAGACGGAGAACCGACGGCTGGTTCAGGCATTATAAATGATAACGGGATGTTCGCAAACTTATATTCCGATACTCCCATCACTTACATTACTGTATATATCGGAATTAATTTTTTATTTGCAGGTTTAATGGCTCTTTTAGGACTTGCTGCATCTGCATGGTCACAAAAAGATTATATGGCGCTTCTATTTCCATTTGCAACTACCGCCATTCCTTACATCCTGCTAAATACGATATTCCCTACAATAGGCGGGGCACCTATTCATTTATATGATCCAAAGCAACCGCTGCATGGCATGTCACCATATATTTTAACAATACAATGTACCTTCTTCCTCCTCGTTAGCTTATTCATGTATATACAAGGAGTAAAGCGCGATAGAAAAAAATATAGAAGAAGACTGCAAAGAAGAGATCGGTGTAGAAAAGCGTTTCAAGCATAAAAAACCTAATTTCCACATTTTATCTTGGAAATTAGGTTTTTTATTCATTTACGGCGTACCAGCCACCCCCCATAAAATAACAACCGCCGCAAAATAAATTGCTTTAGTACCTACAACTAAACATAATGAAATAATTGCATATTTACTCAATTCTCTTCTTGCTCCTATTAAAGTAAAAATGACTGCCAAACTAAATGTTATATAAGACCTTGCTGTATTTATTAGGTTATACGTAATATCTAAATTCTGTGTAAGTCCTGTTATCTCCGCTATAAACTGAATCATGACGATACTACTAAAAAAGATTGCGATTTGATTCATTAATTTCCCACTTATTAACGCTTGCATCTTTAGCCCCTCTTAAGAAAACTAAATATTCAATTAATTTTATCGCCATATTACAAAAAAAGGAATTCTATCTTCATAATTATATGACGATGTAAAAACAAAAAAGAACGCTTAGATACCTAAGCGTTCCCCTACTTTAAGAAGCCTTCTTCAAATCAATTTGAGCAAGTACTGGATCGTGGTCACTTACACGTCCATGTTCTTTCATAATGTTTGAGTTTAAGTGTACTGGGTCTACAATTGTGTGCTGTACAATGTTATTTGTTACTAAAATATGATCTAGCACTTGTGCGTTACCTTCATGAATGTACGTGTAGCGGTTTTCTTTCGGCACTGTGTTTAACATATCTTTTAATATCGTTCCTTGCAGTGCTTCTAGTGGCTTAGAGAACTCGAAATCGTTCATATCACCTAATACAACAACTGGTGCATTCGTATTCCTTTTCTGAATACCTTGTACGACTTGATTCACTTCTTGTGCTAATTGAACTCGTTTTTCTTCACTCTTTAATACAAGCGGCTGCACTTTTCCAAATGGTGTTGCATCTCCTAGTTTTGAGTTTAAGTGATTTGCGATAACAACAACGTTTTGTCCTTGGAACGTAAATTCTGCTGCTAACGGTTTACGTGTACTTTCAAATAATGAATTTTCATCTCCAATACGAACTACATTTTTATCTAGTAACTTTGGTACTGCTGCTAATTTCACACGTGATGGATTATAGAAGAAACCGACACGAATGTTCGCCCCTGGTGCTCCTCCATCTTGATTATTGTTCGGAGCAATTTCTACATATTCATATTTCGGTCCACGTATTTCTAATACTGCATCAATTACACGCTTTGCGCTTAAAGAAGCATCTGTTGTACCGTCATTAATTGATCCATTATTATCTTGCATCTCTTGGACGCCGATAATATCAGGCATTTTCAAGTTATATTTAATAGAATAAGCTAACGCTTTTACTTTTTCGTCCGTTGTTTCTTTTTTGTTCGCTGAGAAGTTTTCAATATTGTATGTAGCAACTGTTAACTTATCAAGACGCGGCTGAATATTTGCCCCTACTTGCTTAAATCCACCGTCCACTACAGATGGTAATTCCGTTACTGGCGAAATGCGGAACGCACCATAGTCATATCCTACTACTCCAGTTATATCCCCAGTGAACGTATCGCCTACTTTCGCGACATAATCACGAGGTACCTTAACAGAAAGACGCTCTGGGTTTAATTGCTCTTTATCTAATAGCGGTGTGCCATACTTCGTTATAACTTTATCCCCACCGTTTTTTACTGTTACATATAAGTTACCATTTTTCTGAGGAGCGATAATTTTTGGTGTTGGCATCGTAACGCGCATACCTTCTATACTTTCATAAAAATCAATTGCATCTTCGTTCGGGTCAAATAGACCAAATCCATCATTATCAATAATTTGATCTGGGATTTTCACTCCGTTTTCTCCAAGTACAATCGGTGCTGGTAAAGGTTGATCTTTTGCGATTACAGCAACGCGACTCGCTTTAATTTCTGTCGTCGTTAAGTCCGTTTCAAAACGTTCTGCGTATCCAGGTCCAACATATTCTTCTACTGCTCCATCAACTTGAATAAGATCTCCTACCGCTACATTCGCATCTTTTTTGTATACGTAAATACCTTCTGAAGTAGCTGGATCATTATCCGGCTGATTATCTTCTATATAAAAACCATTTTTATCAAGCGCTGTGACAACGCCTTCCACATTGTTTACTTTCTTCCCGTTGTAAGGAGAAATATGGGATTTCCCTTGAATATCATGAATACGAACTGGTTCATTTGTTACGATTAGAAATGAAAATGTTGAAATCGCTGAAGAAGTAAGCCCTTCTTTTTCTGCGATTGCTTTCACTACACTATTTTCATTCATTATAATTTGTCCGTTATAACGAACGCTTTTGTTTGTAGGATTAGAGCCATCTAACGTATAGTAGATTGTTGCTCCTTCTGTATTCGTTGTTAATGTTACCGCTGTTCCTTTCGCAACTTCCCCGCCATTTGGTGAAGCCACTACATCGCTAACACGGTTTTGTTCTTCTCCGTAAAACTTATGAGCTGTTACTGATTTTAAACCTGGGCTACCGAAATATAATTCAAGCGTCCCTGTTAAGCTAACTTTCTTCCCGATATTTTCAGGATGATCTTTCACATTTACAGCCAATCTCACATCGCCTTTTGGCAACTGAACAGGCATGATTTTGTCTGGATTCGTTTCGTTTGGCGAATCGGCAATTGCCACATTTGTGTCGTCAAACTTAGCCGGATCTTTCGTGTATTTAGAAGGACTTTGCGTATACCCAACGATATATCCTTCCACTATTCCCTTCGTTTTCCCTTGCTGCTTAAATACTTGAATTGCTTTTTCTACTGACATAGAAGTAGTTTCTTCCGCCTGCGCTAAAGTTCCAGTAAATGAAAACAATAGCAAGAATGATATAAAAACACTTAACAATTTCTTCACAGCCATTTTCCTCTCCCTAATTCATATTTTCTCAGCATTTCTATCATATCAAATGATTCGTTATATAGAACTATATTTCGACAACTTTTACACAAAATTCATCTAATTTACAAGTTTTCAAACTATAATACAAAATAACTTATATAGGTTTATTGACTATCAGGTATTCTATCCAATAAACAAAACGCCTTCAATTATATTGAAGGCGTTTTGTTTGAAATATTTTAATGTGCGACTAATTCGTTTGCAATTACTTTCTCTAAATGAGATAACACACACTTTGCCGCTCTCTCACCTTGCTCAATACAGTCCGGAAGACCAGAACCAGCGTAAGAACTACCTGCCAAATACACACCTGGCAACTCTTTCTCCATAAATATTGTGAGTTTCTTCATTCGCTCGTTATGGCCTACTGTATATTGAGGCATTGCTTCTTTCCAGCGGCTTACAATTGTAAACTCTGGATCCTCTGTAATATCCATTGTCTTTTGTAAGTCTTCTAATACGAGCTGCACAATTTCTTCGTCTGTTTGTTCTACAACTGCTTCATCACCTGGGCGTCCGACGTAGCAGCGAAGAAGCGTTTTTCCTTCCGGCGTTGTATGTGGCCATTTTTTATGTGTCCACGTACACGCTGTAATCGTGTAATCACTATTTCTTGATACGACAAATCCCGTACCATCAATATCACGCTGAATAGCTGATTTCGGGAAAGCAAGTGCCACGTTTGCAACTGATGTAGATGGAATGTTACGGAAGAAACGAAACTGCTTGTACTGCGTAAACATAGACGGCAATACTTTATGCGGCGTCGCAACTACAATCACATCTGCGTCCATTTCTTTTCCGTTACTAAGCGTAATCGTATAACTATCACCGAGTTTTATAACTTTTTCAATACGAGTTCCCTTCATTACCATATCATTAGGAATCTTCAATTCAAGAGATTCTACTATAGATTCTAAACCGTTTTTCACAGTTTTAAAGATTCCCTTTTTTATTTCAGCCTTCTCTTGTTTTGGAGCGAGCGTACGCATACCGAGTGAAATACTACGGTGCTCCTGTTCAATTTGATAAATTTGAGGGAATGTTGACATTAAACTCATTTCATCAATATCCCCTGCATAAATACCAGATAATAATGGCTCAATTAAATTTTCAACGACTTCATTTCCAAGACGGTGCCTGAAAAACTGCCCGAGCGATTGGTCAGATACTGGCTTTGATCTAGGCATTAACAGATCAAAACCAGCTCTTAGTTTACCAATTGGGGAGAACAAGCTGGAAAATAGAAACGGCTTAATTTGCGTTGGAATTCCCATCATTGAACCGCTCGGCATTTTATGTAACCGATTGTTTACAAGAACGAACGATTGACCGGCCTTATTATTTACAAGTTCAGCATCAAGTCCTAATTCTTTCACTAACTTAGCTGCGCTCTCTTTTCTTGCTAAGAAAGAATCAGGGCCACGTTCAATTGTAAATCCATCTTTTTGAACGGTTTGAATTTTCCCGCCAAGTTTACCCGATGCTTCTATAAGTAATGTATCGATCGGCAAGTTTTTTTCATGAATATTTTTTTGTAAGTTATACATTGCTGTTAATCCGGTGATGCCACCGCCGACGATCACAACTTTTTTCCTCAAGCAGGCTCTCCCCCTTTCTTCTTACAATACAGATTCTTTTTTCTTTAATACCACATCTGCTAAACAGTCGATAAATGCAGATGTTGCGTTTGGCATTTCTGGACGATAATATTTCGCACCAATTTCATCCGTTACAACTTTACACTCAAAGTCATTGTCATATAAAACTTCTAAATGTTCCGCAACAAATCCAACTGGTGCATATACGAATGAACTGTAGCCGTACTTTTCATTTAGTTCTCTCGTTAAATCTTGTACATCTGGACCAATCCAAGGATCTGGTGTATTTCCGGCACTTTGCCAGCCAACTGCATAATTTGCTACTTCAGCACCGCGTGCAATATAGTCAGCTGTTTCATTTAATTGATCTGGATATGGATCGCCGAGTGCGATAATCTTCTCTGGTAAGCTATGAGCAGATACGATTAACACAGCTTTTTCACGTTCTGCTTCTGACATACCGTTATATATACCTTTCACTGCATCGACCCAATACTGAATAAATTTCGGTTCTTTATACCAGCTATCAATGCCGTGAATTGTTAAGTTTCCAAGTTTTTCTGCTTCTTCTTGAGCTCGTCCTACATACGACTTCACGCTAAAAGTAGAATAGTGAGGGGCAAGAACGAGTGCAATTGCATCTTCTATTCCATCCTTATGCATAGCTTGTACTGCATCTTCAATGAACGGTTCAATATGTTTTAAACCAAGATACATGTGGTACTCTACTTCATTTTGCATTTCATTTAAACGCGTCTCTAACTTTTTAGCTTGCTCTAATGTAATAGTAGCTAAAGGAGAAATACCACCAATTGCACGGTAACGCTCTGTTAAATCTTCTAGCATTTCAGGACTTGGCTTTCTTCCTCTGCGAATATGTGTATAGTAACGTTCAATATCTTCTTCTTTATATGGCGTTCCGTATGCCATTACAAGCAAACCAATTTTCTTTTTCATACAGCCAATCTCCTTTACTTCGCTAACTGCTCTTTAGAGTACTCATGAATAAATGTAGTTAAGCGTTTTAATGTATCTGGATTTACTTCTGGGAATACGCCGTGACCTAAGTTAAAGATATAACCTGGCTCTTTCATCCCTTGATCTAAAATACCTTTTACATGTTCTTCAATAACAGGCCAAGGTGCTAGTAAGAATGAAGGGTCCATATTTCCTTGTACCGCCTTATGAACACCACGCGTGCGTGCTTCTTCGATTGATAAGCGCCAATCTACCCCTACTACATCAAGCGGTAAGTCGTGCCATTCATTCACTAAGTGTCCAGCCCCAACGCCGTGCATAATCATTGGAACACCCATCGTGCGAACTTCTGCAAAAATACGTTCCATCGCTGGTTTAATAAATATGCGGTAATCCGCTACATTTACTGTTCCAACCCAAGAATCGAAAATTTGAACAGCTTTTACTCCTGCGTTAATTTGCGCTTTTAAATATGTAATAACCATATCTGCAAGCTTATCCATTAAAGCGAACCAAGCTTTCGGCTCTGCATACATAAACGCTTTCGTATTATGATAGTTACGAGAAGGACCGCCTTCAATCATATAGCTCGCTAAGGTAAATGGAGCTCCTGAAAAACCGATTAACGGTACATCTAACATTTCTGTCGTTAATAAACGAATTGTATCTAGTATGTAAGGTACATCATCTTCTGGATTGATTTCCCCTAATTTTTCTACGTCTTGTAGAGAACGGATTGGATTATCGATAACTGGACCAATGCCAGATTTAATTTCCACATCAACACCAATTGCAGGTAGTGGTGACATAATATCTTTATAAAGAATTGCAGCGTCTACGTTATATTGATCAACTGGCAACTTTGTAACGTAAGCGCACAACTCTGGATTATGTGTAATTTCAAATAAAGAGTATTTCTCTTTTATCTTTCTATATTCCGGCTGTGAACGACCTGCTTGTCGCATATACCATGCTGGTACATACTCTGTACGTTCCCCCCTACATGCTTTTAAAAATGTCTCATTTATAGTTCTTACCAAGACCCTAGCTCCCTTCCTTACCAATGCTTTTTCTTTAAATATGCTCTATTCCGATATTTATCTGTTTTTACTATACAGCTTGTAAAAACAAAATGCATAACATTATGTACGTTGTTCATTAAATTGACACAAACGTTCGTAAAACCGTTTACTATTTTCACAACATTCTTATTATAGCACAGTGAAAAACTACGGTTTAGCTACTTTTGACTTTTCTCCCTCGCGGTTCGTTTGTGTGTTATATGGTACAACGTAAAAACTTGGTTTTGAGAATATATTAATAAACTTTTCCTCATATTTCCCTGTTCCTTTTACCGTCCCAACGTGAGTATGCATTCCTTTTTCAACTTTATAAATTCGATACATAATTCGCTCATCAGGAAGCGGCGTCCAGCTTAGTTTCATCGCAAATAAACCGAAAGGACTAAATGCTAGTTTTGCTTCCACGTTTTGAATCTTATCTAAACGAATTGGCAGTCCAATTGTTTCAACACCTTTTGGCCTATGAAAACTCGCTTTATCTTGTATATTTGCTTTCGTTAAAATCTTTTTAAATAACATCGTTGCAGACGCATTTCCATCTTGTAATTGATGCTCTTTATCGGTGCGATCATAGCCAATCCAAACTGCACCTACTAAATTCGGTGTATATCCAACGAACCACATATCGCGCGCACCATGATCATCATTCGGCAGTGAAGTTGTGCCTGTCTTTCCAGCCAAAGCTCCATTATATACGCCAGCTTTCGCCGTACCTTCTTTCACAACTCCTTCAAGCATCTTTGTCATATACCATGCCGTTTGCTTCGAAAAGACTTTCGTTTCAGCTTTTGATGATTCTCCAATGACTGCCCCGTGTCTATTTAACACTTTATCAATAACGTGCGGTTCGATAATATTCCCGTTTGCTAAAAAAGATCGGTACATTTTGACAAGATCAAATGGAGAAACACCGTTTTTAAGCCCGCCAAGTGCTGTGCTTAAACCTGAGTCCGCAATATGAACATTCCCTTTCTCTAAATATTGCTTTCCCTCATCTACCCCTAATTCATTTAATAAAGATACAGCTGGCACGTTTGCTGATTCTAATACCGCATCGTACATCGTCATCTCTTGCGTATACTCATGATTATAATTTCGAGGTTCATAACCTTCAAACGAACTTTTTTCATTCGTTAATAAAGAATATGGATTATATTTCTTCGTCTCGAGTGCTGGTCCATATACGATAAGTGGTTTTAAAACAGAACCAGGCTGCCGCTTTGCAAAAACACGATTAAGCCCTCTCGGAACATATTCTCTTCCGCCAATCGCGGCTTTAATTCCACCAGTCTGGTTATCCATTAATAAAAATGCACCTTGTGCCCCGTTTTCTTTACCAGGGAAATTTCTCGCATCTTGAAACTGGTTATATGCCACCTTTTGAACTTTTTCATCCATCGGTACGACAAATGTATATCCTCCGCGTAGTACTTCTTGATGCGATAAACCATATAAACGAGCTGCTTCATCTATAACCATATCGATATACGGCATATATGCGAGTTCACGTTCATCTGCATTTTTATAAAGAGCGATTGTTTTCCCTTGGTAACGAACACTATCTTCCGCTGTTAAATAGCCTTGTTTATGCATAAGTGACAAAACAAGATCACGGCGCTCTTTACTCTTCTCAGGAGAGAAGTAAGGTGAATAGCCATTTGGCGCTTTCGGGAGCCCTGCAAGCATCGCCCCCTCTTCCACTGTTAAATCCTCTACATTTTTATTAAAATACAATTTAGCCGCCGCTTGAATTCCATATGCCCCGTGGCCAAAATAAATATGGTTCATATACATTTCAAGAATTTGCTGCTTCGTATATTTTTGCTCTAATTGAAGAGAAATTGCGACCTCTTTCAATTTACGCGTAAATGTTTTTTCGCGAGTTAAAAAGACATTTTTAGCTAGTTGCTGCGTAATCGTACTACCGCCTTCTACCTTCTCTCCAGCTAACGCGTCTTTATAAAGCGCCCGAAATATAGAAGGATAATCAATTCCTTGATGCTCATAAAAACGAGAATCTTCCACCGCAATAAATGCTTGCTGCACATACTTTGGAATTTCTTCGATCGGCACGAGCTCTCTATTTTCTACATATAACTTCGTAATTTCTTTTCCTTTCTGGTCAACGATACGTGATGAAGAGTGGAAAACAAGCTGCTTTTCATCCATCATATAGCCACCAGTTAATACAATAAGTTTATAGAGTACAATCGCTACTACAAACGTTGCTACCCCGCCTAATAAAGTCCACTTTGCTTTCTTCATACATCGGCCTTCTTTCCAAATGATGGTACATTTATTATTTGAAAAAGGAGTATCTTTATGTATATAATCTTCGAAGTTTTTCACAAGAGTTGATATAATAGATACAAACTATAAAGGGGGCATTAAAATGAAGGCTATTATTTCATACGAAACACCTCTAGAACAAGCACATTTCACTGCAAAAAATAACGAAAAAGATATGTTTTATAAAGAAAATACTGAAGAATCTGTAGAATCTACACTTCAGTATGACGTATTAGACGCTGTTGGAGAATTTAAAGGACAACCTGGCTACATCGTTTGTAACAACATTTCGGTAACAGACGAAGGTCGCCCTGTATTTGAAAACCGCTTTAAAAACCGAGCAGGTCTTATCGAAAACGAACCAGGCTTCCAAGCAATCCGCGTTCTTCGCCCATTAAGTAATGATACATACGTCATTTTAACGATGTGGGAAACAGAGCAAAACTTTAAAGACTGGACAGAATCACGTTCATTCGAAAACGCTCATAAAAAACGTCCTGCACAAGCAGAGGGACAAGCTCAGGCTCAGGCGCATCCACATGCAGAGCAGCAAAAAAGCATTTTCTCTCGTCCTTCGTTCGTGACTACTTTTGATGTGTTAGTTTAGGTTTCTTGTGGTTCCTCCAGGGCTACGATACATGAAATTATATCAGCGATTTTTCGAATATATCGACTTATCGACAAATGACGACACAAAAAAGGAAACACCATTACACACTGGTGTTTCCTTTTTCTTTGTACCAATTATATATACAAAGCGAATCTTCTTTACGCATATGCTTCACTTCATAACCGCGCCCAGCTACCGCTACAGGAGTAGTACATAATTCATCTTTCCTTTGAAAATACGATTGATTATAGCCCACTGCTTGAACATGTCTTCGTCGCATCATTCCTGTATATTTCGCAAAATCACGGTACACGACCGTTAGTTGATTTTCTCTTATTGCATAGCCGCCACTTTTATATCTAGCATACGCAAGTAACGAAAACACGATAAATAACGGTAAAAGAACAAATAAAGTGATATATTGTTTAAAATATATACTCACGCCGACAATTGGAACCGTGAGCATGATACTTATTAACCAGCCTATAATGAAATAACGACGCAACGCTGTTTTTGGTAAGTGAACGATCTCCTCTTCGATTTCATAAGGTAACTCTAAATATGTGAGCAGGTGCTGTACATCTTTTTTCTTCATAAAAGGATGCAGCATCACTTCGTTACTTGCTGCTCCAATACTTTGAATTGCTTCCACTTCAACAGCACAATAACCAAATGGTTGGCGAAAAATACCTTCTTTCACAGTAATCGCTTGAATGCGGTGCAATTTTAAGACAAACTCTTTCTTTTCAAATAACCCTTGAACGATACAAATCTCTTCCCCTTTTCGCTCAATTTTAAAGTTTGCATATTTTAACACATATCCCGCCGTAGAAACAATCCATGAAATCGCCATTAAAATTACTGCAATTACAATTAGTTTATAGACACCATTCCCCATCACATACACTTCTATTTTATTTGTGAACCTTTCCGGAAGAACAAAATTAAACTTTGTGTAAAGAAGTACTAGTCCAGAAAACACTAGTCCCAACCGACCAGATGTAATCGCTGCTGCTAAAACTTCTTTCGATGTTAACTGATAAACCGTCTTGCTTTCTTCCTCTTCTATTTCTTCATTTACAGTAACTTCTTTCTTATGTAATAAAGAGATTAAATGTTTTGCCTCGTCTTCTTTAATACCAGCTAACATCACTTCTGGCTCACTACCGCCGCCCGCTACTTCTATGTTTAACTTCGTAAGCCCAAGTAATTGATAAATAACGTTAGAAGACGTACTAATATTTTGCACACGGTCTTTATTTAAATAACTTTCCTTCTTCACAAAAACACCGTGTTTTATATGTAAAATATTATTCTCAATCCAGTACACTTTGAAATACCATTTGATTGCTGAAAAAATAGCCATAATGAATAAAACAAACAAAAGGAAAAGATAAAATAAATACCAAGGTTCCACTTGTTCGTCAGGTTTAAATAAAACAAGAATAATCAGTGGCAACAAACTCGCAACCCTAATACCTAATAAAATCGTAATCGGATGTTGCCTCTTATACATCCTCATCACTCACTTTCGCAAGTTCTCCAATTTGTCTTTTCAATTGTTCTGCTTCTTCTTTCGTTAAACCAGGAATACTATGAGAAGTTGCCGCTGTTGAAATATGTAATTCTGCTAAATTATACTTTCTCATAATCGGTCCTTGTTCAATCGTAACGTGCTGTACACGGATCATCGGAATAAGTACGCGCTTAACAACAAACATTCCCTTTTGAATCTCAATCTCTTCTTCATTTAATCTGTAACTATAATAACGCTGACGTAAATTTGGAAACACGAAATAATCGAGTGGTATGTATATAATGGCTCCTGTTACTAACAGCCCAAACAACCAGCCCCACCAATGAAAATTAATCATAAAAAAGAAATAGGCAATTACGACTGCTAGTATAACTGCTGCTCCAATTAAAGCGTGAATTCTCCACACTTTCAGCATATTAGAATGAATCTCTTTTTCTAACGGCTGCATCTCATCACTCCAATTATATGAATTTATTACTTATATATTAGTTGTTATATACAGTTTTGTAAAATTATAGTTCCTTACATCGTGTCGAGCATTTCTTTAAAATTCCCTTCATTAATTGAATACACCTGAAACTGAATATAATCTAGTTCATTCGTATTAGGACGAGCATATGGCAAAATGTTAAATTTAGAAGCAGATCTCCCTAACATATCTGTAACCATAAGAGCAACATCTATATACTCAAAATCTATACGGAATGCTACCGCTTCTCCCGTAAATTCATAATCTTTAATCGCGTCATAAGACTTATTCGCACTTATAAGCGTCACTTTTAGTAGTTGGTTTAAATTTTCTGGTTTGAAATTAATCATAGACATAACTCCTTTTCTTAATAAAACACTATGAAAACAGTGTAATCTTTTACTTTCATAGCTTCACACATTCATTATATTAAAAATAAAGCTAGTTTTTTATAATTTTTTTGATATAATTACATACGGGAAACGGGAAGACATTTATCTTCCCTTGTGTTTTTATTTGCATCTAGTACTTTTGCTAGATGCTTTTTTTATGCCAAATAATATAAAAAAGGTATCCTCAAATACTTTGAGGATACCTTTTCACTTTCATTATCTCTGTTTTTTTCTACCTAATGCAAGTAAGCCAAAACTCATCATTACAAGAAGTGCTCCCATATATGGTTCCACAGGCATTTTCTGCCCTGTCTTCGGTAATTCTTTTCCAGGTTTCTCTGGATTCGTTGTTCCAGGCTTCTCTGGATTCGTTGTTCCAGGTTTTTCTGGATTTGTTGTTTCAGGCTTCTCTGGATTCGTTGTTCCAGGTTTTTCTGGATCTGTTGTTTCAGGCTTCTCTGGATTCGTTGTTCCAGGTTTTTCTGGATCTGTTGTTTCAGGCTTCTCTGGATCTGTTGTTCCAGGTTTTTCTGGATCTGGTGGTGCTAAATGACTCAATTTGTTTAATACTTCTAATTGAACTGAAATTATCATCCCTTTTGTAATTTCAAATGGAATTGGATTAGTTAATTTTTCATATCCTTTTGGTGCTTCTACTTCTACTAGTGTGTAGTTACCTACAGATAGATCTGAGACTTTTGCTTTTCCATCTTTATCTGTTGTTACTTTCGCTACTACTTTTCCTTTTTCATCATGAACTTCAAACACAGCTCCTGATAATACTTTCTTGCTTTCAGCAGCCATTTTTGTAATTTCCACTGAACCTTTGTCTAACTGTTCATTCTCTACTTTCAATGATAAGACTTCCGTCATACCTTTTTTAATTTCAAATGATACTGGTTCTGTTAACTTCTTGTATCCTGGTAAGCTTTTCGTCTCTACTAATTTGTACTTACCTACTGATAAATCAGTAATTTTCGCTTTTCCTTCTTTATCTGTTGTTACTTCTGTTACTACTTTACCTTGCTCATCTTGCACTTCAAAGACTACGCCTGCTAATGCTTTTTGGCTCTCTTTATCTACTTTTGTAATTTCTACTGAACCTTTGTCTAACTGCTCATTCTCTACTTTCAATGATAGGACCTTCGTCATACCTTTTTTAATTTCAAATGATACTGGTTCTGTTAGCTTTTTGTAACCTGGTAAGCTTTCTACCTCTACTAATTTGTAACTTCCTACAGATAGATCTGAAACGTTTACTTTTCCTTCTTTATCTGTCGTTACTTTTGCTACTACTTTGCCCTTTTCGTCTTGCACTTCGAAGACTACGCCTTCTAATGCTTTCTGGCTATCTTTATCCACTTTTGTGATTTCCACTGATCCTTTGTCTAACATTTCGTTTTCTACTGTTAAAGCAAGAGATTTTGTCATGCCTTTTTCAACTTGGAAAGTAATCGGATTTACTAATTGTTTATATCCTTTTGGTGCTTTTACTTCTACCAACTTGTATGTGCCAACTGATAAATTAGTAACCTTTGCTTGTCCTTTTTTATCTGTCGTTATTTTAGCAACTACTTGTCCTGCTTCGTCTTGAATCTCAAATACTGCATCAGCTAAAGCATCTTTCGTTTCTTTGTCTATTTTTGTAATTTCTACATTTCCTGTATCCACTAATTCATTTTCGACAGTTAATTGTAATGCTGTAACTCTACCTTTTTCAATTTCGAATAAAATTGGTTTTTCTAGTGGTTTGTATCCGGCTGGTGTTTCTACCTCCACCAACTCATACTTTCCAATAGATAAATCTGAAACGTTTGCTTTTCCTTCTTTATCCGTTTTTACTTTAGCAACTACTTTCCCTTTTGAATCACGTACTTCAAACGCAACACCTTCTAATGGTGCTTTACTATCTTTATCTATTTTTGTGATTTCTACATTCCCTGTATCTACCATTTCATTTTCTACAGTGAACGCTAGAGATTTTGTCATACCTTTTTTAATTTCAAATGGTACAGGCTTTTCTAATTTTTTGTATCCTGGTAAGCTTTCTACCTCTACTAGCTTATATTTCCCTACTGATAAATCTGAAATTGTCGCTTTTCCATCCTTATCTGTTGTTACTTTTGTTACTACTTTATCTTTTTCATCTTGCACTTCGAAAGTTACGCCCGCTAATACTGCGCCACTTTCTTTGTCCACTTTTGTAATTTCTACTGAACCTTTATCTAACAGTTCGTTCTCTACTTTCAATGATAGGACTTCTGTCATACCTTTTTTAATTTCGAACGATACTGGCTCTGTTAGTTTTTTGTATCCCGGTAAGCCTGCTTTTTCTACTAATTTGTACTTGCCTACAGATAAGTCTGAGACTTTTGCTTTTCCATCTTTATCTGTCGTTACTTCTGTTACTACTTTGCCTGCTTCATCTTGAACTTCAAAGACTACGCCCGCTAATGCTTTTTGGCCTTCTTTATCTACTTTTGTAATTTCTACTGAGCCTTTGTCTAACATTTCGTTTTCTACTGTTAAAGCAAGAGATTTTGTCATGCCTTTTTCAATTTGGAAAGTAATAGGATCTACTAATTGCTTATATCCTTTTGGTGCTTTTACTTCTACCAACTTGTATGTTCCAACTGATAAATTAGTAACTTGTGCGTGTCCTTTTTTATCTGTCGTTATTTTAGCAACCACTTGTCCTGCTTCATCTTGAATCTCAAATACGGCATCAGCTAAAGCATCTTTATTTTCTTTGTCTACTTTTGCAATTTCTACATTTCCTGTATCCACTAATTCATTTTCGACAGTTAATTGTAATGCTGTTACTCTGCCTTTTTCAATTTCAAATGAAATTGGTTTTTCAAGCGGTTTGTATCCTGATGGTGTTTCTACTTCTACCAACTCATACTTTCCAATAGATAAATCTGAAACATTTGCTTTTCCATCTTTATCTGTTGTTACTTTAGTAACTACTTTCCCTTTTGAATCACGTACTTCAAACACAACACCTTGTAATGGTGCTTTACTATCTTTGTCTATCTTTGTTATTTCTACATTACCTGTATCTACCATTTCGTTTTCTACAGTAAATGTTAAAGACTTCGTCATACCTTTTTTAATTTCAAATGATACTGGTTTTTCTAGTTTTTTATAACCTGGTAAACTTTCTACCTCTACTAATTCATACTTTCCTACAGGTAAATCTGAAACATTTGCTTTTCCATCTTTATCTGTCGTTACTTTTTTCACCTCATTGCCCTTTTCATCTTGGACAACAAACGTTACTCCCGCTAACGGTGCCTTATTATCTTTATCTATCTTTGTGATCTCTACATTTCCCGTATCTACCATTTCATTTTCTATTTTTAATGATAGGACCTCAGTCATACCTTTTTTAATTTCAAACGATAATGGCTCTGTTAGTTTCTTATAACCTGGTAAACTTTCTTTCTCTACTAATTTGTACTTCCCTACTAATAAATCAGAGATTTTTGCTTTACCATCTTTATCTGTTTTTACTTCCTTTACTACTGTTCCAGCTTCATCTTGCACTTCGAAAACTACACCTTCTAATGCTTTTTGGCTGTCTTTATCTACTTTTGTAATTTCTACTGCACCTTTGTCTAACTGCTCATTTTCTACTTTCAATGATAAGACTTCTGTCATACCTTTTTTAATTTCGAATGATACTGGCTCTGTTAGTTTTTTGTAACCTGGTAAGCTTTCCGTCTCTACTAATTTGTATTTTCCTACTGATAAGTCTGAGACATGCGCTTTTCCATCTTTATCTGTCGTTACTTTTTTCACCACTTTGCCTTTTTCATCTTGCACTTCGAAGACTACGCCTGCTAATGCTTTTTGGCTGTCTTTATCTACTTTTGTAATTTCTACTGAACCTTTATCTAACTGCTCATTCTCTACTTTCAATGATAGGACTATCGTCATACCTTTTGTAATCTCAAATGATACTGGTTCTGTTAGTTTCTTGTAACCTGGTAAGCTTTTCGTCTCTACTAATTTGTACTTTCCTACTGATAGATCTGAAACGTTTGCTTTTCCATCTTTATCCGTTGTTACTTTTCTTACTACTTCACTTTTCTCATTTTGGACTTCAAATTCGACACCCGCTAATACTGCACCGTTTTCTTTGTCCACTTTTGTAATTTCTACATTACCCTTGTCTACCATTGCATTTTCTACTTTTATTGGGAATATGCCGTCCCCTGTTACATTTACTTCGAACTCTTTTTCTTTTAATTGGTATCCTTCAGGCGCTTTCGTTTCTTTTAAAATATATTTTCCTGGTGCTAACGGTTTAGAGATTGCCTTACCATCTTTATCTGTAACAATATGTTCAACTACTACACCGTCTTTTACTATATCAAACTCTGCATTTGCTAATGGTTTTTCACCATTTTCCGAATCAATTTTCTTTAATTCAATTTGACCCTTTTGCATAGTATTTTTAATTTCAATTGTTTTTGTTTCTCCAGCTTGAAGTGTAACTTCTAATGGACTTTTTAATTTTTGATATCCTTCTGGTGCTACTGTTTCATAAACTTTATACGTCCCAGGAGCTAAAGTTTGAGGTACCGAAAAACCGTTTTCGTCCGTTTTCAGTACTGCAACAACCTTATCCGCACTATTTCGAACTTCAAATTCTGCACCTGTTAACCCTTTATTCGGATTCTCAGCATCTATTTTATGAATAGCTACTGTACCGTCTTTTGGAGGTTCAGGCGGCGTAACCGTTACTTCATTCGATGTTAATTTATTATCATCATAATGTAACTCTGCTTTATTAGGAATCTTCTTATCTACATAAGAAGATAAGTCTGCATCAGCTTTAATTTTCGCCTTAATATTCAAGTTAATTATCTGGTCTTCATATGACTTATAGTCAAAACTCTCACCGAACGTAAATGTTACTTCACTTTTTTGTTTATCTATCGTTAGTGTTCCTTTAAAAGTAATATCTTGGCCATTTTGATCATATACTTTTGCCTCTAATACTTCTAAAACATCTTCTAAATCATCACTAATTACCATTGATGTATACTTAGGCGGATCTTTCGGTATATGCGTACCAACTTGGTATTGAATAGGTTGATCCATTTGTGTTAACTGCTGATTCTCTACAAGCTTACCATTCTCATCAACTATATTCTTTTCAATGCTAGGTGGATTATCGTCACCTGAACCGGTTCCTCCCCCACCACTTACGAATACTTGTCCTACTTTTTCTTCAGTTTTAATATTTTTGCCTTCTAATTTCACTGTATTTTTATGAGGTTTTGCAGCAGGATTTGTAATCTTTGTTTTATATCTTAAAATATAACCTTTTGAACTGTCTGGGAATTCAATTGTAAATCCAGTCTTCGTTGCATTGATTTTAATTTTAGATAAATCTGCTGGTTTAATATTTGTTGGTGCATAACCATCTTCAAATACAGCCTCTTCTAATACTACGCTGTCTGTAATTAACTCGTGCCCAGGTCCTAATGTGTCTGTTAATTTAAGATCTTGCATTTCAGTTCCAGTTGCATTTACATATACAAGCCAATCAGCAATGGACGGATCTTCTTGATTATAAGAACCCCATTTCAATAGATTATCTGTATTGGGCTGTGGCTTCGGTCTCTCTGTCGTATTACTTACATTTACTTCTTTATTTACGATTTGACCATCAACGTTAAATTCTAATGGAATTTCTTTCACACCATCATATGCTTCTAGACCAAAGTAGAATTCTACAAATAAAGAACCTTTAACGTTATTCTTTCCTTCTACATAATCACCCATAGTACACGTTAATAGACCCTTTTTCATCTCACATGTACCAACTGTTTTTCCTTCAGCATCTTTTAAAGGAAAACTCATATTCATAAGGTCTTTTCTAAATTCTTTTGGCATATCAATTGTGAATTGATCTCCAGCTTTTATTTGCTCTTTAGCTGACCACTTCACTTCTACTTTCATACCGTCTGAGGCCTGATATGGTTCAGATGTTGTGCCATCAGTACGGGAAATATTAATCTCGTCCACTGGATTTTTTATCACAGCGGCTTGAATAACTGGAGCCCATACATTCAGCACTGAAAATAATACTAGAAAAACTAATGAAACCATTGAAATGTGCCTTTTAGTACTTTTCTTTTGCATAATTTCCTCCTGATTTTTTATATTTATATAACAAAAAAAAGACCGTCCGGTTGCATCAAAAATGTGCAACCAGACGATCTTAGTAACCAATAAATATTACCGTAGACTCTAAGCTTTGCGGCCTATCCTTTCGAATAGTGTGCTAAAAATATTTTTTATTCTTTTTTTGTTTCATTTTCCTCTTAAACCAAATATTACTATACCGTCTGGACGGTTATAATTCAACACCCTATAAAATTGTTCTATTATTCTGATAAAAAAATAATTCACCATCGGATTAAATAGCCAACGGTGAATTATTTTATATTATATAGTTTGTATATTCTATTTATAAGAAGATTTAACAAGAGCTCGAATCACTTTTTCTCTTAATTCGGAGCTTAGTCTTCCAACCCCTAAACATTCCGAATACCATAACCCATCTGCTGCTAATCTAATAATTGTTGCACAAACTGAATCCATTTCATCATTTTCTATATTATTTTGCAGTTGCTGAAATGATTGTTGTAACGGTTCAAGTAGTTCAGGTTTTAGCATTAATGCTGCCATCATACTACTAGACAACTCTTCTGTTCTTCTCTCATTACTTAATCTTTCCTCTACAAAAGAGCGTACCCATCTGCCTTTCCTCTCTGGGTCTTCCTCTACTTTATTGTGAATAGCCCCCTCATAATCCGCTACGCCTTTAAGTATCATACCTTCTATTAAAGCTTCTTTATTTGAAAAATGATACAACAGTCCACCTTTACTTACACCCGCTTCTTTTGCTACTGCTTCTAAAGTTAACTTAGCTACGCCTTTAAATTGAACAATTTGAGAAGCGGCGGCTAAAATTTTTTGCCGTGTTATGCTTGTACTCATTCCTTTTTAAAACCCCATTTCTACTAAAATTATATAAATGCGTATCTTATTTTTAATATTGTTGAGGACTACTAAGTATTTTCTTTATACAACAAAGGCTTCACTACCTTTAAATTGTTAGTTGCTTCTTCTATTAAAAATTTCCATATCACAATATGATAACATCAAATACACAACGTTGACTATACATCTATACTTTTATATTCATTCCTAATATATCCATGAATAGGATTTACTAGTTTAGCTTTTCCTATTATTTTATCATCTTTATTGATTTTCCTTATTAGACAACTGTAATTCTTTCAGTACTAAATAAAAAATGTTATTCCTCCTGTTGAATGGAGTAATAACATTTTTTATTTATAAACTGCTTAACAAATTTGCTTCCAACTAACATCCTTCACATCTTCACTAGTCGGTTTTCTAACTGATCCAACAAAACATTCCCCGCAAGCACCAAATGCAATGAAATTTTTCTGTGCTTGTCTTAGCGAAGCTTCATTTGCCCCGCCTTCAAAGTCAGGATCGTTAAATTGAACCTCATCATATTCCCAATAACATATGTTACAAATTTCATATGTACCTGGTGGTTCTTCTTCTAATGTTTTATCCCGCATTAACGGGCAGTAAAACTCCCACCTCAAAATTCAGCTAGAACAAAGGAGTTAGGCGCAAGATCAACTGCCCATAAATGCCCGATTGGTTCAACTAATAATCAGTGGGGAATGAACAAAATCCCCACTGATTAAAGTTTCACTTTATATCCGCAACATGGACATGTATATTTCATTTTGTCACTCCATTATTCATTTGTTTTCCCCATATATTCCGACTCACAAAGAATGTTACAGCGCAAATCATAGTTATCCCCATGAAATACATCATTTGAAGAGTACGAACTTCTTCATATGCAGCTGGAACTCCTACCATTACAGACAAAAAGATAAAAACAATACTAAAAGCTAAAAGTAGATATAATAATAAAGATATAATATAGCTTAGTTTAAATCGTAAAATGATACTTCTAAACAATAGCTCACCAAGTAGACAGCCACCTAAAATAATAGGTGCTCCAAAATACAATGTAAGGACTCCCATTTGCGAAGTAGATTGAATTACCTTTCCAAGTATGTTCGGCGAAGTCATCTCATTATTTTTTCCCATCCTATCATATAAATCAAGTACCGTTACTGAAATAAAGAAACTTAATATAGAAAATGAATACGGAATTAAAAATTTGCTCACTCTCATTCACCTCACTTTTTCCTTTACATATATTATTCATTATTTTCTATCATTTTTACATAAAAAAATAACCCTCTATGATAAAACATAGAGGGAAGAATTTCTATATAAAGTGAAACTTTAATCAGCCCGCACCAATCGGGCTTTTACGGGCAGTAAAACTCCCACAAATAGCGGGATAAAAACCTATACCTCATCCTGAAGTGAACCCCGAAAACAGAACACATATCAAAACACCTAAACCATCTGTTCCCTATATTCTTTAGGGGATACGTGGTTTAGGTGTTTTGTTAGAAGGTAGTACCTTCTTTTTTATAATATTCTTTTGAAATCTCTTCATAAAATGCTGCCGATGTCGCGTAGAAATAAGGCGCTAACCATAAGAAACCGATTCCTAAGGTAAGAATACTTAAAATGAACCAGCCAAGGAAACTTAAGCATAGTAAAAAGTAATCCATTTTATGTCCATTCATCATATGGCGACTTTCGGTAATTGCTTGATTCGCTGTGTATTCTGGATAATCATTCAAAATAAAATACGTCATAGAATAAGAAAATGATTTAATAATACCCGGAATAATAAGAAGTAATGTCCATAGCATCAAGTATACATACATTAGTAAATATGTTAAAAACGACTTCATAAGCTTACTTCCATCGCTAAACCATCTAAATAAATGACCAATGCGAGCACTAGTCCCACGGATTGCATTTAAAACAAGATAATAGGCGCCTATTGTTAACGGACCGATAACAAGCATTGCAATAATACTTACTGTAAGCGAATCACTTGCTTCTTCCCAACCCCAAAACATCGAGAAAACACCTGTAATTAGAAGTTCAACAGCTCCAATAAGGATTCCAAGTAATAAGGTTGCCCCTACCGCTAATCCCCATTTTCCTTTTAATGCATCAAGTGCTTCTCTTTTCAACTGACTTATCATATACAACCTCCTAATACTATTTCTATTTTAGTATACCATTTATATCAAAAATTCCACGAATTTCCCTGAAATAGAAGTCTACAACCTTTTTTCTGATACGTATTGAGAAATGTGAGCTGTATTTGCACCCACATATAAATTACACTAAAGAAAACCTAGTCCAATTGCAAACTACTCATTTCTCTATAACAAAAAAGCCTGCCCTTCATACTAGGCAAGCCTTTTCAAATTAATTCTCACTTATTCTCTTCTTATACCAATCCTGCATTCTCTCCGCATCTTCTACTCTCGTATGCTCTAGTTTATAATTCGATGATGCACTAGAAAACGTATACGTACATAAATCCGCCCGGCGCTGGAAATATGATTGTGCTTTTTCAATTGATTGGACGTGTCTTCTTCTTACAAGTCCTGTATGTTTCCCAATACTGCGGTAAACAAGTGTAATTTGTTCTCCGTTTACACCGTAACCATTTGTTTTAAATGTTGCATATCCAAGTGTAAAGATGAGGATAGCAAGCGGTAATACAGCCCACATGATGAAATACTTTTCAAAGTATATACTTATTCCTGTAAGCGGGATTGCTAGCATAGCAAAGAAAATAAAACTATCTATTAAGTAGCGGCGTAGTGCCACTTTTGGTAATGATGTAATGTTCGTATTCAGTTCATATGGTAATTGTAAATGTACAAGTAAATCTTGCACACGATCCTTTCGAATAATCGGATGCAGTGTAACTTTGTCCTTCTCTTCTCCCATTCCCTTACTTTGAATGACTTCTACTTGTACAGCACAATAACCGAACATCTGACGTAAAATACCTTCTTTTATCGTAATACCTTGAATACGGTGTAACTTTAGTACAAGCTCTTTCCTTTCAAGCAAACCTTGAGAAATACGCACTTCATCATTTTTTCGATTTACTGTGAAATTCCCATGTTTTAATGCATAACCAATCGTGGATACAATCCACGAAATGACGAGTAAAATAGCTGCCATGTAAATCCACCCATATACATCATGGTCCATAACATAAGACTCTACCCTGTTTTTAATCCATTTCGGAATGTACTCATCTACTTGATGGTAAACGAAAAATATTAAAGAGAATAGTAATCCAAATTGACCAGATGTAATAGACGCTAATAAAATTTCTTTCCAAGTTAACTTGTATTCTGTCGCTTGTTTTTCCTCTGTAATGATTTCTTTTTTTACTGCATGTTCTGCTTCTTCATCTAACGCTTCTTCTGCTTTCACTTCTGGAGTCGACTCATTTAGTAAGGAAATAAGCTCCTTCGCTTCATTTTCCGTAATACCAGCTAAGCTCACTTCTGCATCATCGCCTCCGCCAGCTGTTTCGATTTGAATTTTCTTTAAACCGAGCATTTGATATAACACGTTAGAACTTGTATTAATCGTTTGAACACGTTCTTTATTTAAGTAGCTCTCCTTCTTCACAAAGAGCCCTTGTTTAACATGTAATACGTTATTTTCAACCCAGTATGTTGTGTAATACCATTTTTCAAACGCTGAAAAAACGGTGAGTAAACCGAATCCAGCGGGAATTAAATACCAAAATGGAAACTTTCCATTTAAACTAAACATAAAAATAAGTAATGGGATAAAATCTGTTATTTTTAATTCTAATAACATCGTGATTGGATGTTGTCTCTTATACATCCTCATCACTCACTTTCGCTAATTCTGCGATTCTCGTTTTTAACATTTCTGCTTCATACATCGTTAAGCCTGGAATGCTATGAGAAGTTGCCGCTGTTGAAATATGTAATTCTGCTAATCCATGTTTTCTCATAATTGGCCCTTGTTCAATCGTTACGTGCTGTACACGAATCATTGGAACTAATACGCGTTTTACGACAAAAAGACCGTGCTGAATTTCAAGTTCTTCTTCATTTAGTTGGTAGCTGTAATAACGCTGACGTAGTTTCGGGAATACGAAGTACTCAATTGGTGCTAGTGCAACGGTTAACCCGATCAGTACATACAGAATCCACGCCCACCAGTCAAACTTTATCATGAGAAAAAGGTAAGCTAAAATGACGAGAATACCGATTCCTTCTTCAATTACAGCACGAACTTTCCACACCTTGACCATGTCAGGATGAATTTCATTTTTCAATGGATCCATGTAACCACTCCAAATCTAGTAATCTAATATATGAATACTTCTAATCTATATTTTACATAACTTTACATAAAATTGAAATTTTATTTTTTCTCCTCTTGCTTCTCAGGAATAAAATATCCGAACCAAAGTAGCCAAACGAAACCGATTAATGCAAACCAACCTTTATCCGCTTGAAAAGCTTCCATCATACCTGGAATTTTATAAACTCCTACAAATCCAAGAAACCCGAGCCACCAGTTTTTTTGCATTTTCATCTTCATCCCCCCTTCATTACGTTTTTCACATTTCGAATCCAAATTGCTTTATACTTTAACTGGAATCCTATTAATATGTAATTACTCATATTATCAATAACGAGCGCTAACGTATGCGCGTTTTCTTCTGTTGCATGTTGTGACACAACACCAAGTCTCACACCTTGCTTTAATAAATCGTGGAATCCATTTAAGAAATCTTCTTGTATTTCAAATAAGCGTTTCTGATACTTTTCATTTCGCGTCGCAGTTACGATGAATTCATTTATAACGCGTAATATGCCTTCTTGACCTCTATACTCGGACAACATATGTAAACCATCTGCAATTAACTTTTCTGCAAAGTTTTCTTTCGTATATTGTTCTTTATCGAAGTAATTGACGAAATAATATCCAGAAAATATTTCTTCAAATAAAAAGTCAACTAGAGCTTCTTTAGACGGAAAATGATAATAAATAGCGGGCTTTGATATGCCTACTTCTTTCGCAATCATGGAAAGACTCATCTTCTCAATGCCATGCTCTGCCATTAGTTTAAATGATGCATCTACAATGTGCTGCGATGTTTGTAAATTTTTTGTCATACTGTACCTCTTCTTTTTTTACTTACCGGTCGGTAAGTAAATTGTAAAATGAAAAGGAATGATTTGCAAGTTAATTAGAGTTTTAAAAGGAACTTCTTGATGAACCTAGAAAAATATAAAGTAAAAACAATGTATAACGATAAGGAGGATTTTCATATGAGATCTGGCGGTAAAGGCGGTAGCGGCGGTGGTGAAGATGGTAAGAGCGGTAGTAGTGGGCTTTTATTACTCATTCTGCTCTTTATCGTATTCATTATAATTGGAGCTAGTTATAGTGTGTTTAGCTTCTAAGAAAAGACACAATTCAGTTAGTTATAGTAGTGTAGAAAACTGAAACAGAGATTTAAATTTTCCTTCTTAAGGTTTCTTCACCAGTAAGGGCACACAAAATAGAAAGCCCCGGTTATATTTAACAGCCAGCGCTTTCTATTTTCAGTACTCTTATAATATTTCAGCTATATTTCGCGCTCTGTCACAAACATAAATCATTATTGATCATCCACAATAATATATGCTGTTCTAATTGGCCCATGTACACCTACGACAAGGTTCATTTCAATATCCGCGCTATTTGACGGACCAGAAACGAAATTCACACAAGCAGGCAGTTTTTCTCCCGCTTTATTTTGATCATGAATAAGTTTTGTAGCTTGGGTTAATCTTGGTACAATCGTACTTTTAGGAACGATTGCAATATATGACTCCGGAAGAAGACTCACATGTCTTCCTTTTAACCCGTCATTAAATAGTACAACGGTTCCTGATTCTGCCAAAGTCATATCACTGAACGTAATGCCAAGGTCAGCAGCTTTCGCAAATTTTATGTCCTCTTCTTTATGATCTAATCCCCATGTACGAAAATGTGTTGTTCCTTCATTGCTGAAACATGGTGTAAGACCATACTCATTAAAGCGCTCATCATTCGAACATATAACAGATTTGATATTCCAATCTTTTATAAAAGACCCCAATGTTTCAACAAGATTTTCCTTTGTTGTTCGCTTTACTTCTGTATGAATAACTTCGCAGTGCTCCATTAACTTTAGTACAAGTTCGTCTTGCGCGATTCCTTCAAAAACAGTCCACTGCGGGGAAAAAGACCAGTTCGGTTTTTTCACTGCTTCTGGACGTTTCCTACCAAGCTTTTCTGATAACTGGAGTAAAAATTCCTCACGATTTTGGATGGCCATCATTGTTCTCCTTTTCGTGTTTTTCAAACCACTCTCGAAACGGTTGTTTTTTCGGAACTGGAAAATCTCTCGCATCCGTCCAAGCTTTTAACGGCCCAATTCCACGCTCGATCTTATCCCCTTTTGCAAGAGGTTTTAATGCATACGGAGCGCTCTTCGCTGCAAAAGAAAATAGTCTAGGACTCTTCACCGCTTGTTCAAAACCTTTCATAGCCACGTTCCAAGCTACAGGTGATTGTTTTTCTTCTACAATGCGGCTGCGGTGTTTAATTAATAAGTCATGTAACGGGATTTTCACTGGACACGCTTCTGTACAAGCACCACAAAGGCTAGATGCGTAAGGTAAATCCTTATATTCATCATATCCGCCTAAAAGCGGTGTCAACACAGCTCCAATTGGTCCTGGATAAATAGAGCCATATGCATGTCCACCAATATGCCTGTATACAGGACACACATTAATACATGCCGCGCAACGAATGCACTGAAGGACACTTTGGAATTCTGTTCCTACAATATCGGAACGGCCATTATCAACAATGACTAAATGAAATTCCTCAGGTCCATCTTCCCCGCCAGGCTCAGTTAACCCTGTAAGATAACTTGTTAACTTTTGTCCTACAGAACTTCGGCATAGAAGTGTTACTAAAACATCAAGCTCTTCCCATGTCGGAACAATACGTTCCATCCCCATAACTGTAATCAACGTTTTTGGAAGTGTCGTAGTAAGTCTTGCATTTCCTTCGTTTGCTACGATAGAAATTGACCCAGACTCTGCAACAGCAAAGTTACATCCAGTCACCCCTATATCCGCTGCAAAAAAATCATCACGTAAATACGATCTTACAAACCTCGCCATTTCCGTAGGATCAGATGTTCCCGTATAATCTAACTTTGTTTTAAATATTTCACAAATGTGTTCTTTATCCTTGTGAAGACACGGAACAACAATATGTGATGGAGGATCGTGGTCGTTCACTTGTAGAATAAATTCAGCAAGATCTGTTTCTAACACTTCCGCTCCAGCTTCTTCAATCGCTTCATTTAAACTAATCTCTTCCGTTACCATCGATTTTGATTTCACAATTTTTTTCACGTTTTTCTTTTTTACAATCTCTTTTACATATTCCCTTGCGTCTTCTGCAGTCTTTGCGAAATAAACGAAACCACCGTTTTTCTCAATATTTTCACTCAGCTCATATAAATAATAATCAAGGTTTTCTAATGTATGCTTTCGAATTTCTTCTCCTAAAGCTCGCCATTCTTCCCAGTTCCCAAGACTCTCAGTAGCTTTTAATTTCTTGATTCTAAGACCATCTTGCGCTTTCCTGACAGCTTGCCGCATAAATTGATCCCCAATACCCGTTTTAGTACGCTTATGAAAGGGATCGTTCCCAATTTTCATTCCCATCTCTATATCCCCCCTTGTTTTCGATCTTCATTTAATACTTGAGCAATATGTTTTACATCAATTGGATAACCATTACGTGTTAAACGTCCTTTTATATTCATTAAGCAGCTACAATCCATCCCAATTAACAATTCCGCACCGGTTTCCATAATATGCTTTACTTTTTCCTCGACCATTTGCTCAGAGATTTCTGGCATTTTCACTGAGAATGTACCCCCGAATCCGCAGCAATCATAATTATGCGGCAGTGAAACAACTTCCAGTCCCTTTACACATTTTAATAATTTTTGCGGCGGTTCCTTAATCCCCATTAATCGGCTCATATGACAAGATGTATGAACCGTTGCTTTTTTATGAAGCTCTGCACCTAAATCTTCTTTCCCTAATACTTCAACTAAAAATTGTGTGAATTCATACGTTTTATTCCCAAGTTCAGTTGCTTTTTTCTTCCAATCCGCTTCACTTTCAGAAAATAAGCTAGAAAACTCGTGAACCATCATAGCGCAAGACCCCGATGGTGCCACAACATATTCTGAACTAGCAAAAGCTTCAATCATATGTTTTGCAGCTGTTTTTGTTTCTTTAACGTACCCGCTATTATAAGCAGGTTGTCCGCAGCACGTTTGAGTTTTAGGAAAATCCACGTCACACCCTAAATCTTCAAGAATTTCCACAACATCTTTCCCTACTTCTGGATAAAAAACATCTGCAACACAAGTAATAAATATTGATACTTTCATATTTTGCACCCCTAAATACAGTAAAGTAAGCTCAAGTAACTTTATTTGTATATTATTGGTAAAAAAATAAAAAATATGAATAAAAATAAAAAAAAGCATCCTAAATGTGTAATTTAGGATGCTTTTTGTAACGCAAATTAATTTCTATTAAGCAATCGCAAACGATAACAATTCATCGTCACTTCCCCAAGCCTTTGCAATAATTGATAGTTCGCATACGCTCCGACCGGGGCGCCGATGATTGGGACAAGCTGAAGCATTTTCGCTAAATCGATATAGTCTCGGTATTCTGTTTGGAACTTTTCCCAGTCCATATGATTTTCTTCTTCTGTATCCCACGTTTCAATTGCTTTCCATATTTCTTTTCTATGGTCATCACTCGAAAAAGCAAGCTGGAAAACGTGAAGAATAAAAAGACGCTCTTCTTTTTTACTCGTATCAAATCCGTACAATGTCGCTGCATCAAATAAAAATTTTATTTTAATGGTAAGTAGAAGCGGAAAATCAGCAAGACCGAGGAGAATACCACCTGCTCCCGTTCCTGCTCCTTCTGCCGCTGCGACTTTTTTGTACTCATCCATTTTTTTACGTACTTCATCGTCTCGTCTTTGCAGTGACCAGTTCGTTTCTTTTAGCTTCGGCTTTATGAAGTTTGATCCAGCACTAATTGTTTGTACCATCATCCGAATCGTTTCTGTTAGTACCTTTTGCACTTTCGCCGGCACTAGTTGTTGCACTTTCACCTGCACTTTTTTAGAGAACCGTGTCATCATAGAAGAATCTTTCATGAATGTAGCTTTCCACTGCTCCAATTCTTTTATAACTTTCTCTTCATATGTAATCATAGGTTCATTCCTTTCAATTTAAACGCTCAATGCGTTTCGCACCGTATTGATAAACGAAACCAATACTAAATAATATGCTTACTACAAATAAAATGCCGGTCATCATGAAATCTTTCGTCGCAAGTGCAAATATAACTGTAAACACAACGCTACCGATGATGAGAATCGCATTTAATAAAGTAAGGAAATCTTTCGTCTTCTCATCTCCCCCTACTGGATATAAATCAAGCCAAATTTTCATGCGGTGATGTTTCCAAAGGGTTAATAGCTGATAGCCGATTAAGTATAAGAAAATAAGACTTACGATAAAGCGTCCATATAAAAATGGGATGAAGTAAAGAATAATCCCGCCAAGAGCGAGTAAACGCACATATAAGCCGAAATAGTTACCTGATCTTAAAAATGTTCTCGTATATAAGTATAAATATGTACGCTTCTCACCGATCATCGAAAGAATGAAATCAAGCCATTTTCGGCGTGATACTCTCTCTTTTAACGCCGGTACATCAACGAACATATTCGCAATGCGGTACAGCAGCATCATTTTTTTACCTTCTTCAGAAATTAAATACTCCCAGTTCAGCGGCTTTCCTTTGACCTTTTGATGCATAACAGCAAGGTATAGCGCCATTAAAAAGACAATTACACCAGTAAAAATGACTGAAGTACGTTCTACAAGGAAGTACACAAATAAGCCGTTTAAGATAAAACGAATGAACCAATCTGCTTTTTGAACGCTTTGATCTGTTAAAAATGATTTTTCCCACGCTACGAATAAATTCCACGCTTTTACAATGACAAACGCGATTACAATCCATATGTAAGCCGCTCCTGTTTGTTTCATTTGCTGGAAGTATAACGGGGCAAGCGCAGCGGCTACCATTGCGATTATGTATAACTGAATCATAAACGTAAAGAGAAATGCCTTTGTAAAGTAAGGCTTTAACTTTTCTTCAACTGGCAGCAAGTACACAAGGTCCGCTTCTTTTAATAGCGTTTGTATAGATCCGGCTGTTAATACGAGGCCAAGTAAGACTGCCATAACGAACGCTGTCGGAAACGAAGGTGTTAACGTTTGTAACCATTGCTGGTAATAATACGCTCCTGCGCCGATGATAAATACGAAAATAAATTTCAAATGATCATTAAATACGTATTTACTATATGTACGAACTTCTTTTAGAAAGTGCCGAAATCGTTCTTTCCATAACGCTGTGCTATTCATAGTCTTCTTCCTTTGTTAATGCAATGTAAATATCATCTAACGTTGCACCAGGCATGTTAAACCCGGACTGAAGTTCTGATAATGTTCCCATCGCTCTCACTTCACCTTGATGCAAAATAATGAATGAATCACAATAGCGCTCTGCCGTCGCTAAAATATGTGTACTCATTAAGATGCCCGCACCACTCTTTTTCATTTGATCCATCATTTGAAGAAGTGATTGAATCGCTAACGGATCAAGCCCAACGAAAGGTTCGTCCACAATGTAAAGTGATGGTTCAACTAAAAATGCACTCATAATCATCACTTTTTGTTTCATCCCTTTTGAGAAATGAGACGGAAACCATTTCAAGCGATTTTTCATGCGAAATTCTTGTAATAGTTGTCCTACACGTTCTTCGTACTGTTTCTCATCTACACCGTACGCCATCGCTGTTAATTTCAAATGCTCTTCTAACGTTAACTCATCATATAATACTGGCGTTTCTGGAATGAAGGAGAAACTAGAACGGTACGCTGTCATATCATCACGAATTGTTTTCCCGTTAATTGTGACAGTTCCTTTTTTCGGCTCCATTAAACCGATGATATGTTTAATTGTCGTACTCTTCCCGGCTCCATTTAAACCGATTAAGCCGACAAGTTCGCCTTTATTAACAGAAAACGAAACATTTTGCAGTACAGGTCGTTTCGTATATCCTCCTGTAACATTTTCTACACGCAATAACTCGCTCATACGACACCACTTTCTTCATTTATATTCATTCACTTTTGTAAGAAATGTATATATTCATCTTACCAAAAATCATGGTGCACTACATAGTATCGATGTCTCCAAAAAAAAATTTAAATTTCTTCGCATATATTTTTACGAAAGCGGACATCATAATTAGTGAAGAAGGAACACACTTGAAAAAGCAACCACCAATTGATGAGTACAACAACATAGTGAAGTCATCATGAAATGGGGTGTCCAAATTGGACAATGAAATTTACACATAACCAGATAATTTGTTTCATTTTCGAAACGGGGTGTCTCCGAAAGAGCATATACTGTTTTATAAAATAAACAATTTCATTTTTAAAAAGATTGCAATTCATTTCACTTGAAAATGGGGTGTCTACGGCAGAAACTTTAGCCGATTTACCGTGCATTTCTTATATAAATGAGGTGTCTGCGAACCGTAAATTATAAAAAAATGCTTTTTCAATCCCTCTTCAGAAAACAGGAAGCTGAGTCAGCTTCCTGTTTTTCGTGTTTGTTCTCCTATGTAATTATGGTAAAATACGGCTAAGGATATTTGAAAGGATGAGATCGATGAATCATACAGCGGACAATTGTATTTTTTGTAAAATTATTGACGGGCAAATCCCTTGTTCAAAAGTATACGAAGATGAACATGTACTTGCATTTTTAGATATTAGTCAAGTAACAAAAGGACATACTCTTGTTATTCCGAAAGTTCACAAACAAGACATTTTTGCGTTAACGCCAGAAATCGCATCACATATTTTTGCTGTCGTTCCAAAAATCGCAAATGCAATGAAAGCAGAATTTAATCCAGTTGGCTTCAACCTACTTAACAATAACGGCGAGAAAGCTGGACAAACTGTATTCCACTTCCACCTTCATTTAATTCCACGCTACGGTGAAAACGATGGTTTCGGTGCTGTTTGGAAATCACACCAAAATGAATATACAATGGAAAATTTACAAAACATCGCAAGTACAATTGCAAATAGTGTGAAATAGTGCCACTATAATAAGAAGTAATACATATCAAGCCGATTCCTCTGGCATTTATTGTATGGCTTGTTTCTTCACAAAAAATGCCGGGGATATGATTTTTTGTGCATAGCATGTACAAGAGAGAAAAGCTCACTTTTCTTCCCCTTGTCTTAAAGATATGCACACTTTTATACATCATGAATACGAACGAAAAATAAGGAGGTTTCCTTTTATGTCAAAAGCTAAATCCTTTATTACAGGTGTACTTTGCGGCGGAGCAGTTGCTGGACTAGCCGTTCTTTTCTCAACTCCTTCTTCTGGTAAAGCTATGCGCGGTAAGCTGAAAGAAAAAGGAACTGATATTAAAAAGACTTTAGCTGATATTACAGCTGATACAAAGTTATTAAAGCGTCAAATCGTTGAAACTGCTTCAGAAGGTAAAGAAGTATTCCAAGAACTAAAAGACGATATGCATGACACGTTTTCTAACTGGAAACAAGATATTTCTCAAAACAAACGACATATTGAAAAAGAAATTTTAGACATTCAAAAGTCAATTGAGAAACTACAAGAAGCCGTTCCAGAAAAAGCGTAAACATATTCCTGCTTAGTTTTTTGCATATAACAAATATTTTTCATACGAATTGACCTTAACACGGCATATCACATAGATATGTCGTGTTTTTATGCATTTACAATATATGTTATCCTTTAACATGTAAAGACAACACATGTATTCTCGACTCATAAAACGCTTCCATAGTTATGCATGATTTGTATAGAATGTTGTTTTTCCGAAAAATTTTCACAATTCTCACAAAAAGACTTTATTAATTTTTATTTTACTGGCATAATAGATAATAATGAAAAAAGAATGTTAAAGTGGGTGAGTAAATGAAAAGTGGAGAAAAAAATTACTCGGTAAAAGAAGCGATGATTTTCAGCCAACGTATTGCTCAATTATCGAAAGCGTTATGGAAATGCGTAGAGAAAGATTGGCAACAGTGGATTAAACCTTACGATTTAAACATTAATGAGCATCACATTTTAACCATCGCTTATCATTTAAAAGGGGCTTCTATTTCTGAAATTGCTAAGTTTGGAGTTATGCACGTCTCAACGGCGTTTAACTTCTCTAAAAAGCTTGAAGAACGCGGCTATCTTGTATTCTCAAAAAAAGAAGATGATAAACGAAATACGTACATTGAAATTACAGACAAAGGGGAAGAATTGCTACTTCGCTTAATGGAGGAGTATGATCCTGAAAATAATTCTGTTTTTAATGGGGCACTTGAACTTCGTAATTTTTACGGTAAGTTCCCAGAAAATATCGAACTGATTGCAATCCTGCGCAATATTTATGGACAAGACTTCATCGATATTTTTGAGAAATCATTAGAAGATATCGAGGAGAACTTTACGGAATCCGATCAAAAGTTAGTTAAGAAATAATCTATTTATTTTTTCGCAATCATGCGTAAGAATTCATTCATAAGTGGCTTAAATAAACCTTGTTTTGCTAGCGCTTCCGCAGTTTCGTGTACTTCGAGCTGATGTGGAAGCGCTTTTTCAAATTGATCTAATAGCGCATCAAACAATAGAAGGCCTTCTGCTTTCTCCACTACATATTGTTCGTTCAGCTTTTCACAAAGTTTTAGTATACGTTCAATGTCTTTTTTACGAGCTTTTTTCTTTATGATTAAAGAATAAAATGGACACTTTTCTTCATCAATCATTTTAAATAGTAGGTCTACGTAATATTCAGCTTGTTCTAGTCTTCTTACAACGTCCATTTTCTCCCTCGCTTCCTAACACAAAGTCTTCTATTTCTGAATTTTGTAACACGAACAAAATATCGTATGATACAATATATAAAGTATATGTATTTTAGCCAAAAGGAGGTCTCGCCTCATGACTCTTATAACCGTTGTCTTTGTCGCATTCGCACTTCTTGTTATATTTTACACGAATTTCATGACACATACACTGTGTGAGCGAAAACAAATATCTGCGAGCCGCCAGCCCGGTGTCTTTCGAGTTATTAATGTATGTATTACCATTCTATTAATTTCTAGTTATATAGAAATTATATTCCATGGAAAGTGAGGAAGGAAAGCCCCTTCCTCATTTTTTTCCTCTATAAGCAAATTATACCTACTATAACTAATAAAATAAACAGTACAAGTAATAAAATAAGTTGAGAATTCATCCCCCATCCCCTCCTCTTTTCTGTATATGCGACATGTGCCCAATATGGTACCCTTTCAAAATCTGACACAAACTGGTTAAAATTTCTTTATCAATAGGAAAACTCGTCGAAATATGATATATTAAATTTTGTACATATTGCTTATACTATGAAATAAACGACACGCATCTAAACTTTATCCTAAAGCCTCGGTAAGCCCTGTTAAGCGTGCTTTTACATATTAAAAAAGCAAAGACATCAGTGAGACTTAATCAGGTTCTTATGAACGAAAATAACCTATCATAAGGCGTTTCTTCATTTGTACGGGATAAATTAAAAATACATAATAGTAGGAGTGTTTATTGAATGAAGAAAGCTATGCTTGCCTTAGCCGCAACAAGTGTAATCGCATTATCAGCATGTGGAACATCATCATCATCAGACAAAATTGTTACATCTAAAGCTGGTGACATCACTAAAGAAGAGTTCTACAATCAAATGAAGACACAAGCTGGTAAACAAGTACTAAATAACATGGTTATGGAAAAAGTACTTATTAAAAACTACAAAGTCGATGACAAAGAAGTAGACAAAAAGTTCGATGAAATGAAAAAGCAAGTCGGTGACCAATTCGATACACTAATGAAACAACAAGGCCTTAAAGAAGAAACAGTTAAAAATGGCGTTCGCGCTTCATTAGCTCAAGAACAAGCTATCGAGAAAACAATCACTGATAAAGAATTAAAAGATAACTACAAGCCTCAAGTTAAGGCAAGCCACATTCTTGTAAAAGATGAAGCGACTGCTAAAAAGGTTAAAGAAGAACTTGGACAAGGTAAATCTTTCGAAGAGTTAGCGAAACAATACTCTGAAGATACTGCTTCAAAAGAAAAAGGTGGCGACTTAGGATTCTTCGAACATGGTAAAATGGTTAAAGAATTCGAAGATGCTGCTTATAAACTGAAAAAAGATGAAGTAAGCGAGCCTGTAAAAACACAATTTGGTTACCATATCATTAAAGTAACAGACATTAAAGAACCAGAAAAATCATTTGAGCAATCAAAAGCTGACCTGAAAAAAGAGTTAGTTGCGAAGAAAGCACAAGACGGCGAATTCATGAACGATCTTATGATGAAAGAAATCAAAAAAGCTGACGTAAAAGTTGACGATAAAGATTTGAAAGATCTTTTCGAAGAGAAAAAAGCTGACGCTAAGAAAGACGAAAAGAAATAATGAAGTAAAAAAAGCTTGGGTAGCCCCAAGCTTTTTTTTATTTTGTAGTAGTTTTATCCCGCTATTTGTGGATATGTGTTTATTTAAATGTTATGTACAAAAAACATAGGCATATTTAATTCCTACGTTTTTTATAAGTTAATCAGTTCCTTTACTATTACAATTCATCAAATTCATCAATTTCAGCTTTACGCTTTAAAAATATTTCCATATCTTTATTCTCTCTTTCCATTAAACCAAGAGCATGTCTATCATTTAAAGCTAATTCTTTATAACCCCATATATATTCTATTGTTGTCACTTTACTATTTTTATGATCCGCAAAATACCATTCTAAAGGTTGTAAAGGATTAGATACTTCAAACAATTCGGCTGGGTACCATGAAGGCAAGTTTTCATTTTCACCTAAGATTAAATAGTCTAATTCTCCATTCAATGAACTAATACCATAAACCACATATTCCTTATGGATTTCTAAATTTATAATCGATTCTCGATTATATCCTTGTTTTAATAAACCCTCTGAAAATGTATCTCCTGAATTTTTTATACACAGTACCTTCATATACAAGCTCCTATCAACAAAAAATTAATTTTTAAATTTAAAATCATCAAATTCATCTGTTCTAGTATTTTTAACATAATGAATTTCTACACCATTTTAAATCCCATAGTGGCCCCTAATACCCAGAATCATTTCCGTACCCCTCTTACTCCATTCAACACAAAAAACCTCGATTCCATCACACACGGAACCAAGGTTTATCTCATTATCATTGATTAAATTAAAAAACTATGTTAAATTAGTACAGAAACGCATTCTTAAAAAACAAGAGAATGTATTTATCCGTATCTTAATTATACACCAAAACACATCTTCAGTCAACCTCTATTTTTCACTTTTAAAGGAGTGCTTACGTATGAACAAAAAACTTGATCAAGAGCAAAAACGATTGGATAGCGTAATAGAAACTATTACGGAGCAAATTGATAAACTGGAAAGTGACACTGGCAGACGCCGGGCAGAAGTAATCAACATTCGTAAACACTTCTGGGATGATGTAAAAGTTAACACTGATACTTTTGACGATTATCTTGAAACAGTTATCAACTTAAGACAACAAGCTCAGTCACTAGCCGTAACACAAATCACCCATAAGCACACCTTTAATCGACTTGCCGCACTACGCCGTATGCATAAAGCACCTTACTTCGGACGAATCGATTTCAAAGAAGAAGGAGAATCTGGCGCAGAGCAAATTTATATCGGCGTTGCTACACTTACCGATGCAAGCGGAGAAAATTTTCTTATATACGATTGGCGCGCACCAATTTCAAGTGTTTACTACGATTATCCACCAGGACCGGCTGAGTACAGCACACCAGGAGGCGTAATCCGCGGCAATGTGGAGAAGAAATTACAATATATTATTCAAAATGGCGAGATTGATTCTATGTTCGATACGAGCCTCACAATTGGAGATGAAATCCTGCAACAAGCGCTTGGAAAAGGAACAAACAAACATATGCAAAGTATTGTTGCTACTATCCAGCGCGAGCAAAATGAAATTATCCGTCACGATGAAGGGCGACTACTTATCGTTCAAGGAGCTGCTGGTAGCGGTAAAACGTCGGCTGCCCTGCAGCGAATCGCCTACTTACTATATAAATATCGCGAATGGTTAAAAGCTGATCAAATTATTCTCTTCTCCCCTAACTCCATGTTCAACAGCTACGTATCTAACGTACTACCTGAACTCGGTGAAGAGAATATGCAGCAAGTTACATTCCAAGAATATTTAAACCATAGACTCAGTAAGTCATTTGACGTTGAAGATCCTTACGAACAACTAGAATATATGCTAACTGAAACGAATAGCCCTGCCTATAAAACTAGAAATGCGAGCATTCGATTTAAAGCATCTACTCAATTTTTCGATATGATTAGAACGTACAGACAATCGCTTGAATCTTCAGGCATGTTATTTAGAGGAATGAAGTTTAGAGGAAAACTGATTGCCTCTGCTAAAGAAATTACAGAGCAATTTTACAATACAGACTCCTCCCTCCGTTTCCATAATAGAATTGAAAAGTTAACGGATTGGCTAAATAAACAAATAGATGCAATCGAAAAAGCAGAACTGAAAAAACCTTGGGTAGAAGAGGAAATTGAACTACTTAGTAAAGATGAATATCAAAAGGCTTATAAATATTTACAGAAAAAGGGCGAGTTTGACGACAACTCCTTTAATGATTATGAAAAAGAAACGAAAGTACTTGGACGTATGATTGTCCGCAAAAAATTGAAGCCACTTCGTAAAGGCGTTCAAACACTACGCTTTATCAATTTCACAGGCATATATAAACAACTCTTCACAGATGCATCATGGGTTACTGGAGAAAAGCCTAAAGAATGGGACGAAATTTGCTCATTAACTGTGAACATGCTTGATGAAGGAAAACTATATTACGAGGATGCGACTCCATTTTTACTCTTAAAAGAATTAATCGAAGGCTTCCAAACGAACAGATCGATTAAACACGTACTCGTCGACGAAGCGCAAGATTACTCTCCGTTTCAATTCGAGTTTTTAAAACGTCTCTTCCCTGCCGCAAAAATGACGGTACTCGGGGACTTTAACCAAGCGATATTTGCTCATGCGAGTGAAGCAGTGAATTTCAATACACTTACTAGCTTATACGGACCTGATGAAACGAACGGCATCAACTTAACTCGTAGCTATCGTTCAACAAAACCGATTATTGAATTCACACGCTATCTCGTACCGGAAGGAAAGAATATTAACGCCTTTGAACGTGACGGCGAGAAACCTACAGTGACTAAAGTTTCTGATTACAGCGAACTGCATAATTGTATTACTTCCAAAGTTGTTGAACTACAAGAACAACAGCACAATACGATCGCAATTATATGTAAATCCGCAGCCGAAAGTGCCGCTGCCTACGAAGCACTCAGTCATATCGAGAATATTAAACTTGTGAAAAGTAACTCTGCTGAGTATGAGCAAGGCATTGTCATTATCCCTGCTTATTTAGCGAAGGGTATCGAATTTGATGCTGTTATTATTTACAATGCCTCTAAAGATGTGTACAGTGATGCAAGCCTTCGTAGATTGTTCTACACTGCTTGTACGCGCGCGATGCATGAATTGCAGCTTTATAGCGTTGGTGAGGTTAGTCCTTTTGTGATGGGGGCTGATACGGAGAGTTTTGAGCTTATTACACCTTGATATTAATCAAGGTGTTTCTTTTTTATGCAGGACTTACAACTAAAAAATAGAATATATCATTTTAGAAAAAATTAAGGAGTGAAAAGATGAATCATTATTTCATTGCTATTTATGACGGTGAGTTTTCTACCGAAAAATTACATACCATTTTACAATCTAATCCCACTTTTACCGAACTAAACGTCCGCACCATTTCAATCTCATCATCAAGACCTTTCACCTTATTAGTTGGTGCAGAAAATGATGCACTCACAACTGGACTTACAGACAAATACCACTTATTAACGAAAGAATTACAATCACTTGAACAGCAAGAGAAGTACTATTACGTATACGATTATAAAATTAGAAAGACCATCGAGAACCCTATCCAAAAATGCTTTCCATTAGCCAAAATTAATATAAGTGTTACGAAATTCCATAAGATGATTCAAAAAGTAAAAGACTTAAAACGACCTGTATTTGCGGGCTATAATATCTCTTCTCATGATTCAGACATACTTACAATTGATGTACTTCTTTCTTCACCTTTATTAGATCCTAACACTTCCGAAAAAGATGCGAAAGAATACTTATATTTACAACAACTAGCTGAATCAATCTCTCGTTCTGAATTATGTATTTCTATTGAGGCTAGTTCACTTATTTAAATACAACAAGAGGGTTATTTGTCATAACCCTCCACTACTATCTATTTACGTTTATACTTGATCATAATAATGAATTCTTTTATATACAACTTATATAAGTATCAAGGTGTCTTTTGCATTCTCACTGACATATCTTTACGCCGATATACACTCAGCACGATCCCCATTAAAAGCGCATGAAATACAGTTGGTGTTAATCCATAACTAATAAAAGGCAAGGATATAGCAGCAATCGGTAATAAACCTAGGATCATTCCAACGTTATAAATGAACTGGACTACGAAAAGGGTCATTCCTCCAACGAGAAGCAATTTACCATACCGATCATTTATTTTATAAGATATGACCATTATCCTTGCTACAAAAAGAGAAAGAACGAAGACAAGAATTAGCGCAAGCACATATCCATAATAATAAGTCAAACTTGCAAACACAAAATCAGTATCTGGAGCAGGGATAAACTTTGTATCTCCAGATGTACCAAACCAACCCGCTGACGACATTACCTCTTTTAAACGTACATACATAAACCCTGCGCCCCCTGCATCACGCTCTGGATTTAAATAACCTAAAAATCTATCCAAATGATATCCTTTTAATGCGGACCAGGAAAAAAATACTCTTATACTCAATAAACAAATTGGTACAATTGTAATAATCAATGCTTTTTTCTTTCCTAACTTACTCCACCAAAGCATAACAAATATCATCGTGATATAAATAAAAATTGTTGAAAGAGTTGATACAATGAAGAATAAATACAAAGAAAATAAATACAAAACCACGAGATGTATAACCTTTAACCTACCGTTATTGAAAAAAGAAGCCCAAGCTAGAAAAAAGAACGGCACTGCCATTAAGCAGTCAATTGCAATGGGACCAATTTTTATTAACGGTTCGCCAGCCATCGAAGCGTTCGGAAAACAGTATAGCATTAACAGGATAAGTACTCCGATTGTGTAAAACAACCATCCGAGTCTTTCTAACTTCCGATAATCAATCAGCATCATCCCAAGAGCTGCTGCAACGCCAAGAATAACAAATATTATCTTATTCATTAGTAAATCATTCGTATGTCCAAAAGCTATAACTGGCAGAAAACCTAACCCCATAGCAGTCACTAATAAAATAATTAGAAACCACTCAACCTTTGGCTTATGAAGTTTGTTAAGTTCCCGGCCAAGTTTAATTGGACTTCCCATTTGTTCAACAGCTTTGTCTTCAGCAACTTCCTTACTTAACCCTTTATCCATCCACATATTTTCCGCTTGCTTCAAGTGAAAATCTAGTTCAGTAGCCACAAAGCTCTTTGCTTCTTTTGATTTAATATGATTGGTAACTTCGCTTAAAAAATGCTCCCCTTTTTTATTCAATTCCGCCTCACTCCTGTACTAATCCTTTTAATATAAATCGTGCCTTCGTAGAATCTTTTTCTGCCTTTCGTAACATCTTGTTTCCTTTATCATTTAATTGATAATATTTAGCTCCCGCATGATCCCAGCTAGATTGGATAAAGCGATTCTGTTCCAAGCGGTGTAATAAAGTGTATAAAAAACCTTCATTTCCTTCGAATTTTTGAATTCCTCTCCCTCGCAATAGCTGCCCCAGTTCGTACCCTGTTTTTTCATTCATAAGAAGTTGTAAAACCGCTAAAGAGATGTCTTCTTCATTTTCGTGTGATTGATTGATTTTTTCACGTACCCGCTTTCGATGCTGATCAGAAAAACTCAAATGTTTAAAAGTTGTGTTCTCCATTGATTTTTGCAAGCCTTTTAATCGATCTTCCATTTGATTATTCCTCCAATCCTTTCTTCAAAAGCTCCTTCGCTTTTTTCAGTCTAGTTTTTATCGTATTTTCCTTCACTTCTATTACAATCGCAATCTCTTTAATTGATAATTCTTCATAATAAAATAGATAAATCACTTCTCGATATTTTATCGGTAAATTCATTACTGCAGAAGCAAGCCTACTATCCTCTGCATTTTGAATAACTGTTTGCTCGACACTATCATGTTGAACCTCAATATAAGCAGATTCATCCTCTGTCACGATTACCTTTTTGTTATACCAACTTTTTATATAGTCCTTACAATGATTAATTGCGATTCTCCATAACCATGTTTTTAAGTTCGAATTCCCTTTATATGTATGAAGAGATTTATAGCATTTCACAAATATATCTTGCGTTAAATCCTCCGCAACTTCTTTATTATTCACATATGAGTACACAAGCTGTAAGACTTCTTGTCCATACTTGT
Source organism: Bacillus sp. NPDC057893 (assembly GCF_042796455.1). Classification (NCBI taxonomy): domain Bacteria; kingdom Bacillati; phylum Bacillota; class Bacilli; order Caryophanales; family Bacillaceae; genus Bacillus; species Bacillus sp. NPDC057893. Next base: position 255,677 of record NZ_JBHVNG010000002.1, on the reverse strand, counting down.
TCATTATTTCGTCGATAAGGTCCTCCTTATCTTCTATTTCAAACGCTTCTACCGTTAATTCATCCACATCATTTCCTCCTTCCCATATATTAGACGACGCACTCTATGGAAAAGTTTTATAAATCCATAAAAAAAACGGTTGGCAATGTCCGTACCGTTTTTTTAAACCTTAATTTTTCTTTACTAAGAGTAAACCTTTTATTATGATACAACACTTTATATTCACTTATAGTCAAAATTTTAGCGCATTCATAATATAACAAAAAACCACCTAAAGGCTCCCCTTCAGGTGGTTCTCTATTTTACGCTAACGCAGCTGCCTGCTCTTGTTGATCTACAGGAATTACAGCGTCTCTTAACGCTTTTTCTAGTTCAGCTGTGTATTTCATTTGCTCTTCTTTGCTCCAGCCAAGTTTCGCAGCCATGTAGTTGATTACTGCTTCTTTCCACTCGTATACCCAGTGGATGTTGAAGAATACAGCGCCTCTGCGGCGTACGAAGAAGTCAACTGGTTTCGCTGTCATTTCGTAATCCATTGCGTATACAAGCGGGATTAGAACGTCTAGCGGCATGTTGTATTCTTTCGCTTCTTCTTTATGTTTTTTCGCTAAATCGAACAGTACGTCAACGTTAGAGCCGTAGAATTTCGCGAATTCTTCCGCTTGCGCTGTCGTTAAACCGTATTTTGTACCTTCGCCTGCTTTTTTCGCGATAAATGCCGAGAATCCGTGTGAACCACTTACATGACCACCAGAGATTGGCATATGTTTCGTATCGCTCTTCGGATATGCGCTATGACCTTCTTTTTGTAATAGATTCGTTACGTAGTCTACTACCATTTCAGCCATTTTGCGGTATCCTGTTAATTTACCGCCTGCGATTGTAATTAAACCAGATTCAGAAGTCCAAATTTCATCTTTACGAGAAATTTCAGATGCGTTTTTACCTTCTTCGTAAATTAACGGACGTACACCAGCCCAGCTTGATTCCACATCTTTTTCTGTAATTTTCACACTCGGGAACATGTAGTTAATCGCATTAATGATGTATGTGCGATCTTCTGTTGTCATGTGTGGTACAGCTGCGTCTTTATCATAGAACGTATCCGTTGTACCTACGTACGTTTTTCCTTCGCGAGGAATCGCAAACACCATACGTTTATCTGGTGTATCAAAGTAAATCGCTTGCCCTAATGGGAAACGTTTTTGATCAATTACTAAGTGAACACCTTTTGATAATTGAAGTACTTTCCCTTTTTTCGAGTTATCTTTTTCACGAAGTGTGTCTACCCAAGGACCGGCTGCGTTTACAATTTTCTTACCGTAAACTTCGTACACTTCTCCGTCTAGTAAATCGATTACACGTACACCGCATACTTTTCCATCTTTATATAAGAAATTGTCTACTTTTGCGTAGTTAACAGCTTTCGCACCATGTTCAATTGCTTCTTTCATTACTTCAATTGTAAGACGCGCATCATCTGTACGATATTCTACGTAGTAACCGCCGCCTTTTAATCCTTCTTGTTTTACAAGAGGCTCTTTATTTAGCGTTTCTTCACGGTTAAACATCTTTCTGCGCTCGCTTCGTTTTACACCTGCTAGGAAGTCGTATACACGAAGACCAATTGATGTACTAAATGACCCGAACGTGCCGCCTGTATGGAACGGAAGTAACATCCACTCTGGTGTTGTTACATGGGGACCGTTCTCATATACGATCGCACGCTCTTTCCCCACCTCTGCTACCATTTTCACTTCAAGTTGTTTTAAATAACGTAAACCGCCGTGTACAAGTTTCGTTGAACGACTTGATGTACCTGCTGCAAAGTCCTGCATTTCAAACACAATTGTTGATAAACCGCGTGTTGCCCCATCTAATGCAATACCAGAACCAGTAATACCTCCACCAATTACGATCACATCTAACTCTTGTTTATTTACTCCGTTTAATACGTCTTTACGTTGTTTACTTGAAAATTTCATGGTAATTCCTCCCTTTGATAACGAAAAAAGAGACCACGAACTCCGCTATAGATTTCGCCTCTATAGCGTGTTGTGGTCTCTCCAAATCTCCTACCGAATTATTAACTTGTCATCATTATAACACTGTTTATGATTATTTGAAAGCTTTTGTTGCTTCAATTGCCTTTTTCCATCCAGCATATAGCTCTTCGCTTGTTTCCGCTTCCATTGCCGGTGTAAAGCGTTTATCCATATTCCACTGCGCTTTAATTTCGTCTTGGTTTTTCCAATATCCAACCGCAAGACCAGCTAAGTATGCTGCACCTAAAGCTGTCGTTTCACTGATCACCGGACGCTCTACAGGAACGTCTAACATATCGCTTTGGAACTGCATTAAGAAGTTATTCTTAACTGCTCCCCCGTCAACGCGTAATGTGTTCAGTTCAATACCTGAATCAGCTTCCATCGCGCATAATACATCTTTCGTTTGGTATGCTAACGATTCTAGCGTTGCACGAATGAAATGCTCCTTCGTCGTACCGCGCGTTACACCAAACATAGCGCCGCGTACTTCACTATCCCAGTACGGTGTACCTAATCCTACGAATGCTGGTACTATGTATACACCTTCAGTTGATTCAACACGGCTAGCATACACTTCACTCTCACTCGCATCTTTAAACATGCGCATTCCGTCACGTAACCACTGAATTGCAGAACCTGCTACGAAAATACTTCCTTCTAATGCGTAATTCACTTTACCATCTAAACCCCATGCAATTGTTGTTAATAGGCCATGCTCAGAAGCTACTGCTTTTTCGCCTGTGTTCATTAACATAAAGCAACCAGTTCCGTAAGTGTTCTTCGCCATACCTTCACCGAAACAAGCTTGTCCAAATAATGCCGCTTGCTGGTCACCAGCTATACCTGCAATCGGTACATTTTGACCGAAGAAGTGGTAATCAATTGTTTCTCCATATATTTCCGATGATTGACGTACTTCTGGAAGCATGCTCTTTGGTACTGTTAACATGTCTAGAAGTTTATCATCCCACTGTAAGTCGTGAATGTTAAACATTAATGTACGTGATGCATTTGAGTAATCTGTTACGTGCGCTTTCCCGCCAGACAATTTCCATACAAGCCATGTATCAATTGTTCCGAATAATAACTCGCCGTTTTCCGCTTTTTCTCTTGCACCTTCAACGTTGTCTAAAATCCATTTTACTTTCGTACCAGAGAAGTATGCATCAATTAAAAGACCTGTTTTTTCGCGAACCATCTCGCTATAACCTTTTTCTTTTAACTCATCACAAATTTCAACTGTTTGACGAGATTGCCATACGATTGCGTTATAAATTGGTTTTCCAGTTGTTTTATCCCATACAACCGCTGTTTCACGTTGGTTCGTAATACCGATACCAGCGATTTGTTCTGGCTTCACATCTGCTTCGCTTAAGCAAGTTGCGATAACTGCTAAAATAGATCCCCAAATTTCTTGTGCATTATGCTCAACCCAGCCTGGCTTTGGAAAATGTTGCGTAAACTCTTTTTGAGCTGAATGAACGATTTTTCCTTCTTTATTGAAAAGAATTGCGCGTGAGCTAGTTGTTCCTTGGTCTAATGAAAGAATATATTTTTTCATATCAGTTTCCCCCTATGCTACTTTTCTACTATTTGTAGTAGCTCCACTTTTTTTACTTGTCATATAAGAGATTGCTAGTACAATCACAGTTGCAATAATCACATAAATAAGTGCTGAATTTTGTTTTCCTTCAAATACAACTTGATGGAATAATCCTGCAAGTGATCCACCTAGAATTGGACCAACTACTGGAATCCATGCATACTTCCAGTTTGAACCGCCCTTTCCTGCAATCGGAAGGAAGAAGTGTGCAATACGCGGACCTAAATCACGAGCCGGGTTGATTGCGTATCCTGTTGTTCCACCTAATGATAAACCAATACTTACAATTAAGAAACCTACGATAAATGGATTTAAACCATCTGCAAATTTATTTGCTCCAATTGCTAATATACCAAATACTAAAACGAATGTTCCAATCATTTCACTTAAAAGGTTTGTAAATGTGTTCGGAATTGCTGGACCTGTTGCAAATACACCTAACTTTGTTCCTGGATCCTCTGTTTCTTTCCAGTGTGGTAAGTAATGTAAATATACGAGAACTGCCCCGATAATTGCCCCAATCATTTGTGCTGCGATATACATAGGTACGTCACTCCATGGGAACGCTCCCTTAAAAGCAAGTCCTATCGTTAAAGCCGGATTCAAATGTGCCCCACTAATTGATCCAACTGCATACGCTGCCATAGCAACCGCTAAGCCCCAGCCCATTGTAATTACAATCCAACCAGAATCTTTCGCAAACGACTTCTTTAAACTTACACCAGCGCAAACACCGCCACCAAGTAAGATTAACAACGCTGTCCCTATTAATTCCCCTAAAAATGCTGACATAAAATCCCTCCACAATCAATTTAAATGCTTTCGAAAAGTGATAGAGGTAAAATGAATGGCCATTCGTTTTTTTTCAAAAGAAAAAGATCCACAGCTTACATGCTTCTATAATATATATATAGAAACAATAAAATGTGGATCTCTTCTTTTCTCCGTCACGTTTATTAACTTGTCTATAATGTTAACCTCTAATGAAAGCGGTGTCAATAGAATTTTTCACATTTTCGTCACTTTTTTTGGTAATGTTTCCATAATTCTTTTTTCGATGTCGTAATTGCTGTCGCACCAGCATTTAACGCTCTTTCAACGTCTTCTACCGTTCGAATAAAACCACCTGCTAAAATCGGTACACCTGTACGCTCTTTCACCTCAGCAATGACACCCGTTAACGCACCGGGAAGCACCTCTATATAATCCGGCTTCGTCTTTTCTAGCAAATTACAGCTCTTTTCCATCGCGCTAGAATCAATTAAAAAGATGCGTTGAATGGAGACAACACCTTTTTGCTTCGCCTTCATAATTACACTCGCCTTTGTCGATAATAACCCGTACGGTTTATATTCTTGGCATAAAAATTCCGTCGCATGCCCATCACTTTGTAATCCATGGATCAAATCAACATGTAAAAATACTTTTTTATTATGCTGCTTCGCGAGTGACACAACACTCTTCAATTGACCAACATGAATATCTAAAATAACAATATACTCATACGAACTATGTAATAGCTTTTCCAAATCTTTAATTTGCCTCACTGCCGGCAATATCTTCTGTTCATGAAATTCCATTCTAAATGTCCCCTTCCTGTCTATTCTTTATAGTACACAATTTAAGTGGAAAGAACAGCTAGTGTAGGGAATTTCTTTTAATTTATTCATACAAACAAAAACACCATCCCTTCCTATACTTCTACAGAAAGAATAGCGTACATCTCCATTTCATTCATCTGATTTTGGATTATATGAAAAACCCGGATATTTCACAACAGGCCATTTTTGCTTACGTAAGGAATCCATCAATTGCGGGCCAACATGTACATTACTTTCCACTATTTCTTTAGGAGTCAGTGCCATCCATTGATTTAACGATACATCTTCAAAAAGGTTACTTTTGAACATCTCTAAAAACCATAATGTTTCGGTACCAGTGTTTTGAATATAGTGTCCGGTAGCAAACGGTACATATCCAACATCACCAGCTCTATAATCAAATGTACGAGCTGCACCATCCCCAAGAAACACCGTCATTCTCGCTTGCCCGGTAAGATAATATTGCCACTCATCATTATTCGGGTGCCAATGAAGCTCTCTCATTCCACCAGGCTCAATCTCAACGAGCGCTGCTGCGATTGTTTTTGAAATAGGAAAATTCGTAGAATCTACAATTCGGACACTACCACCAGGGGTCTTGATAGGTGTTTGTTTTGACAATTCGTGCTTGAAGGTTAAAGGAATTTCTCCTTCAGGTGACTGGACTTCCTGACTCTCAAGCGAACCCGGTACCTCTCCTTGATAAATATAGATTTGCTCTGAAGGAATAGAGTTAAAAGCACTCTCTGGTACTCCGAAATTAGCCGATAGAATCTCTTTTGGAGTATGCGCGAACCAATCGGAGATGGATAGGGTAGATAGATCAGAAAAATGTCCATCATCGAAAACGAGCAGAAATTCACAATGTTCCATCCCTTGAATGGAATGCGGGATACCAGGCGGGAAATACCAAAGATCCCCCGGACCAACATCAGCAATAAAATTCCGGCCATTTTGATCAACTGCAGTTATTCGTGCCCGTCCTAAAAGCATATACGCCCATTCCGCTTCCTTATGCCAATGAAGTTCACGCACCCCACCGGCCGTTAAGCTCATATTTACCCCAGCAATCGTAGTCGAAACCGGAAGTTCCCGAACAGTAATCTCCCGAGACCACCCACCTTGTTTTAAGATCATAGAAGTGTCTGAGAACGAAAATTTCAAGTTAGGAACTAATCCCGCATCCGTAATAGGCGGCACGAGCATATTCGGATTTTGAATATCCCGCATAACATTACGTGGCCCAGAATCAATCGCACCTGCTCCATCACTGCGGATTGGTTGTGGCACATTCCCTCCTGTTTCATTAACAGTACGTTTTTTCATCATTACACTCCTTTTTCATCCGATTATTAATCATAGTGTATGAATTGGGCTTTGGATGGTTACAGTTACTATTGATACGAACCCTTTATATTCTTAGCAGAGATTCAAAAAGGAATGCCATTCTATTCAAATAGAACGCCATTCCTTTTTTATAAACAGTATTTGGAATTTATTATTTCAGATATTTCCCCAAATCATCTAAGTTTCTCGTATGATTTAGAATGATTACGTACTCAACTTCAACTTCTGTTACAACCATTTCTAAAACTTGATGGATTTCAATATAATCATTTTCATATTCTTTTGCCGAAGCCACAATCTCCTCTAGGGTTCTTACAAATGTTTCAGCACTCCAGTCTTTTGTTGACAACGCCACATAGGTTTGAAATTTTTTTGTATTCATATCAGTTCTTCAAGTACAATGGGAATTGTGTACTTCTTGATGAGTCAGAATGATTGATTATAACCCTATGATGACTTGTTGATGAATCAGAAGTACTTACATTACCATCGAATTGTTTAGCATACGTTGTTGTTCTGTTACCATTGTTATCCGTTTGACTCCACTTATTTTCATAATTATGCATTGTTTCCTCCCTTAACTTCTTCACGTCAACATCTCGACCATACTGAGTTTTGCTAGAAGTAGATTTTTCTTTAGGGTTATATTTATGTCTATTATAAGCATGTTCATTAATAAAGCTAGATTTATTTGTTCCACCATTTAATTTATATGGTACCTTTGGACTAGAACCTTTCCCTGGTTTTCCGGGTTTTTTCTTTTTAACCAGAGAATCAATTCGGTTGTCATGTGTAGTTACTTCGTTTACGGAAGTTATATTACCTCTAGCATCTGTTCGAACAGATAGATCAATTGATTCCTCTATACCTTGCGTATTTTTCCAATAAAAAGTCACCTGATTTTCAGTGTTTTTTGTAAAGGTATCTTGAATTTGACTTAGTTGATACGTATCAATTTTTTCAGATGTAACTTCATCTAAACTAATTTGTTTTGGACTGAAATTTTCTTCAGAAGCGGCAGATACAGCTCCTGTGAATAATAGACTTAAACTTAGTGTAGCGGCCGTTGTTAAATTAATGAATTTAAATTTACTTTTTTTCATAATACACCATCCTTTAATAATACTAAAACTATATATTACGTGAATTAAATATATACTACTCTCTAATAAAAATCAATTACATTTTTTTATGCTAATCTATTTGATTATCTGAAAAAATACATATGCATAAGAAAGCCAAGGTACATATAAAAACAGGCCATAGTATATTTCCATACTATGGCCTTCTTCTGTTTCAATTCGCATATGCACATTGACTTTTTTTAAAATGACAGCTAATAAACGAAACATATGCTTTTCTCCTATACAAATATTTCATCCAACAGAAAAAGAAGAGAAATACAATACTTTTCTCTTCTTCAAAAGTTTCTATTAAAGCAAAACCGAATCCTTATCACTATCCTGATTACGTTTCTCACGCTCTTCTTCTAAACGCTTCATATAAACTTCGCCTTCTTTTTCGATAAAATCGTTATCCATCTCTTGCTCTTTTTTCGAAGTATATAAAACCATGTAGCCACTCAATACAATCCCAATGATTACAAGATAAATCCACCATGGTAAAATTTCCACTTTCGTTCATCCCTTTCCTTAGACAAGCCTTATTAGTTTCACTCTATGAGGAAAGAAGTGGATTTATGCTTAAATTTTTCATTGTGGATTCTTCGCGAAGAACGCTTGTACATATTCCATAAACTCGATTGGCTCTTGACGGAACGGCGCGTGGTATCCTTTTTCAATAATATGAAACGTACTATTTGCAAATAACTGATGATACAGCTCACCATTTTTCCAAGAAACGCTCTTATCGTGTCGTCCCCATAAAATTAAAGTCGGAACCTTAATTTTATCAGCTTCCATCGCAATACGGCGTTCTCTCATTTTCGTAAGCTGATCATAATGCTCTTTATCATCGCGGCTATTTTTCACTTCATTTTTATTATAATCCGTAATCGCTGTTACAGTTTGTAAGTCCGTTGATAGCGGCGGAACTTCATAACTTTCTTTTTGCTGGAAAGACTCAATTCCTGTAGAATCCGCTAAAACGAGATGGGTAACCGCGTCCGGATATAGATACGCTAAATTAAGGGACATCTCTCCCCCCATCGAGTGACCAAGTACTGCAAATTGATCGTATCCGAGCTTCTTCATTAGCTTATAATATAAATTCACCTGCGCAGGAAACGAATACTGAAAATCAACCGGCTTAGAAGAACGTCCAAATCCTAAAATATCAACTGCAATAATCGTATGATCTCTCGCAAGTTCCGGATAAATATCACTAAACCCATCTGAAGAACCACCAAACCCGTGAAGCATAAGTAAAGGCGGTTTCCCCTCACCAATTTGCTTAAAATAAATCGTCTGCCCATCAATTTGTGCCATACTCTCTTTCGTATTTAACCTCATCATAACAGTATCTTTCACTTCTTCAACCTTCGCAATCGGCTTATCAACGAAGTTACATACTATTAACAAAACGAGTACAATGCCACTAACCATATAAAACTTAAACCGTTTCAAAATCCCCGTCTCCTTTCTTAAGTTGCTATTTAAAGTTTTTACATTTTTTGGTTGTTTTATGTTCTTTTTTAATTGTAACCATTGTAGTTACAATTATATCAAAAAAATATTACTCACCGCTATTACTGACGGTCTTTCTGTAATCATTATAGTTACATATTAAAAGTAAGTCAATTATTTTACTGATGAAAAAGAGCGCTGAACAGACATCAGCACTCTTTTTCATCATCCTCGTTATTTATCCCGCTATTTGCCGGGCAGTAAAACTCCCACCTCAAAATTCGGCTGAAGCAAAGAAGTTAGGTGGGAGCCCTGCTGCCCGTAAACGCCCGATTGGTGAGGGCTAATAATCAGTGGGGGATGAACAAAACCCCCACTGATTATAGTTTCACTTTATACAAAGTTGTTCCGCTATTTCTTGTACCCGTTCCATCGTTATTCCTTCTCTAAACTCCACTGCTAGAGGATGGTCTGTCAGTTCCAGTTCAATATAAGGGCGAATACCGTCCGCTCTCGGATGGACCATCGCTTTTAAGCTTACTGTCTCCAACTCATATGGTAAATCTGTCGAAAGCCAACCAAACATCGGCTCTAATAATTGTTGCTTATCCCAGAATTCATTCACCTTATCAAAATTCGCTTCGCTTAACGAAACCCATACACCCCATATGAAATGTTCATCTGTACCAATGATAGGAATTTCAATACTCCCTCGAATGAAGAAATGTTCTCCATCCATCACGCATAAATCATCGTTCATTTCAAATCTATCTTCTCGCTCTTCAGGTTCAGCATCATAATAATAAACAGGAGCTGATGATCCATAACTCGTTGGAATTTCTTCATGATATGTATCGCAGCATCTACAAGTATACCCACTAATTTTCGTCATTCTATTCCTCCATCAGTTTTACATACATTTTAGCAAAATACTTATAAAGAGAAAATAAAAAAGCAAGCAATTCCAGCGATCCGCTAAAACTACTTGCTCTTCTACTTATTATCTCTATTTTTACTCTTTAATAAATTCCTTAGTACTTCTCACTGTATCAATCGGACGAACTAATTTTTCGATTTCTTCACGCTTTGGCTCTAAGAACGGAGGTAAAGATAATTTCTCTCCAAGCGTTTCATATGGCTCATCTCCCATAAAACCAGGGCCATCTGTTGCAAACTCGAATAAAATTTGCGGCGCAACTCTTGCGTATAATGACTCAAAGAAGTGACGATTTACATAACCAGATGAAGGGAGTCCAACTCGACTTAGTCGCTCAATCCACTCTTCTAATACAGCTCGATCCTCTACGCGGAATGCAGCATGGTGCACTGTACCAAAACCTTGTTGTGCTTCAGGAAGAACCGTATTATGTTCTACAATGACAGAGGCACCATTTCCACCTTCGTTTACTTCAAACAAATAGAATTCTCCTTCTTGAGCAATCTCTTTAAATAATAGAACTTTTTCTAGTACTTCTTTGAAATAACTAAAGTTCGCGATACGAATAAATACAGGTCCTAATCCAGTAATTGCATATTCTAATGGAACTGGACCGTTTTGCCACGGTGTACCTGATTCTATCCCTTTATCCAATTCGTCAGAGATTAATTGATAGTGTTGATCATCAAAGTCAACGAAAGAAAGAGTTTTCTTACCGAATTGCTCTTTAATTCCTGTATGTTCCACTTCAAGACGATCAAAACGTTTCACCCAATATGCTAATGCCGCATCACTTGGAACTCGGAATGAAGTTTTTGAAATTTCATTTGTCCCGTGTACACCTTTCGGAACGCCCGGGAAGTCAAAGAATGTCATATCTGTTCCTGCACTACCTTTATCATCTGCAAAGAATAAATGATACGTTTGAATATCATCTTGGTTTACCGTTTTTTTAACTAAACGCATTCCTAACACATAAGTGAAAAATTCATAGTTCTTTTCTGCACTACTTGTAATCGCTGTAACGTGGTGTATTCCTTTTAATTGGTTCATTATATATTCCTCCAATAGTTTTAATTTGTATTTAATGGTTTTATTTCGGCTCTCTGATCAACGAAGCACGTATTTATAATAAGTAATCAATTCATTTCACTAGTCAAGTGATAGTTAAAAAAATAATTCAATGTGTAAAACGATTCGTATGAAAGTAGTAATTCCTTTCGTTACTATCACTTTACAACTCAAGTGATTAAAAAGCAAGTGATTTATCTCGGATTCAAGATATTTTTAATATGTTATTCATACAAAAAAAGCCTCATTAAGTTTTTTAACACTTAATGAGGCCATTACTATTTACAATCTTAATTATGGAACGTCGGCTTATAGAACGAACGATTATCAAGCGCAAAGACACGTTCTGTGTATTCGCCTGGTTTTGTACGTCCTAATGCGCGGTCCATCATGTTCATTTTTGCATCTAAGTTATCGATGTAGTGCAGAATTTCTGCTTCTTTTACTAATGGTGGTTTTGGGCTACCCCATTCTGCTTTTCCGTGGTGAGAAAGGACGATGTGCTGAAGAATTAATACTTCTTCTGCATCGATGTTCAGCTCGTCTGCTGCTTTACCAATTTCGTTCACCATGATAGAGATGTGGCCAAGTAAATTTCCTTCTAACGTATACGTCGTAGAAATTGGTCCAGATAGCTCAAATACTTTACCAAGATCGTGTAAAATAACGCCCGCATATAGTAAGTCTTTATCTAACGATGGGTATAGAGCTGAGATAGCTTTCGCTAAATCTAACATCGATACAACGTGATAAGCTAGTCCAGATACGAACTCGTGATGATTTTTCGTCGCTGCTGGATATTCTAAAAATTCGTTTTGATGCTTATTTAACAAATGTCTTGTTAGACGCTGAATGTTCGGGTTTCTCATTTCAAATATGTATTGCGTAATTTTCTCGACCATATCTTCTTTTTTTATTGGAGCTTTTTCTACAAAGTCCGAGATATCCGTTACTTCATTCTCATTCGCAACACGAATTTGTTTCACACGTAATTGAATACGTCCTTTATAGTTTAGAATATCTCCAGCTACTTTAACGATCGTTTCCGCTACATATTGTTTCTCAACTTCTGGTGATACATCCCATAGCTTCGCTTCAATATCTCCACTTGGATCTTGTAAGATTACTGTTAAAAACGGCTTCCCATTACTTGCGAGACCTTTTGTCGCTGTTTTAATTAACAAGAAAACATCGACTTGTTCACCAACTTCATATTCTACAATTTTCTTTTTCATTCGAATTCCTCCACCAAATCAGTTACTTTTAGTATAGCACACTACAACTAGTTTTCTTTACGCTTACGCGTTAATTTTATAATCTCATTTTCTGTAAAATACGTGAGTAGATGCGCATGACATGTAAAGAAGATAACTTGTCTATCTTTCGCAATTTCCTTTATTAGTTCAATCGTTCGATTCGTCCTTACCGCATCAAAGTGCACGAAACTATCATCAATAATAAATGGATAATCATGCTCAAACGTTTTCGCTAGTGCAAATCGTAACGATAAATATAACTGCTCCGCTGTCGCTTGGCTTAGTTCATGACTGTAAAAACGCATACCATCGTTACGTTCGACAATGAAAGGTTCCGCCTCTGACGGTGAGAATATTTTACTATACCTTCCGCCTGTTAAATACACGAAATACTCTTCGGATTTTTGTAAAATACGCGGAAGATGCACTTCATGATAATATTGCTTCGTTTTCGTTAATACTGTCTTTGCAGCCGCATATGCAGCCCACTTCTTCACTTGTTCACGCACTTGTGATTTTTTCATTTCCCACTCGTGTAGTAAATCACCGTACGTACTGCCTTCTTCTAAATTCGCAATTTCTATTCGATGCTTCGCAATACGCTCTGTCAGTTCTTTCTCTTTTGTAAGACAGTTTTGCCCGGTTGTAATTTCTTGCTTTAATTTCTCCTCATAACCGCCAGCTTCATAATGTTCAGCTAATGATAAACTCGTTAAACGCTGTTCTAACAGATCAATTTGCGGTAATAAACGCCCCACTTGTTTCTCGGCATCCTCGCATTTTTCCGCCAGTTTACCTGCTTCTAAAAACATCTCTTCATCTGTAGATTCTGCGATATGCCACAACCCATCTCGCTCTACTAAAAGTTGTTTTAATTGCTCTTGCATGAACTCATATTCTTCTTGCCATTCCGCCAGCTTCTCTTTCAGCTGCTTACAAGTTTGGCGCTTCTCTTTTTCATTTTGCATACGACTTTGCGCCTCATGCAAATTACTATACTCTTTACTACCGATAACAGTTTCTAGTTTATGTTCAAAGTGCGAAATCATTTCATGTAATGAAGATTTCCGCATACTTTGCTTCTCTAAATCACGATATAATGACTGCATTTTTTCAATACGCTCAAACGCTGGCAATATGTGCGCATACGTATAAAATTCAGGGAACATATAGCGCGTTTTATACGCATCTACTTGTTCTCCCGTACGGAAAGTTTCTCCCTCCCACTCTTCATACGATGAAACGACTTTATCATAAGCACGTTCCATTTGTTGTAATTTATAAGACTCTCGCTCAAATAATTTCCGAATCTCTTCATCCTTTTCTAACTGATAGCGAACCGACATCGCTTCTTCACTTTGCCTTCCGCCAGCACTTTGCTGAAGAGTAAGAAGCTCTTCTTGTAATCCACCCGAAGGATTTTTATATAAAACGAGAGCAAGGACAATCCCTACAAAAACAATAACACTAATAAATAACAGCACGCGGTTATCTATAAATAAACTCGTGAATAAAACAAGCGTGTTAATAAGAAGTAACAGAAGACAAACTCTTTGCCACTGTTTTTTCTTTTGCATAGCCGCTCCTGCTTTTTCCTCATACTTACGCTTCATTCTCTCTGCGCCCATACCTAAAAATGCAGCATCTTGAAATGATTTTTCTTTCTCAACTAACGTATTTCGTTCTTCATCAGCTAACATTTGTTTCTTGATCTGTCTTATATTTTCTTCTTGCTCTTCTAATTGCTCTTGAGCCGTTTTAAAACGGTCATCTAGCTGCACTTTTTGCGTTTCTAATTCGCGCGCCTTTTGCACCGTTTGTGTAATTAATTCTTTCATCGCTAAACTTATATCAAATGAAAGAACAGTCTCTTGTTCAAAAGTAGTGCCAATTTGTTGCTGTAATTCTGCGATTTCTTCTTTTATATTCGCAATACTTCCCGTCATATCACGCATTTCTTGGCGTGCATTTTCATAAGACATATGCTGCATACGAAGTTCTTCTACATAACTTTCTTTTTGTAAAAATGCTTCATCTATTTCTGTGGAATCAATTTCTGATTGCACTGTTTCTATCTTTTTTCGAAGTGAATCTACTTGTACTTGGAGTGGCTCTATCTTTGCCTTTACCGCCTCATAGCGCGCCATTCCGTTTACAGGAAACTGCCCGTTCTCGCTTTTCAACACTTTCTCGTGCGCACTCTTTTCAATAACGAGAGGCTCAAGCGCTGCTAATATTTCATAGTCTTGCTTTCGTTTTTCCGCACTCTCTTTCTCCGCACGAACAGAAGCAAGTTTCTCTTCACTTTCTTTTAACTGCTCGACCTGTTTTTCATACGTGCCAATTTTTCCTTGCCAATCTTTCATCTTTTCCTCAATTTTCTTCATCTCTTGCAGTGACACGTTAATTTCAGGATTACGACCACTCGGCTTAAAACGCTGATTCATTTCTTTTTCTATTTTTTTATCTAACTGCAATAACGCATCACTTCCGACTGCGCTGGCCGAAAATAAATAATTACCAATATCCGCTTCACCGAGCTGATGAATATTTTGCAGGCCATGCATATCAAATGAAAAGACTGAATCAAATAAGCTTTCATTCATGCCGCTTAATATATCGTTTAAAATATCTTCGCCGCCCGTTTTCCCGTCTTCAAAATAAACGGTCACCTCACCAGCTGCCGTCTTTGGCAATCGTTCAATTTTCAAACGGCCGTACTTCTCTGTTTGCACAGTGACCGCACCGCCGTACTTCCCGCCTTCTTTCGGCTCATAACGGCGCTGTCCTCTCGTCGGAAAACCGAACAGAATACTTTTCATAAATGAGCGAATTGTCGATTTCCCCGCTTCATTTTCACCGTACAACACCGTCAGCAATGAAAGATCCATTTCCACATTTTCTAGTTTTCCATAGCCATAAATATGGAGTTTTTCAATTCTCATTTTTTATCCCTCTCTTGCTGGAATAATTGCTCTAAAATAATATTTTCCGCTTCCTTTTGAATCTCTTTCTTCTCTTCTTCCGTAAAAGCTTCAATACTATTACGTGCTACAGGAGATGTCCAGATCGTGCGCAACACTCCGTCCATATTTGTGAAAGCTTCTAACTCCTTTAGCACACTACCGACGAAATGATTTTCTTCTTTCAAACGTTCAATTTCCGCAAAAGAAACCGTCTCGTTTTTCCACTTCATCGCATACACAAAGTCTTTTCGCTCTTCTCCCGCTGCTAAAATATGAAAAATCTCTTCCACGCGCTTGTCTTCGCGTAAATAAGGAGAAAGTGGCCCCTGTCCTGTAAATACGACAGTTAAAAGCGTGCCTTCCTCTTCTCTTCGGCACTCATTCATCGCACTTGACGCGCTCGTCATAAGATCATCAACAGTTTCAAGTCCATCGATACTAACTTCAATCTCATCCCATACAACATCTGCCGTATGGAAAAACGAACAATGCGATCCTTGTTTCGTGAGTTCAATAAGGTACGCACCCTTTTCCCCTGTTTCCTTACGATGGCGCCCTTGTATATTACCTGGATAAACCATGCATGGCTCCTCCGATAAAATTTCACGTTTATGTATATGGCCAAGAGCCCAATAATCAAACTGCTTTTCTTTCAGCTCACGAATTTGAAACGGTGCATAGCGATTATGCTCCGCATCCCCTTCCACACTTCCGTGAAGCATTCCAATATGAAAAGGCGCATCACTCATTTTCGTATATTGCGCTGTCATATTATCCGTTACCGCTTGCTGCAAATAACTAAAACCGTAAATAGAAGCTAACAGCTCACCATTTTTATAAAACGACTTCTCTTCTACATAAGGCTCCGTAAACACATGAACATTTTCCGGAAACTCAATTGCCGCCCAGCTTCCCCCTAAATGATCGTGGTTACCATGAATAATAAAAACGGGAATATCGTACTGCGCAAGTCTCTTCATTTGCTCACGCACAAACACTTGCGCCCTCAAACTTCTTGTCTCCGCATCATACAAATCCCCGGCTAGTAATACGAAATCAACGCGCTCTTGAATTGCTTTATCAACAATACGCTCGAATGATTCAAACGTACTTTGCTTCATTCTCTCCCAAACAGACTGTGCTACATTCATTTCCATCCCTTTAAACGGACTATCCAAATGCAAATCAGCCGCATGTATAAACTTCAGTTGTTTCACAAATAACGATCCTTTCTATGTTTCAAAAGTTTCATTTTATCAGCATTAAAATTGCTAAAAACTAATAATCGTCGGAGATAAAAAGTCTCCCCGATTAGTTCAACTAATAATAAGCAGGGGATGAAAAAACTCCCCTGCTTATTAAAGTTTCACCTTATTGTAACACGCAATGTCATATATTTCTTTGCATATTCTAGTGATTTATGACAAAATAGTTATAAGATTCTGATTTTAATTATTGGAGGGAATTTTCATGGGAGTATACGTTCTAACAGTCTTTGAAAAAGATGGTTCAAAAGCATTAGACGAATCATTCGAGGCGGCAACTGAAGTAGAAGCGAAAGCAAAAGGTGAATCTATTTTACGAGAAAAAGGATTGCATGAAAAAACGCATCGCTGCACATCTACTGCAGGCAAGCTCGTTTTATTCCAGCGCTAAAAAAAGAAGCGTCATCCGCTTCTTTTTCACTCTACTATATCTTCGTCACACCACGTAAACACCACATCTAGAATGCGATTACCGATACGTACGCGCTTATTCCATTTTCCTGTTTGGATCTGATGTTGCAATTCTTTCTTCATCTTTTCCGTCCAGTCGTGAATCGTTTCACTACCGCCGTACGGATATACGCTCGGAAACTCTTCCTGCAGAAGATGTAAGCTCTCTGCATCAAAATGAAAATGGAAGTAGTAGTTTGCTGTAAGCGATGGTTCTTGCAATTGTAAAAAGTAATCGTCAACTTGCTTTCTATTTCGATAGAAAGTAAAGATATTCACTTTACCGCTCGTAATTTGGTCAATTTGAATTTCGTGCTTCTCTATAATCACGTCTTGCCCACCTCGTTGTATACTACCTTTAGTATATATGTCTTTTGCAACAAAGTTAACCATTTTCGCGCGAAATTCATTTCCTTCATTATATTACCCTTACCTCCAAGTACAATCAGGACAAATAAAAAAAGTTGAAGGGGAGCGATCACATGTATTTCGGAAGCAAAGGTTGGTATGTAAAAGAACTAAAAAAATTAGGTATTCGTACTTATGAAGGTAAAAAACTAGAATCTTATCGTACGCATATTTTATCTAGTTTACTTGAGAGATTGAAGAAGGCTTCGGCTTGATAGAAGAAGGAAGCAACAATTTGTTGCTTCCTTTTAATTTTATTTACTAAATAAAAACTGGAATCATTATAAATTAACAATCTACCTTTACTATTATACTCTCTTGATAAAAACCATCTAATATCAACTGAACTTTTATTATCAAATACTCTTCCAGATGATTATTCGTATATATTTTAAACTCTCCATACTCATTAACCCGTCCACTTCCAACAAGCATATCGCCGCTCGTTATGACAATTGTTGCATAAGGTTCCGCATGGCCCGATACATAATTATCACCATATTTCACAACATCTATCGTTATTCTCTCATGAATATTACTAACTGAATCTATACATTTCTTTTCATACAAATTAGCATTTAGTTCTTCGGCCCTCGAAAACGCTCGATTCCTGCTAACCTTTTCTGAAGAGAAAGCAAAACTCCCCAGCCAACTAAACCTATAAAATGTAGTAATAGGTAGAAACATCTGTGTTAACTCCCCCATTTCTTATCAACTGTAATCTTTGAATGAATTTACAGCAATACGTTCTATGTTGGGATAAAAGAAAACAGCTTTGATTTTCCAGTCAATTTCGCACTGTTAATTTGTACAGAACACATATAATACAGTTTTTTAGCCCAGATGCAATGACAACACTACACAAAAGGAACCACACTCCATTAAATATAAATCCATCTTCAAATGTATTAATAATAATTATGTTGCCAATTATTAAGAGAATCCATGAAATGGAATACTGTTTTCCATTTGTAATATATAAAATTCCGTCCTTATAACAGACTGTACTTCCCCCACCTTGCCAAACACCAATTGCGAAAGAAAAAAGCGTAACTGCCAGTAACTCTGCTTGTAAATCCCTAGTCATTGGTTGCGGCGCCGTATAAGTAATAATCCCTATCATCATTAGAAAAGTTATCATATCTATCCAGTTTAATTTTCTTTGTTTGCTTTGCATCCAAATAAAGAAAATTACTACCGAAATTAAAAACAAAGTTGCCATTTAATTTTTCTTCTTCCTTTCCTACATTAGAAACGTCTGTAATTGTACTGTTCTTAGATCTCTCATACTTTCTGAAGCATAACATGAGAAAGAAATAAAAAAATCGTACAAAAGGGCAAGCCTATAATGTACGATTGGGCATATATAATGTTTTAAAAGTGAATTAATTTCCTTTCAATAGATACAGCTACTGCTTCTGACCGTGAATTAACACCTAGTTTATTGTATATATTTGTTAAATACGCTTTTACCGTTCGCTCAGCTATCCCCATATCAAATGCAATTTCTTTATTTTTATATCCGCGCGCAATAGCTTTCAACACAAACAATTCTTTTTCTGTTAAGTTGTTCCCTTCAACCTTATCAGCATGTACTTCTTTCCTTTTATACTTCACTATCTTTTCCATAATATCTGGTTGTAGTAAAATCTCACCTCGAATAGCCGCTTCCAATGTTCGAAACAAATTCTCACGATCCGTATCTTTTAGCAAATATCCTTTTGCCCCTAACTCAATTCCCTTTAACATTAATTCATCTTCGTTATAAGTAGTTAATATGATAATCGGCGTATGGTTTTGTTTTTTATTCAAAGCCTCAATTGTTTCTAAACCACTCATTTTAGGCATATTTAAATCCATTAAAATGACATCAGGTTCCTTTTTCTCTATGAAAGACAGGGCTTCTTCTCCATTTGCAGCCTCACCTATAATTTGAAATGAATCACTCGTTTCTATTATTAATTTCAGACCTTCTCTTACAACGAAATGATCATCCACAATTAATACGTTATACTTCATGGCTATCTCCTTCTTTATTTATAGGCACTTGAATATACACTTTCGTACCCTTCATCTTTTCACTCAATATATGTATTTCTCCCTTAATCAATCGAACACGCTCATTTAAGCCAATCAAACCATAATGTCCAGGATTCTTACCGATATATCCAGTGTCAAAACCAATTCCATTATCTTCAACTTCAATAGTAAGTTTTTCAAGATCATCGAGATATTCAACTTTTAAATTTACATCTGTTGCCTGCGAATGTTTTGCGATATTCGTTAAACATTCACTAATTACATATAAACAGTGCTCCTTTACTAAGCTTGAAATATGCGGGGGGCTTTGAATAGTAAATCTCACCTGTATAGACGTAGCCTCAGAAAAACGTTGAACCTCTTCCTCTACTGCTTCATTAAATGAATTGGTAGTATGACGCAAATCATCAATAACCAACCTTGCATCATGTAAAGTTTGTCTCGCTCTTATCATAGTTTGTTTCATAATCTCTTGAGATCGTCCTGTATTCCCTTTTTGCATATGGGCATCTATTGCTTCCAATTGCATAATTAAGCTTGCTAAACCTTGTGCTAACGTATCATGTAAATCTCTTGCCATTCGCTGCCTTTCATTAGCTAATGTCAATTCTTCCAATCTCATATATGCAGACTCTAACTCTTGAATATAACTCTGTATACGATTACGCGCATCAAATTGCTGCTTATTAATATAAGAAAAAGGAACAATAATTGCTAATACTAGAAGGAACATAGAGAGAAGAATAGCTACTTTATTCACACCATAATTAATACTAATTGCAGCACAAAATATTGCATACATGAGAGTAAAAACTGCCATTACTTTAAATATATTGTGATAAACATATAAACTTTGGGCAATTAAAATAGGAGTTAATCCAACAAAAATCGCTATCGAAGCATTTGTTGCAATAAATGCAGCCAAAAACACAATGAAGAGTTGTATAAAAAAGAAGTACAACAATTGCCTATTCTTTAATGAACTCGCATACCAATGAAAAATAGTATGAATAACAATGACTATTGTAAAAAAGAAACTATCCATAGAGAAAATATTATTACGAAATTCTAAAAGCATTGAAGCTATATATACGAGGGTAATCCATAAAATAATAAACCTTCTTGGAATAAATACCGCTTCCAATACATTTGTATCCAAATCTATATTTGAATTTATTTTTTTCATATCCGACCTCCACCATTACATTATACTATACAAGATACGACTTATATTTTGATAGGTTACTGATTCCTCTTTATCCTCATTACCGAATACAAATATGAAATATTGCATATCGAAATGCATTGATGTTTTTGTAAGCGCTTACTATAATGAGGTTAGAAAGATTTATTACATCTTACTATTTAAAAAAGGAGGCAATCATATGGAAATCGCAATGGCAGTTTTAAAATTTGTAGGTGGAGTAATTCCATTGGTTCAAGAACTTTTAAAAGCATTTATGTAAAATTATTATTCAGCAATTATCTATAAGAATTATCATACAAATGATCTGTATATCAAAAAAATTGATACACAGATCATTTGTGTGAGCAAGCTTTAAACGAGAATTATGTACCTTAGCAGAACAATAATGATTCATCTATCTCAAGTTGGAAAAAGACGCTCACAAGGGCGTCTTTTTATTATATTACTATGTACCTAATAACTTATTCAGGAAATCGATTTTACAATCCATACAATGCTACATAATTAATGTATCTTTTTGAAATTTGCACAATAAAAATCCCCTCAAAGCATAAACTCCAAGGGCCGAGCCTATTTTTCATTAAATTTTTCAAACACAGCAATACCATTTTCTACGATTTTATCAGATGTATAAACGACGACTTTCTGTTCCCTTTTATTTAGTGCTAATGGAATAATCAGTCCAACCAAAAATGCTATAATTAATCTAATCACACTAAGGGGGAACAATTATTTTGCTTGGAAAATGCATTCAATTTCATGAGTTTGGCAATCCGAAAGATGTGTTACAGGTTGAATATAAAAATATAGAACCATTAAAAGATAATGAAGTTTTAGTTCGTATGCTAGTTAGACCGATTAATCCATCTGACTTAATTCCAATAACCGGAGCGTATGCACATAGAATCCCTTTACCTAACATACCTGGTTATGAAGGTGTTGGTATTATAGAAAATGTAGGAGCTTTTGTTTCTAGAGACCTTATCGGTAAACGTGTTTTACCTTTACGCGGAGAAGGTACTTGGCAAGAATATGTGAAAACATCAGCTGATTTTATAGTCCCTATTCCTGATTCCATTGATGATTTCACAGCGGCACAAATGTATATTAATCCCCTTACAGCGTGGGTTACGTGTACAGAAACGCTAAACTTAAAACAGAATGATGTTTTATTAGTGAACGCTTGTGGATCCGCTATTGGACACCTTTTTGTTCAATTATCACAAATTTTAAACTTCCGATTAATTGCAGTAACTAGAAATAGTAAACATACAGAAGAATTACTTCAGCTTGGTGCCCATCATGTAATAGATACTTCCACTACCCCGCTTTATGAAACAGTTATGGAATTAACAAACGGAATCGGTGCAGATGCTGCGATTGATTCTATCGGGGGACCGGATGGAAATGAATTAGCTTTCTCCTTACGTCCAAATGGACATTTTTTAACTATCGGTCTTCTATCAGGAATACAAGTTAACTGGTCAGAGATTGTCACGAAAGCAAAAGTGCACGCGAATATATTTCATTTACGACATTGGAATAGTGACGTGTCAGCATATAAATGGAAAGAAACATTTCGTCACATAATCCGCTTAGTAGAAGATAAACAATTACGTTTCATGACAGTACATTCCACATATGACTTAGTAGATGTGAAAACGGCGGTTGATGTTGTGCAGTCTGCTGAAAAAACAAAAGGGAAAGTGTTTTTGACGAGTTATTAAATACAATTGAAGAAGTCTTTTTGATCGACCTTTTAAATAGATTAGATAATACGTTTAGGAGCACATAATTGTAAGTATCTGGTATAATTCTATTGAAAGGCGAAAGGAGATTCTACATGTGGTTAATTACGGTAATTGCGCCTGTTGTAATAGTCGGAGGAATTGTAGTATATGTGATTGGAAGGCTTAAACATAAATATAACAACGGTAACTTAGGTAAGAAAAAATCAAAAAACGCTCAAGTTTTATTAGATAGTTTAATACCAATGGGAATGCTTTTAGGGTGTTTAATCGGTATAATTGTCGACATATTTTTCCCGGATTATTCACTGTTTACAGTTGGTTTAGGAGCTGGAATAGGCTATTTATTTGGCTTTTTTGCTTATGAAATTTATAGCAAGACAGGCAAAGATTTTTCATAATCGAGAAACAGACGCGATTGTGGAATAAGCGAGGACAGTACATATGAGTCATATAAAGTGAAACTTTAATCAGCCCGCACCAATCGAGCGTTTACGGGCAGCCCGACTCCCACAAATAGCGGGATAAAATATGTGCTGTCCTTTCATTTATTCATCATCGTTATCCCCTCCCGCTTCAACTACCTAAAAAATAACATTGTCAACCGAACTTAAATTGGTTATCATAAAAGCGAATATAACAGGAGATGAGCAGATGAATATAAACGAAAAGAAATCTTTTTCAAAAGTTTCTCGACGGAAATTAGTCGATGAAGTGTTGGAACGTTTACAAGAAAAAATCTTTTCTGGCGAGTATGAAGTTGGTGATCGCCTCCCTACAGAGCCGCAATTAATGGAAGAGTTAGGTGTAGGGCGTTCGACGCTGCGAGAAAGCATAAAGATATTAGTACATGCTGGCATATTAGAAGTTCGACAAGGACAAGGTACTCGTATTGTCTCACTAAATACAACACAAGATTCATTTGAAAAACGATTGCAAGCAGCTAATATTAATCATGTGTATGAAGCAAGAAATATGTTAGATAAAGAAGTAGCGATGTTAGCGGCACAGCGCCGAAGTGAAGAGGATCTTTTATACTTAAAAGGACATTTGAATAAAAGAAAAAATGCCCTTCAAGAAGGAAATTATGTTGCGTACATAGATGCAGATATTCAGTTTCATCTAGCAATTGCAAAGGCGAGCAAAAACGAAGTTCTACTTGATTTGTATCAATCTTTTGTACCTGCCCTTCGCCACATTTTAAGCCAATTAATATTAAATACAGCGAACTATGAAGATAACTCTGACATTCATGAAAAGTTATTCCAAGCTATTTTAAAACAAAGTGCCGAAGAGGCACGAACATACGCCGTTCAAAATTTGGAGCTGAAATAAGCTCCTTATATATTGCACTTAAACATCAGATGATATACTCAATAACATCTGATGTTTAAGAGAGGAGAAAATCAAATTGAAACATCAAGTACGAACTTATTTGTATATACTAGCACTATTTTTTGTTTCCATTAATTTACGTATCGGAATTACATCTATTTCACCTTTATTAGAAACAATCCGACAAGACTTAAATATAAGCAATTTTTCCGTTAGTTTCTTAACAGCCATTCCTGTTTTTTGTATGGGGACATTCGCCTTACTGACTGGGAAGGTCATTAAAAAATATGGGGCAGAAAAAGCAATTATGGCTTGTCTTATTTTAATTGGCTTTGCTACATGTATGAGGGCTTTTACCTCTTCCATTTCCACATTATTCGCGAGCTCTTTATTTATCGGCATTGGAATTGCACTTGCAGGTCCGTTACTATCAGGTTTTATTAAAGAAAAATTCCCTACGAAAATCGGCTTAATGATTGGAATATATTCAGTAGGCATGGGAACTGGTGCTTCTTTAAGTGCAGGATTAACGATTCCTTTACAACATGTATTAAAAGGATCTTGGAATATGGCACTCGCTTTCTGGGGTGTACTTACTATTATCGCTATTATATTTTGGTATCCGGTTATGAAACGAAAAAAGAATACAAGTACACAAGATAAAAAGAATAATAGTTTACCTTTAAGAAATAAAAAAGCATGGTTGTTCACAATCTTTTTCGGACTACAATCAGGAATCTTTTACTCCATTACAACTTGGCTTGCGCCCGCAAATCAAAATATGGGCGTCAGTAGCGAACAAGCTGGTACTCTCATAACTGTATTTACAGTTATTCAAATGATATGTAGCTTTTTAATTCCAACATTAGCGGATATTTATAAAAACCGAGCACTTTGGTTATTAGGGAGTATATGCTTCGTACTCGTAGGTTTATCGCTTATGATTTACCCACTAACTACACCATGGATCCCTTCTATTTTACTAGGTATCGGGCTCGGCGGCGTATTCCCACTCGCTCTCATGCTACCGCTATATGAAACAAAAACTTCAGCAGATGCGAGTGCATGGACTGCTATGATGCAGTCAGGAGGATATATTATGGGCGGATTCATTCCTGTCTTAGCAGGAATCGCTCGTGACTATTTTGATGGTTATACGCAAGTTTTTATTATAATGGCACTTTTAAGCTTAATTTTGTTCATTTTAACTTTAGTCATGAACAAAAAGAAAGTAGAAGCAAAAGATCTTATAGCTTAAATAAAAAGAATGAGCTTTTTCCTAAAGGATCAAGCTCATTCTTTTTACTTCTACTACTTGAAAACAAAAAAAACCCCTCAAAGCATACGCTTCAAGGGGTGAGCCTGTTTTTTATTTAATTATATACGTACAGCTGTACCACTTACAGCAACCATTAACATTCCATCACGAACAACTTCATAATCTACGTCAATACCAACGATAGCGTTCGCACCTTTTTGTTTTGCAAGTTCTTTCATTTCATCCATCGCGATATCACGAGCTTCTTTTAGCTTGCTTTCATAAGAACCAGCACGGCCACCGACAACATCACGAACTGAAGCAAATAAATCACGAACAATATTTGCACCCATAATAGCTTCACCATTTACAATATCAATATACTCAATAATTTCTTTACCTTGGATTCCAGACGTTGTTGTTACAATCATGACTGACACTCTCCTAATAAGTTGTAGTTTTTAATGTGCTTTCTTATGTCTTTATTATGACATGGAAAAAGTATCTAATCTATTGAATTACCTTACATGAATGTGACAATTTTGTAAGGGTGAAATATTATTTCACCTTCCTTTTACAATAACCACCTAAACTAACAGAATATTGTTATAATTAAACTAGAGGAGGGGATAAAATGAAAAAAATCACTTACATATGTGCTCTAAGTGTTCTATCTTTTACTTTAATTGGTTGTACAAGCACTTCTACTACAAATAATACTCCAAAAACTAAGCAAGAACATGTACAAAATGCCATTCCATTCAACTCCGCAGACATTACAAACATTGAATTACTTAGAACAACAAGTAATACTAGTTCCAAATCTCAAACAGATAACCAGGAAATGATACAATCAATCGCTTCAGCAGTCCAAAAAGGAACAACGAAAACAATCACATTAGATCAAAAAAAGAGAGCATCTGCACATTCTACTATAACCGTTACATATAAAGATGACTCAAAAGAAGAATTTCTTGTGTGGGTTGATAATAAGGAGCAAATTACGATAGCTAAAGATGAAAAGAAAGATAAAGTAGAAGGTGTGACATTGAACGTTAAAGACGCTAAGATAATGAAGGATTTTTTTAAAAATGATAAAACGTAAAAGGATCCCCATCAACTTAATGATTCAAAATTAGCACAAAATTTTGTTCAGAAACACTATAAAATTTCAGTCTAATAGGTCAGTGGCGAGACCCTAGATTATTAAACTTAAAATGTTTCAAATCGAAGGAAGACACCTTATAAGGTGTCTTTTCTTTATTTTCAAAAGGACCTGCTCAATTCATGCTTAAAAACATAAAGTAAAGTGAACCCGTTAAAATACATGAGTGACCCCTTGTTTTATCCTCTTATCTAAAGGAGGAACTATTATGGGATTTGGTGGTAGTTGTGGTAGTTGTGGCGGCGGTGGCTTCGCTGGAGGATTTGCTTTATTAGTTGTATTATTTATTTTATTAATCATAGTTGGAGCTAGCTGCTTCTGCTAAAAAACTATCGGAAAAGACACTCATGTGAGTGTCTTTTCTTCATGAAAAAATCCCCGTGCTAAACAAAAAATAAAATAAGCTGCCCATATGGACAGCTTATTTATATAATTATCGTTATTGGAAGTTAATTATATTTTTCTACGGACTAAATAAAAAGCTAAGGAACCCATAATAATAGGTGTAACTAAACTAGAAGAATATGCGCTAGTAATAGTAAAAAGAGAGAGTATAAGTATATAGATAACAGCTATTCCTATAAATAGAGGAATTCCAAATCGAAACTTTTTACATTGTTTTATGTTCCTGTATAATACTTCTCCAATTAGGCAAGCTACAAGATCTAGTATACTACCAAATATGATGAGAATTATAATGAATCCAACTATGTTAGGCAAATCATTCTGAGAAGAATAACTAGGATCAGAAATATATGGTATTAAGAACCATATGATAATAAAAGTAAGCAGACTTGCAGCATAACTAATTAAAAATTTTTTCATTTGTATCTCCTGTATAATTCATAATGTTATTTCTATTATATGACAATTTTCTTATGCAAGATAGATAAAATATAATATGTATACCGCATTCATGATTGGTTGACATAACGTCTCATTATTGGTAGCAAGAATAAGGAGGAACCCTAATCTCACAAGTAAATCTCCTTTTTTTGTTCTATGGATCTATGCATTTTTTTATACATTCCTATCCTGACGCGGTTTTAGGGTTCTCGTTTGTTATTGGATTAGCCGAAAAACTGTATAAAATCTTGCATGCTCTTAGCGGGGTACCGCCAACAAAACTCGATTTCGTACGCTAAGAAAAAAGCCTTGCTACATAAGTAATGTAGCAAAGCTTTTTTAAGTTGTTTAATTCTCACTCCACTATCGGCTTTGTTGACTAACACTTTAATTATTTTAACAGCCTTTTGTTTAATTCCCACAAAGCCGTTTTGTTACTATCCCATTTTAAAAGCGTTACGGCTTCCTCAAAGCACAACCATTTATAATTGAAGTGTTCTTTAGATAATTTAATATTTTTTGTAGGAACTTTAACTCCAAAAGAAAATTCTTTTATTACATAAACATCTTCGCCCCAAAGAAATTCACCAACTACATCCTCTACTGGTAGTGAAGACACAGAATCTAGTTTTATATATGGACTTTCTCTTGTAATACCAGCCTCTTCAAACGCTTCTCGTTTTGCTGATTCAATAGGAGTCTCACCATCTTCTCCACCACCAGCTATTCCTTGCCAATAACCATAATCACTTCGATTAAAAATGGCATATTGAATGGAATCGTCAGTTTTTATATAAGGAAATATCAATACTTGATACGGTGCTCTCATTGCTTAACCTCCTTCCGAAAAAATATGAACAATTTATTCACTAACTTGCTATTTTAGTAAATAAAGTATTTGCATTTAAACTTTATAAAACTCAAATGTATTTTTTTCTAAACATATTGTTTCATTGGAATTTTTGATAATAATATCAAAACGTTGACTATATGGATGCATAAACACTTCATACTGAATCCGACGTTCTTCATGAGACTTCCTTAAGTAATTAATATCGGCTCCTCTTTCAATAATATCACGGCTAGACCTTCTCATTAATTCTGTTTCTCCATCTGTATAGAAGTAAATTTTCAAATCAAATAAATTTGGATTAATAAATGCGACACTCATTCCTTCTACAATCGTCACCTTATTTTTCGAAGAAATTAACTCACTTTTTATATAATGTGTATCCATTGTATAAAAATCTAAACCAGCTCTTACCATTTGAACATCTCTTTCTAACGCAGACAAATGATGGGCTGATGGATGACAAGCTGTCATTTTATCATAATGATTTTCATTCTGATATGTATAGTGGATATTTGTATACTTTCGTACATTTGAACTAACAATGTATGGATCTGTATTAATATAACTCACTTTATTTTGATTTAATTGGTTTATGAGCTTATTGGCGAACGTTGTTTTTCCGGCAGCACCGTGTCCTGAAATACCAATAACAATCTGTTCATCGGTCATACTGATCCAATTTATAATTTCTTGTAATAACTTTTTCATTATTCTCCCCCTGTTACTAATATACCACTTTATTCACATTATCTTAATATAGAGGTATTCTACTATAAATTCATACATGAAGTGAAAAAATGGTATTATTATCCATCATATCATCTCTATTTTTAAAAAACTATATTAATTTCCGAAGGATTTTATTGTTATTTGGGGTAGTACCCATACTAAACGAGCAATTATCTGGTGTCAATTTACATTTAAGGTTGCCCCATCCATATTTGCATAAGATGGGCCTGCTGCTTTCATAACTATTTCGGTCATTACTGGAACCGTGACACCTACTCCTAAATTGATTATTGAGAAAATAATTACTAATAACAAATATGGCGTATATGGATAAATTCACCAGAATTTCCTTTTTTGTTGTATGATTAATTAGGTGGTATTATTTCTAAAATTAATCACGGAATTTCTTTAGCAAATCCTGAACTGTTTAATAGCTTAGTCGAAAACTGGATTGAACATGATGCCCTGCCGAAAGAAGTAAAAGAAGTTAATTAAGTTCTCTTTTAACCCTAGATAAACAGCAATATATGTTCTAATCCCCTTAAATGTTGCAAGGAAGTGGTGAAATTATGAATAAAAAAACTTGGTTTATATTTACTTTTTTAGCTATTTTAGTAGCTGGTTATGCTGTTTTCCAATATTTTATTATGGATGGATTTCAAGCAGGGTTTATTCAAATGAAGCTTATGTTTCTATCTAAAATGAGTGCATTTTGGTACATTATGTTATTTATACATATTGCAACTAGTGTAGTAGCATTAGTAATTGGTCCTTTTACATTATCCACAAAATTTAGAGAAAAGAATATCAGTCGCCATCGAATGATTGGAAAAATCTATATGATTGGTGTATTATTTGGCGGCGTTTCAGGACTTTATTTATCCTTTTACGCTACGGGAGGATTAGTAGGAAAGCTTGGTTTCGGTTTGTTATCCGTATTTTGGCTAACATCGGCATATCAAGCATTAAACAGAGTTAAGAATAAAAAAATTCAAGACCATCGGAATTGGATGATCAGAAATTATTCCTTAACCTTTGCGGCAGTTACATTAAGAATTTGGCTACCTTTATTTGTATTGCTATTTGGACTGAAGCATTTCGAACTTAGTTATGCTGTTATTGCTTGGTTAGCGTGGGTGCCAAATTTAATCATTGCAGAATTATTTATAAGACAAAGTCTTAATAAAGGACAACAACAGAAAAATGCTGATTTACAACGTTAAGGAAATTTCAATATTAAAAAGCCTAATTTCTCAATTAAATATGAAGAAATTAGGCTTTTTTCATTTAGTGATGAAACCCATTATCACATTTCGTATCATGTGGCATAGGCCCGTCCAGGGAATCCAGAAAGGCAACGGTCTGTTTGAGGTTCCTCAAAAATAAATGCGCGAGATCCATGGAAAATCCATTTCGAACCACAACGCGCATAATCGTCACCGCTTCCATATCTGGAGGCAATGGATAGGCGGGTACTTGCCAGCCGAACACACGCAATTGTCGAGATAAATCATAAAGATTCCAGTTTAATGTGTAACCATCTTTCAATCGCCAAGCGAAAACCGGAATATCCGAACCATCGGACAAAAGTTCGAACGGTTCCATCTTCTGAATCTCCTTGCTAAGAAAAAGAGCGACTTTCTGAGAAGCCCTTTGGACATCATAGTACCCACTTTTCCCCAAACGCAGGTAATTGTAATATTGCAGGAGCACTTGTGCGCCAGGACGAGAGAAATTCAGAGCAAAAGTCGGCATGTTCCCGCCCAAATAGGAGACGCGGAAGATTAGATCCTCAGGGAGATCTTCAGCTTCCCGCCAAATTATCCAACCCAACCCAGGATAGACTAATCCATATTTATGTCCGGATACATTGATGGACTTCACCCTCGGTAATTGAAAATCCCAGACTAAATCTGGTTGAAGAAACGGTGCTATAAATCCCCCCGAAGCCGCATCCACATGCATGGGAATGTCGAGGCCCGTCCTCTCCTGTAAATCGTCCAACGCTTTCGCAATGGCGGACACCGGTTCGTAAAGCCCGGTATAAGTCTCACCGAGAATCGGTACTACACCAATCGTATTTTCATCCACGACAGCGAGGACCCCCTGAGGATCCAATCGGGGATGCTCAGGGCTAACCTTCACATAGCGTGGTTCAACCTCCCAATAGTTCGCGAATTTTTCCCAAACAACTTGAACAGCAGAACTAAACACAATATTGGGCCGATCCACCGGCTTCCCTTCGCTTTTGCGTGCATTTTGCCAGCGTCTCTTTAACGCAAGCCCCCCGAGCATACATGCTTCCGACGATCCAGTTGTTGAAACGCCCATAGTCGTAAGGGGGGTGGGCGAATGCCAGAGGTTTGCTAAAATGCGGACACACCGCTCCTCAATTTCGGCTGTCTGTGGATATTCATCCTTGTCAATCATGTTCTTGTCGAATGATTTGGCATATAAGTGCTCTGCGGCAGGCTCCATCCATGTGCTAACGAATGTTGCAAGATTCAAGCGGGCATTGCCATCAAGAGCAATTTCATCATGGACGATTTGATACGCTGTTTCTGGTAACATGCCTTCATCAGGCATGTGAAAGCGCGGAACGACTGATTCTCCTTCGCGGGCAAACAGGGGATTTATAGAAAATTCGTGAGGCAGCTCCATTTGCACGTGACGCGGTAGATATTGTGGATTATCTGGCATGATCTCTTTTCCTTCGTATGCATCGTTTTGAACTTTTGCTTTTCGATCCTGTGGCATACAAGTCCCCCTTAATTAATTTTTTAACAAACATATTATTTACAAAAAAGCAGTTGTTAAACCAAGGGGACAATTCTAATAAAAGGTGCTGCCACCATTCGAATTAAAGGAGAATCCATGAATGGACTTGCAAGAGCTATTTTCTTCGGTAAACAAGGTGAGCTTAGGGAACGAACCATACAGCATCAATTGCAAAGGGCCAGTGCCTTAAACATAATTATCAATGCCATCAGTATCTGGAATACTTTACATCTAACAAAAGCAGTTAAATATCAAAAACGGATAGGTAGTTTTAATGAGAACTTATTGCATCATATGTCACCTTTAGGTTGGGAACATATCAATTTACTAGGAGAATACCATTCTAATTCAGAGAAAGTGTTTCAAGTCGGAGGAAGGCACCTTAGGGTGTCTTTTCTTTATTTTCAAAAGGACCTGCTCAATTCATGCTTAAAAACATAAAGTAAAGTGAACCCGTTAAAATACATGAGTGACCCCTTGTTTTATCCTCTTATCTAAAGGAGGAACTATTATGGGATTTGGTGGTAGTTGTGGTAGTTGTGGCGGCGGTGGCTTCGCTGGAGGATTTGCTTTATTAGTTGTATTATTTATTTTATTAATCATAGTTGGAGCTAGCTGCTTCTGCTAAAAAACTATCGGAAAAGACACTCATGTGAGTGTCTTTTCTTTGTACGTTAAAAAGGCCCACCTATTTCCGTAGGCGGGCCTTATCTTTATTACACAATACCAAAGTATACTCTCTTTTCCCCTTAAATTTTATGTAATTATACATGTTCATGAAAATACAAATAGTAAAATATAAATTGTAGGCATGCTCTATAAAGTAGATTCTTTTGAAAGACGTAACGTAACATATCAATCATTATAGGAAATGTGTCGAGACCCCTACTTAATTAAATGCCTTTTTTGATTTATAAAAAGTAAAATCATGATAATTTGTTTCCAATCCGCATCCTTTTCATTAATCTATTTTAAGAAGATGCATTTACGAATCCAAAATAATCCCCTCAAAGCATCAGCTTTAAGGGGATCTCTCATATCATTTTTTTCTCTTCATACAACCTATTTGCTTTATACGAGCAAACGAAAAACATACCAATCGCAACTGGGGTAAATACCCATGAAATGCCCCTCATTAATGCAAATGGTGTTTCAAATAATAATGATCCTACAAATGCTGCACCGTGCATATCCCATAATCCAGGTGTATAGTATAAGTCTTTCGGATTCACAATCGCTCCTAGATCGATTGTATTATTAAACATAAATAGGATTAACAGTGGCAAATAACATATCGCCAATTCTAAAAATGTCTTAGATAGACGCTTGTACTTCCCTGCTCGTGACATTTGATCTGAAAAAATGTCATCTTCGCTTTCCTCATCTACCTTTTTAAAATATTGCGTGCCTGACCACCAATTACCGGCTATATGCTTCCAGCCACTATCTTCAAATAATGTGCAGTAATTAATAAAATCTTTTCTTCTATTAAATATTCTATGATCTATTTTAATTGTCGCATCTTCCGGTTCTGCGATTCTAAATTTATAACCGAATGTATTACTTTTTAGTTGATAGCCTTTCCAAGCCATCTCTTCTAACCATTTTTCCTCTTTCTCAAAGTCTAAAAAGAATTTCAATCTCCACATCTTCGCTTCCCCCTAACTATACATTTAATAAGCTTTTTGTAACCCCAACAATGTGCTGCATCCTCATAAAGTCTAAGTGTAATACTTCTTTCCCACGCTCAGTAATTACATACACTTTTCTTCGTTTATCTTCACTTTTTACCGATTCTATTAATTGTTGCTTTAATAAATTTTCAACCGCACCATACAATGTACCCGCTGCGATTTTCACTTGATGATCACTAAGTTCCTCCACCTTTTGCATAATTAAATAACCATGAGCTGGCTCCAGTAAAGCTAAAAGAACGTAATACGTTGTTTCCGTTAATGGTAAATTTTTATCTCTATTCATAAAGACCTCCAATGTAACGATAAGTATATAGTCAAACTATATAGTTGAACTATATAGTTTTATTTTATACAGTTGAACTGTACATGTCAAATGTAGTAAGAACTTTATTATCCATAACAAAAAACGCTACCTTTTTAAAAGATAGCGTTTTTTGTATTACCCTTGCTTATTCTTCGCTTTCATTTGCTCTTCATAAACAAACTTCACTGTCATAAAGTCATTTGAAAAATCTTTCAATGCATTCTTCATCACATTTAATTCTTCTTGTGATTTGATTTCTACTCCATTTAAGAAGTCAAATGCTTTTGATTGCTCCTCAGCAACAAAGTTTTGCGTCATATAGTCATCTTGGAAGTCTTGCTTCGCCTTTTCTTTCACTTTATTCATTGCCTCTGTTTTATTTATACTTTTCACAGGATTTGCGAATGCACCCGTAGGCTGTTCCGGTTTAGGCTCTTCTTTCGTTTCTGGCTGTGGAACTTGTGCTGGTGCTGGTGCTGGTTGTTGTGGTTGTTGCTTAGGTTGTTCTTGTTGAACTGGCTGTTGCGCTACTTGTTGCTCTTTTTTCGCTAATTCATCTTTTAACTTCTTAACTTGTGCATCAAGAGATTTATTTTCAGTTTCTAATAGCGTCTTATCACCTTTTAACTTTTGTGTTTCTTCAAAATGATCATCTACTAATTTATTGTATTCTTTCTCAGTGTACATTTTTTCACTAGTTGATGTCGTTTTCCCTTTCGTAACAACTACATTAATAATTACAATTAAAACTGCGATCCCTATTAACGCAGCAAAAATCTTCTTTT
Source organism: Bacillus sp. NPDC057893 (assembly GCF_042796455.1). Taxonomy (NCBI): domain Bacteria; kingdom Bacillati; phylum Bacillota; class Bacilli; order Caryophanales; family Bacillaceae; genus Bacillus; species Bacillus sp. NPDC057893. The sequence continues at coordinate 221,395 of NZ_JBHVNG010000002.1, read as the reverse complement.
TGTTCATTACTGATCATCCAAAATGTAAAATTCCCAAAGTTATCATAACAGATGCAGTTACGTTCCTTCGTCACATTATGTCGAACCGGAATAATAAAAAAGCACCTGAAATAGATGCTTTTTATTATCAATACGTAAACGTAATCGTCACTAAAGAATATCCTTCTTTTGCATTATACGGCTCCGCTTTATAAGAAACACGGTTCGCTCCTTGCGGGAAACGAATTTCTCCAATTGCCTTCTTCACATCTTGCAGTGCGCCGTCCATTGATTGCTTATACAGAATTTCAATCTTTTCAGGCTTTGCACTATAGCGCTGCTGCATTTTACTTTTTAATTCGTTATAGCTATTTGCGATGTATTCATTTCCTAAATAATTTAACTTTGTATCTTTTAATATTTGTCCGTATGCAGCTGATTTCGAGCTACCCCCTGCAATTTTACTCGTCAATGTATCATAATAATTTGTTGTAGCCTGCGGATAGTCTCCGCGGTTCCACTCGTGATTTCTTGCAATTTGTTCATCTGATAAGTTGAAATAAGAATATGTTACGCGGCCTTGTTCATCTGGCACTGGATCATCGAATGTTGTATCAAGATGGTACCATTTGTTATTGATTTTAACTAAATTCCACGCATGGGGCTGACCGTCTCCAGTTCCTACTACAAAATGATTCTCAATTCCAGCTTCTTTTAATAATTGATAGGTTAATAGGGTGTAACCTTGGCAAACGGCAGAACGATTCGCGAGTGCCTCATATGCTGTATACGCTTTATAAGACGTATCGTAAGAAACATGTTCTACTACGTAATCATGAATCGCCTTCACTTTTTCATGATCATCCATACCGACTTGAATAATAGAAGAAACAATCGCTTTCGCTTCTTTCATCACATACTCGGTTTGTTCTTTCGTTTCGCGATATGTAATATTTAGCGTAAACGTATAATCTCCAGGTGATCCAGAAAGTCCATATGAAACATTCGATCTATTATAATTTGTATACTCATTTTTACTTGCGACTTCTTTATATGCGGTGAAAAGTGTATTCATCACTTCTTTTGTATTACTATTTTTCGTCTTATATGGAAGTGTAATATTCGTCTCGTACGTATTAATACGCTTTTGCACTTCATCTTTAAACGCTGTTAATAATGCCGCATCTCCTGTATCCTTTACATCAGTATTTTTATATTTCAAAGTTTTATATAAAAACTGTGCATACTGTTCACGTGTTACTGTGCCATATGGTTCAAATTTCCCGTTGCCTGTACCATCTGCGATTCCGTTTGATTGTACTGCACTAATCGCATTTTCTGCCCAAAATGGATTTGGAACATCATTAAATGTATGTTTTTGTTTAGCAGCAAGATGAAAAGCATTTGTAAGAATTTGTGCCATTTCCGCACGACTCACAGAAGCTTTAGGTCTAAATCGGCCATTTTCATCACCTTTAAAAACCCCTAAATTCGTTAAAGTTAATACCTCTTCTGGAAACATTGTAGAATCTCGATTAATATCACCGTAAGGATTTTTAAACGTAGAGCCATCTTTTAATACGTAACGAGTTCCATCATTACTAAACGAACCGCCTTGCTTATTCGGCACTAGCACTCGATAAATTAAAGCTGCGACTTGCTCCCTCGTCGCAACATCTCCAAAACCAAATATCCCATTTCCATAACCTGAAATAATATTTTTGCCCGCTAAATCTTTAATCGCCGGATACGACCAATGCGATGTAGGTACATCAGAAAAAACGCCTGCTTCAGCAGCTTTCACATCACTGCCATTTGTATATAATAAAGCACCACCTATTAGTGATAATGATGTAATTGATTTTAATAGTTTTGTGTACATAATGCCTTCTCCCAATACGTCTTCTATTTTTTGTTTTTTTTGTCGAAAAATCTAAAAGAATATGACAAAACACATTATACAATTAAAACTTTTCGGAGGATATACTGAATTTCAAAATATGCAAAAATCCATATTACTATAGGGATTCATACTGATATTATGCTATTTTATTTGCGAATATATAAATAAAAAGGAAATATAACATACAGAAAGCCCTCCGCAGCATATTTCACAAAGTTTTACAAAGGGACATGGTGTATCATGTCGAAAACACTATTTATAACCAAGTTAATTTACTTCTATTTGTAAAGGAGATGGAGAAATGTATTTTACAATAGAAAAACACACCAAAATAAATATCAACCTAAAGAGGTGTTAGTACTATGAAAAATAAGAGATGTGATAATTGCGGTTCTACTAAATTTAAAGAGGGGAAAGTTGGATTTGCTTATCATGCATATGTTTGTGAAGATACGTCTAGTTCGCTCTTTAAAGCAGGAGACCGTTCTAAACTATTAACAACATTCTGTTTAGAGTGCGGTGAGGTGAAATCATTCAGAGTGGAAAAACCAGAAATATTTAAAGGATAAAATGTATCCAAGACACTTAAATTATTTATACTTTTGAGTGTCTTGGATATTAATTTGAAGTCGATTTATTTAAAGAGACGCTTCGTTCCGGCAACAACATTGGCTAGAATAGCAATTATAGCTGCACCAATAATTATATATTTGATTTCAGGTTTAATAACAGATTCTAGAAAAAGAATAGATACAATTATTGGAATCCACTTCATACCTCCATGCAATATTCTTTGGAACTTTTGGATACATTAAATATGCATAGCATTGTAGTTTGCATATATTTCACTTTTGTATTTTTGAACCAAGTATTAGGAGGGTATTTATGATGAAAAGCTGTACAGCATTCCTTATTATTGATGTACAGGTAGGTTCATTTGAGGAGAGAAAAGTCCTATATAATAGAACGGAATTATTAAGAGTCATTCAATTATTGATTTCTAAAGCCCGTTCTGCTTCAGCCCCTATTTTTTATATGAAGTTTAATGGGAAGTCTGGTTCTTCACTTAGACAAGGGACACCTGGATGGGAAATTCATAAATCAATTACTCCAGCAACAGGAGATGTCGTTCTTGAAAAGAATCATCCGGATTCTTTTCATAAAACGAGTCTTCAACAAGAGCTGGAAATGAGAAATATAAAACGAGTTGTTATAGCAGGAATTCAATCTGAAATTTGCATAGATGCAACATGCCGGCGTGCATACAGCTTAGGATATGACGTTACTCTTGTAAAGAATGGACATAGTACATATAACTCTACATTATTATCGGCGTCTCAAATTATTGAGCATCATAACGAGATAATAGGTCAATGGTTTGCTTGTGTAAAAAATTCCGAAAGTATAGAATTTTGATTCTATCTCTATATAAACGAAACCGCAGTCAGGGACTAGACTGCGGTTTTTCGACGTACAATGAATTACAGTAATTACTAAGAGTTGCATAATCTTTCATTGTAATTAACTTAACTTTTTATTTGCTAAGAAGCATTGCAACAGAACCTAGTAAAGTCTCAAAAAACAACTTATTATCAATCAATATTTAGTAAAAACATATTAATACTTTAGAATTTCTTTAATTTTCATTATTTTTTATTTAAGATTGTCCTTTATATTTATAATGTGTTATTTGAATTTATCGTATTGAAGCGGATTTTCACATCACTATAAGCAATTTGAAAATGGAAAAAATAAAGTCCCCATTAGATTAATTATCCTGTTCTTTTGCGTCTTTTATCTATTTATGTTAATTATTATGCAGCTAAAAAAAGTACAACTTATTGATGGAGAGAGGAAATAAAATGAATTTAGTGAACTTACGTCCTAAACAGCGGTCTAAGTATCGCATTCTACTAGGGACATGGTATTACTCTACAAAGAGGTACATTCAGTGGTTAGCAGACGGAAAAACATATGCAAAAACGTTTCAACAAGAAAAGTTACCCTATACAGCGATTCAGCACCGAACGATACTACTTCGTAAGCTCAAAGATGTAGATATGTGGTATCAACAAAATAAAGTTGTTAATTTGAAGATTGCTATTAAACAACTAAATGGTATCGTCATTAGACCGGGAGAAACATTCTCTTACTGGCGTTTAATAGGTAAGCCTACGAGGAGAAAAGGGTATGTAGAGGGCATGATACTACACTATGGATCTTTTCAAGCAGGCATTGGGGGAGGACTTTGTCAGCTTTCAAATTTAATATATTGGATGACCTTACATACACCATTGACAGTAACAGAGCGATATCGTCATAGTTTTGATGTCTTTCCTGATTCCAAGCGGACCCAACCATTTGGAAGCGGCGCAACTTGTTCTTATAACTATTTGGATTTACAAATCAAAAATGAAACGGACCAATCGTATCAACTTCACCTTTATATTACAGATAAGCATTTAGTCGGTGAATGGAGAGTTGCCTATCCGCAGCTTTATCAATATGAAGTTTATGAAAAAGAACACTCAATCCAATCTGCATACTGGGGTGGTTATATACGACATAATGTTATTCAACGTAGAGTATATAATCAACAGAAACAGTTTATAGAAGACCAATATGTAACGGAGAATCACGCTATAATGATGTACGAACCACTATTAGCTTATAATAATGAGGAAAGCGAGTGACGGTAACATTCGTGTATCAAGTATTTTTGTCTAATAACACAATACATGCCTTTCTTCATATAATTAATAGGCCCATTCCTTTTTGTAACATAACTTTTTCGTTTTTATTGAAAATGAATTTTATATCTTTCTTTCCAACAAACTGGTTCCTAAACTAAACTGCCCGTTTCTACAATAAGAAGAGAGCTGCCCATAAGTCGGTTTCACCAACTTATGGGGCAGCTCCCTCATAGTTTCACCTTATTCTATCGATGAATCCAAACTGCACCTGCAGACTTGTCTTCAGCTTGACCTACTACTTCAAACTTCAATCCTAGTTTCGGCAACTTACGTCCTGCATCTGGAATAGCGCTGTTGATGTACTGCTTAGAATCATCAAATTTTGCAACTCCTGGTAATCCTTTATAGTCAAAGATACCGCGAGTTGGCGAATCTACTCTCCATGCTGGCGTTTGATCAAATGAGAATGCCGCATCGGCAATTTGATAACGCGTACTGCTCTTCACAGTCGGTTGCCCGTTTAATGTACCTACGATTGCCTCTGGATGAGAATCTACTACTCCTAAGAATCCTTCACCTGGATGAACGCCTACCCAGTTATCTGTAAAGCTTTGATCCGCATACCATACAACCATTCCTGTATTAAATACTGGACCACGCGCATGTTGTAACGCCGTGTCAGAACCAGCGTAATTTCTCCACTCTACATAGTAGTTATTTTTTTTCTGTTCCAATCCGTTAGATACAGTAAATCCTTTTAATGTCATTGCTGGCTGGCCTTCTGCATCATCTGAGAAAACAACTTTGCCATCTACAGTTAATGCTGCATTATCTAACGCAAATCCTTTATAAGCTACTGCAATATCTGTTAAATATTCAAATTGCAGTTTTACTTTTTTCCCTTTGAATTTGCTTAAATCGTATGATTTATCAACCCACTTACCATCAGTTGTATCCATACCGCCTTTTACATCTTTTTCGCCAATTCTATCAATACGTGTCTTCGTTCCATCTTCTGTAATCGCATTTACGTCAAGGAAATCATACTTCGCTTCAAGTTCGTAGAATGTCTTATAATCGAACTTAGCATCCTTTGCATTTGTTAAGTCAAATACTGGTGTTTCAAGTGTTGTATGAATGTCATTTCCTTTTGTACTGTAATAAAACTTCTTACCAAATGCCGCTTCGATATTTTTTATATCTTTGTCCGGCAAGTTAACACGAACGATTCCTGGTCGTTTTGATTTTGTAACACTTTGATCTAAATATGTTGCAACACCGACTCCTGTGCGAAGTTTATCATAATCTACCTCAACGATATTCGCCCAGTTGCCATTCATATTCTTTTGGAAAAATTCTTTATTTTGTGGTGAGAAACTTGTTGGCTCTGTTCCTGCAATTTTTCCAGCCCAGCTTCCGCCGCTCATAATAGACCATGACTCAACAGGTTCACCTTGTCCTGAGTACTTCGTATCGTACTCATCTGGTAATCCTAAATCATGACCATACTCATGCGCAAACACACCAACTGCTCCGTCCTCAGGCTCGATTGTATAATCGTATGCAGCCATCTTTCCGCCCCAATTTGAAACAGAAGATTTTGTGCCATCAATCGCATATGGTTTTGATCCAAGTTTTGAACGATGAGACCAAATCGCATCATCTTTCAATTTACCGCCGCCAGCTTCTTGACCCACGCCAGCATGTACAACCATTAAATGATCAATAATGCCATCTGGCTCGTTTTTATTTCCATCACCATTTTGATCGTATTGATCAAATTGGTCATAATCAGCTAAGTTAATTCCTTTTGCTACCGCTGCTTTTAATGCTTCTTTCACAAGATCACGTGGCCCTAAAGGACCTTTGTTATCATGACCAGTGCCCGCATCCGCACCATAATCTGAAGCTTTCCCTGGAACAGTAAGCCATTCCGTTACAGTTCCATCAACTGTGTAGCTCCCGCCAGATTGTTCTTCATAATATTGTTTAAATGTATTAATCTTCGATCCATCAAATAACGTAAATGGTTCATCACCAAATAACATTTTTTGATAATGTTCACGATTAAAGTCCTTAGAATACATGTATCCTGGCTCTTGATCAATATTGTTATGCTTAAAATCACTAAATTCTACGAGTAAAACAAGCACTTTATCTTTTCGAACAGCTCCGTTGTACTCTTCTTGCTTCGCTGGTGCAGTAGGTACTTTTCCATTTAATTTACTAGAATTCAATCCAGCACCTTGTCCAGCTACTGGTCCTACTGCGGGCTGCTGCGCCTGTTCATTTTCCTTCATTTTTGCATCTTTTACTTTTTTCATAAAATCAGAAGCTTCTTGCGTGAGACTATCTCCTGTCAAGATTTCTTTCCCAGGGTTTTCCCCTTTCTTTTTCTCAACATATTTTTCGACAGCCTTTGACGTCTCAGCTTGTGATGCAGATTGATCAATTACGCCTCGTTGTTTTAGCGCTTCCGCTAAACGCTCCTCCGGTATTAAATGCTCATCTATTGGTAGAGATGATGGCGCATCAGCATAAGCTGCATGACTTCCAAAAGCAAAACTACTACTTAGTACTGCCGCTGTTGCTAAAACTGATAATGGTTTTAACTTCTTATTCTTTTTCAATGCATTTCCTCCCCAGTGTCTGCGAATTATCGTTTTTTTTGCCGATAGAAACATAATATTCTCTTTATAGAGAATATTCAATCTTTTTCAACAAATAAAATGTTGAGAAATATTTTTAGGGTGAAATACGTAGGTTAGAAAAATAAAAAGAGGTTACAGCAAACTAATACTATAACCTCTTCTTGTTATATTTTTTCACTACAATTTTTAAATTCCTCAGCATGCAATTCACAAGTTCCTCCGTTTCGACCATTACTCCCCCATGATCAGCAACATTGATGCAATAGAGCTTTCCGTTATAGTAAGGAATTCCTTTCACCTCACAAGACACTTTATCATATTGATTAAAGACATAATCATACCTTCCCACTTTTTTCACCTATATCAATTACTACTTTCCTATTAAAAATATTACATTTCCAAGTTTCTCTATTAACTTCTTCACTTTCAATAGCTTTTCCACATTCATAATATTCATAATCTTCATTTTCAAAACGCTCTGAAGTTATTCACATAAACAATCCTCCAATTAATGAAAAGAGCGCTATCCTAATGAGAATAGCGCTCTTTTCATTAATTATTAACCACCGTAATCCCCTACTGACATACTTTGAATAACATTTGGATGCTGTTTACCTTTTTCTGAACTATCTTTACTTAATAAACCTAATGAAAACGTAAATACCGTAGCAATCCCCATAATCGTTAGTAATAATTTTTTCATTTTAACGCCCCCTTATCTATCGCTTTTTTACGTGCTTGTGCACTTAAATAGAAATACTTACTAGCTTCCGTGTGCTTTTCTTCTTCAAAAAACTTAATTCCCAGCGTTTCATAATGTTCCTGCATATACTCATATAACTCTTCTCTCTCAAAGTATTGAACCCCTTCTAAAATTACTATTTCAAGTTTTTGAGCGGAAGAATTGTCGTTCTGTTCCTTTAAAACCTTGAACCGGTGTTGGAACTCTAGTTGATTAATCTCATTACTAATACTTAAACCTTTCTCAATAAGTTCACCAGCTATCTCAACTTCTTCTAACTTATAGTGTTCTAGTGCCTTAGCAAAAATAGCTTTATAGTGATTTGGATTCTTTTCCACGACTTCAGAAAGATAACGAATAGCCAAAGTCGACATGTTCTGACTTGAATACATCCATCCCAGATTATGTCGGACCATTAGAATAAATTTTTCTTCTCCATTTTTTTGAAATTGATCTAACGCTGCCATGAAGTGTTCTTCAGCTAATTCCCATTCTCTTAAATAAATACATGCTAGTCCTAAAATATTTTCACAGAAAGCAATATTAATTTCATATCCTGGTTGTTCAGCAAACATTTCTTTCGCTTTTTTTGCATAGTTAATGGATTTTAAACCTTCCTGTATATCATAGTAGAAAGTTGCTGACTTATAATAAAACTCAGCCTGTTCTAGTGAATCAGGAGCATATTTCAAAAACACCTCTGCTCGATCATAATGTTCCTTTGCTAAGTGATAGTTCCCTAGCTCATTTGCATGCATACCTTTAAAAAAATTATAATAGTACGCTAAAAAGTTATCTGTCGGTTTTTCGAATGAATCTATTTCATTAAAACTATCTTTATCTAAACCCAGGTTATCTATCAAGTAGTTATATCTAAACTTTAAAAGCGAATAATATAATGATATATTCTCCTTTTGAAAGTTTTCTTCTGCTTCTCTTTTAAGTTTATGTATCTCTACGTCTATTTTTTCTTTCAAACGTTCGGCTTCCTTTATACGTCTGGACCTTATCTCTAAATACCACTCATTTAACAGCTGTATTATTTTCTCTTGTGCATTAGCCGCAATCATGAAATCCCTCCTAGTCTTCCTCTTACTATCTTCTAATATCATAATAACAGAAAATTCCATCTTTTCGTTCGAGACCATTAGAAATTTAAACTTTCTCAACAATTTACAGAAAATTCGAGTGACCGGATTCCAAAATAAAAAATTCGTAATTTGTTCACACTTCAGCTTTAATTTATCTACCTCTACAAACACCGATAACAAGGTCTGTCATAAGAGGGAACTTTATACCTATTTATAGACTACTCATTAAAAGCTGCTTCCAACAGACAATATTACACCTTTACTATATTATTTGAACTCACTTTGTTTATCTTCTTTTAAAATCCTTAGTGGCTATAAAGATACATATATTTGTATAAAGAGCATACATAACAACGCTCCCATAAAGGTACCTGAAGAAGTTTTCTATACCGTCAACTATATAGAAAAAATCCTCCCCACAGTAAGAAACTTACTACGGAGAGGATTCTATGAAACTAGTATCACTTTATTTCAAACTACCCGCAATCTCCGTAAAGATAACCCCAAGTGCATGCGCACCTGCATCTGGATATCCTAAGCTTCTTTCGCCAACTGTACCAGCGCGGCCCATGCGAGCTACGATTTCTTTCGTATACTCTGCCCCTTTAACCGCTGCTTCTGCTCCTTTTTCAAAGGCAGTTTTCATGTCTGTACCATTTGAAGCACTATCAATCCATGAGTCTACACATGGAGCAAGTGCATCAACAAGCGTTTTATCACCAACTACCGCTCCTCTACCGAACGATCTTTCACCGATAGATTGTATGCCGTGAAGTGCTGCTTGTAACATTTCAGCGAACTCGTTGGCTGTTAACTCACGTTTTTCGTCTGCTACTTTACTAGCTGCACGGAACGCACCGCCCCAAATTGGACCTGAAGCGCCGCCGCAATGTTCCATAATAATCATAGAACAACTATCAAGGAACGATCCGATCGTTACATTTTCTTGTTCTACAATAGAATGCCATTCACGTTTTAATTGCTTAAATCCTTTTGCTACACTCATTCCGAAGTCGCCGTCACCTGCATGTGTATCTAACTCACAGAACGGTACTTCATTTTTAATAATAATGTCGCTCATTTTATCAACGAGATAGATCATGTTATTTAATGTAATGACATTATCTTTCATAACAGCGTGCTCTTCCGCTGTTTCTAGTTCAAATGAAACTTCCTTCTCTTCTACATCTTCAAGCACATTCACGTACTCTACACTTTCAACTGGTCCGTCTACTTTAAACGCAGGTGTATTACACTCTTTCGATAATAACGTTTTTAGCTCGTCATCTAACTTCATCACTGTTAAAGACATCCCAGCCATATCGATACTCGTCATATAATTACCGACGAATACTCTATTAATTTTAATGTTTCTAGCAGCTAATTCTCTCGTAACTGCGTTGTTAAATAGGTAAAGTTCTTGCAGTGGTGTTCCGCCAAAACCGTTTACTAGAACCGCAATTTCTTCGCCATCTTTTACTCCTAAATCTTTTATTAAATCATTTGTCATACGGTTAGCTAATTCATCAGCTGACATCGTTTTTTCACGCTTAATTCCTGGTTCACCGTGAATACCAACGCCGTATTCCATTTCATCTTCCGCAAGTGTAAAAGTAGGTGAACCACTCGCTGGTACTGTACAAGAAGTTAACGCTAAACCAATTGTGCGCACGTTAGCCGCTGCTTTTTCAGCGATAGCTTTCACCGCTCCTAAATCCATACCTGCTTCCGCTGCTGCGCCGGCAATTTTATGAACTAAAATAACTCCCGCAACACCGCGGCGCCCTACTGTGTACAAACTATCTTCTACCGCAATATCATCGTCCACTTTTACGTAGTCTACTTCAATGCCATCTTCAGTCGCTAAATGCGCACCGTTTTTGAAATTCATAATATCGCCGCTGTAATTTTTAATAATTAATAACGTACCCTTTTTACTAGCTGTCTCTTTAATCGCTTGATATACCTGAATTTGCGTGGGAGAAGCAAACACATCTCCGCACACTGCCGCATCTAACATTCCTTTTCCGACTAGTCCTGCATGCGCTGGCTCATGACCACTACCTCCGCCACTAATTAACGTTACTTTATTTTCGTTCATTTCTTTCTTCTTAATAACTTTATATTTTTTCAAAAGCTCAAGCTCTGGATGAGCCATAACCATTCCGTTACACATTTCCATTACTAATGTTTCTGGTTTGTTTATAATCTTTTTCATTGTGATTCTCCCTCAATTCCTTTAATATATTGTGATATATTTGAAATCTTCTTCTTACTACTCATGTTAAAATGAAAGCGTTTTATAGTAAACGGACAAAATGGACAATCTGTCTAAAGACACTTCTTTCATTTGTAGATAGGATTTGTATATTACTAATATTCTAGGGATGATTCTGATGACCTCTTCTATAATTTCTAAAAAGATAATCGCGAACTCGTTGAAACATTTAATGGAAACAGAGTCGTTTCATAAAATATCAGTGAGCGATATTATGATAAACTGTCAAATGCGTAGGCAAACTTTTTATTATCATTTTAAAGATAAATTCGAACTATTGAGCTGGATTTATAGAGAAGAAACGAAGGAAAACATTATCGACTTTCTCGACTATGAAACATGGGAAAATATTTTTGATTTATTATTCGATTACTTTTATGAAAATCAAAAATTTTACCGAAATGCTTTTAAAGTCATTGAGCAAAACTCGTTTAATCACTATTTATTTGAGCATACGAAAAACTTATATATGAAGATTATTGATGAACTATCTATGAGCTGTAGATTAACTCTTTCTATTGAAACAAAAAATACGATTGCCTCCTTTTATAGTCACGGCTTCGTTGGAACGATAAAAGATTGGATTGAAAGCAAGTGCGAAGTAAATCCGTCCATCATGTCTTCTCTCATGAAAAATATGATAAATAATCAATTACTACTTTTACTCGAACAATCAGCAAACAAATCATAAGGTGGCCAAAGCAATGAAAAAGATTATGAATGATGTAGAAAATATTGTTCAAGATATGCTGCATGGCTTTTATTTTGAACATAACGACAAAGTAAATTACGACGAAACACATAACATCATTTATGTAAAAGATATCGAAAAAATGAAGCAAAACGTTGTCATTATAAGCGGCGGTGGTAGCGGACATGAACCTGCCGATATTGGTTATGTAGGAAAAGGAATGCTTACGGCAGCAGTAAACGGAAGTATTTTCACCCCGCCTACAGTGGAGCAAATTGTGGCGGTAACTCGCTTAATGCCAAAAGATAAAAGTATTTTATTCATCATTAAAAACTTTAAAGATGACGTAGAAAACTTTCTAGCTGCAGAACAAGTCGCAAGAGAAGAAGGAAGACAAATTGACCACATCATCGTAAATGACGACGTTTCAATTGAAGATGATGCTTCTTTTAATAAAAGAAGACGCGGCGTAGCTGGCACTGTTTTCGTTCAAAAAATATTAGGTGCGGCCGCTCTTGAAGGCTATTCTTTAGAAGCACTAACAACACTCGGCCGTTCTGTCACCGAAAACTTACATACATTAGGAGTCGCCCTTTCACCTGCAAATGATCCAGTACAGGGAAAAGCTTCATTTTCATTAAACGACGATGAAGTCTTTTACGGAGTCGGCATCCACGGCGAAAAAGGTTACCGTAAAGAAGCGCTATCCTCTTCTGAAATATTAGCGATCGAACTCATGAACAAACTAAAAAGCATTTATCGCTGGAGAAAAGGAGACAACTTCGCCATCCTCATTAACGGACTCGGTGCGACACCATTAATGGAACAATACATTTTCGCAAACGACATTCGCCGTTTATTTGAGCTGGAAGGCTTACATGCGAAGTTCGTAAAAGTTGGTACCCTTCTCACTTCTTTAGATATGAAAGGTGTTTCGCTCAGTTTGCTTAAGGTAGAGGATTCTGATTGGGTGAAGTGGTTGAAGGCGGATGTTGGAGTGAGTAGTTGGTAACAAATTTGCAATTTATCCACCAGTTCCCACAATCCAATACATGAAATGTGGTTATCCAGTCGGAGGAAGGCACCTTAGGGTGTCTTTTCTTTATTTTCAAAAGGACCTGCTCCATTATTGCGTAAAAAGCATAAAGTAAGTTGAATCCGTTAAAATACATGAGTGTACCCTTGTTTTCCCCTCTTATTAAAGGAGGAACTATTATGGGATTTGGTGGTAGTTGTAGTAGTTGTGGCGGCGGCTTTGCTTTACTAGTTGTATTGTTTATTTTATTGATCATTGTTGGAGCTTCTTGCTTCTGCTAAAAAACTATTGGAAAAGACACTCTTATATGAGTGTCTTTTCTTATAATAAAAAGCTCTCCATAAAGGAAAGTTTTTGGGTTTATACATTCAAGTCATCCAAATCAGTTATTTACACAACACTTTATCACTTTCGGTCTTTAGTGTGAAATACAAATAACCCTTCCGCTACACAAAGTTGCTCAACTAACTTTAATTCCTTAGATTCAAAACTTATATAAGTAAAACACCCATCATAATAGGGTGATTTAAATAGATAGGATAAAACGAAAAAAGTCCAATTTCTTAATACCGAGAAATTGGGCTTTTTAATATCGTAAACTCCTTAACGTTGTAAATCCGTATTTTCCTGACGCTAAGGAAATGTCACTTATTAAAAAAGCCGATTTCCATCTCAAGGAATCGACTTCTTTAGTTATTCTTAATGAACTAACGCATGCGTTAGTTGCATAAGTAAGAGGTTTGAAAAAATAGCCTGTATATATTTGAACGATGAATAACTTACCTATTTTCTTGTGTTTGCACCATATACAGAAAATCGGGAAAAACGTAACATATTATTTATCTGTTTGTTTTTGCTTCTTTTTCAAATACTCCGCACGCAATTTTTCAAGTTGCTGCTTTTTATCAAATTTGGCAGGCGTCTGTTTTTCATGAAACTTTGCCACAGCTGCCTGACCTTTGTAATCCAATTGATATTTTCCCACTTTGTTCACCTACTTTTCTTGTCTTTAAAGAGAATCTATTCAACAAATATACTATACCTTATTTTACTGAAGTAAACCTTATTATTTTATTAGTTGCAAAGTCTTTTTACTACTTGTTTAAAAAAATCTACATCCCCCATATTTTTCTCCAAAAAATCACCCCTTGTTATTAATTTTTCTACTTATATCTATCCCAATCCAAATATTACCTACTTAAACTAACCTGCCCCGTTAGTTTAAGTAGGTAACTTCACAATCTAAATAGAGTAAAGCCTATTGGTACATAATCAAATCACCTTTAAATTAGACTTCATAATGTTTCATAAGACTTGTATCAAAATGCTTATCGTTGTAAATGCGCATTTTCCTGACGCTACCCCATATATGACGTACTATAATCATTCTTGCTATCAATGGAATTTAAAGAAGATGACTCCTGTTTGCATACAGAAATCATCTTCTTTATGTTGCCTAACTTTTTTAGAATGTCCTTTACAAAGAGTACAGATCCAGAGCACCTCCTTCCTATTCACCGAGATCACGTATACCTTCTCCCCTCAAAATCACCAAAACCCATTTACAAATCTATAAAAGTAGATATAATATCCTTATGGAACCTTTATTAATTTATAAAGCATTGTCAAATGAAACAAGATGTCAAATTTTATCATGGTTGAAAAATCCAGAAAACCATTTCGATGAAAAGCCTTATCTAGAACAAGGCCTTAACTTTCAAGTTGGAGTATGTGTAGGAGATATCCAGCTTAAAACTGGCTTAGCCCAATCGGTTATTTCTAGTTATTTATTAACTATGAAAAAAGCAGGCTTACTAGAATCTGACCGAATTGGAAAATGGACATACTATCGTCGAAATGAAAAAACAATACGAGAGTTTTCTGAATACGTCCAAAACGAATTATAAAATGAAAGCTAATAATCAATCTGCATATCAATTAATTATTAGCTTTCACACATTCTGCTTTTTTACAGGTATCCAATTACTTTTTTATAAATTGCACTACCTATAAAAGCAAGAAACATAGAAAGGAGAAAATTTTTTAATATATCATATCTAGTTATTTAGATATCTGTTATTGTGTTTCGAATTACATAATCCTGATAATATTGGCATCCAATCATGCTTGTAATAATGCTTCTTTGTTAATGAATTAACTTTCAAAATACTGATATGAATGGAGAGTTTTATAAATGAAAAAAGTAAATCCTTTACTTATTCTGACACTCGCAATAGGTGTGTTCGGAATTATTACTACCGAGATGGGTATTGTCGGCGTATTACCACAAATCACTCAAAAATTCGGAATTCCAACTACACAAGCTGGATTTTTAGTGAGTATATTTGCACTAGTTGTTGCTATTTCTGGTCCGTTTTTAATTCTGCTCGTCTCTAGTATTAATCGCAAAATAATTTTATTAACAGCAATTTTCATATTTGTTATTTCAAACATAATCTACGCTTATACAACACAATTTGAAATCATGCTTATTTTTCGTATTTTACCGGCAGCGCTTCATCCACTCTTCTTTTCAATCGCTCTTGTAACAGCTGCTAAACTTGTCCCTCCAGAAAAGAGCGGTCAAGCAGTTACAAAAGTTTTTATGGGAATTACTGTTGGCTTTGCTTTAGGTGTACCACTAACCTCTTACCTTGCAGACCAATTTTCACTCGAAATTGCTTTCTTATTTGGAGCGCTTGTTAACACTCTTGCATTCATTGGAATACTAATCCTACTTCCTTCTATGCCTGTTAAAGAAAAAATGTCTTTCGGCAAACAAATTCGTATACTCGGCAAACCAGGATTATGGTTAAATATTTTAACCGTCACATTCCTTTTTGCAGCCATGTTTTCCGTATACAGCTACTTCGCCGAGTACCTTGCAAAAGTAACTTCCATGAATGGATCTCTCATCAGTATCATGCTATTCATATTTGGTATAGTTATGATTTTAGGTAATCATTTATTTGGTAGTCTCCTGCAAAAAAGCATAATAAACACCGTAATATCATTCCCTATTCTATATTCTGTTGTTTACATATTAGTTTATTATTTAGGTTCCTACCTTGTTCCAATGATTTTTATAGTATTCATTTGGGGAATCGTACATGCTGGTGGATTAATTGTTGGTCAAACATGGTTAATAAGCGAAGCAAAAGAAGCACCTGAATTTGGTAATAGTCTATTCGTTTCGTTCTCAAATCTCGGAATTACTCTAGGAACAACTATTGGAGGCTGGTTCATTTCAAACCTAGGTATTCACCAGCTTATTTGGAGCGGATTTATATTCACACTACTTTCATTTCTATTAATTATAGTAAAACTAAAATTTTTCAATTCTAATAGCCAGGCTTCATTATCAAGCTAGTACATTTTCAGTTCCAAATTTGAATTCTATCCATAAAAAATCATAAATTTTTCTCTATATAAAATACAGGTTATTCTTCTTATAAGATTTTATAAACTAAAAAGTATAATGCTCAAAGCCTTTAGCCATAATTACGACTAAAGGCTTTTTTGTATATAAAGTGAAACTTTAATCAGTGGGGGTTTTGTTCATCCCCCACTGATTATTAGCCCTCACCAATCGGGCGTTTACGGGCAGCAGGGCTCCCACCTAACTTCTTTGCTCCAGCCAAATTTTGAGGTGGGAGTCTTACTGCCCGCAAATAGCGGGATAAAAATAAATCTAAAAGGAGCTAGTTTTATGGAACATAATCAAAATGGAGTACTTGCTTTAATTGTTTTGTTTTTAGGATTAGTGTTTTTTGTTAGTGGAATGGTTTATCATTTATGGGGTTCTTATTAATTTCAACTTTTAGAAAGATAAATAATTCAAAAACTAAAACGTGTATTGTAATTATCGATATGGCATATTTCCAAAAACAACTTAACATGGTAAAATAATATTCGGACGGGAGTCCAATATTATTAAAATTAAGATGGTTCAAGTCGGAGGAAGGCACCTTAGGGTGTCTTTTCTTTATTTTCAAAAGGACCTGCTCAATTATTGCGTAAAAAACATAATCATCAAACAAATTCCATATAGACCCATTATTGGTTAAAATGCTATAATGAAATCAACCTACATAGTTACTCATCGTCAGACTGAGGAACTAACGTCTTGTTAAGCAATGCGCATAACTCAAATAAAAAAGACACTTCAAAGTGTCTTTTTTATTTGCATCAAGTTTCCTTTTTATCCCAAAGTCAATATAATAAGATGTAACATTTAATACACATAAAGAAAAATATAGATTTACTAAATCATCATGGCGCCCATGAAAGTACTTCTATTTTGGAGGAACAAACTATGAACAAAAAGTTATTAACATCATTATTATGTAGCACATTCTTATTTGGATTATCAGCTTGCAGTTCACATGATACATCTAGCAGTAACACGAAAAACGAACAGGAGACTTCTAAAGAAACAAAGAATGATGAACTTAGCAACAAGGATCCTCAAAAAGAACTTCCCACCCATGGAGATTTTTCTGATGTATACATATCTATAGGCCCTGTCGATTCATTAGATGTTATAGGTAATGGAGAAGTTAAAGCACAAGGTGTATTTAAAGTATTAGACGTCAGAGTGCATAATGATAAAGAGGAACCCATTACACTAAATAGCAACAACTTTAAATTAATTGACGGAATCGGAAGAGAATATCACATTTCTAATGAATTTCAATTAACACTTAAAGCTGCCAATACCGCTACATTAAAATTTGGTGTTCTTAATCCTCATGAAAATTCGGAAGGGAACATTGTATTCGATGTACCGAAAAATACGCAAGGATTAACTTTAAAAGTGAGTGGCGATATGTTGGATAAAGGTATCGAGTTAAAAGTGGAATAGTCAAAGAAAATATAAAAGTTGTTTTTCTACAAAATATATAAACCGCCTATCACAACTTATACTAACATAACAAAAAGTACAGCCTCTGTATTAACTACAGTAAACTGTACTTTTTCATTTGTGATTTTGTATAACTTACTATAACAGGATTCCTTAATCCCTTTGAGTTGATGCTCTCCAATCACGAAAAGATGTTGGGCGTCCAGAAGTAGCTCTTTTCTTTGGAGCAGCTGGTTTTTCTTCAAGAGCAACTGGTTTTTCTTCAAGAGTAGTTGGTTTTTCTTCAAGAATAGTCAATGCTGTTTGCATTTTCTCCAGCTGTTCTCTTAAAGCTTGCTGTTCAATCTTTAAATCCGTAAGTAAACGTAATATCATCTCAGAATTAGCCATAACGATCTCCTTTCCCCAAATGCACAGAATAAAATACCATATGTAATAAGCGTAATACTCGTGACAAAAATAAGTTCGTCACCTCTCTTAAAATACCGAGTGCTTTTATTTTTTCAAAAGGACCTGCTCAAGTTTATCCGTAAAAACATAAAGTGAAATAAATCCATTAATATATGGACTTTATGGAAGGAGGAGTTAATATGGGCTATGGTGGTAGTTGTGGTGGAGGCTATGGTGGTAGTTGTGGCGGAGGCTGTGGTTTTGGCGGTGGATTCGCCTTACTTGTTGTGCTCTTTATTTTATTAATCATCGTTGGAGCTAGCTGTTGGGGCGGCGGATTAGGCTGCTAATAAGAGGCACTCTTGAGAGTGTCTTTTTTTATTTCTCAATATAGGGCTAACCTATATGTGTTACTATCAAAGTGCGAGATTCCCTAAGCGTAATATAGTAGTTTACCAACTATGAAAGCCACTGTCACAAGAAAACAGTAGGCTTTTATTTTTTTATTTAGAAAGATTAGAACAGGGATTATTCTTTGCACTAATCAACATTTTAAAATTGACATAGCACTTCATGCACCATATACTGTTAACAACAGTATACTGTCATTAACAGTATATATTCCAATTCACTCTAGGAGGTATATTCATGAAACATACAGGAAGACATACAGGTGCATTTCTTTTGTTATTTTTAGCAGAAGGTGATAACTATGGCGGACAGCTACTTCAGAAATGCGTGGAAGAACTTCCGGTCAATCCAATCGATAGTGCCATCCTGTACCGCACGCTGAAGAAATTAGAAAACGAAGGTGCTATTGAATCTTATGTAAGTACAGCTCATCAAGACAAACCGAGAAAAATGTACAAAATTACCCCTGCCGGAAAAGAACAATTAGCAGATTTTCAAATGGATATTGAGGAAAAAATGAAAAACTTATCATTTTTCCTGGGCAAATATAAAGACTTAAAGGAATCTTATCATGATTAATGGCGCTATCCTT
Organism: Bacillus sp. NPDC057893; assembly: GCF_042796455.1. Classification (NCBI taxonomy): domain Bacteria; kingdom Bacillati; phylum Bacillota; class Bacilli; order Caryophanales; family Bacillaceae; genus Bacillus; species Bacillus sp. NPDC057893. The sequence goes on along the minus strand of NZ_JBHVNG010000002.1, from coordinate 202,074 downwards.
TACACTTTGGCCATTGTTCTTACGGGGATTTCTTTTATGAAGGATCGGAATAAAACGAAAGCTGCCCTATTAAAATCATGGAAAATATTTCGAAACCTCCTCCCTGCCATGCTCTCCATTATGCTTTTCGTTGGACTATCACTTTCTATCTTAACACCGTCCTTCATCTCTTCCATCATTGGAGAACAGTCTGGATTCATGGGTATTATTTATTCAGCAATACTCGGCTCTGTGGCACTCATTCCAAGCTTTGTCGTGTTCCCACTTGGTAATACGTTAGTCCAGCACGGCGCAGGCCTTCCTCAAGTTGCGGCACTTATGTCTACACTCATGTCAGTAGGAATTACAACCTTACCGATGGAACAAAAGATATTCGGACGAAGCTTTGCTTACGCTCGTAATGCATCTGCATTACTCATGTCACTCCTATTCTCATATATCATTTGGGTGGTGATGGTATGAATGAACTAAAAAGATATCGCTTCTTTTTCATTTTGCTGATTGGACTTATCATACTAACTTTTATAAACCAATCTTTAGGATGGAGCGCATTACAATTAACGGGGAATAGCATTTTGGATATGTTGTTTCTACTCCCCCCTGTCCTAATTTTTGTAGGGTTACTTGATCAGTGGGTGAAGAAAGAAACACTAATGAAATATATGGGAGAAAAGTCCGGCATATATGGAATATTATTCTCCCTATTATTAGGCGGAATTGCAGCTGGTCCCCTCTATGTTGCCTTTCCAATTGTAGCACTACTATTAAAAAAAGGCGCAAGTATTAGGTACATCGTATTTTTCTTAGGTGTTTGGACAACTGCGAAATTACCAATTATGGTGTATGAATTTTCTTCATTTGGGGCTACCTTTACACTCGTTCACATTTGCTTCGGTCTGTTGTTCTTCTACGTAATGGGCATCGTTTTTGAGAAATTTTATGATCAGCGGCAGTTGTTGCAGTATGATATTACGAAAGAAATGTAAAAAGACATCTTTACGAGATCAAGATGTCTTTTTTATATGAACCTTAATTCTCGTTCTGTAAAACCTGCGTTGCCTTTACTCCCTTTTTCTCTTCTTTTAAGAACAACGATACGATAAAAGCAATAACGATAAAGATTAACCCTAGTGTAAATGCACCTTGGAAGCCGGATGTTAAACCGTTTAACTTCTCTACTGGATCCATTGGATTTGCGGAGCTTTCCATATACTTAGTTGTTCCTGAAGACATTTTCGAAATAAATATAGCCGTACCAATTGCGCCAGCTACTTGCTGTAACGTATTAAACAGTGCTGTACCGTGCGGATATAGATCTGGTGTTAATTGATTTAAACCGTATGTTTGTGCTGTTATTACAAACATGAGTCCGACCATTAATACGCTATGCATAATAATAATTTGTAGCATTGATGTATCAGGAGTAATGCCTTTAAATAAGAACATTGCAATACCTACTAACACAATACCGGGAACGATAACAACTTTCGGGCTAAATTTATCAAATAGTTTACCTGCGATTGGTCCCATTATAGCGCTAATAATACTTCCTGGAAGCATTATTAGTCCTGATTTAAAGGCTGTAACGAGTAAAACTGTTTGCAAGAACATCGGTAATAAAGTCATCGTTGAAAATAACGACATCATAACAATGACGATTAATCCAACTGATATTGTAAACATCGGAACCTTAAATGCACGTAATTCTAAAATTGGATTCTCAATTTTTAATTGTCGAACGACAAAAATACATAGTGATATAAGCCCAACAATTAAAGCACCATACACTTTCGGATCGGGCCACCCTAAATCACCTGATGCACTAAAGCTATACACAATCCCGCCAAATCCTAATGTCGATAAAAGAATTGATGGATAATCTACTTTTGGCCTTGTTAACTCTGTAACATTTTGAATGTACTTCATCCCAATTACAATGGAAATGATCACGATAGGAACGACAATGTAAAATAACCAGCGCCAATTTAGTGAATCAACGATTACTCCAGATAATGTAGGACCAATTGCTGGAGCTGACATCATCACAAGTGCGATTAATCCCATTGTGGCACCACGTTTTTCAGGTGGACAAATAATTAAAATCGTATTCATTAATAACGGTGAAATTAACCCCGTCGCTACAGCTTGGACGATACGGCCGACTAACAAAACGGAAAATGTCGGTGCAAATCCCGCAATTAATGTACCGACTAAAAACGTTACCATAGCGATTAAGAACATTTGTCTCGTTGTGAGCCATTGCTGAAGTAACGCTGTAATCGGTACTAAAACACCCACTACTAACATGTATGCTGTAGAAAGCCATTGGATTGTTGAAGCTGTTACGTCAAATTCTTTCATTAATACTGTTAACGCATTACCAAGTAACGTTTCATTTAATAACGCAACCATTGCCCCTAAAAGTAATGCAATCAAAATGGGGGTATGTTTCATATTAGAAGTATCAACTTTGCCACTTGCAGGGCTCTTAGTTGTTATATTCATGTATTGATTCTCCTCCTGTTTTTTCTCCAAAAGCTTTATAGAAGCCTGAACACATGTAATATAATATACATATGTAGATTAAAAAGGGAGAATCAATTTTCAGCCATTGTATATTTAATCTACAAAAAAGGAGAATTGTAGATGAACGATAATGAAAAACAACTTGATTTACGTATTAGACGTACACATAAATTACTATGGGATTCCTTATTTGAATTAATGACGCAATCAAAACAGAAATATAGTTCCATCACGATTAACCAAATATGTGATCGCGCGATGGTACATCGAACAACCTTTTATAAACATTTTGAAGATAAAGATGCTTTATTAGCGTTTGGTTTTAAACGCTATGGGGAGATGATTGCTGAAATACCGCTTTTAGATCGATTAAGTAAACCATTTCAAGTGATGGAACAATTCCTTCACCATGAAGAAATCGGTAAAATATTAGAGGCGCAAATGTCTGATGAGCAATTTATTAGCCGTATACATTATTTAAGTCATGAAACAAGAAAACAGGAAACTGAAGCATTAAATCAACTTTGTAAAAATCATACGATGCCAAATGATTTAATCATTGAATTTTATTCAGGAGTAATCACATCATTAAGTGCGTGGTGGTTTCAAAACGGAAGAACAGTTTCTGTAGCAGAAATGGATAGGCATTTCCATCAACTCATTAATCGGGATATTTTTCAGTTTGAAAAGGAATAGTATTACAATTTTCGCTCATGTAATCAAATTGACCACAAAATAGGAATATGATATATTTTCCGTAGAATACTATATAAGTGTGACATCGAATGAAATTGCGTATAATAAAAGAAGAGATGCGCTAACATCTCTTCCCTAACTGCTACCGCCTAGGGTGGTGGTTATTATAAGTTATTTCTTTTTGCGGAACCCACCCTTTTGCTTGTGACGGCGCGGAGTGGGTTTTTTGTTGTCCTTATCCAGGAACTGCTTCCGCAAAAAATACGCTGAAACTTCGCGTACAGTCGCTTTTACAAACTCTTTTACAAGGTCAAACAAAAACTCCATATTATCACCTCCTTTCCTTCCGAATAGAAAGAAGGGATAACTACCCACCCTCACAATATGCAGTTAAATATATTTTATCAAATGATTGTAAAGATATTATGTAAACAAAACAAATGGAATTTTACATAGAAAAAAGCCCTTCTAAAATGGGCTTTTATATACTATTTATTCTCTTTCAACTGCTCTAACTCCCGCTGTACTTCTTCTTGCAAATTTTGATCTAACACTTCTTGTTGATTAGGGGACTTCAAATTGTAAAAATAGTTACTAGCAGCCGTTTCTGCTTCTAGTTTTTGCACATACGATTCAATGCGTGCAAAGCCTTTCGCTGTACTTTCTGTATGGAACGAATCAATCGCTCTGTTACTTTCTTTTATCGCTTGCGCCGCATTTAATCGCGAAACAAGAACTAGTTCTTTATATTGCAACTCTCCATATTTCTTTTGCAATTTGTCAATTTGTTCATAAATCGTCGCTGTTTGCTCTTTTGTTATTTCGTACTGCTGGCGATATAGCTCCGCTTTTTTCTCATTTACAATCTTTTCTTGCAGGGCTAACTGCGCCATTTGATCTTCTTCGCGTGATACTGCAAGCTCAGCTTGACGAGTTCTCTTCGCAATAAGAGCATCCGTTTCTAAAATTAATGATTCATATTTCTTTTCTAAATAATATTGATGAGAAAGTGCTTTTTCAGCCTTCGTAATTTGCTGTTCTGTTTCACGAAGATATTGCTTTAACATGCTAACAGGATTTTCTACCTTATCTAACGTTTGATGCACATCCGCTACCACAATATTTTTAATACGTTTTAAAATACCCATTATTACTTCTCCTCCTTACGAATATTGCGTTCCCATTGATCTAAAATATCTACTTGTTTTTGTACTTGAAAGTCGCTGTATAAATCTATATCCGTTGCCATTCTTTTTTCTTTTAATTTTTTATATACCCAAATAATCATTGTAACAAATGCAATCATCGGAAGGACTGGTAATAAACCAATAACTAGGAGCAATATGCCTGTCCATTTTTTAACCGTATTCCCTTCAGACTTACGAATCATGAACCAGCCGAAAAGAACAAATCCAAACGCTAACAGGAATGGTATAAAGAATAAGCCTTCAAACTCTTTTTCATGGTGTTTTTCATGATGCTGATTTCGCTCAAAGTTATTAAACTTTTCTTTTTGTGTAACGAAAGCTTCTCTTTCTTTATCGTGAGAAACAGTATACGCCGCTTGCTTATGTTTCTCATGATTCCACCTGTCAAACTTCATACTATGTAATCCAAACAATAGTAATGTCAGAAGTAACGGAAGGATCAAAATCCATTTTAACCAACGCAATTTTTTACGTTTATTCTTTTTCATCTGTTCACCACCATCTATCATTCGTTTTGAGATAAGTAAAAAATGTATTACCTCCCTTTACCTTTGATACATATGAGTGTAAAACTTGGACGTGAGAAGAGCATGAAAGAAACATGATGAATATATGAGAAATATCTAAAAATTTTCTCATAATTATTCCAAAACGAAAAAAACAACTTCTCCATATCAAATAGAGAAATTGGGTTCTTTTTTCATTATTTCTATTTACTTTCGAAACTCACATACCAATTTTCTTCAAATCCAAACTTTCAATAATTGAATGGAGAAAAAAGAGTCGATAAATTTTCGTTCCAAATATTCAGAATTAATATTAAAATGAATAATGGGGATAGGGGTATGTGATCATAAATTATACATAACGAGGGAATAGAAATGAAAATTCAATTAAAAGCTGATTTAATGCTACTACTAGTTACATTTTTTTGGGGTGCATCCATCCTACTTACAAAGCTTGGACTTGATGGCATAGAAGAATATAATTTAATCGCATTACGATTTATTATTGCCTTTCTTTTATCAGGTTTAATATTTTACAAACACTTATTCAAAATTGATCTTAAAACTGTAAAATATTCTTTTATACTAGCTTCCGTTTTATTTATCGTCTACATTTTCGCGACTTTCGGTACAAAGTATACAAGTGTATCTAATGCCGGTTTCTTACTATGTCTCACAGTCATTTTCATTCCGATATTATCAGCTATATTTTTAAAACACATTCCTGAGAAAAAAGTTATATTAGGAATTGTGTTAACGATAATAGGAATCGGATTACTAACATTAACTAGTGAATTCAAGATTGGTAACGGCGATATATTTTGCATACTGTCTGCCTTATTCTATGCGATTCACGTCATCATTACTGGAAGCGTAACAAAACATGTGAATTCAATTGCACTTGGGGTAGTACAACTCGGTTTTGTCGGCCTATTTAGTCTTATTTTTTCATTAGTGATGGAAACCCCAAAACTTCCTGGCACTATCGACTCATGGCTAATCATCTTAGCCTTAAGCATATTTTGCACCGCAGTCGCATTCATTGTTCAAGTTATCGCCCAGCAATACACTACGCCCACACATACAGGTCTTATCTTTTCATTAGAACCTGTCTTTTCAGCAGGATTTGCCTTCTTCTTCACAGGCGAAACACTCACAGGGAAAGGATACTTAGGGGCGACGCTTATACTGTTAAGTGTGTTGATTGCTGAGTTGGATTTTAAGAGTTTGTTGCGGGTTAGTTTTAAGAGGAATATAGAGTAAACATTTCACTATGATCAATAAACATACCCCAGAAAAATATGAGTTTATATTTTTTTCATTCTCTTCACTTAGACTTTCTTTTAAATGAGACTTTTTTAGATGCTATCTTCGAATAAGGTAGCATCTAAAAAATGTTCAAAATTACTTACTGAATATAGTCATACAGATTTTTCGCCAACAATAAACAAGTTACTGTAATGAAAAGAGCACGAACATACCCGCTTCCTTTTTTTATAGCAAATTTGGAGCCAACAATCCCTCCAGCAATTTGAGCAATCCCCATTATAAAACCATACACATAGTTTACTTGCCCTACATACATAAACATCAACAATGCACCAACATTACTTCCTAAATTAAGAAGCTTCGCATTACCTGCTGCTTTTAAAAAATCATACCCAATAAATAAAAGAGAAAACATTAAAAACGAACCTGTGCCAGGACCTAGAAATCCATCATAAAAACCAATAGCAAAAACAAAAAAAGTAAAGATAATGACGTGTCGACCAGACAATTTCTTATGAGTGGAAACACTACCCCAATCCTTTTTGAAAATCGTATAAATAGCAACCACACCAAGCATGATCAACATCAATGGCTTCAGTACTTCTGGGTTCATTAAATGAACGATCCATGCCCCTATTATGGAACCTATGAAAGTGAGTGGAAATAATTTAAACGCCGATTTCAAATCAAGATTACCAGAACGATAAAACACAATATTACTAGTTGCACACCCCATTGTCGACGCTAGTTTATTCGTGGCTACTGCACTTGCTGGATTCAATCCTGTAAATAATAAAGCGGGTAAGGCAATGAGTCCTCCACCACCTACAACTGAATCAATAAATGCGGCTAAAAATCCAAAAGCAATCAAAATAATTAATACTGATGGGTCTAAATAAAAATCCATTTTATCAACCTCCCCTTTAGTCACTATCCGAATAGTAACTAATAATTTGCTAAATGTAAACAGTTATTGTAACGTTGAAATATAAAAGCAAACATCGGAGGACGAAAAAAGTGGACTACATAGTGCAACAGCTTAAAAAAATTGGTTTTAATGAATATGAAGCTAAATCTTATGTATCTCTTGTTAAACAGGGGCCTGTCACAGCCTACCAAGTGAGTAAGGATTCGGGTATCCCAAGAGCACGAATTTACGAGATTTTGGGTAACCTTGTAGAAAAAGGAATTGTCATGAAGGAAGAAATAAATGACACCACTCGCTATTCACCTCTACCTGTTGAAATCTTTTTACAAAAGGCGCAATCAGAATGGCAGTCTACTTATGAAGTAATCAGTGATTCATTAAAAAAACTAGAAACTTTCGAGGAAAAAACGGACAATCGAGTGATTACTTTAAAAGACAATAAAACAATAATTAGCTATTGTCAGGCATTAATAAAAAAAGCAGAAAAACGTATTGTCATTTCGATGTGGGATGAGATGTACGAAGTATTAAAAGAGGACCTATCTGAGGTAGCCGATAAAGTCATAATACAAGGTATTACCCTACATGTTGAAAATCCCATTAAAAATCTAGAAGCCCACCGTATAACACCTTATACAGAAACCCGGTCTACAGAACATTGGTTTATTTTATCGATAGATTCTAAAGAAATGATTTACGGCCCATCACTTGAGGAGCGTAATGTTGCTTTTTATACAGATGACCCTGTTCATATATACCTATTAGAGGATTATGTGTGGCATGATGTGTTAGTGAATCGACTTGTCCGACGTAGCCAAGATGATTTGGATCAATGGATTACTACAGAGCGAAAATCCTTCTTTATGGAAAAATAAGAAGCATATTCAAGAGCAACCCAAAAAATTTGCGTATTAAACCTAACAACTTCTCCGTACAAAAATAGCCGACTATTATATAGTAAATAGTCGGCTATTTTTATATAAATTTATACAGACGCTGCCATTTTCCCTTTGCGGAATATTCCGATTAACCCAGCGATTAATGAGATAAACGCTTCTCCCACTCTTTCACCTTCTCAATTGTTACATCTAATTTCTTAGCCACTTCCTCTATACTCATTCCCTTAAAGAGCATTCCAGCTGCAGAAAGAGCTTTATCAATTTCTTCTTGCTTCTCTTGCTCATATAAACGACCCACTTTTGTCATCCGTAACCACTCCTTTACTTTTTTATATGCCTTCTTCTATTTTATCATCCAATCTCCACAAACCGCCCAAACTCCTTCAAGAATCTTAGGTTAAAACTGCCCACAGGTCCATTCCGATGCTTCGCCACATGAATCTCCGTCATCTCTTTCTGCTTCGTTTCCTTATCGTAATAATCTTCACGATACATAAGCATAATGACATCCGCATCTTGCTCAATTTGTCCTGTCTCTCTTAAATCAGATAAAAGCGGACGCTTATCTTGACGTGACTCTACGGAACGAGATAATTGTGACAACGCTACTACACATACTTTTAAATCACGCGCTAATAACTTAAGCTTACGTGAAATCTCACTAATCTCTTGAAATCGATTGCCCTTATGCTTCGGATCGCCCGTAATAAGCTGCAAATAATCTACAATGACTAAAAGCTTTTTATCACCGTGCTTCCTCTTTAACTTACGAGTTTGCATCCAAATATCTTGCACCGTAACGCCTGCATTATCGTAAATCTCAAGTGGTAACTCCCCGATCTCCGCAAACGCCTTACTCACCTTTTCCCAGTCTTCCATCGCAAAACGGTGCTTCGGATTTTTCAGCCTACCTCCTGATACTTCACCTACGCATGACGCCATCCTTTTTAACAATTGCTTACTACTCATCTCTAATGAAAACAATCCAACTGCCGCTCCAGATTTCGCCGCATGCAATGCGATATTTAACGCAAACGCCGTTTTTCCCATAGAAGGACGTGCACCAAGAACGACAAAATCCCCTTCCTGCAATCCGCACGTCATTTTATTTAACGATATATAACCAGTCTCAATACCAGTATTCTCTTTCGTATCTTGATGAAGCTCTTCATACAAATCAACTAACGCATCCTTCAAATCAAACTCACATACACAGTCCTTTTCCTCTAACTCACAAAGTTCCGTAATCGTCTCACCGATAATTTTCTCATTCTTCTCCGCAATAAGACGCTCTCCCATCTTGTGCCCGAGAACGCCAGCCTGATACATTTTCCAAGCACCTCGAACAAGCCCCTCATAATATGAAAAGTTGCTAGTTGTAGGCACACCCTCTATTAACCCTATAAAATACTCCATTCCCCCGATATTCTCCAAAAAATTTGGATTCATCTTAGAAACAAGCGTCACAAGATCAATTGGTTGCCCTTCATCTTCAATTTTCCGCATTAACCGAAATATAGACTTATGAACTGGCATAGAAAAATAATGCTCCGTCAAACGGCACTCCTTAATAAGCTCTCCTTCAATTAAAAGAGAACCTAACACCGTCTTTTCCGCCTCCACATTTTGAATACTCATGGACGCCACCCGCGTTCCGCTAAAAAGCGCTGCAGCTCTTCCTCTGACGGCGCATTCTTCTCCCACTCCTCACACCTCGCCAAAAAATCCTCTGTCTCCCCAGTACTAACAGACGACTCTTTCTTCCTAAACTGAACCGTATCCGCCTCAACCTCAGACACTTTCGTAAATCCTTTCCCGTGCCACCCCCTCAAAATCCCCTTCACATAAGCAACCGTCCGCTTATTATTCTCAAACGCAATTTGAAGAGCCTTCAGCACAAGCTCCTCTGACAAATCAACCATCCACGCACTCAGTTCCTCTACCGTATGAGGAGACAAACTACCAAAATGTTGTTCATAAAACGTGAACACCTTACTTCCCGTTTCCTCCTCTATAACCTCTTCTTCCACTGTTTCCTCGCAAACTGGATCAACATCATCCACAGCCAGATCACCAGGCATACCGAAATGTGCTAAAAGCATCGGAACATTCAGCTCCTCCTCCGCGCACTTCTGAAGAAACATATGTACAAACTCCTTATTCTTCACACCCTTAAGCTCACGAAGCACACACTTCTCCACATTCGTATTCGTCACAGGATTATAACGAATCCAATTTAAAATAAATAACTCCCTCGTCTCCGCATCATAAAGAATCTTTCCATAATCAATAAAGCGCTGCAAGAGCTTATCAACCGTCTCCCGATTATAACCAGTCTCCATCTCAGCTAACCGCTTCGGAAAAGGAAAAATCCCACACTGCGTCGTCTTCGAACAAGTTAATAAGTAAACATAAAAATACCGCTCCTCCGGCGTCAAATCCAAAACAAAATCATCCTGCCAAAAATTCACCTGCACATTACGATACACCGCCATCAAAGTTCCTCCCGTCCTCATTCAAAAATGAAAAATTCCTCTTTGTACTATATATAGGAAGGAGGGGCGGGTTTTTGGCGTGTTATTTCAAAATTTTTTTGACTACTACTACTACGGTGTTTGTTGTTGTTTTTGTTTTGTTGTGTTTTTTCTTAGTGATTTATTACTTGGTAGGGGCTTGTAAGGGGTATGGGAGGGGCTAGTTGGCGGTTACTTCGATTAAGAAGGTTCTGTTTTGGAAGCCACCTCGTTCTGTTGCTTTCTTTTTACGGATTGTATTGATTTCTTCGAGTTTGTGGGTTTTTTCATGGTTGGTTTTGTCCTCCCTTTTTTGTTTTGTCTTCTTTAGGTTAGGGGGTGACGTTGGGGGAGGTGCAAGGGGATTCTCATATTTTAACTTCAAAAAACAGCAACACTTATTTCAGCGTTGCTGTCCTTCTTTCAAAATATGTATGAAGACGATACTCACATATCTCCTTCGTCCATTCAAATAAAATTTCTTCATCTTCTTTTCTAACATCCATATTTAGAGAAAATAAGTTTTCATCAAATGATAGTAAGCCTTTCGAACTACCACTCCATTTTGTCATTGGCATTGTAGCGATTAGTTTACTAACTTTTTCTTCATCATATTCCCACATACGTTGCGCTTGCTTATCACTAAAATCAATTCGCTTACGGTATTCTTTTTCCATTAAGAACTGATGGAAGAATGGTGCAACTTCTCCTGGTGAAATAGGATGGTACCATCTCTCTTTCCCGCGTTGTAACATCGCTAACAGTAACAGCATTTTATAACTTTTTGCCATTCCTGTCTTTTCAACTTCTTGTAACCACGCTTCATAATGTAAAAACACTGCTTTTTCCTGTTCTGTTAGTTCATCATTCCATGCCAAAAAGCCAACATATGATTTAAACTCTTGGCGATATTCTTTACTTTCTTCTGTACCAAGCTTATGTAATTCTAAATATGTCGGTCTACGTCCAAGATCCATTTTTACAGTTTGATAGCTATGCTGCAATTTTTCTTTTCTCGGCATTTTCTTTTTCATCAATTCATCTAATAACTGCTTTGCTTCCAATTCAAACTCTACTGTACATCCAGCTGGCAATATGTTTTGTCTGCCGTTCCCTTTCGCCTTTCCATCATCAACTCGAAGCATTTGCAATTTTATGTCTGCATTTCGGTAATTTGCAATTAAATCGATTACAATGCAAGACTCTTTTTGTTCATGTAATCGTAATCCACGACCAATTTGCTGTGTAAAAATCGTTAATGATTCTGTCGGACGCACAAATAAAAGTGTATCGACAGATGGAATATCAACACCTTCATTAAATAAATCTACTGTGAAAATAGCATCTAATTCGTTACTATCCAACTGTTTAATTGCATCTTCTCTCGAAATATGTTTTGTTTCCGAATGAAGCGAGATTGTGTTATATCTATTCTCATTAAAATATGTAGACAAAAAGACCGCTTGCCTAATACTTGAACAGAAGACAATCGTTCTCGTTTTCTTATATTTCTTCCAAGCCTCTAGAATATTTAAGGCTAGTTCCTCTCTTAACTGAACTTGTGCAAGTTCCTCACGATCATACTTATTACCTATCCAACGTATTTGCGAATAATCAGTCTCATCATGTACTCCATAATAATGAAACGGAGATAACCACCCACGTTGAATCGCCTCCATAAAATCAATACGGTATGCAACATTCCCATCACAAATTGAATAAATATCTCGGAAGTCATTACGATCTGGTGTTGCCGTTATTCCCAATAAAAAATTAGGTTTAAAATAATCTAGCACTCTTTGATAACTATTTGCTGCCGCATGATGGAACTCGTCTACAATAATAAGATCAAAATCATTAGGCGAGAAGTTTTCTAAATGGAGCTTTCTACTCAACGTTTGAATAGATGCAAAAACAACATCCTTCTCGTCCTCTTTTTTCTTTCCATTATAAATTCCCGTAGTCTTATTATCGATTACACACAGAAAAGACCTTTCTGCCTGATTTAATATTTCTTCTAAATGTGCAATAAATAGAACTCGTTTAAAACGTTTCGCAAAGAAAGCCGCTAAATACGTTTTACCAAGCCCTGTCGCCATAACAACCATCGCTTTGTTGTATCCTTCTTCTAGTACGTTCTCTAACTGTTCTAACGCAGGGATTTGTGCAAAGCGTGGCATAATCTTAGTTTCATATACAGCCGATGCCTCTAATTCAACTTCTACTCCTGAGCTCGCAGTATAATCCTCTTGTCCAGACGGCATCATCATTTCAATCTCTTCTTGTTTTGTCCAAGTTCGGATTAAATTCGAATGAGTTGTATGAAATCCTTCGTACTCTTTACGATATTGTTTAATTGTTTCTACATTAATAGACTGAGTTGCTTCATTCATATGAATATGTAAAAATTGATCAATCGCCTCTGAAAAAGCTTCCTCTCCAACACTCTCTTTTACAAGTAAACTCCATTCCACACCACTTGTTAATGCAGAACGAGACATATTAGAAGAACCAACAATCATAACCCCATCGCTCTCACGCTCAAATAAATAAGCCTTCGGATGAAATGATTTCCCCGCACTCTTCCATAATCGAATCTCAATGTCAGGATGAATTTGATACAATTTCTCTAAAGCATCTGGCTGTGTAATATACAAATAATCTCCTGTACAAATCTTAATATCCACATTTTTTTCCGCTGCTACCCTCAAGAGAGGGGCTAACACATCTACCCCCGATTTCATAACAAACGAAGTTAAAATGTAAATCGATTTTGCATCATCCATATATCGCTCTAACTTATGGATCAAATTATTCGTAACAAGCTGAACATTAGTCATCATGTACCTCAACTAAAAAGATTCTCTCCTGAAAACCACCACGTTTTTCCGCCTTCTGTTTACGAACTTTCTCAACATCCTCTAACGTTACACCTTCATATTGAGCTAACGTATTCACTAACTCTAATAAATCAGCTAACTCTTCTACTTTATGCTCTTTACTTTCGGCTTCTAAATACTCAGTTAGCTCCTCTTGTGTTTTTTTGCTCACTTCTTCTATATATTCTTTTTCATCTAGTATTCTAGTTGTAAATGTTTTCCCGTTATTCTCGATAATTTCTGGTATGCGATCTCTTACTAATTTGTTGTAGATTGGCATTTGAATTCCTCCAGGATTAGGGTTTTAATTCTCTAATTATACCATATAAGATTTAGTGCTTTTCTTTCTGTTTGCATGCGATAGCTGCTTAAACAATACATTTTAATCCAATAAATAAGGCCATATCAAAAGCATACTCCAATGCCATTTTGATACAGCCTTATCCTATCCACTAATACTACTATCCCGTTAATCATTTTTAAGCTAGACAAGCATTAAAAATTTAATCTACCTAAAAAATATTACTATCCTTTAAATAATCATACAGCTTATTATCCACCGATTTCTCCATAATCATATTCATCGTAACAACCGGTAGTTCTTTTCCACTTTTATCTTGCATTTCAGTTTGTTCTACACTTGCTTTATCAGGTCTCGCTTTTCCTAAATAGTAAAAGTCGCTTCCCTCGTCATCATCTTTTTTCACAAAAATATGGACATCAATATTATTTTCTTTAGCATCAATAATTGTTTGAACTTCCTTTGACTTTAATGTTCTATTACTTCTTGTATACCATTTAAGAACATCTTGATTAAGGAATTCATCACCGTAGTTCACACTGGATTCTACCTCATCGTTTTTATGATATGTGACAAATATTGGGCAAGTAGAGTATTTGGTTTTATAGCCATACATAGTTGAAGTCTCATCAATGTGCCAATTTAAAAGTTTACATGCATCTTTTCTTGAGTATTTTTTATATATAGTAAGGTTACTATCACACTCATAGTTTTTGTTCTTTTCTTTCGCACTTTTAATGATGTCCATTACCATACACTTGAAGTATTCATTCTTTTCTAAACTTTCTCGGATTAGATCATTAAACATGTACGTATTATCTTCTTGCAATACGAGAATTGGCTTTTCACCATATTTTTTCTGGTTATTCTGTGTGAAAAATGATAACTCAAAAACCCGCTGCACAGACGTAATCGTATCATCATCTGTTAAGCAATTAGATTTTTTAAGTTGTTTTAAATACTCATCTTTATCAACTTTTCCTTGCTTTAGTAACAATTCTAATAAAACAATTTCATTTTTACGTTTTCCATTTAATACTTCTAATGAAAACATTGTTAAAACTTTATTTTCGTACTCTGTTAATGCAGGGACATCCTCTTTCATTTTCAATAGAAACTGATAATAATTCGAATATCCTTCCACAAGTACAACTGGATCAATAGAATGGTTTACTATAAAGTCATATAGATATGGAATTCTTCCTATTCTATTTTTCAACTCACCAAAAGCTTCTTTTAATATTTTCATTGCTGTTAAATTACTATCGTTAATCGCTTTAAAGATTTGCTTTTTCGCTATCTCTTCAAAGTTAACTGTTGAAATGCCTTTAATATAACTCGTGTCATTTGTATATCTACGTATATTATCTTTATTTTGTGATCTATCCCCTGAAAGAGCAATCGGAATTAAATAGTTGTTTTTATAGTTTCCAATAAAATCAATAATCGTAACAAAATCTTTCGAATTGTGTTTTCGAAGCCCACGCCCCAGCTGCTGTATAAAGATAATACTTGATTGAGTTTGTCTTAACATAACAACTTGGTTCACACTTGGAATATCAATTCCTTCATTAAAAATATCTACTGTTAAAATATAATCAAGTATGCCATTTTCTAATTGGTTCACACGCAGTTCTCTTTCCTGTTGTGAATGATCGCCGGTTAATGCAAATGTGCGAAAACCTTTGTTATTTAAAGCATGTGATAATTGTTCAGCCTCATCTTTTCGGCTGCAAAACATTAATCCTGTTACCTTTTCACCAGAAAAACCATAGTATTTTACTTTTTCAACTATATGATCCACCCGTTCTTCCGTAACAAGTTTAGATAAAACCGTAGTGTCATCTATCTTTTCACCATTATATTCAAAATCAGTTACTCCAAAATAATGGAAAGGACAAAGCATATCTTCTTCAAGTGCTTCTTGCAAACGAATCTCATAAGCAATGTTGTAATCAAAGAGCTCATAAATATTAAAATTATCTGTACGTTCAGGTGTAGCAGTCATTCCCATTAAAAATTTAGGTTTAAAATAATCAATAACCCTATGATAAGAACTAGCACCAGCTTTATGAACTTCATCTATTAAAATATAATCGAATAGCTCAGGATCAAATTGATGTAAAGTGTCCTCTTTTGAAATAGTTTGGATCGTCGCAAATAAATATTTAGCATTCATTTGCTTATTTGATCCTGATAAAATCCCAAAATCCTCATCGGCTCCACCAAGAACTTTTTGAAAATCTGATTTTGCTTTATTTAATATTTGCTCTCGATGAACAATAAATAGCATCCGTTTAGGTGCAAAATTTCTGACATCAAATGCTGAAAGATATGTCTTCCCCGTTCCTGTTGCAGAGATAACTAATCCTTTTTCTTTTCCAGCGTCTCGAATAGCTTGTATTTCTTTTAACGCAGCTTGTTGCATTTTATTTGGAGTAATTTTCAAAGCTTCTTCAATTGAATTATGATATTGACCAGGTAATTCTATAACTCGATCTAGTAACTTATTTTCTGCAACTTGTTCATATATTGTTTCGTAATTTCCAATTAACTCTTCAGTTAATACTTGAGAATGCTCCCAAACTTCTTCAAATTGATTCTTAAAATGCTGTACAATCTCTCCATCTTCATGCGATGTTAACTTAACGTTCCATTCATAGTTTACCTTCAAAGCATGTGCAGTCAGATTTGAACTACCGACAATTAATGAACAATGTGTTTTGTTATCAAATATGTATCCCTTTGAATGAAAACCAGATAAATTTGTTAATCTTACTTCTACATTTTCAAGTTTCATTAACTCTCTAAACACTTTTGGTGTATTAAAATTTAAGAATGTAGATGTTAATATACGTCCTTTAACCCCTTTTTGTTTAAGATCAAGGAAATGTGATTTTAAAGTCGCTAGCCCACTTTCCGTAATAAAAGCCACTGAGAAAATAAAGGCTGTACTATTTTCAAGCTCTTCCAACAATGAGCTTAAAACATTTTCATTTTTCTTCGTATTGTTTACTAATAATTTAGGCTTATATATTCCAGGATGATTATGTTCTTGATCAATAAATCCTTTATATAAAGACCCTTCTAACTTTTGAATGAAATTCTCCATATGATCACCATTTATGACAAATTTTTATACTAATTGTATTACTCACTGATTTAAAGTGCAAATTTATTACAATAAAAAAACTATCCGCATAAAACGAATAGTTTTTAATCAAATCACTTTACAAGCGATTCTTTTGATAATTTCTCAATAGTTGGGATATCCGCAGGTGCCCACTCTAAATCTGCCAGTTCATTCGGATATAACCATTTAATTGCTACGTGCTCAGTTAAAACCGGACTTCCTTCAACAAGTTTACAATAAAAAGTTTTCAAATGAACAATACCAAAATCATACTCATAGGCTGTATAATCAATTTGTTCACCAATCTGCACGCTACAATGCATTTCTTCATCGATTTCACGCTTTAACGCCTCTTGAGGTGTTTCTCCCTCTTCTATTTTCCCACCTGGAAATTCCCACATAAGAGGTAGCGATTTAGATGGCCCTCTTTGTGCACATAAAATTTTCTCATCTTGGACAATTACTGCTCCAACAACATAAATATTTTTCTTCATTATATCCTCCTTAAATCTCACAGAAACTCTATAATTTACGTTCCCACACCTTATAGACTGAAAAATGCCTTTTATATCTTTTAACGACTAATATATTTTTAAACAGTAAGACAGAATTTATCTATTCCTATCTAGCACCTTTAATGTAATTAGCCTAACACTCTCATCTCTTTTATATTATATAGAAGTAACTACAAAAATAAAGCATGATCGAATACTTCCCTCTTAAGCCTCTTTTTTCACCATCTCCTCATACCTAAAATCACATTCCTCGAAAAACACCCTACTCTCTCCACTATTCTTATAAAAAGAATTCCAACCCCTCTCCCCCAAAATCCCCTTCCAAGTATCACTCTGGGCCATCCTCTTAATAACATCATCCCAATAAGCAACCTCTTCCTCCGTCATATCTTTCGGTCCCATAATCCCTTTCCAATGCTGGAAAACAACGTCGATTCCTTGTTCTTTCCATGTTGGAATTTCAGGTAATCGGTCTAGCCGTTTTTCGGAGGATACGGCTAGTATTTTTATTTTGCCGGCTTTGTATTGTTTTTCGGCTTCGGATAGGGTCATTGTTGCGGCGTTAATTTGTTTGTTCGTTAGGGCATTTATGATTTTTTCTTTGTTTTCGTAGACGAAGAATTGTAGTTCGGCAGGGTTTATGCCGAACTCTTTGCTTACTTGTACGAAGGATAGGTGATCGTCGTTTCCTAGGCCTGGGCAACTCCGATTTTGAAGTTTTTCTTGTCTTGTTTTAGTTGTTCTATTAGTTGGTTTGCGTTTTCTATGTTTGAGTCTTTTGATACGACAACGACTTCCCAGTCTGATGCAAGTAGCGCGAGTGGTGTGAAGTCTTTATATGTTAGTTTACTGTGGCCTAGTAGGTTGTTCGTTATGAGTAAGCTTGAGTTAATCGCCAGTACGTGACCGCCTTTTTGTTTCGTATATTTCCATCCGACATCACCGCTCCCGCCTACTTTGTTTGTGACAGTGATTGGTTTTGTGAAGATTTTTTCTTCTGTTAGCGTTTTTTGCATCGCTCGCGCTGTTAAGTCCCATCCCGCTCCTTGAACATTTGGCGCAACGATTTCTACTTTGTCTATGTTTACTGTATTCGTTTGAGATTTTTCCGAGGAACAACCAGCTATTACTCCTGTCATAATCCATATACATAGTAATAATCGTTTTTTCATAGTCCTCGTCCTATTCGATATTTTCGTTCTGGTCGTC
This sequence comes from Bacillus sp. NPDC057893, assembly GCF_042796455.1. Lineage (NCBI taxonomy): Bacteria > Bacillati > Bacillota > Bacilli > Caryophanales > Bacillaceae > Bacillus > Bacillus sp. NPDC057893. Next base: position 183,492 of record NZ_JBHVNG010000002.1, on the reverse strand, counting down.
CGATAATGCCGTATGTGTACTCTACTGTACATTCATTTGTCGCTACTAGGTATTCTAAATATCTTCTTGCGGTTGTTCTGGAGGCTCCCATTTGTTCTCCCATTTCTTCTATTTATATGTAGAGGTTTTTGTATGACGAAAAAACACGTAGTTCCATTGTTATTTTACAAACCCCAAATTCTTCCTCATCTTAAAGTGGAACAAATTTATCCCTTAGATTGTCTAATAAGTGTATTTCTAATATTAGTTGTCCAGATTGGATACAACATATCCCGTTTGACATCTATTTTTATGAATTACAAAAAAATGAAAGGACTTATTATCCCAAAAGTAAAAAATATGTATTGTAATACTTTCACAGGTGAACCATTACAAGTGAAAACAAAAAAGAAACAACCCAACCCGTGACTTATCAATCATATAAAGTGAAACTTTAATCAGTGGGGGTTTTGTTCATCCCCCACTGATTATTAGCCTTCACCAATCGGGCTTTTACGGGCTGTTGATCCCCTGCCTAACTTCTTTGCTTCCGCTGAATTTTGAGGTGGGGGTTTTACTGCCCGTTAATGCGGGATAAACGTTTTGGATGTCATTTAACCTGTGAAATTTTAGCTGCAGTAGTATTGTTACCCTATGCCATCCTTAATTGCATTGGTATTTAGAATACCTAGACAAAATCCATATATTCTTGAAAGAGGTTGAAAATTTATGTTCGTTTTAAACAAGTTCTTTAACATTTTACATTACAAAAAGATTGTACCTGTAGTATTACTTTCATGTGTATCACTTATAGGCTGTTCCAATAGTAACACTCAATCTGAACCACCTAAACAAACGAATCAAGCTAATCAAATTAAACAAGAAAATACAGGTAATCAATCTTTCGCTAAACTTGAAAAAGAATATGATGCTAAGCTTGGTATTTATGCACTGGACACAGGTACGAATCAAACTGTTGCTTATCATTCAGATGATCGTTTTGCATTTGCATCCACATCTAAATCATTAGCTGTGGGCGCTCTTTTACGCAAGAACTCATTAGAAGCTCTTGATCAAAGGATTACGTATACTCATGAAGATCTTTCTAATTATAATCCAATTACTGAAAAGCATGTTGATACAGGAATGACGTTAAAAGAACTTGCAGATGCTTCTGTTCGATATAGTGACAGCACAGCACATAATTTAATTCTTAAACAGTTAGGGGGACCCTCTGAATTTGAAAAAATCTTGAGAGAAATGGGAGATACTGTTACTACTTCAGAACGATTTGAACCTGAATTAAATGAAGTGCATCCAGGAGAAACACACGATACCAGTACACCAGAAGCGATAGCTAAGACACTTCAATCATTTACATTAGGAACTGCACTTCCAATAGAAAAACGTGAACTATTAGTAGATTGGATGAAGAGAAATACAACTGGAGATAAATTGATTCGTGCGGGCGTACCAAAAGGCTGGGAAGTAGCTGATAAAACAGGCGCGGGATCTTACGGAACAAGAAATGATATCGCAATTATTTGGCCACCAAATAAAAAGCCGATTGTTCTTGCTATACTTTCTAATCATGATAAAGAAGATGCTAAATACGATGATAAACTTATTGCAGACGCAACCAAAGTCGTGTTAAATACCTTAAAAGCTACGGAATAAATGATAATAGGTTAAAAGTTTTCTATTTTAGGCGGGTGTTTTCTCTAGTGGGAGTTGCACCGCATTTTCATCAACTAAAAATTTAATAGTGTCCCAAAAACGAAAATTGGTGCTAACTTGTAATAAAAAGCTCATTTTTATTGTTTGGGGATAAATCGTTCTTTAAGCTTGATGGCGATTTGGTGCTATCCCTAAAACATCTGGACTGTAATAGTCAACTAAAAAATGCAAACAAAAAGACCTTTAATCAGTCGTTTTGTTTGCATTTCCTTTTTCTAAAACCACAGAAAAGATAAGTACTATAGTTAACACCATAATAAACCTTACTTCACTTCCATCACTTACAAAAAATGAATACAAAGTATAAATTAAAATTAATATTCCATAAATAACTTTGTGCAATGAACTCTCCCCCTTTTTGCCGTATATATTTTAGTGTAAAAATTTAATTCAAGCCCTATATGAAAATGAAAATAAAAAGCACCTGTGATATACACAAAGTGCTTTTCTCTTGTCAATTTATCTATTTTCACTATATTTATCTATTTTCTTTTTATAACTCAAATTTCTTCGAATCGTACTTTTCTAGAGTTTGCTGCAATTCATTTTGTTCATATGGAATATGTTGATCTGTCTGTACATCTTCAACATTTTCTCCACCTGTTAATAATCTCCTGTACTTAAAAGAGTGCCCTGTTAATACTGTTTTAATCATTTTGTATTGCCCTCCTTTTTTGATTACTTGTATCATAAAACAAGTATCTGAAGTTGATATGTAGTTTATCTAGAGTGTATGTAAATTTAAAAAATCTCTAATAAAATGTTTATGTTGTAACGTTACCACCAAAACTAGTGCTTCAAACACCATGATTTGAAGAGACAGTAACCCATATTCTAGCTTGAATTCCCGCTACAGTTCTATATTGAGTAAAACCGGTTGATTCCTATAATATAAAAAGAGCACCACTTTTTGGATGCTCTTCGTTATAACTATATATTATTTAATTTCCTTCTTTTGTTGGTACCATTTTTCCTTCTTGAGAGTCTGTGCCCTCTGTTCTTTCAACAGTTTTTGCATGCTCTGGTTTTTCAGGGGCTCCCATTTCAAATCCAGGTTGAGAATCTGTACCTTCTTTTGTTGGTACCATTTTTCCTTCTTGAGAGTCTGTACCTTCTGTTCTTTCAACAGTTTTTGCGTCTCCTTTAGGAGTTGCTGGCACTGCATCTTTAGGTAAATCAAAGTTTTGTGAGAAAGACGTTGTTCCATCTGCACTCTGTGTAATTACTTGATTTGAACTATCTTCATTTGATTTTAAATTGTCCATTTTCGCATCATCTGCACCTACTGCACCTCCCGCTACCAATCCTGTACTTAAAAGTGCTCCTGCTAATAATGTTTTAATCATTTTTCATTACCTCCTGTTTATTTGTAATATTCATCAAAAAAGTATCTAGAGTTAATGTTTTAGTCATTATCTTTATCTACTTGCTTTTTGATTACATTTAGCATAAGACAAGAATCTATAGTTGATATGGACTGTATCTGGAGATTATGTAAAGAAAAATAGATGATCAATTGTATATCCTAATGGATGCTTAGACAAGATTGAAACTTTATATGAGTTTGAACAATTGAGTTCCCCTTTGTTTTTGGGTGTGAGGTTTTTAGCTGGAGTGGAGTGAGGGACTAACCTTTTCTAATTTGAAAGCAAACTTTTTATTATTAGTTTACATTCAAAACACTGTAAATAAAGATGTTAAAAATCCGTGAACAAAAAACCACATCTCATTGATGTCCACCCCATCAGAAGTATGGAAGGGAATTAAATATAATCCTTCCCTGCCTTTATGCATTAAGATAGAAAAAATTATAAAGTGAAACTTTAATCAGTGGGGGTTTTGTTCATCCCCCACTGATTATTAGCCTTCACCAATCGGGCGTTTACGGGCAGTCGATCTCCCACCTAACTTCTTTGCTCCACCTGAATTTTGAGGTGGGAGTTTTACTGCCCGGCAAATAGCGGGATAAATATAGACTTAAATATTTTTTTGAAAGGATATTGTTTATTATATAAATTATTTAACGCTACAAGCCATACCAGCTATCATATTACCAACTGAAATACCACCAGGTCCCCCGGGTGCTCTCTCTCTAAAACAAATGACAAGCCACCTCATGCCCCTTCGCAATCTCCACCATCTTCGGTACTTCCTGTGCGCATTTTTCAGTGGCGAATTTGCAGCGTGTTCTGAATTTGCAGCCGGATGGTGAGTTTAGTGGGCTTGGTACTTCTCCCTCTAGGATGATCCGTTCTTTGCCTGTGTTTGTTGGATCTGGTTCTGGCATGGATGAGAGTAGTGCTTGTGTGTATGGATGTGCCGGTTTTGTGTATAGGTCTTCGCTGTCGGCAATTTCTACTATGTTTCCTAAGTACATGACTCCGATTCGGTCTGATATGTGTCTTACCATGGATAGGTCATGTGCGATGAATAAGTATGTGACGCCTGTTTCTTCTTGAATATCCTGCAGCATGTTTACGACTTGTGCTTGGACTGAGACATCTAGTGCTGAGATTGGTTCGTCACATAGGATGAAGTCTGGTTTTACAGATAGTGCGCGCGCGATGCTGATGCGCTGTCTTTGGCCTCCGCTAAATTCATGCGGGTAGCGATATAGGTGTTCTTCTTTTAGGCCTACTTTTTTGAGAAGGTCTAAAATGATTTCTTTTCTTTCCTCTTCTTTGTAAGAGCCGTGAATGTTCATCGGTTCGCTAATAATTTGGAACACGTTCATCGTCGGATTTAATGATGCATATGGGTCTTGGAAAATGATTTGCATTCTTTTTCGATATTCTTTTAGTTCACTTTCTTTTAGATCTGCGATATCTTTTCCGTCGAATAGGATGTTACCTGAAGTGACATCGTGTAAACGAATGATGCTTCTTCCTGTCGTTGATTTTCCGCAGCCGGATTCTCCTACTAGTCCGAATGTTTCACCCTTTTTAATTGTGAAGCTTAAGTCATCGACTGCTTTTAATTGCTCTGTTTTTCTGCCAAATAGTCCTTTTTTAATAGGAAAATACTTTTTTAAGTTCCGAACTTCAATTAAGTTTTCTTCATGCATGGGAATCACCTACCGCCCTATCGTTTAACCAGCACATAGAGCGTCTTCCGTTTCCGATTTCAAAATATGGTGGACGTTCTTTTTCACAAATGTCCATTTTATGTGGGCAACGCTCTGCGAATGGGCATCCTTTCGGCGGGTGTAGTAAGTTTGGCGTTACACCTTGAATTGGCGCTAGTCTTTCTTTTACTCCGTTCGATATTTTTGGCAGAGAGTTTAATAACCCTTTCGTGTATGGATGATTCGGCGTTTGGAAAATATCAAGTACATGTCCTTCTTCCATAATAAGTCCGCCGTACATAACGATGACGCGTGTACAGTTTTGCGCGACAATTCCAAGATCATGCGTGATGAGCAATAACGACATATTCGTTTCATTTTTTAAGTTTTTCATTAAGTCTAGTATTTGCGCTTGTATCGTTACATCAAGCGCTGTCGTCGGTTCATCCGCAATGAGAAGGTCTGGGTTACAAGACATCGCCATTGCGATCATAACCCGCTGCTTCATACCGCCACTTAGTTCATGCGGATATTGTTTTACCCTTTCTTCTGGTGAAGAAAGACCAACTTGTTTTAGCAAGTTGACCGCGATATTTTGCGCTTCTTTCTTTTTCACTTTTTGATGCCGAATAATTACTTCCGTCATTTGCTTCCCAATTTTCACAACTGGGTTTAATGCCGACATTGGATCCTGGGATATAAGTGAAATTTGATTTCCTCTAATAGAGCGTAATTCTTTCTCCGATTTAGAAAGCACGTTTTCATTTTGAAAAAGAATCTCTCCTTCTTTCACTTTCCCTGGTGACGTAACGAGAGCCATAACAGATTTCGCCATAACACTCTTTCCGCTTCCCGATTCGCCAACAATCCCAACGACTTCTCCTTTATTTAAATGAAATGAAACGCCGCGAACAGCTTCTACTTCACCACTTTCTATGAAAAAAGAAGTCTTTAAATTTTTCACTTCTAATAGTTTTTCAGACACGCTTCTCACTCCTTTCACTTAACACTTTAGTTCTCATTCCCAGCTCCTTTTGGTGCGAAAGCTTTCTTGAGCGCTTCACCGATTACGTTAAAACTTAGTACTGTTAGAAGGATAAGGAACCCTGGGAAGAGTATTAAATACCAAGCTTCACCTATGTATCCTTGCGCATTATTTAGCATGCTGCCCCAAGAAGAATCTGGTTCTCTAATACCTAAACCTAAGAAGCTAAGTGATGATTCCATTAAAATAGATGTCGCAATTGTTAATGTCGCAGCGATTATAATGGTCGATAAAATGTTTGGAATGATGTGTCTTACAATAATCATGAGTGATTTTTGCCCAGATACTTTTGCATATAAAACGTACTCACGCTCTTTTACAGATAACGTTTCTGCCCTTACGATACGCGCGGTATCCATCCACGTCAGTAATCCAATAATAAGAACAAGCGTTGTAATTCCTGGTTTTAAATAAGCATTTAATAGTAGCATTAAAAAGAATGATGGAATTGACATAAGAACTTCAACAATTCGCATTAAGAAGTTGTCTAACTTTCCGCCAAAATATCCGCTAATTGTTCCTACTGCGGTTCCGATTGTAATGGAAACAACCATCGCTAGAAAACCAACCGCAAGCGAAACTCGTCCGCCATATAACGCTCTCGTTAAGTAATCCCTTCCGTAATCGTCTGTGCCGAAAGGATGACTTAAACTCGGTTCTTGTAAACGATCTGGAATTGACATTTTACTAGGATCGTACGGTGATATGAATGCGAAAAGAGACGCAATTGTTAAAACACCAAGTATAATAACTCCCATTACTACAAACTTATTTTTTGTAAAACTACTTTTTATCGTTTGAAATCTCCTATTATTCATTCCAAATCACCCCCTCATTCGAATGCGCGGATCTACTACGCCATATAAAATATCAGCAATTAAATTACCGAGAATTAACATGAATGATGATAGTAATGTAATTGCCATAATAATTGGATAATCAAATCTAAAAATAGCATTCACCCCGAGTGAACCAAGTCCCGGCCATGAGAATACTGTTTCCGTAATGAACGCTCCGCCTACTAAACTTGGAATGGATAAGCCGAAGATTGTAATGATCGGTATTAATACGTTTCGAAGTACGTGATTAAATAAAACTGTTTTCTTTGAAGCGCCGTACGCATATTGAATTTGTACGTAATCTTCTTCTAATTGCTGGATGGTACTTGATCGAATATATCTCATATAAACAGAGACGTTTTGGAACGCTAGCACCATACAAGGTAAAATGCCGTGCTGGACAATATCCCAGAATGAATCTTGACCGACTGTACGCATACCCATACTCGGAAGCATGTTCAATTTTAAAGAGAATAAGTAGATTAATAGTAACGCGAACCAAAAGACTGGCATTGAGATTCCCACATAGGAGATGAAGTTCACGATGCGGTCAAAGATAGAATTCTTTTTCACACCTGTAAATAGCCCAAGTGGTATTGCGATTACAAATGAGACGAGTAAAGAGGATCCCATTAACCCAATTGTTGCGGGTAATCTTTCTGTGATAAGTTCTAAAACAGGGCGGTGATTTTGAAGTGAGTATCCAAAGTTCCCTGTTAAAATATTTTTTAACCATAAAATATATTGCATGTAAATCGGTTGATCTAGTCCTAAACTTTTGCGAATACGCTCAACGTCAATCGGGCTCATATTCGGCGTTACAAAGTTTCGAACGGGATCGCCCGGCGCTAGTTTTATTAATAGAAAAGAAATAATAGAAATAACAAATAAAAGCGGAATTGCATTTAAAAGCCTCTTTGCAATTACTTTATACACAAACTTCCCCCCTCAAGATAAAGTGAAACTTTAATCAGTCCGTTAAAGCGGGATAAAGAAGCTGATTTCCACCAGCTTCTTCATAGTTGCTTATTTCACTTCATAAATCTTCGATAGATCTTCAAACATTGTAACTGGAATTGCTTTTGCTTCTTTTAATCCATCAAACTTTTTATCTACTGCAATAACTGCTTTTGGATATGCGATTGGAAGATAAGGTAAGTCTTCTCTCGCTGTATCTTGAATTTTATGGTATAGCTCTGCGCGTTTCGTTTTATCTGTTTCAACTGCAGCTTCTTCCCATAACTTATCAAAGTCAGCATTTTTATAACGTGCATAATTGTATTCTGCATTACTTAAGAATAAGCTCTTATATGAATCTGGCTCTGGTCCCATTATGTAACCACCGAATGTAATGTCATATTCTTTATTCTCTTTATCTAAGCCTTTTTCACTTGCCGCACTAGCATCTAATGCATTTAGTTCAACTTGTAAGCCAACTTCTTGTAATTTTTGTTGTGTATATAGCGCTAAGCTTTCCATAATTTTATTATTCGTTACATACATAACGCGTACTTTTTCTTTATCTTTCACACCAGCTTTTGCTAATAAATCTTTCGCTTCTTTTTGATCATACTTATACTCTTTTATGTCTTTTGCATAATACATAGCGTCTGGCGTTAAGATTGAATTTGCCGGTTCTGCAAATTGACTAGAAACGAATGCTGAGTTAATCATTTCTTTCTTATCTAATGCATGCGCAATCGCTTGGCGCACTTCTTTTTTCTTCATAAGGTCTGTATTAAAGTTATAAGCTAAGTAGAATAATCTACCTTCAGGGAATGTCACCATCGAGAAGTTCCCAGTGCTATCTAATTTCTTAAAGTCTTGCGGCTCAATCATCTTCATATTGATTTGACCATTTTGAAGTGAAACATTTGCTGTATTACGATCTTTTACAACGCGGTACACGACAGAATCTAATTTCGCTTTACCAGCAAAATAATCATCGAATCGCTCTAGCGCAACATATTCATCTGATTTAAACTCTTTTAATTTAAATGGACCTGAGCCTACAGGTTGTAGGTTTTTCTTACTCTTCACTAAATCCGCTTCACCTTCAAATACATGTTTCGGAATTGGGAAGAAATCATTCATAACCCCTTCGAAAGATGCACTTACTTGTGGTAAAACGAATTGAGTCGTTAGCTCATCCACTTTTTTCACCTCAAGCGGCTTCCCTTTAAAAATAAAGTTTTCACGGCTTGAACTATTTTGCTTCTCATCTAAAATAGATTGGAATGTAAATACAATATCGTCTGATGTAATTTTCTTACCATCATGCCATTTCAAATTATCTTTTAGTTTTAAAGTCCATGTTAATTGATCTTCTGAAGGCGTAAAGCTCTCAGCAAGAACAAACTTTTTCTTACCGTCTTCCATATGATACAGCGGTGCATATAAAGCTTGCTGTATCGTCAATGACACACGATCATTCGCATAAAGCGGGTTCATCGTATCTGGATTATCACTAACACCAACTGTTAACGTTCCTCCATCTTTCGGAGTCCCTGATTTACTAGTGTTCGCTTGCTTCGAAGAATCTTTCTCCCCTGAGCAAGCCGCTAATGCAATAAGTAATAGTAGGACAAATGGTAATGCAAATAACTTCCGTTTCATCTTTCGGCCCCCTCGAACTATTTATACCCATAAGAAAACTCGGATTTAATCCCGAGTTTTCTTATAAGTTTTAAATTACCACTACCCGTATATAAAGTCAAACTTTTTTGTAAATGTGGAAAGTTTGAAATCTATTAACAGAAACAAATACTATATCCCCACAAAAAAAGACCACCAAAAGGCAGTCTCTCAAAACTCAATCCTATTCCCCAAACCACGCTCCACCGCTTTTTCATATAAATACTTCGCAACGATAATATCTACTACCGCCAAACCAACTGATTTAAAAATAGTAATCTCTTCATCATTTTCTCGGCCAGGTCTTTCTCCACTTATAATTTGACCAAGTTCGGCGTGGAGATCGTTTGCTTTAAATAGACCTTCCTTTATCGGAACTTGGAGGTCGCCTGTTTCTTCTAGTGCTGCTTCTTTTGATTCGACTATTACTTTGTTTGCGTTAGCGATGGCGTGTGATGGTAGTTCTTGCATGCTCGGTCTAAATGAACCGACGGCGTTTACGTGGACGCCTTGTTGTAGTTTTTCTGAGAAGACTGGTGTGGATGCGTTCGTTGTTGTGACGATGATGTCTGCTTCACTTATTGCTTCATTTGGATTTGTGTAAACGTAAGCCGGTTTGCTGAATTTTTCTTGTATATATTGCGCAAATGCATACGCTTTTTCTTCTGTTCGGTTGTATAAATTGATTTTTTCGATGTCCCTAACAGCGAGTACAGCTTCAGCGATTCCTTTCGCCTGTTCACCGGTGCCGATGATGCATAAAGTTTTGGCGTTATGACGAGCTAAATGTTTTGTCGCTACTCCTGATAAGGCACCTGTTCGGATCATTGTTAAATAGGAGCCTTCTAAAAGTGCGAGTGGTTCTCCCGTTTGAAAGTCTGATAGCATAACAATCCCGTTTATCGTTTTCTTTCCTATCTTTTTGTTCTGCGGGACTACTGTTACTACTTTTAAACCGAGTGCCTCAAGTCCTTCCGCTACTGAAGGCATAATTAACGCGGTATTTTGTTCGTTCGCAAATGGTAATGAGCCGCGAATTGGTGTAATCGTTCTTTCTGCGGAAAATTCTTGTAAAGCAAGCGCCGCGTATTCAATGACTTCGTTCATATTTATTAAGTTTCTTTGTTCGTTCGCGCTTATGACTAGCATATCTTTCCACCTCCTCCTTCTATCCTAACAAAAACCCCCGATTCAACACATCCCTCGGATCTACAACAAACTGGTGGAATCCTGTAATAAATGCATTCCCCGTCACTTTCGGAACGACTGCTTCATATTTATCTACCGCTGTTACAGATAATACTTCTCCCTCAAATTGGCCGTCAGTGATACATTCGTGGATGAAAGTTTCTCCCTTTTGTAAGGCATCTTTTTCAAAAAGGGTTGCGATTCTTGCGGAAGTTCCTGTGCCGCAAGGAGAACGGTCTACTTGCCCGTCAGCGAAGATCGTTACATTCCGTAAAGTAGCGTCTTCTCCTTTCGGTTCATCTGAGAAAATAACGCCGTATATTCCTTTTAGATCTTCTTCAAGTGGATGTTTTACTTCCATTTGACTCTCAATGTAGTGCTTAATTTTACCGCCCCATGTTTGAATAGCAGCTAAGTCTTTGAAATCGACTTTCAAACCAAATTCTTTACTATCTACAATAGCGTAGAATGCTCCGCCAAATGCGATATCTACTTGAAATTCATAGTCATCTATTTTGATAGGAACGTCTTTTTTGTATACAAATGAAGGAACGTTTTCAAATGATACGGATTCAACTTCGCTCCCGTTAAATTTTGCGTACGCAATAACTTCCCCGGCAGGGCTATCAATAATGAATTTTTGTTTTTCACCTGTCACTTCAAACATACCCGTTTCAATCCCCACTGTAATAACAGCGATAATCCCGTGACCACACATCGTACTCCAGCCTTCATTGTGCATAAATAATACGCCAAAATCAGCATGAGGACTTGCGGGCGGAGTAATGATACAACCGTACATTCCGTGATGTCCTCTCGGTTCATACATAAGAATCTCACGAAGATGATCCAAATGTTCCATGCAGTACGCGCGTCTTTCTAGTTGTGTTTCTCCCTTTATCACTGGCACTCCGCCCGTAATAATTCGAAGTGGTTCCCCAGCTACGTGAGCATCAATTGTTGTGTATATTTTACTAATCTTCATTTCTATCTCTCCCCTATATGTTGATACTATTTTCATTGCAAGTATCATGCCAACGTATAAGGGCGAGATTTGTATACATTTTTCAAAAAAACATACACTACTGTCTATTTTTTTATACAGTAGACAGTCGGCGATCGTTAGCCTACAACCAATCCCACACCCGGACCACCCGAGCATCCAAAACTAAAAAAATCCCCCGAAACCAGGGGACCCCATCATACCCTAACCGCCACCACATCAGGCACTTGCTTAGCAATCTCCTCACCAATCTTTATACTAGCCGTTGCCGCCGGGGATGGTGCGTTGCAAATATGCAGAGAATTGATACCAGGGATAATACAGAAGTCATCAACCATATTTCCGTTTGATAATATAGCCTGTGCCCTTACACCTGCATGGGTTGGCACGATATCTTTCTCTGTAAGTTCTGGTATTAGGTGCTGTAAGCTTTTTAGGAATGATTGTTTACTAAATGAGCGCACCATCTCTTTTATGCCTTCTTTCATATTTGGCATCGCCATTTTCCAAAAGCCTGTGTAAGTCATTGTTTCCATGAAGTCTTTAATATCAAAGTCCGTTTTCGTATAGCCTTCGCGCTTGAAGCTTAATACTGCGTTCGGTCCTGCATGTACGTCTCCGTTGATCATTCTTGTGAAATGAACTCCTAAAAACGGGAATTCTGGATTTGGAACGGGATAGATTAAATTTTTTACAAGATGGCGTTTTTCTGGGACAAGTTCATAATATTCACCGCGGAACGGAACAATTTTCATATCCGTTAATATACCTGTCTTTTTCGCAATGCGATCGCTATGTAATCCGGCGCAGTTAATGAGAAATTTCGTTTTAAATACACCTTGATTTGTCTCAATCGTTACAGCGTCTTTCTTCTCAGTAATACGCTCCGCCACTGTTCCTACATGTATTTCTCCCCCACTTTCTTGAATTAAGCGAGCAAATGCATAACTTACTCCTCTATAATCAGCAATCCCGCAAGAAGGAACACGGATTGCCCCAAGTCCCTTTACATGAGGTTCAATTTCAGCTAATTCTTCTTTATCTATTTTTGAAATATGTAAATCGTTTTGTAAGCCTCTTTCATATAAGTTATGTAAAAGAGGAAGTTCGTCCTTTTCTGTAGCGACAATTACTTTTCCGCACATGTCATAAGCGATGTCATTTTCTTTACAAAATTGAACCATAGCTACGTTTCCTTCTTTAGCAAACTTCGCTTTATAACTCCCTGGTTTATAATAAATTCCAGAGTGAATTACTCCGCTATTATGCCCAGTTTGATGATGTGCAAGTTCCTTTTCTTTTTCAATGATCGCGATTTTTGCACGAGAGAATTTTTTCGTTAAAGCCATTCCAGTTGAAAGGCCAACAATTCCTCCGCCAATAATTATAAAGTCATACATCCTACTTCCCCCTTAATAGTATAAAAGGCAGGTCTCCTTGAGAGACCCGCCGTACATATTATTTAGAAAAACAACCACGTTGACGCATTAGTTCTCTATATAAATCTTTATTTTTTTCAAATGCAGCTCTTCCGTGCATCCAAAATAAATTGTTTAACAGAACTAAGTCACCAATTGGCAATTTTAATGCATGTGTTGCTGGTGAGTTTTCAACAGAATATGATAAGTCTTTCAGATAGTTTGCTTGTTCAATATTATCTGGATAAGCGAACTGATCAATAAAGCAAATACATGGTGCGTTATTTACATCAAAAAATGTTTCACGATAGACGATTTCTTGCGCATTTTTACTTGGTGGTGCTTTATACGTAACCTTAACAGATGCGAGCGAATGATTTCTAAATTTTTGAAGATCTTCCCAATCGTCTAAATGTAGTAAACGGGATTCCCCTCCTACTGCATTTTGCTCTTCAATTTTCATCATAAGAAGCCAATCTGTCGGTTCATCAACGAATGTACCGTCTGTATGAAGTGTAAACAATCGGTACGCTTGACGAAGGTAAGAATCACTACTATCTGTATCTTTCACATTAAATCTAGCATAATACGTTCCTGTCATTGCATCAAAGTTTGGTTCCCCGATTAAATGTGTTAACGCTGTTGCAAATTTCACGTAGTCGGCTGGATCTGCCGTTTCACCTTGTACCCCAATTGTAAATCCGCCCGTTTCACGGTCATGAACAATGCCGCGAATGTTATCCATAAATGATTGCCCAAAAATCTTTCTCATTCCATCAGCAAGATTAAACCGAGAATAAGGAATGTATTGTAATGATTGCTCTGAATGCTCTTTTACCTCTTCAAAAAACTGCTTAAGCAATTGCTGATTTAACACAATATGATATAAACGCTTATGCTCTGGATGAGGAACAATCTCATATCCCTCATATTTTTCAGCAAATTTCACCTTCGTACTTTGTTCTGTAATAATCGACATTTCAATTCCTCCCTAATTTAAATATGAAGAACTTATGGACGTTTTTTACAGACAGTTATCCGTATCTTCTTATGCTGAGATTCGGTCTTACTGCCCTAACATCGAAAAAGCCAGTTATACGCATACCACGACATAAAATCGTAGAAACGTACGACTGGCTCATAATTACGAGTGTTCTTTAATCTCTTAAAGTACAATAATAATAGACAGTTTGTATGAAAATATTTATGAAACAGGAAAGCAAGATCGAATATAGAGAAGGCTAATTTCTCATATGGACCTTATTAATTGAATAATAATTCAAAATATTCTAACTGTCAATTCATTTTTTATTATTTTCTCTACATACTTTATACATTTTAAAAATCCCCTTACTTTCTACGCACCCTCTTTTTTTCATCTCTTGTTTTACAACTTACACTTCATTTAACTTTTTCATAGTTCTTGCCTCCTCAATAAAATAAGCCAGTCGTATCTCTTTAAAAAGAAATACAACTGGCTCTCGTTTACGGTGATAAACTAGACAGTTTTTATGGTGTTGTTTCCTCGTACTCTCCTCTGGGCTGTTCATCATTTAAATAACTTACGTATTGGCGATGCAAATCCTTTACCGCACTAACGATAGCATTTTGCGCTTTTCCTTGATAATGGTCCATAATGTCTTGAACGATTTCTTCAATACCATCTTGCAAACTATGTCCTCTCAACATTTGAGCGACGAAGTCTCTACCATGTTCTGTCGCAAGCGTACATGACGCTTCAATAATGACATGATATTTATGATCTGCCTCAATTGTAATTGTTAGTGTCTCGTACATACTGCGAACAGCCATCCCTTTCGGAAGTCTCGAGTGTCCCGCCATAAAAAATGTCCCTTTACGCATATTTCATCCTCCGTTACTATGTTTTTTGGCTCTTATACTTGATCTACGTATACTGTCTTTATTCTTGTATAAAATTCTTTCGCCGCTTTTCCTTGTTCACGCGGTCCAGCACTAGAGTTTTTCATTCCGCCAAACGGAACTTGTGGTTCTGCTCCTGCAGTTTCTGAATTCACGTGTACCATTCCAACTTCCATATCATCAATAAACCTTTGCGATAAACTTAAATTATTCGTACAAATCGATGCACTTAGTCCATATTCTGTATCATTCGCTAAAGAAACTGCTTCTTCATAACTATTCACTTTAAATAAACATATAACTGGACCGAAAATCTCTTCTCTCGCAATGCGTGCATCTTTATCGACATTTTCAAAAATAGTCGGTAAAACATAGCACCCTCGCTGCAGTTCAGCTTCTTCCGGCACGCTGCCTCCATACAGTAAGGTAGCCTCTCCTTTTCCTACTTCAATCATCGATAAAATAGATTGCTGCTGCCCCTTGGAAACACATGGGCCCATAAATGTATCCGGTTCTAACGGGTTTCCAACTGTAAGAGCTTCCGTGCGCTGCAACAGTCGACCCTTGAACGCTTCATAAATGTCCTCTTCGACTATTACTCTACTTGTTGCAGTACATTTTTGCCCTGTTGACATAAACGCACCTTTTATCGCAATACTTACCGCCTTTTCAATATCGGCATCTTTTAATACAACTAACGGATTTTTTCCGCCCATTTCTAATTGTACCTTTTTCTGAGTTTCAACCGCTTCTTTTTGAATGATGTTTCCAACGTGATTAGAGCCAGTAAAGGATACCGCTTTTATATCCGGATTTCCCGTTAATTCTGCTCCAACTTCAGAACCTTTGCCGAATACACAATTTATAACGCCTGCCGGAATGCCCGCCTCATGAAAGGCATTTACAAGATGGTACACCGAGTTTGGCGTAACTTCAGCCGGCTTAATGACAATCGTATTTCCGTAAATTAGTGCCGGCGCCATTTTCCACGCTGGAATTGCAATCGGAAAGTTCCACGGCGTAATTAATCCAACTGGCCCTACTGCTACACGTTTACTGTAAAGCATTGTACTCTCATTAGCAGACGGGATGAGCTCTCCAATCGGCTGATTTGCTTCCCCTGCATAATATTCAAGAATGCTAATCGCTCGCTTCGTTTCTCCTATCCCTTCCGCAATCGTCTTTCCTTCTTCGCTTGTTACATCTAGACCAATTTCATTTACCTTTTCTTTCAAAATAGCTGCCGCTTTCCATAAATAACTTGCTCTTTCTTGAAACGATAACTTTTGCCATTTATGAAACGCTTCTTTCGCTGATGCAATTGCTACTCGTGTATCCTCTACTGAACTAAACGGAAATTCACCTAACACTTCCCCGTTATGCGGATTATAATTTTTCACGTATGCATTCGTGGAAGGCTCTCTCCACTCACCGTTTATATAATTGAAAAACTTCATTCCCCTGCCCCCATCATTTTTATTTTGATAGTTTCGCAATAGCAGCTTCTAAAATAGTAAGCCCTTCTTCAAGCTGTTCATCTGTTATAACGAGAGGTGGTAAGAAGCGAAGTACATTACTATAAATACCAGCGCTTATCGTAATGACCCCTTTACTATGCGTTTCCTTCATAATCGCTTTAACCTCTTCAGCTGCTGGCTCTTTCGTCTCTTTATTTTTTACAAGCTCGATTGCAGTCATAGCGCCAAGGCCCCTGACATCACCAATTAGTTCGTATTTATCTTTCCAGCTATTAAAGACTTCCATCATGCGCTCGCCAATTTCTACAGCGCGCTTCACTAAATTCTCTTCTTCGATTACATCTAAAACAGCTAATGCAGCCGCGCAAGCAGCCGGACTTCCTGAGAAAGTACCACCTAATTGACCTGGTCCAGGTGCATCCATCAAATCCGCTCTTCCTGTTATTGCGCTCAGCGGCATTCCAGCAGCGATTGATTTTGAAAATGTCATTAAATCAGGAGCTACGCCGAAATGATCCATTGCAAATAAGCTTCCCGTACGAGCAAAACCAGTTTGAATTTCATCTGCAATCATAATAATTCCATATTTATCACAAATATTTCGTACTCCTTGCATGAACGTAGTCGTCGGAACGATAAATCCACCTTCTCCTTGAAGCGGTTCCAAAATAATCGCAGCGATATTATCACTTGCTACCTCCTCTAACATAAAGCGTTCGAAATACGCTAAAATTTGCGCGTCTACTTCTTCTGGTGTCAGTCCTTCTTCAGCACGGTAATAATACGGATATGGTAATTTATATACTTCTGATGCAAACGGACCAAATCCATGCTTGTACGGTTTCACTTTACTTGTCAGTGACATCGTCAAAAGTGTACGCCCGTGATATGCACGCTCAAACGAAACAATCGCGCTTCTTCCAGTAGCTTTTCTAGCAATCTTCACCGCATTTTCTACTGCTTCCGCACCGCTATTCGCAAACATCGTTTTTTTCTTAAAATCACCTGGTGTTAACTCATTCAGTCTTTCCGCGAGTGTAATATAACTTTCATAAGGCGCTACATGAAAACAACTATGAATAGAAGATTCCACTTGATCTTGAATCGCCTTTACTACTTTAGGATGACAATGCCCAACATTTTGCATACCAATTCCGCCCGCAAAATCGATTAATTCATTGCCATCTACATCAGTAATAATCGCGCCTTTTGCTGATTGCACATACAACTCTGTAATATTGTAAGGCCCTTCTGGCACCGCATTTTTTCTTCTTTCATGTAATATGCTAGATTTTGTAGTTGTAATATCTTTCTTCTCTTTCAACATGGCACATACCCCTTTTCTTATTTTTCTTCTAAGCTAACTTCCGCATCTTTTATCATCGTAAAATCATTCAATTTTTGCTTATCGAACTTTCTAACTCTTAAAAAATAACTTATTATTACTAGAATCGTAGCTAATAATGTCATGTAAAACTGCATCCGCATATCTGCTATAAATGCTTGTGAAATAAATATCGTAATAATCATTAAAAGCGTTGCATATGTGAGATAAGGGAATAACCACATTTTCACTTTTAGCTTCCCAGCCCCTTCTTGTTCCCTTTCTCGTCTTAACTTGACATGCGAAACAGCAACGAACATATACATAAGCATCGTTACCCCGCCTGAACTATTCGCTAAAAACGCGAACAGTTTATCAGGAGATATAAATTTCAACATCGCGCAAATAAATGCAAATACGATACTTGCATATATCGCTACAACCGGTGTCCCTCTACTATTTAACCGTGAGAAACTAGCCGGAGCATCACCTTTTTTAGCAAGTGAAAATAACATACGTGAACTCGTATATATACCTGAGTTCATAACGGAAAGTAGTGATAAAAATACAACACCATTCATAATTTCTGCGGCTGCAGGTACCCCTGCCATATTAAATAAACTTGCATACGGAAGTTTTAATAACTCCTTATCCGTCCACGGAATAAACATAACTAAAACTGTTACCGACCCTACGAAAAAAAGCATAAGGCGCCATACTACACTATTAATAGCTCGTATAACATTCTTCTCTGGATTTTCCGATTCCCCGGCTGCAATAGCGGCGACTTCACTTCCTGATAAAGAGAAAGAAATAAATACAACGCTCAGTAAGACAGGGACAATTCCATTCGGGAAGAAACCACCGTGTTCCGTAATAATAGCGAGACTCGGTCTCTCTACTCCTGGAACAAGTCCAAAAAACATCGAAACTCCTAAAATTAAAAACGCAACAATCGCCACAACTTTAATAAACGCTAACCAATATTCAAACTCACCGTACAATTTTACTGAATATACATTCGTCATCGTCATTAAAAGGACCATACATAAACTTGCTAACCATGCTGGAACCGAAGGGAACCAATTGTTAATCATCACGCCTAAAAGCACCGCTTCGATTGCGATAATAATGACCCAGTTAAACCAATATAACCACCCAATCGTATACCCTGCCCACGGCCCAATTGCTTTGTTCGCGTACGTTGCGAAAGAACCGCTATCAGGATTTTCCGCTGCCATCTCTCCTAGCATCCGCATCACGAGCACAACCATTAAAGCGCCGATAATGTAGGACAAAATCGCTGCTGGACCCGTCGATTGAATAATCGTTCCACTTCCTACAAACAAACCGCCCCCGATAACACCGCCAATCGAAATCATCGTTATGTGCCGAGTTTTTAAATCCTTCTGTAACTCCTTTTTCTCTTTAGCCAAACAGTTCACCAACCCCTCCTACTTTTCTAGCAAAAATAAAAAGAGCCAGAAAAACAACGCATACAACTGCATTGAGTTTTACTGCCCCTATCCTTATGGCTCGTCCTCCTGCTAAGGAAGTTCAAGTGGAAAGAAGTTGTTCCTCTATTCATTTTCAAAAAGGCATCCGGGCTTACAGAGAGGCTAATCACTGTCATCCGATAATAAGTTAATCATAATACAAGTAGACTGAATATTCAATGTTCATTTTCGTAAATTTCATGAATAAAAAAAGAAAATTCTCTCGCCCCAGCACATATACTGTTCAAAAGAAAAAAGGAAGTGATCCAATGTATTACGGAACGAAAGGCTGGTACGTAGCTGAGCTTAAAAAATTAGGTGTTCGCTATCATGAAGGACGAAAACTAGAAAGTTACCGCGGACACGTATTACGCAATTTATTAATCGCACAACAAGAGACAACGAAAGAAGAATAATTTGATATCGGCTGATTCTCTGAATATATCGGCGATTCGACATGGAATATCGACTTATCGCCAAATCCCTCCTTCCATTCCACCAACCAATCACACATCAAGCTACAATAATACAAACCAAAAAAGGTCACCCAAACGGGTGACCTTTCTTTCCTATTCACAAACAAGAATTTGTCTAGAAAATGATCCTTTTCTTGTGATACAGCGGTCTGTAATTTCAAATCCCGCTTCATGAATCATGTCGTCCATTGTTTCCATCGTTACAACGACTACTTTTTTTGCAATGCGGCGCGCACTTGACAGAATCGAGAGTTGATCTTCTGGTGTTGCGTGCGTAAATAGGTCGTACGGCATATCGATAATTGCGACGTCGTAGTTCTCAGTAAGTTCTTCAATCGGGCCATTTGTTACTGTTCCTTCAAACCCGAAATGTGCGATGTTTTTTCTCGTTCCAAGAACCACAAGTGGATTTATATCTCTACCAACGATGTTAATCCCCATAGAAAGTGCTTCTACTACTACTGTTCCAATACCGCAGCACGGGTCAATAGCTCGTACTCCCTCTGGGTTCGGTACAGCGATATTTGCGACAGCTCTAGCAACACGTGTGCTCAGTGATGTCGAGTAGCTATGCGGTTTTTTTATGTGATGATACCAAACCGGATCACTTTCTACATAGTGTCCGAAGTACCAACGTCCGCCAAGAGGAACAATCCCGAATGCACGCTCTGGATTACGAACGTCTGCTTCTCCTTCAATATGCATGCCGAGGTCTCGCTCAATAAGACGTCTGTCTCCATATTCAATTTTATTCTCTCCAACAAGGTCATTAATCTTAACGAAGATGACTTTGAACGTCGCTCCCGCCAAGTCAATTTGTTCCACTTGTTCCAAAATGCTTTCTAAGTCGTCCCCTTCATACATAACCTCAACGCGCTCTTTAATAAACGGACTTCTACTCGGAGCAATCTTGACTTCACTTTTCAAAATATTAACGTGAGACTCCATCCCAAAGAACGAGCGCATTTCCAAGTAACATAAAGCACGCTCCTCTTCGCGAAACGCATATGTATATATACATGCAGGTGTTTTACTATGATTATTCAATCTATGATCATCCTTTATCGTTTTAAATTGTTATGATTACAATTACTCGAATACTATTTATATAAAATTAAATGATATCACATGCCCGAAATAAAGAGAAACCTTTATAATTCGTTTCACAAATAAAAGAGACTGCCTATTGGCAATCTCTTTTACTATTATCTCTATTAATTAACGGAAAGAAGATACGTTGTTACCCGTTTCTTCGTAGTAATCTAAAATACCTTGATAAATAGCTTCCGCTGCACTTTGTCTCTGTGCTGGTGTAGCTAGTTTATCTGCATCACTTTTATTATCTACAAATGCTAATTCTGCTAATACAGCTGGCATTGTATTTTCTCTAATTACGTATAAATCGCCTTTTTTCACACCACGATCTTTTGTTCCCAGTGCATCTACAAGACGCTCTTGAATTTTTTCTGCTAGTAAACGACTTTCTGATACGTTAGGATTTGTTCCTCTTGCTGTCGCTGATTCATAGTAGAACGTTTCTGTACCTTGTCCATTTTTACTTTCCGTACCATTACCATGGATACTTACAAAGATATCCCCATTATTTTTTTGAGCAAATTCTACACGTTTCTTTAAAGAATCAGAAGCACTTGTTCCTGGACGTGTATCATCTGTACGAGTGAATAACACAGTAAATGGTGTCTTTTTCTCAAATATTTTCTGTAATCGTAATGATACATCTAATACGGTTTGACTTTCTTTCTCATAATAACCTGGATTACCTGAATCCGCTCCACCATGACCTGGATCAATGATAATCGCTTTTCCTTCTAAGAAGTTACCTTGCTTCACTGGATTTAATTGGTTTTTATTAACCCATTGGAAACCAGCGCCCATGCGGATGCGAATCCAGCTGTCCTTCTCTTCAATAACAGTTACTTGTTGTGCGTTATGTGTTCCCATTACTTTTGAAGAAAAAGCTTCTGCATATGTAGTGAATCCTTCATTAATAGCTTCTGTTTTCTCTACTAAAGGTGTCCATTTATCACCGTTACTTGTTGCAATTTTGATCCATCCATCTCGCTCTTCTTTAATTTCAACCGTTTGTGGATTATGCTGATTTGCACTAATCCCAGAACCTAATGATGGTGCGTGATATGTAATGAATTTTCTATCTATGTACATTTTCTTTGTTTCTACTGGACGATCACTATTTTTGCTAAATTTATCTGTTTGCGCAGTAAGTTGAGCTGCTTGTTCACGCGTAATAGAATCATTCGGTTTCCAGCCATCCTCTGTACCTAAAGAAAGTTTTAATTCTACTAAAATATTAACTTCTTCTTTACCCCAATGATTTTCTAAATCAGCAAATTTTGTAGGCACTGGTCCTGTTACTTTGCTTTTCAAATTATATGCTCTTACAAGCATAGCTGCCATTTCAGCACGAGTTACTTTCCCTTCAGGATCAAATACTCCTGGTTCTCGCCCTTTAATAATATTCTCTTTTTCCATGGCTGCAATAAATGGGGCTGCCCAATTATTTTTTGCATCATTATAAGACGGCTTCGCGTTTGGATCTACTTTAGCACCAATTGCTGTTGCGATAATCTTTGCTGCCTGGGCACGTGTTAAATTTCCGTATGGCATAAAGTTACCATCTGGCATACCGTTAATTACATTTCTCTCTACTAAATAATAAATTGCGTCTTTCGACCACGCACTATCTGAAACATCAGGAAATTTCTTCGTTTCTGCTAAACTACTAATTGGATGTGCTAGTAAATTTGCTGCTAATAAGCCTGCGACTATTGCTTTGTACTTCATGAAAAATAAATCTCCTCTCAAAACTTCATATTCATGCAACTTTTTCAATCAATCTAACTAAAAAATATTAACTATCAATTAATTCCTTTCATAGTGTATAACATTATATATCTATAGTAAATACGTTTCCCGCCGTATAACGAAAATCGCATATATATAACTTGTAATGAATGTATATAAAGTAAAAAATTAGTCAGCCCGCAAATAGCGGGATAAAAAAGCGATTAGGACATGTCTCCTAATCGCTTCGCCAAATGAAAAGCTGATTAAAAATAGTATCTTTAATCAGCTCTCTATTATCTATGAAATTATTCTTCAATTAAATTAGACATTACATATGCATACACTAATGCTTCTGTATGAGCAATAGAACTTTCATGTGTACGTTCAAATGCGTGAGAAGAATCAATACCCGCTCCAATTAACGCATGTTTCACATCAAATCCCGCGCGAATCGCAGCTGATGCATCAGATCCGTAGTACGGATAAATATCTACTTTATATTCAATATTATTCGTTTTCGCAAGCTCTACTAAATGTTTACGTAAAGCGTAATGATACGGGCCGCTAGAGTCTTTTGCACAAATAGATACTGTATATTCATCAGATGTTTGTCCATCACCTAACGCCCCCATATCAACTGCTAAATATTCAACAGTTTCTTCTGGAATGTTAGAGTTACCGCCGTATCCAATCTCTTCATTATTAGAAATTAAGAAATGCGTCGTATATGGTAATGTTACGTTTTCATCTTGTAATCTTTTAATTAATTTTAATAAAATCGCAACACTTACTTTATCATCTAAATGACGTGATTTTATGTATCCACTCTCTGTAATTTGAACGCGCGGATCAAATGAAACGAAGTCTCCTACTTCAATTCCTAATTCGCGTACTTCATTTGCAGACGAGACACGCTCATCAATACGCACTTCAATGTTTTTCTCATCACGTTTCGCTTCACCTGCATTTTTGTATACATGTACAGATGTTTGATGCATTAAAATTGTTCCTGTATACGTCTTACCGCTTGACGTTTCAATTTCGCAATATTCTCCTTCTACAGAGTTCCAGCGAAATCCGCCAATCATAGATAAACGAAGACGACCGTCAGATTTAATTTCTTTTACCATCGCACCTAACGTATCAACATGAGCAGTTAATAAACGATGCTGCGCATCATTCTTCCCTTTTACCGTTAAAATAAGAGCACCCTTATTATTACGCTTCGTTTCTACATTCCACTCACTTACATAGTTTTCAATAAAATTAATAATTTTCGCCGTATTTCCAGATGGACTTGGAATAGAGACAAGCTCTTTAATTAATTCCATCGTTTCTTTTACATGATGTGCCATTGTCGTTTCCTCCTCTTTTTTTCTACTATTTAGTATACAAAATTCTCCAGAAAACCTCTACTTATATGGCTTAATTTTCTAAATTGTAGTAAAATTCTTTTAGTATACAAAAGGAGTCGTGAGATATGAATATATCAAAAAAATATATACACATTGCACTCATTTGGTTTTTAGCATCATTACTTTGTTTACAAGTCTCTTATGCCGTTCATACTACTACTTCTATTACAATCGGCTGGATATTAACAGCTATATTCTTCATTATTAGCTTCATTGCAACAAAAAAGCATAGCATTACTCGTTAACACTATACTTTTCCTATGAAACTATTCTTCCGAAACGTCTAATAAATAAATCCCTCTTTCAAATCCACCGCGCTCTACTTCTTTTTTCTTACGAAGGCGTTCTACATCTTCAATCGATGCACCTTCTGCACGTGCTAATGAGATGATAACTTCTAGCGCATCTGCAAGAGAATCTATTGCATGTTCGCGTTCTTTCATAGAAGCAAATTCACGAATTTCTTCCGTTCCAATTTTCGCTAAAGCTTGTATGTATGCTTGCCCTGTTAATTTTTGTGCTGTATATGTTTTTCCAGACATTAAAATCTTCTCTGGAACACGATCTCTTACTAACTTGTTATATGCTGACATCATTCATCCTCCTATGTTTAATAACACCCGAGCTCTGCTTTATAGAAAAACCATTCCTTCTTCACACATGCACTAATCATATCAATTCCTGATCCATGTGCTCTTACATGCGGAAAGAAATAGTGCTCTGAGTCTTCTTCCTTACCGTATAAGGTTTGATACTCATCAGGAATCGCCTCTTTTTTCACATCCCGTTCTTTCTTCACTTCACCAGAGAAAGCAACAGTTGGATGTCCTTCAAAGAATAATGCAGTCCGTACCGTAAGAGATGGTGTACTATGCAAAGCATAATATGTAAGTAAAATCATAACGATAACACCGATAATTTTCTCCATTTATTACTCCTAAAAAAAGTGCTAACACAATTATACTAAAATGTGTTAGCACTTTCTTCCCTTTATCTCGAATTAACGGGCAGTAAGACTAATAATCCGCGGGGGATAAACAAATCCCCACGGATTAAAGTTTCACTTTATTCCCCTTTAAATGCTGGTAAACGTTTTTCTAGAAAAGCAGCAATACCTTCTTTATGGTCCGCTGTTTGTCTCATCGCATATTGACCACGCTTTTCAAGCTGAAGCGTTTGTTCTAAATTAGAACGATTTACTTCACATAAAATTTGTTTCGTTTGAATCATCGCCTTGATTGGTTTGTGTAACCATTCATTAATTTTTTGCTTCACAGCCGTTTGGAAATTCTCACCGATTACTTCATCAATTAAACCGATATCTAGCGCTTCTGTCGCTGATAATTTCTTCCCTTCCCAAATGATCTTCTTCGTCATATTTTCACCGACGCGCTTTTGAAGGAAGAAATGGCCACCACCGTCTGGAATTAAAGCGATTCCAATAAAGTTCATCGCAATAACTGATGATATATCTGCCATGACATAATCAGCTGTTAATGCAATACTTAATCCAAGTCCAGCAGTTGGTCCATGAATTGCACTAATAACAAGCTTTGGCATCGTATATAACGTCACCACGATTTCAGAAATTGTATTCATGATGCCTTCAAACTTACTTTCATCATTACTTGAAAGCATTGATTTAATATCTCCACCCGCAGAAAAACCACGGCCACTTCCGCATAACACAACAACGTGAACGGAACTTTCCGCTACTTCTTTCAGCTTTTGTAATAACTCTTTTAACGTTGGTTCATCTAGTGCATTTAAAACCTCTGGGCGATTGACCATAACCGTTGCTACGCGCCCTTCATATTTCACAACAACAGATTCTGTTTTACTTGTTACTTCCATTATATATACCCCTCTTTTCCACATGAAGATTATACTTATATAATTATAGAAAGCATGTTAAAAATCCTTCTTTTTTCTTAATTTTCTGTCTAATATTCTCGTAATTTGTATATATCTCCGTATAAAACATCCAATTTCGTTAAAAAATATAGAAATTAAAGTCGGTTTATCAATATTTTTCATCTATTTACCATTACAATGAAATGGTGTATTCTTAATTTTGATGCGAAAAAATAAATATTGAAATTCATTCGCCTTATTATGTAAATAGGCTTTTATACACATCCCTTGGATGCTGAAATAAAGGAATGAAGAAATGGAGGAACATATGGTTACTAAGTTGAAACAAACGGATAACTACTTCCCGCATTTCCTATTGCTATTCATTGTGTTTCAACCAATTTTAGATTTATTAACATCTTTTTCAATCTATGTATTACACATGAGCGCAACAGTTGGAATCGTAGTCCGTTTCGCCTTTATGCTTCTTGCATTAGGTTATCTACTTCTTCATAGAAAACAACCTGGAGCGAAAAAGTACATTCTCTATTTATGTCTACTCGGGATTGTACTCACAATTGGCCTTGTAAATAATTTGATGGTCAAATCCCCAGTTTCATTTGGCGAGGAAGTTAAATTTATTTTAAAAAGTATATATCCAATTGTGCTACTGTTTGGATATATTATCGTATTTAAAGAGTTGAAAAATAAAGAATATGCGTTTCATAAAATCATTACATATTTCTTATATGCAACTTTAATTTTCAGCATCACACTGATTGTTGCAATGCAAACTGGTACAGATTTCCCAAGTTACCCTCACTCAAAGATCGGTTCAAGAGGTTGGTTCTTTGCTGGAAATGATTTAAGTTCTATTTTTGCAATTATGTTCCCAATCATTGTCTTATATTCAATTCATAAAACAACTTCTTTCTCGAAAATCTATTACTGGATTCCAACAATACTTGCGATATATGCAAGTATTATGGTCGGAACGAAAGTAGGATATGGTGCAATTGTTCTAACGCTTGGCGTGGCACTTTTATTCTCATTCATTGAATATATGGTTCATCGCAAAAAAGAAGGTAAAGGATTCACATATCTCGTAAATACAGTTGTTGCCGCTATTGTTTTAGGGGGTTTAATTGCACTTACACCACATACTCCTATTGCAAAAAATATGGGCATCCACATGCAAATATACGAATACAAAAAATCAGTACAAGAAGAAAAAGATAGAAAAGAAGGAAAAGTAATTAAAGAAGACCCGGGCGAAGCAAAAAAACACGCAAAAGGTGAGCTAACAGACTCTGAGGTCAAAAGTTTAATTTACAGTGATCGCGATAAGTTTTTAAAAGTATATAAACAATACTATAAAGACTCACCACTATCACAAAAATTATTCGGAATGGGCTATGCTGGTAACTATACTGATAAAATTAAGTTAATTGAAATGGACTTCCATGACCTATTTTTCGCCTTTGGAATTGTCGGTTTCCTTATTTACTTAATACCACTTCTATACTTTGGTATTAAATTATTCATCCACATGATCACAAACTTTAAGAAAATCATAACCGTAAAGTATATGCTATTAGCGAGCACACTCATTCTATCACTTGGCATTGGCTTTATGTCTGGCCACGTATTAACAGCGCCAGCCGTTAGTATTTTCTTCGTTGTTATACTCGCTTATATCATTGTTGATTTTGAAATTAAATAAAAAAGAAGGTGCTACGAAAAGTCAGTAGCACCTTCTTTTTTATTTAATTAATGTTTTACGTATTCTAAACTTTCTTTTGCGATATACGCTTCAGTTACAGTAGGATTATCTGAAATAACTTTAACCCATGCTTTTCCATTTATTATTTCTTCACCAGTAACTGTGACAACTGCATTTGTATTTAAACGATACAGTCGCTCATTTGATATACTAGGATTCTTTTTCACTTCCACATTATTCATCACACGTGCAAGTTTATACTTGTTGTATTCTTTTTTACCTAAATAAGAATCAAAACGATTCATATGCCCAGCTACTTTTTTACCCCAGTTCGCATCAGATGCATATTTCGCATTTAAACCAGCAGCTTTATCACCTGTATATGTTGCTGTGTAACGCCAATGTCCTGGATTTAAATATCCTTCATTCATGTATACTTTTGCTGCATGTTCAATACAATCTTCTTTTGAATTAAATGCTTCTCCATTACCATATGGACTATCGTCTGTTGCTTTTAAACCAAATAAATTATTTTTGTCTTTTGCAAGAGCGCTTGTTCCATAGTAACTCTCATGAATTGCTAATGAATATAAGAATAATGCATTTACATTATACTTACTTTCTACTTCTTTAAATTTCTTTCCTAAACCAATTAATGGAGAGTCTGG
This sequence comes from Bacillus sp. NPDC057893, assembly GCF_042796455.1. NCBI lineage: Bacteria > Bacillati > Bacillota > Bacilli > Caryophanales > Bacillaceae > Bacillus > Bacillus sp. NPDC057893. The sequence goes on along the minus strand of NZ_JBHVNG010000002.1, from coordinate 155,444 downwards.
CTTAATCGATTTCACATAACTATCTAGTTGTTCAGCTGTATAATCTGTTTTCGAACGTAATGATAAATAATTGAAATATTGATAGAAAGTTTCGTCTCCAAATGTCTTTCCATCTACACTATACATTTGCTGTCCTTGCTTCATGAAAGAAGGTGCCACACCATATCTAAATTCTGTATATCCAGGTGAACTTGTATTATATGTATAATATTTATGGTATAAATATCCATCTGATTTCACATAATAAGACGACTGTTTCATTTCATTTGTAGGAATTAAATTGATTTCATTCTTCTTCACATAGCCCGTTAAATCAGAAAGTTGAACTTTCACACGATCTTCGCCAACTTCTAACACTTTCAATTCTGTTCCATACTGAATATACGTATATACTGCTGACAATTTCTCATCATAAATATTAATGATGTTTTGCCCAGTTATTCTCTTCGCACTTGCAAAACCATCTTTAATCCATAAAAATTCATTCTCGTATTTTACCGCATTAATACCTTTATTTTGAGCAGCCGTAACCGCTTCTTTATACGTACTATAGCGCTCTACTTCTTGCTCTGTTCCGTTTTCTCTTACATTTGTCACGACATATTTCTTAGTTTCTACAGGATTGTCATTTCCATTTTTTTCAATCGTCTGAAGCATGCGATCCAACATAGCTGAAGCCATACCTCTTGTAGCTGATAAATGTGGTCTAAATGTATTATCTTCTGGATACCCTTTAATAATTTGAGTAGCCACCATAACTTGTACATGCTCTTTATAGTTAATACTATCTTTATCAGTAAAGGTAAGCGGACTTACAGCTATTTTAATATTTTTATAGTCTAACGCTCGCTTTACCATTATCGACATTTCTTCACGTGTAATCACATCATTTGGTGAGAACGTCTCGTTAGTACGACCATTAATAATTTTCGCTCCATATGCTCTACTTACACCATCATATAAACCGTAAGTCTTCGGCACATCCTCGAAATTCGAATCAGCTTTCGGTAAATCTAAAGCCCTTGCTATGAATGTAGCAAACTCTGCTCTTGTTACTAATTTATCAGGCGCATATACATTCTCACCATACCCCATTAAAACTCCTTTAGTAATAAGTGAACGCATATGAGTCTCAAACATATGTCCTGTAATATCATCGTTTGCCGCATAACTTGAAATAGGAGTTAAAAGTAATGATCCCGTTAACGCCACTGCTGTTATACCTTTTGAAAAAGTCTTCACGGTTGTCCTCCTCGTAATCTACGAATTTATTATCACAAATTTGATTATATAATAATCACAATCAAATTAGCATAATAAATAGAAATTAACATAAAACGTTTTTATAATTAGAATTTTCGTTAAATTCCACACAAAAAAAGACACTTTACTTTTTTAATAAAGTGTCTTTTTCCATATAATCAATGAGTTTCTTTGTTGCCTGTTCGCCTTGCAAGCAAAGCTCATCTATTGTCAATTGTAACTCTTGCTGCACAGTTCCTTGTTGCATTAATTGCTTTTTCGCAATTTCATATAAATACTCAGCACTCCATTCGCCATCCACACTTCCTATAACTGGCTGATTCACTTGACTTAAAAACGAATCAATTTTTGGATCGTACGAAATCCCGACCATTGGAGTTTTGGCTACAGCAGAAAAAACAAGTGCATGAAGACGCATACCAATTAATAGTGAACATTGTGATAAAATGAATATTTTCTCGTCAATATCCATTTTATATGGAAGCATATAGGTCTCTTCTCCCATTAAATCTACTACTTCACGTGAAGCTTTTTGATCAAATGGCTCATGCATTGGAACAAATAAAATTTGGTATCCTTCTTGCTTTAATTTTTTTAATGCCATAGCTAATTTTTTTATATAATCTTCTTTTGCATTCCAATAACGCACACTAACCGCGATTACTTTTCCATGTATCGAATGCTTTTGTAACCAATCCGATTGTTTTGTCCGTTTCCATGTTAAAACAGGATCTGGAACAATTTCAATATCATTTTTTATGCCAAGTCCTTTTAAATATAAAAACGAATCCTCATCTCGAACGGATACATAGGAAGCTTTTGACAAGTTCCATTTTACTAATAGACGATTATATCCTTTTGTAATTGGCCCTATTCCTTGTGAATAAATATAATATGGCTTTTTTAATAATCGAGCGAGTCCCATAATACCCGTATAATATAAAATACTCTTCGTACTTGTCTGATCTTGAAGAAGGCTCCCGCCACCGCTAATAACTCCATCACTGTTTTTTATCGCATGATAAACAGCTTTTATATCCCAACGATCTACCGATTCTACACCATACATTTCCTTTGTATATTTAGAATCATTTGATAGTACTACTAGTTCTATATCCGGGTTCTCTTTACTTAACGATTCAATAATTGATTGTAAAATCGCTTCGTCTCCAACATTATAAAAACCATAATATCCTGATAAAACTAAACGCACCCTAAATCTCCTCCAAAACTAGGTAACCGTTTATTTCATCTCGCATAAACTGGTAACCATTCCTTACCTAAACACTCGATACCCTACATCGTTTCCTCTTTATCAGCTCATATAAATTTTAATAAAAAATTAAATTTATATATTTATCTTTTCAAAAATGGTATTTTTTTTATTGCTATCCATTTTAATTTCAAAGCACATACACCATACAAAATAGTTGCAATACTTAATGCTATACCACTGAATAATAACGTCATAATTCTTGAAGATGTAACATCTATCATATTACATAGTTCATACAATCCTAGTCCCAAAACACATGCTATTGCTAGCACACCAAAAAAGCTTTTTACATGAATAGAATAGGCAATATAGCTTCGAATATACAAATGATTTACAATACAAATCAATACGTAAGTAATTAATGTACTATACGCTGCTCCATCTATGCCAAACTTCTGTACTAACATAATGTTTAACACCACTTTCACACAACTTGCGCCGATAACAATCCATGCAGCTTGTTCAGAACGATTAATCCCCTGTAAAACACCTATTGATAATACCATAACCGCAGTAAAATACGAACTGCCAATCATAACTGTTAACATACTACTGCCTTTTATGTCTGTGAACAATCCGACATTTAAAGGTACTGTTAATGCCATCAACCATATTGTTAATGGTGCTGTCAAAACATGCGCTAGTCGATTTGTATTTTGAATTGTTATTTTCGCCAAATTTATATCTCTTTTGGCCAATGCGGAAGTTAAGAGTGGTATTAACGGAAATACAATTGCACTTGCAAAAATAACAATTATTTGCGTAAATGCAAAACCTCGACTGTATATTCCAAATTGTTCTTGAATTTCTGTTGATGATCCTTGTAATACATGCGGTATTGTAAGCGAGTCTACTAAATTTAAAAGTGGCATTGATAAAGCTCCGATAGCAATCGGAATCGATACCCGTAATATCTTTTTCCCGTTTTCTCTTAAATCTCGGAGCGAATAGGAATTGCTTTTATTGTAGTATGGACTTCTATTATATTTTATACGCAAATATATAAGCGAACTAATGGCTCCAAGAAAAGATCCAACCATCGCACCACTAGTAATAACAGTATTACTCTTATCCCATGATACTAGTATGTAAGCAATTATTAACATAAAAAGCACACGTACAAATTGCTCAATGACTTGCGATATTCCTGTTGGTTTCATATCACCGAAACCTTGAAAATACCCTCTATAAACCGCCATGTATGGCGCAATGAGTAATGCTAATGAAGTAATAAGCAACGGCATTCTAGTTTCTTGTCCACCAAGCATATTTGCAATTTCAATAGAAAATAATGCAATGACTAAACATCCGAAAACGCCAAATGCTATCCCTATAATTGACGCTGATGTAAATAATTTCGCAATTTCTTTTTGCTTATTTTTTTCGTTCAACTCTGCAATTAGTTTCGAAATCGCAAGTGGAACTCCGGCTACCGATAATGTAAGAGCAATCATATATACAGGAAAAACGAGTCGGAAAATACCGAGCACTTCATCCCCTGCAATATTTTGTAATGGAATTTGAAAAAAACTACCAAGCAATTTCGACAAAAAAGTTGTAATTGTTAAAATTGCTGCTCCTTTTACAAACTTTTTATTCATATTTTTTCTCTTTTCTTTTATACATATACTCTCAAACATATTGTTTTAAACGATAGGGATTCATTTTACCCCATTGGTTATCATAACAAATTTATTATAGGTTGAATACTTGGTTTTTTTTTCAAAATAGAAAAGAGAATCAGTTTACGCCTATCTCTTCATAATTCAATTTCTAATTCCTTCCATTATATATATACACATTATAACCTTTTTTGTTACTCAAAAGAGCTCTTCTTCTCTATCACTGCGATACATATTACTAAAAACATTATAAGAATATCCCACAACTCTACATTATAATTTATGTAAGATTGTGAGATATTCTAATTACCATCTAAACACTTAAGATTTTCAATTGTTCTTTCTGTTCATCGTTCGCCATTACTACAATTGTTTTTTCAATACTCGGATGTACTTGCTCAAGCTTTACACTTGCCCCTGCTTTATTTGATTGCTCAACAAAATTTAATAATGCCATAGCTCCTGATACATCCATATAACGCACATCTTTCATACGTAAAACAACCGGCGACTTCACATCTTGTAAAGTAGAGAAAATACGATCTACTGATAGAAAAGAGAGCGGCCCTTGAATCGTGTACATTTCTTCTCTTTCTTTTACGATAGAAGTTTTACGTTCTTTACATTTCACCATATATATAATGAAAGAAAGAATAATACCGAATGCAACAGCAATCATTAAATCGAACTTCACTGTGACAATCATCGTTACGAACATAACAACGACATCACCTTTAGGAGCGACATGCATCTTTTTCATACTTTCCCAGTCGAACATTCCAATACCAGTTAAAATTAAAATACCTGATAATACAGCAAGCGGAATGTATTGTACGACCGAACCAAGCCCCATAATAAAAATAAATAATATAACACTATGCATACATGCCGAAAGTGCTGTTTTACCACCACTTCTTATATTCACGATAGACCTTACAGTTGCACCTGCTCCTGCTAATCCGCCGAACAAACCGCTCGCAATATTACCAATACCTTGTCCGATTAACTCTTTATTACTTTTATGACGTGTCCCCGTCACATTATCCATTACGACAGACGTTAATAATGAGTCAATTGATCCTAGTAAAGCAATACTAAGTGCTGGTAATACAAGTGCTAACATGCCATTTGCGTCTAAAGCCGGTACGTGAAGAGATGGCATCGCCTCTGGAATTGCACCAATCTTTTCAATCATCTTATTTAAAGAAAGAGTTCCTACAACTGGTAAGTTTACTGTAATTCCTTGTAGCATAGAAGAAAATAACGGCAACGTTACTGTAACACCTACTAATGCTACTAAACTTGATGGAATGGCCTTAATCCATTTTCCAGAAACAATCATTACAATGATCGTTAATAACACAAGTAGAAAGCTATTTTGTACGTGCTTCATTTCACCTAAAATAATAATCAGTGCAATTCCGTTCATAAATCCTGAAACAACAGGATACGGAATATAACGAACGTAAGAGCCGAGCTTACATACACCAAATAAGATTTGAAATAACCCTGCCATCATAAATGCAATAAAACTTGCTTCTAATCCGTGAGTTGCAATAACGCCTGTTGCAATAACTGTAATCGGCCCAGTAGGACCCGTTACTTGCCCCGGTGTACCGCCAAATAACGCCGCAAACAAACCTGCAAAAATCGCACCATACAATCCGGCCAGCGCTCCCTCAGACGTTCCCGTTGCGGCAATACCAAATGCAATTGCTAGCGGCAAAGCAACAATCGCAACAGTAAACCCTGCTAAACATTCCTTTGCTATTTTTTGAAACATATAAATAACCACCTTTGTATAAAGTCCACATTCCATTGTACATCTAAAACAAATCATTAGTTAGCGTATTTATAAAAAACTCTTTACAGTCTCGTGAAGTAAACGTCTACATTGATAAATAGCCTTCCCAAGTCAAACTAAAAAACAGCAATATGACGAATCTACCTTTGGAAACAAACTTGACTATGCTATAATGAACAAATTAAATCTTTTACTATATACTTGGAGGCACTATGCTAACTTTTGAAGAAAAATTATCAATTATTGAATCTTTCCCGGAATTAGAAAGAAAGAACGTATCATTAAAACGCGTAAACTTTCACTTTGAAGAAAGTCGTTTAGATAAAAAGAACGTTGTATATCATTTACACCCAAATGGAAACGGATTTGTATATGCAAACTTCATTAAAGGTTATAAAACAGATGATAAAGGTATGATTAACATCCGTGAGTTTTCAGAAGAAGAACTGCGTTCATTAATTGAAAAAGTAATTGAACGTCTATCACAGGAGCAAGAGGAAATTGTAGCACCAATGGAACCTGCTGTCGAAGAGGAATGGCGTAACGAAGATGGTCATATTCTTACTCTTATCTCAGAGGATGACATGTGGAATGTTTACGCTGGCGTAAACTTAGACGGTACATTCAACTCTTATCCAGAAGCTGCCGAATACCTTGATGAAGAAGGTTTCTCACGTAAATAATACGTTCCTTACTACTCATGAGGCCGTCCCAATTTTTTTGGGACGGCCTTCTTTTTATTAATAGGTAGGCTATCATTGTCGTATTTTGTATTTAAGTCGCTATAATGAGAGTTAAGCTTTCGGACAGTCCCATCCCTAAATTCATGGAATCAAAACTTCTTATTCTCACTATCCCCTATAAAAATTTGAATTTGACAACTATAAGACTCCGTATTAAAAAAATCATTAACTAACTCTACTTCAATAAAACTCTCCACTTCTATATTGTTTTCTTTTATATATTTAATTATATTATTTCTACGTTCTTCTTCATTTTCTTTACTATACGCTAATGTTACATATTTCCCGCCCGGTAATACTTTTATATTTTGCATCTCTTCCATATGTACATGATCTTGTACTTTATTAAAAACATACTTTGGTTCTACATCCCACTTTTCATTGACATTGTATAGAATACCCATTTCCATTGACATTTTCTCTTCATAATCTTGAATAAGTTTCTCTAAATCAGAATAATACAGTAACTCTTGTAAACTCCCCACTTCTTTACAAGGCGCCACAATGACATAACGCTGTTCAAAGAACTGAATACACACTTCATCATTTTTTAATATTTCCTGTGAACTCCCTACTTTTTCATTTAAGTCATCAATCGTTTCAATTACCTCTTTCATTTTCTTTATATGTTCTTCCGCTTCCGCCCTCTTTAATTGTAAAAATTGCAGCAATTTATCCGTATCACATTCCTTAAAGATCTCTTGAAGTTCTACTATACTGGTGTTCAACTCTCTACAGCTTTTTATAATATCAATGTGAATGAATTGATCTATAGAATAATATCTATATCCTGTTGATTCATCAATATGTTTCGGAATAAGAATCCCCATCTTATGATAGTACCTTAACGCTTTTATCGTTATATCCTTTATTTTTGCAACTTCTCCAATAGAAAATATTTTTTTCATTTGAATCTCTTCCCTCATATTTTTTCTCACACAACCATTAACTCTCCCCTTAGAGGAGACCTTACTATTTATAATAAGTCATTTATATTGATAAAGGGAGTATACAATTATGAACACAGTAAAATATAGAAGTCTTGTTAAGGAAGACTATGAGCCTATAAAACATTTAATTGGTGAGGCATTTGGATTTAATGAATTCATTACAGATAAAAAATTTTTAAATTCACTATTAAACTTCTACCTACACAGTTGCATTTTAGGAAGTTCCTTTAGTACGGTAGCTGAAAAAGATAATAAAATTATCGGTGTCATTTTAGGCGATTCCGAAAAAGATAAAAACCGTTTAAAGAGATTCCATAATACTGTTAGCTTTGCCTTTAACACGCTGAAACTATTCATGACTAATAAAGAGAATAGAGGGTTTTTAAAAGCATTTATAAAAGTTCAAAAAACATATAAAGAACTAATTCAAGGAAAAGAAGATCATTTTCAAGGCTGTATACAATTATTCATCGTATCCGAAGAATCTAGAGTTCTTGGAGTTGGGAAATCTTTATTAAATCATTTATTCCAATACATGACAAAAGAAGATGTTACATCTTTATATTTATATACAGATAATGAATGCAACTATGGATTTTATGACAAACAAAACTTCCAACGTATACAAGAAAAAGCAGTTAATTTCGGACCAAAAGAAGAAGATTTCAACATATTTTTATACCGATATGACTTTAACTAATAGCAACATTTACACTTCGACGCTCTTTGCTAATTAGCAAAGAGCTATATTAAGTATGATATCACTCGCGAATGGTTATCAAAAAATCACACTAGCTTAAATCCTCCAGCCAAACTCTTCTACTACTATTGTTTCAGTTCGATTAGTGCGAAAAAGAGGAAGATATGTAACAACTTCAATGTAAAAAGGAGCGCACAACATGGAATGGATTCACGAATTATTTCAGCAATATGGGTATTATGTAGTACTTGTTGGGTTACTTTTAGAATATATTGCTCTTCCGTTTCCCGGAGAGCCGACATTAGCCTATGCAGGATTTTTATCACATCAAGGTGATTTAAGTTTACCAATTTTAATTATTTTATCTTTTATTGGGACAAGCGTAGGTATGACATTCCAATACTTTTTAGGAAATAAACTCGGCATGCCTTTCATTCAAAAGTACGGGAAATATGTATTTTTAACAGAACGGAAAATTAATTTAACGAAAATGTGGTTTGATAAATACGGATATTTTCTAATCTTTATCGCCTTTTTCATTCCAGGCGTTCGCCACTTTACAGGATACTTTGCAGGAATTATCAACTTACCGTTTCGCCGCTTTGCGATGACAATTTATTCAGGCGCCCTATTTTGGGTATCCTTCTTCTTAATCGGTGGTTACTGGTTAGGGGAAAACTTAGAAGATATATTCATGGTACTTGAACAACACATTTGGAAAATTATCTTCGGTATTATTATCATTACGCTAATCACCCGATTTCGCAAAAAAATAAAGCATGTGTTTATAAAAAATCTAAATTAAAACGAGCAGCATGTTATTAAAATCATTCATCCATAAGTATTATCCAGCTTAGCTGATTACACAAATAATAAAGTGAAACTTTAATCAGTAGGGGTTTTGTGCATCCTCCACTGATTATTAGCCCTCACCAATCGGGCATTTACGGGCAGTAAGGCTCCCACTTAGCTGTTCACAAAAATAATAAAAAGCGGAGACCCATAGTCTCCGCTTTTTCACATACATTTTGTTTCCGAACTAACTCTCACCATTAATTTTTTTTGCGTCTAAACAATCTTGCTCCCAAAATTAATGCGAACATACCTGCAAAAATAGAAGTAGATTCAGTTGATGCTCCCCCTGTTTGAGGAAGTAATTTTGATTGCTTATTATTTTCTTTACTAGATGGTACTTCTACTTTATCTTGTACCTCTTGTTTATTTGATACTTCCAGTTGCTCTTTTACCTCTTGTTTTTCTAACACATTTGCTTCTTCTTTCACCTTTGGTGTTTCCGGTTTTAATGACTCTTCTATTTCTTTTGTTGTTTCTTCTTTATTTTCTTCTTGTTCTGGTGTTACTAAAATTTCCGGTTTCTCTGTTACCTCTGGCTTCTCTAACACATTTGGTCCCTCTGTCACCTTTAGTGTTTCCGGTTTTAATGACTCTTCTATTTCTTTTGTTGTTTCTTCTTCAATCTTTTCTTCTTGTTCTGGTGTTACTAAGATTTCCGGTTTTTCTGTTATCTCTGGTTTTTCTAGCACATTTGGTTCTTCTGTTACCTTTGGTGTTTCCGGTTTTAATGACTCTTCTATTTCTTCTGTTGTTTCTTCTTCAATCTTTTCTTCTTCTTCTTCTGGTTTCACCCAGATTTCCGGTTTATCTGTAACTTCTGGCTTCTCTAGTTCGTTCGGCCCCTCTGTTACCTTTGGCTCTTCCGGCTTTTCTTCTTTTAACTCTTCTGTTGTTTCTTCTTCAACTTTCTCTTCTTCTGGTTTCACCCAGATTTCCGGCTTTTCTTTCTCCTCTGGATTCTCAAGAACATTCGATTCTTCTGTCACCTTTGGTTCTTCCGGTTTTGCTGAGTGTTCCAGTTCTTCTGTCGTTTCTACTTCCCCTTGCTCTTCTACTTCTGTTGCTTCATGCATCTTTATATTCGTAATATTATATCCGTTAACTTTCGATTGATATCCCGATACAGGTTGTTCTTTCACTTCATACTTATAAGCTTTTCCATCATTATCAACTGCTGGTAACTTTTCAAACTCATATTTCCAATCATTTGCTCCAGTAACTGCTTTCGTTGCAATGACTTTACCATTTTGCAGTAAATCTACTTTAATTGTTTCCGGACGATCTTTTACTTTGTCGCCTTCCCACGTTTTCGTTCCTGCAATAGATGTAGTTTTCAACTTATTTGGAACCATAAGTTTTATTCCAGTTACATCATCCTTCTTAATTGTAAAAGGGATTTTCGTTTGCGGATCAAACTCTACATAGTTCGGTGCTGAAATTTCTTGTACATAGTAATTACCTGGAGAAAGGTTTGGCGCTTCAACTATTCCGTCTTGATTTGTTGTATAGGAATCACCGATTTGCTGACCTGACTCTGTGTACAATTTAAAAGAAACACCTGGGATAACTTTCCCTTCGTTTCCTTCAATATGCTTAACAATTTGCAGCGTTCCTTTTGCAGGTAACTTCCCTTCAACTTCGCCATCGAATGCTATATTTTCAACCTTTACACTATTAGATTCAGAAGTAGGCTTCTCATATAAGATTTGATAATTAAGTTTATAGTCATTCTGTAAATGTTTTAACTTTTTCCCGGCATCAGTAATCGTTGATGTATAGGCAACAGTAAATGAATTAGCATTCCCCATATGTCTATAAATCACGACTTCAAATGAATTATCACTAGCAAATGTAATATATCCATAACCTCGCTCTTGAAATTGTTTAAGAGACAAAGATTCTTTATTACTAATATTAATAGTAAAGCTGTCTTTATTAAGCATTTGACCTTCTTGTAATGTATCTTTCAAAACGATATTGTCATGTAAATATTGTTTCTTCAAATTTATATTTAGAAACCAGCGTACTTCATTACTTTTATCTGGCTGAATATCACCAGATTTATAGAAAAAGTACCCAGGCTCTTGCCCCTCACTTTTTGGGTGAGTAATGCTTACCGTTTGTTTTTCTAAACTTGTTCCTAAATTCGTTTGTACATCTTTCGTTGTTCCAACTTCTACATTAGTACCTTGAACAGTAAAACTAAACTTCCCTCTAATATCTTCAAGCTGCTCTACTGTATCATTAAACGTACAGACCACATTATTTTTATTAATCTGGCAAGTACCAAAAACGCGCCCTTTTTCATCCTTTAAGGGAATCGTTCCACTATATCCATTTAATTCTGGAGGAAGTGCTAACGTTAATGTATCCCCAGACTTCATCTTCTTTCCGGGTTTTTCACTAAAGTTTACATGTATGCTAGTCTTGTCCCCGTAATTTAATTTTGTTTTTTCAAATGCAAAACTATCAACAAATCCTGTTGTGTTTAATTCTTGAGCATGACTTATAATAGGCATAAAAACTTGTCCAATAATAACAGTAAAAATAAAACAAATCACAGATATTCTTTTTAAATATGTACTCATAAACCCTCCATCTTTGATTACTTCATTTTTCTACCCTAAACCACACTTTAAAATAAAGATTATTTGCAGCATCAAACTATCTTTACTTATCAATGAAAGATAAACAACTTAAAGCATTCATACTTTAACTCGATTTCTCTTTTGGGCAGCCAACAATAAATATTAGTCCTTATAAAAATGCATTACAAGACTGTTCATCCACTCGTCGATTTGTTACTATTATAGTAGTAACCAAAATGCACCGAATGACTGTTTTATTCATATGGTCATCTGATGATTGATTATCTTTCTTCTTCAAATATACTCCACCACATTCTCCTCTAATAACTTTATTCCACTCACACTAAAAATGTTATTTCAATATCTATCAAATCTATCTCCTAATTTCAACATACCCTTATTTAAAGAGATTAATATACATTTAAAATCAAAATACAATAGCAAAAAATATTTTTATATAACAATACAAACTGTTTATAAATAGAAGATACATACTTCTTTTAATCATTATCAAAAAAACAAGGCTACCTTTCCTTATTAAGAAAGATAGCCTTATTTGTATAGACAACCGCTCTACCGCCTAGTTTTTCGCGCCTTTCAACGACTCTCTCAGCACAAATTTTTGTAATTTCCCACTCGCATTACGCGGAAGTTCATCTACAAATAAGTAATGACGCGGACGTTTATAGTCTGCTAATTCATCACTTTCTTTACAATACGTTTCTAAATCTGCTTCTGAAATATTTTCATCTTTCTTTACAACGACCGCAACTACGCGCTCTCCCCATAGTTCATCTGGCTCACCAAGTACCGCAACATCTAATACACCAGGGTGACTATGAAGGAAATCTTCAATTTCGCGAGGATAAATATTTACGCCACCGCTAATTACCATATCATCAACGCGGTCTGCAACGAATAAATAACCGTCTTTATCGAAGTAGCCTAAATCACCAGAATGATACCAGCCTTTATACATCGATTTTGCATTTGCTTCTTCTCGATTATGATAACCAGCCATCATAGTTGGACCGCGCAAAATAATTTCGCCTACCTCATAAGGAGGTAACGTATCATCTGGCTCTGCCGGTGCATCTTCGTTCGGTTTGACGATTCGAATTTCATGGCTAAAGCACGGTGTTCCTGCTGAGCCAGCTTTCGTAATCTGATCCTCTTCTACAAGAAACGCAACAACTGGTCCCATTTCTGTCATTCCGTAAATTTGAACAAGATCAATATAAAGACGTTCTTTACATTCCTTCACTAGCGCTGGAGCCATTGCAGCCCCGCCATATACACCGATCTTCATCGAAGTTAAATCATACTCGGCTAGATCTTTTTGCAATAACATATTCCACATCGTCGGTGCAGCAAAAAACGTCGTAATCTTCTCTTCTTGAATCGTATGTAATACTGTTTCCGTATCAAAATGATGTAAAATAACATTCTTTCCGCCCACTTGAATGCGTGGTATGATTCCAGCGTTTAACTCGCCGCAGTGATATAAAGGCGCTACCACAAGTCCGGCGCTATCCCTGTTATATTTTATGAAATACGTACAAATCATACTATGCTCAGCCATATCACGATGGCGATGTAGTACGCCTTTCGGATGACCAGTCGTACCACTCGTATAAAGCATAGAGCAATAATCCATTTCATCGACTACAATATCTACTTTTTCAGCTGATGCTTCATTTACTTTTTCATGGTAGGAACTAGCATAAGAAGGTGCATCGTCTTCTACATACCAAAAAGACGAATTTGGAAAATCTCGTTCAATCATAGTAACTGTTGATTCGACTGCTTTTTCAAAGACAACTACTTTCGAGGCTGCATCTTGGAGGATATACGATAATTCTTTTGCTTTTAAGCGGAAATTAATCGGATTAAAAATCGCCCCAATTTTGGCACATGCTAAGTAAACGTTTACAAATTCACGACAGTTATATAAGTAAACAGATACACAATCTCCCTTTCTTACTCCTTCTTTCAATAGAGCTTGCGCCGTTTTATTTATTTGCTCATCCCACTGTTTATATGTCCAGCGAATATTTTTTTCTGGCTCTACTAACGCCTCTTTATTCGGATACTTGCCAACTGCCAAATCAAAAATTCTCCCTATCGTCATGTACATGCCAACAATTTCCCCCTTTTCTCTTTCATAAATCTATCATTTCGTCTATAAGTAGACATTGTCCTTTAATAATCCGACTAATTTTTCTGATTATTATCGACATAGTTTTACAAACCTTGGCCCTTAACGGTAAATGAAATTATATTGGCGATTTTTCGTATATATCAACCGCAACTCAATTTATATCAGCGATTTTTAAAATATATCGATTTACCGACAAAAGCGGACAACAATAGCCCCCTATCTTAAAAAAAGGCTATCCCAAAATTGGGACAACCTTCTTCTCCTTAAACGAATAGCTCTTCTAAAATTTTCAGTTTATCTTCTGTATATTTCACGAAGCCATCGTTATATGATTTTGGATCTTTCGGATTTGCAAAGTGTGTAATTGCTCCTGTTTGTGGGTGAACAAATTTACTTGATGCCCCGCAACCAAGTCCGATAATCGATTGTACTTCTTCCATAATAACAATATTATAGATACTTTCTTGCGTCGGTATTGCATACCCAACGTTTTCTAAGTTACCTAAAATATTTTTTTGACGATATAAATAGTATGGTACGTAATTGTGGTTCTTCGTCCACTCTTCCGCCTCATGCATCATCGCAGTAATTTCTTCGCGACCTGCTACTTTATATTTACGTTTATTTTGCGTCATCTCAGAAGCACGTTTAAATGATAACGTATGAACTGTTAACGATTCTGGCATTAACTTTTCTGTTTCATCTAACGTATGCTTAAAGATGTCTAATCCTTCACCAGGAAGACCAATAATTAAATCCATATTAATATTGTTCATTCCCATTTCACGTGCTAAATGATACTTCTCAATTGTTTCTTCTACAGTGTGATGACGTCCAATTGCTTTTAGTGTCTCTTGATGGTATGACTGCGGATTAATACTAATACGGTCAATATTCCATTTATTTAACACTTCTAGCTTCGCTGGTGTAATCGTATCTGGGCGACCTGCCTCAACTGTTACTTCACGTACATCTTTCACATCAGGGAACGCTTCGTACATTTCTTCATACAGCATATCCATCTCTTCTGCTGTAATACTCGTCGGTGTACCGCCGCCGTAATAAATCGTCGTAACTGTAACACCTTTTTCTTTTAAAAACTTACCAATTTCACGAACTTCATAATGTAACCCGCCTAAGAACGAATCAACTGACCCTTGGCGTCCGTTAATTGCATAAGCCGGGAACGTACAGTACGCACATTTTGTAGGACAAAACGGAATACCGATGTAAATACTTACTTCTTCTTTCAAACGGTATAAATCTGGAATAACCGCTAATTGGCAATCAACGATACGCTGAAGAAGCTCAATTTTTTCTTCATGAATTAAATAACTTTCACGAAGTTCTTTATGTGCTTCTTCTTTTGACATACCATTTTGAAGCAGTTTGTGAAGAAGTTTCGTTGGGCGTACCCCAGTTAATATTCCCCAGCTCTGTTCAAGTCCAGTTAGCTGTTGAAGTACAGAAAGATATACATAAGAAACAACATGTTTCACTTGCTTCATACGTTCTTTTTCTTCTGTGAAAGCAGATAAATCTTTAGAGAATGTTTCTTCATATACATTTCCAGTCGCAACATCTGTTAAACGAGCCGATGCTGTCACATTACCTTCTATCTGTATATCAACGATAAGATTTGCTTCTTCTTGCTCAAACCCTATCTTGCTCTCTTCAAAAAATAAGCCGCCAATATTTTGCAGCGGACGTAAAAAACGATCATCTTGTAACGTTTTAATTGAAATTAACAACATTATCACCTTTTCATTTACAAACTCCCTTTAGTTTACTTGAAGGGCGTTTACAGGTCAATACAGAAGGTTTTACCTGTTTCTCTTACATTTTCAAATAAATCTTTTTATGAATATCCCTCATGTGTATAGACATCATGATTTTCTCTTGTTAAAATTTATTAGTGTTAGATTGATACATAGTGAAAATACAATATAAAAAGGAGGAATGTTAACACTAGATTCAATAATCTAATGTGTTAAAAACAAATATGAAAAAGAAATTTTATAGTGTTTTAACTCTCTCTCTTGCATTACAAACTGTTCTTGCACCTACTTATTCATTTGCAGAGAGTGCTGAAAAATCCGCCGAAGTATATACGGAGGATCAAGTTTTTAAAAGTATCAAAGAGCATGTGAAAGAGCATAGTACTCATGAAGAAGATATCGAGGTTACTGGCCAATTCCTACTATACACATCAAAAAAACATTCATTATATACCGCGAATGATTTAAAAAACAAATCGAATATCGAGATTACAGAACAAGTCGTAACGGCGACAAGGAAAAAAGGAAATGCTTACTACATAACGACACCAACTGGTGCTGGATGGATAGATAACAATGATAATAGCTTAGAAGTTCAAGAGATTCATAAACTATCTAACCAAAAATTAATCGTAAAAGAAGAAGCTTCCATACATGCACTTCCGTTCCAAACGTTTAAAGAAGAAGGGAAACTACAGCCACAAGTCATTACTCCTACTGAACAAGCGGGAAATTGGTTTAAAGTCCAAATAAATGAAACATCAAAATGGATTTATGCACCTTCTGCTACATTTGAAGGTACAAAAGCTTCATTATTAAAAAACGGTCGTTCTGCTAAAAGTAGTTTATTGAGAGCTCCAGATGCTCTACAAACAAACAATATTTATGGCGTTACATTTAAAGAAATGATTGTCCCAAAAGGAAATGACGATATTCGCCCTGGCTACCCGATGGTCCCTAAATATATTACGATTCACGAAACGGCTAATCCAGCGAAAGGTGCCAATGCTCTAAATCACGCAAAATTCTTAGATAGTCAAGCACGCGGAACAGCTGATCGCGCCGCATCTTGGCATTTCACAGTAGATGATAAAGAAATTTATCAACATCTTCCAGTAAATGAAGTTGGATGGCATGCTGGAAATAAAACTGGAAACTATGAATCTATCGGAATTGAAATTGCCGTTAATGAAGATGGAAACTATGAAAAAGCGGTAGAAAATGCCCGTAAATTGGCAGCTTATTTAATGAACGAATTAAATATTTCTCTAGATAAGGTCCAAAAACACCAATTTTGGTCAGGAAAAAATTGCCCTGCGTATATGATTCAACGCGGACAATGGGATGCTTTCTTAAAAGGAACTGAAACATACTATAAGGAAAACCGAAAAGATCCAGTAACTGATGACATTACAGGTGGATGGTATGAACAAGACATTCGTCAATTAGCAGCTAGAGGCATTATGCAAGGAGAAGGGAACGGCAAGTACTTCCCAGAACGTCTTGTAACGCGTGCTGAATTTGCTACATTAATTACTCGTGCTTTACAATTACCAAGTGGAAATGCTAATTTCACAGACTTAGAACAAGTACATCCATCTTTAAGAGACGGTATTAATCGTGCAGCAAGCGCAGGCATAATCCGCGGACGTGGTGATAATACCTTTGATCCAAATACTACAATTACACGCGAAGAAGCTGTTATTATGATTGACCGTTCTCTAAAACACGCTGGTATTTTCGCAAAACCAGTTGAACTACCATTCGTAGACCAAAACTTAATTTACGCTAAAGAAGAAGTACAAAGAGTGTATGGATATGGAATTGTAAAAGGTAATGAATTTAATCAATTCGTACCAAAAGGACCATCACAACGTGCTCACGCAGCTGCATTTATAAACAGAATGCTTAACGTGATTGAAGCTTAAACACGAAAAAAAACGTAGCGTTTTAGCTACGTTTTTTTCATCTTTCTTCAAGAGCTTTTTTCACCTTATTTCTTCTATATAAAATAAAAAGGCATAAGAGATAACCTTTTCTCTTATGCCTTTTATAAATCTATTAACTATTTTTAATCATAAATCTTAAACGTATTCCTAATAGCACAAGAATTACACCTATAAATGGAAGGTAATTCGTATTATGCCCTGTAGCTGGAAGTTTTTGATTATTAGAACCTCCTTGTTCTTTTTCTGGTAAGTTAGGCTTTTCTGTTCCTTCACCTGGTTTTTCTGTTCCTTCGCCTGGTGTTTCTGTCTCTCCACCTGGTGTTTCTGTCTCTCCACCTGGTGTTCCTGTTTCCCCACCTGGTTTTTCTGTTCCTTCACCTGGTTTTTCCGGACCTTTGCCTGTTTCTTTTTCATTGGTAATTTGAAGCTTTATAACTTCTACTTTCTCATTAGAAATCGTAAATTCAATTCCCTTATCGGATAAATTATATCCTTCTGGAGCCTGGACTTCTTTTAAAACGTAATCTCCTGGTTCCAGTTTCTTCGAAGTTGCTTTACCATTTTTATCTGATATTAATGTGTCTATCTTCATTCCATCTTTCAGAATTTCAAACACTGCACCTTCTAATTTTTTATCTGTATCATTAGCATCTATCTTTGTAATTTCTACTTGACCTGTGATTTTTTCTTTCACTTTTTCATTCAATACTTCTTGCTTCACTACTTCATTTGCTACAACATTTACTTCTACTATAACTTCTATCGCTTTGTAGCCTTCTGGCGCTTTTGTTTCTTCTAACGTGTACTTTCCTGGCACTACGTTTTCGAATGTCACAACACCATCTTTATTTGTTGTCTTCGCCTCTCCAACCACTTGACCAGTTTCGTTTTTCAGTCTAAATTCCGCGCCTTCTAGAACTTTTCCACTCTCTGCATCCCTTTTTATTACTTGTAAGCTTCCTAGTTCTTTTGCATTTTCTACTTGTACTTGTACTACTTTGTTTGCTTCCACAACAATTTCAATTTCTTCTTTTAATAATGTATATCCTTGTGGTGCTTTCGTTTCTTTTAATTTGTATTTTCCTGGTTCTAATTTCTTAGAGATTACTTTACCTGTTTTATCTGTTTGTAACGTCTCTACTTTCTTACCATCTTTATACACTTCAAATTCTGCGTCTGATAAAAGCTTCGTTTTATCGTTTGCATCTACTTTTATGATTTCAAATTGACCCGTAACGTTTTCTTTCACTTTTTCATTCAATACTTCTTGTTTTACTACTTCATTTGCTACAACATTTACTTCCACTTTTAATTCTACCGCTTTGTAGCCTTCCGGCGCTTTCGTTTCTTCTAACGTGTACTTACCTGGCACTACGTTTTCGAATGTCACAACACCATCTTTATTCGTTGTTTTCGCTTCTCCAACTACTTGACCAGTTTCGTTTTTTAGTCTGAATTCCGCGCCTTCTAGAACTTTTCCACTCTCTGCATCCTTTTTGATTACTTGTAAGCTTCCTAGTTCTTTCGCATTTTCAACCGGTACTTCAACTACTTTGTTTGCTTCCACAACGACTTCAAGTTCTTCTTTTAACAACTTATATCCTTGTGGTGCTTTCGTTTCTTTTAATGTGTATTTTCCTGGTTCTAATTTTCTAGAGATGACTTTACCTGTTTTATCTGTTTGTAACGTCTCTACTTTCTTACCATCTTTATACACTTCAAACTCTGCGTCTGATAAAAGCTTCGTTTTATCGTTCGCATCTACTTTTATGATTTCAAATTGACCAAGGCTCTTACTATTCGTTACTTCTACATCAACAACTTTTTCACCGTCTACTGTTACATGAATTACTTGTTTTGTTAACTCATAACCTTCTGGTGCTTTTGTTTCTTCTAACGTATATTCACCTGGCACTAGTCCGTCTACTTTAACAGTTCCAGACTCATCTGTTGTAATTCCTTCTTTTACAACATATCCTTTAGCATCTTTCAATGTAAATTCTGCGCCTGCTAAACGTTTCGCTTGATCTTTATCATCCGTCTTAATAATTTGTAGAGAACCTAAGACTTTTTCGTTTTCTGCCTCTATTTTTAATATTTCGTTCTCATTTTGAATTGTTACTTTCCATTCTTTATTAGAAAGTTTATAGCCCGCTGGTGCTTTCGTCTCTTTCACTGTGTATTCACCTAATGGTAATTGCGGTGACATCGCTTTTCCACTCTCATCAGTTTTCAACTCTGCTACCTTTTTACCATCTTTATACACAGTAAATTCTGCATTTGATAATACTTTCGTTTTATCATTCGCATCTACTTTTACGATTTCAAATTGACCCAGAACTTTTTCATTCATTACTTCCTGTTTTGCTACTTCATTTGCTACAACATTTACTTCCACTTTTAATTCTACCGCTTTGTAGCCTTCCGGCGCTTTCGTTTCTTCTAACGTGTACTTACCTGGCACTAAGTTTTCGAATGTCACAACACCATCTTTATTCGTTGTTTTCGCTTCTCCAACTACTTGACCAGTTTCGTTTTTCAGTCTGAATTCCGCGCCTTCTAGAACTTTTCCACTCTCTGCATCCTTTTTGATTACTTGTAAGCTTCCTAGTTCTTTCGCATTTTCTACTTGTACTTGTACTACTTTGTTTGCTTCCACAACGACTTCAATTTCTTCTTTTAGTAATTTATATCCTTGTGGTGCTTTCGTTTCTTTTAATGTGTATTTTCCTGGTTCTAATTTCTTAGAGATTACTTTACCTGTTTTATCTGTTCGTAATGTATCTATTTTTTCACCATCTTTATACACTTCAAACTCTGCGTCCGATAATAGCTTCGTTTTATCATTCGCATCTACTTTTACGATTTCAAATTGACCTGTTACTTTTTCAACGATCTTTTTATTCAACACATCTACAGTAACTACTTTATTAACCTCTACATCAACACGAACTGAGCTAGATGATAGTTCATAACCTTTTGGTGCTTCAACTTCTTTTAATGTATATGTTCCAACTGGAAGTTGTTTCGATAAAGCTTCACCTTTACCATCTGTAATAATGGTTTCGACAACTTTCCCATCTTTATCTATAACATCAAATTTTGCACCTGGTAGAAGTTGACCAGATTCACTATCTTTTTTCAATAATTTAAATTGGCCATTCTCTATTTTTTTCGTATTCTTCATAACAATTTCAATTACGTTTGTACTATCAATTGTTACTTTTACTGGTGTATCAACTTTTATATATCCTTCTGGTGCACTTATTTCTTTTACAAAATAGTCACCAAGTGGTAAATCCTTGACTTCAGCAATACCCTTTTCATTCGTTGTAACAGTAGCCACAACATTATTATCTTTGTCTATAACATCAAATTTTGCATCTTTTAAAACAATGTTTTCATCGTTTTCATCGACCTTTTTAATTTGTAAATTTCCTTTTTCAGCTACTGGCTTATTCCACTTTGGCCAATTAAATTTAAAGTTATGAACCTCAAATCCATCTCTTTGGTGTAATCCTCCAACATAGGCTTGTCCGTTAATAGAACCACCTTTTGTCTCTACAACAGCATTAGGCGCAAACACACTACCTACTACACCATAACCTTTAGTTGTTATCTTTGTAGCATTAGGGAACACCCAAATGACTTTACTAGCTAACTCAGTAAAAAAGGAATTAGGGTCATATGGTTGAGATGTATTAACTAATGTGAACCCTCCCTTATCTGTTGTATCATACAAAATTGCACCGCCACCAAAATTCACTTCTTCTGCATCTGAATAAATAACAATAAAGTCTTTATTATCTACATTCGGAAGAAAAACGTCTTTTACATCAAATGTTTTCTTTCCATTTTGGCCTGAAGAAACGTAAATATTAGGGTTATTTACATCTTCACCGATCCCAAAGGTCATATTTGCTTTTGGTTTATCAGTATGTAATTGACTCGCATCTCCAATTACACCATCAACGTCTTTTCTAAATTCTTTAAACTTAGCATCAATCTCTGCTTGCTCTTTATAAGAGATGCGGTCATATGATGATTTCATTACTCCTTCTGGGTCACCATCTTTTGTCATTGCCACTGTTCCATCTTGGATAATTACTTGTCCTGTTCCCGCTTTCGTAAATTGACCACCTAGTAATAATGATGGATATCCTTCATCTACCCATGTTGCTCCAGCTAAGTTGTTCGCTCCAGTTGCAGCCGCTACGACTGTATAACTTGATGCATTCATATTCTTTTGAATAGCCATTGCACCCTCAATATCCGCACTCGTTGCACTATGATTTCCAAAAATGATGGCGTTGTAATAAGATACATCACCTAAACCTTTTAATTCTGTTGTAGCTGCCTCTGCTTTAAATGGTAAATGGATTAAAAAATTCATACATATTAGTAATACAACTATAAAACTACTACTTATTTTTTTTACTTTTTGATTAAATGATTTCCTCAAGAAATTCATTCCCCCTTTTAAACTTCCTAAAACCAGAAAAAGAAGCACATTTCATATGTACCAAGTCTTACTCACCTTATCTTAAAATAATCCATTTAAATAAAACAAAGAAACTCTACAACTAATTAATAAAATTACTACAATTCATTTTTGAAATAATACGTGAACTAAACTATCATGCGGAAATGTTTTTACGTACGGGAGCCCAATAAAATTAATCTGAAGAATATTTCATGTGGTGTAACTATTTTGGCAACATCATCCACTTTACAGCAATTTTCTAAATGATTCAAGTTAATTGTATGAATTTCAGACACAATTCATCTTGTGGAACGCTTTCATTTTTAAAATAAAACCGGCAAAAAACGTAGCCCAAAAGCTACGTTTTCCTTTTATCGTTTCGGTGTATGTTTATGATTCTTTAAAAAAGGAAGCGGGAATTGCTTACGAAAATGCTCTTTAATCATATACTCTACGCCGTTCTCAGTATTAGAACGTGTAATCCAGTCCGCCGCTTGCTTTAATTCTACAGGAGCGTTCCCCATTGCTACCCCGAGCCCAACATTTTCAATTACCTCTAAGTCTTCTATGCTATCTCCAATCGCAACCATTTCACTAAGGTTAATATTTAAATGCTCCCCAAGTAATTGTAAACCACGTAGTTTTGATATATTTTGAGGGAGAATTTCTATACGTCTCTCATCACACTCGACGTACTCTACATCTTGAAATGCCTTTCTTAACGTATTCATCCCTCTTTCTCTTTCACCTTTCGTATGGAAAACAATATCAATTTTTGGTGCAGCTACTGGATGATCACGCAGTGCATCACCTAGCGAATCTACAAATTGAACCGGATAAAATAACGGATCTGCGCTTGATAATACAGTACGCGCAATTAAGTTTGGTGTATTTCTCTCACGATTCCCAATTGAATATCGTTCATGAGAAATGCGAACATTACAATCAAAATGCTCTAACACTTGCACGATATTAAAGGTTTTCTCTTCAGACAATCTCCTTTGAGCGAACGGTTTATCTAACGATGCTGAAACGAAAGCTCCACCGTGTGTAACTAATATAGAATCTAATTTTAACGCCTTCGCTATTTTATGAGCAGATTGAAAATTGCGACTCGTAAACAATGTAACGTATACATCTTTTCTTTTCACAAATTCAATTGTCTCTCGTAATCCTTTGGCAATTTTTCCGTTGTTGTATAGTAGTGTCCCATCTATATTAAGAGCTAGTAAGCGATAAATCATGTCGCACTCCCCCTCTTCGCTGTTGTACTCTATCCATAATTTATGAAATAAATGTAGTAAATAGAACGAGTTAGAATTACTGCTGTAAATTTGGTTTACTATATACATATACGACTGGCAAAGGAGATAGTACAATGCAGGCACCACCTTCTTTTTATGAAGGCGATACGTTAGAGGTCGCAAAGAAGTTACTCGGACATAAACTCGTTCATATTGTAGACGACATAAAGCGAAGCGGAATTATTGTAGAAGTAGAAGCATACAAAGGTCCAGATGATAAGGCCGCTCATAGTTACGGAGGCAGACGGACTAATCGAACGGAAGTAATGTTCGGCGCACCAGGACATGCTTACGTATATTTAATTTACGGTATGTATCATTGCTTTAACGTAATTACAGCACCAATCGGCACCCCGCAAGGAGTTCTCATTCGTGCTCTTGAACCTGTAGACGGAATCGAAGACATGACACTAGCGCGCTACAACAAAATCGACATTACGAAAGCACAGTACAAAAACTTAACAAATGGCCCTGGAAAACTATGCCGCGCACTCGGAATCACTTTAGAAGAGCGCGGCGTATCACTTCAAAGTGATACGTTACATATTGAACTCGTTCCAGAAGAAGAACATATATCATCACAATATAAAATAACGGCAGGACCTCGTATTAACATCAATTATGCAGAAGAAGCTGTACATTATCCGTGGCGGTTTTATTATGAGGGGCATCCGTTTGTTTCAAAATAAAAAGGGAGATTAAATGATAGGCTCCCCTATAGTAAACAATACAAAGAAAGCACATTAATCTGTTCACTAATGAATAATCATATTTTTTTGATTAATAATCAACTATGCCCAAGGGAAACATATTGAAATGATTTCAAATTTCATTGTCCTTTACAAAAAGGTTGCTATAGACCCACTGTATTTTGAACTGATAACATAAAAAAGGTAAATTATAAGAGCTAGGAGGAACATATAAAAATGAATTCATCCAAAGTAGCCTTTTTATCAGTATTAAGTAATTCTTTTGTTGTTGTTTTAAAAGTTGTTGTTGGTATATTTACTGGTTCAGTAGCCATTCTTTCCGAGGCTATTCATTCCTCATTAGATTTATTAGCTTCAATCATCGCTTTCTTTTCTGTCCGAATTTCGAATAAACCAGCTGATAAAATACACCCCTATGGACATGGAAAAATAGAAAATATTTCTGGAACTATTGAAACATTACTAATTTTTGTAGCTGGCTTTTGGATCATTTATGAATGTATTCTTAAATTAATACATCCTGAACCAATTGAACTTCCATTTTTAGGAATATTCGTGATGTTGATAGGAGCATCCATCAATTTTGTAGTATCACGAATTGTTAACAAAACTGCTAAAAAAACAAATTCTATTGCAATGAAATCTAATGCACTACATTTACTCACAGATGTTTATACTTCATTGGGTGTTGCAATTAGCTTATTTCTAGTTAGCTTAACTGAATGGTATTTTCTAGACCCGATTATTGGGATAATTTTAGCTGTTTATATTATGTTTGAAGCTTACAAATTAATGAAAGAATCCTTCCCTCCACTAGTTGATGCACGCTTATTACCCGCAGAAGAAGAAAAAATCATAAAAATTATTGAATCTTATAAAGATGAATATATTGAATTTCATGATTTTCGCACAAGACGTTCAGGTCCAACTGAATACGTAGATTTTCACCTTGTCGTTTCATCTCACTACAACATTGAAACAGCACATAGATTATGTGATCGAATTGAAGAAAATATTATAAAACAATTTGAACGTGCTCATATAATAATCCATTTGGAACCAGAACATGAAATTTCATTAAAATAAATTAAAAAAATATCAGATGAAAGCAAGTATGTCTCGAAAGAGAAGCGATTGGGATAATGCTTGTATAGAAAACTGCTTCAGCCATTTTAAATCAAAGTGTTTTCATTTATACTCTTCTCTTCTGTAAAGCCGATGAGGTTAAACCTGCCCTGCGCAAATATATATACTTTTATAATCAACAAAGATTCCAAAAGAAATTAAACAACCTGAGTCCATATAAATATAGAACTCAGGTTGTTTAATTGTGCTGTTTAAATACTATCTACTTAACAGAGGTCCCTTTACTCCGCACCTTCCGCAGTCGCGATATCACTCTCTAAATTTTCTCTCGATAATTCCGCAGTCATAAAATCAGCTGTTTCCGGAAGTGCTAAATGCATATGAGCTTTTTGACAAATTTGGATCGTACAGTTTTCTACAACATAATCGAAAACATGTCCGCCCCCATTTCTTTCATCATCAATGTAATGTAAGTGGAAACCAGCTACACCAATACCTTGCGCGTAATCTGGTGTCCAAAATCCAGCTAGCGTACCATCTGTATTTTTAAATGAAAAGATTGGTTGTGATTTCGTCACTTCAACGAGCGGCGTATACGGTTTTTCTTGTCTTGGAACGGTTCTCGTTCTTACTTCACGGAACGTACCGTCCATTCGAATTGCATAAAATAAGTTTTTACTTGGCATTAATTCATGTAATAATGCTTCCACTTCTTCACGATTCATCGGACGCTCTACCGTATAACTCATTTCTTTTTCAAAAAATGTTACAGTCGCAAACGGTGTTGTTTCTTCCGGTTCTACTTTTTCTGCGGAGCCGTCTGAACGTAAATGATAAAATTCATTATCAAATGCGATCATTTCACCATCTAATTGATCAAATGTACCGATGCCGAAATCCCCGCGCTCTTTCAATTCTTCAAAGTTAATAACACCATCGTATATACCATCTAATAACGCAAGCATCGTTGAAGTTTGATATACTTCATTATTCGTTTTCGTTCTTTTCGCATCAATATCAATTACTTGTGCAACACTCATCTCACTCACGCCCATCTTAATTTAATTGATTTGGTAATAGTTTTTCACTTAACTTAACGTTGTCACGGTAATCGATTGGAATATCAACAATGACAGGGCCTTCTGCTTCTAACGCTTCTCTCAATACACCTTCTAATTCGTCTGGTGTATTAACACGAAGACCTATTGCACCGAAACTTTCTGCATATTTCACAAGATCAACATCGCCAAACTCTGTAGCTGATGTTCTACCATATTTCATCATTTGTTGGAACGCAACCATATCATATGTACCGTCTCTCCAAACGAGATGTACAACCGGTGCGTTTAAACGTACCGCTGTTTCTAACTCCATTGAAGAGAATAAGAAACCGCCATCACCTGACACGGAAACAACTTTTTTGCCCGGTTCAACTAAAGTAGCGGCAATTGCCCAAGGTAGTGCAACACCTAACGTTTGCATACCGTTACTAAATAATAGTCTACGTGGTTCATAAGAACGGAAACATCTCGCCATCCAAATAGAATGGGAACCGATGTCACACGTAACCGTTGTATCGTCACCAATTAAAGAACGCAGTGTACGGATGACTTGAAGTGGATGAGTAACACCTTCTGAAGCACGATTTGGAACTTCCGCTTGTTCTGATAATTTCGCGCGCAATCGTTCTAAAATTTCTTCTGATTTCGTAGATAGTACAAGTTTTGGTAATTCTTTCGCAATGCTATTTACAGTTAAAGCGATATCACCAATTAATTCACGCTCTGGTTGGTAATCATGATCGATATCTGCTTGATGATCATCAAGATGAATAATCGTTCTGTCCCCAAGTTTATTCCAGAATTTCGGATCATACTCAATTGGGTCATAACCGATAGAAATAACAAGATCCGCTTCTTCTAGTAAAATATCACCTGGTTGGTTACGGAATAATCCAACGCGGCCAAAGAAATGATCTTCTAACTCACGTGAAATTGCTCCAGCTGCTTGATATGTTTCAACGACAGGAAGCTCTGTATCCGCAATTAATTCACGAACCGCTTTCGTTACTTCATTCGTGCTCGCTCTCATACCGAGTAAAATTACTGGTAATTTCGCTGCTTTTATTTTTTCTACTACATATGTAATATCCTGTGTGGGAGCGATTCCAAGCTGTGGCTTAGAAAGCACACCGATAGACTCTACAGTCGTTTCCGCAGTCATAACGTCTTGAGGAAGACTTACTAAAGTTGCTCCTGGATTTGTGGAAGTAGCACTTCGAAATGCATTTATCAGTGCTTCTGGCACATTATCAGGATGCTCTACTTCTACGCTATATTTTGTGATTGGTTCGAATAGTGCAGCATTATCCATAGATTGATGCGTACGTTTTAAGCGATCAGTACGCGGAACTGCACCAGCTAAAGCAACAACGGGATCACTCTCCGCATTCGCAGTAACAAGACCTGTCGCTAAATTTGATGTCCCTGGTCCTGAAGTTACAAGACACACGCCTGGTTTCCCTGTTAATCTACCAATAGCAGCTGCCATAAATGCTGCGTTTTGTTCATGACGACAAACAATTAGCTCTGGTCCTCTTTCTTGCAGTACATCAAATACAGAGTCAATCTTCGCTCCTGGAATACCGAAAACATGTGTAACACCTTGTTTAATTAAACAATCAACAACAAGATCTGCTCCTCTTGTTTTTGTTTTCACGTCGTTTGCTTTTACACCTATACTCAAACTAATCATCCCTTTATTTCATAATGTGTGTAATAAAGATTTTTATATACTTCACCACATTAATTAATATAGTGTAATATATCTTGTTTATCATTATAGTACAAATGCATTATTTTTCCAACTATATGAATTTGACAGTGTTTTGACAATTATTAAGGAATGCGCTTACAATCTTTTATTTATCTTAAAATACCATTCTGATATCCTCCTCTAGAAATATATAAAAAGACTTTCACCTATTCATGGTATTAACAATATTATAGTACCTTGTAAAAAACACTAGTAAGTGGTATATTTGTAAATAATTGAATACCCAATAATTGGAATACAAATTTAGATTAGTATATATCCCGTAAATATATACACTTCAAAAGGTGCAGAAAGGTTATGCTATTTACTCAAAAACAGATAAGATTCCCAGATGTGATTAATCATTTTATAAAGGAAAGTGATTGTAATGAACAAAAGTGAATTTTTAGAACAACTTAGGTCCTCCCTACGAAATATGCCTAATTTAGAAAAGAAAGATATTATCTCGGAGTACGAAACTCATTTTATTAGCGGTAAACAGGACGGAAAATCTGAAGAAGAAATTTCTAAAAAGCTAGGAAACCCTAAAACTATCGCTAAAGAACTTAATGTTACATATGCAATAAGCAACGCTGACAAGAAACGAAGCCTCAAAAATATTATAACAGCAATATTTTCTGTTATGAGCTTAAGTGTTTTAAACTTTATATTTATCATTATCGCCTTTTTCTTATTACTCTTTCTATTACCGATTCTTCTAGCACTTATAATTGCCACACCATTGTTAATCATTTCACCTATTTTATTACTAGGATTAGGATTTTTTAAAGGATTTCATCAAATCAGTTATTCAGATGTATATAGTATGTTCATAGCTTTTTGCATCGGTTTACTAATTTCTGTGATATCTTACCAAATGATAAAACATGTATACTCAATTTTAGTAAAGTATTTAAAGTGGAATTTTGCCATTTTACAAAGATATTAATGAATGAAAAAGGAGATTAAAATGAAGAAATATACTTTATATCCACTCATACTGCTTACTCTTTTATTTATATCAGCTTGTTCACACAGTGCACAATCTAATGATACGAACAATACACAATCCGATAAATTAGACGATGTACAATCTATTAAAGATGTTACTATTAAAATTCCAGAAAATATATTTAACTCTCAAAAAAAGAACGAAAATATTAATGAAGACGAAATGAAACAAAATATAAAAAATTATTTAGATTATAGCGGAGAGTTATTTGAAAACACCGTTCCCCTTTCATCAGCCATGTCTGACGAGAATGTCACTGAATCCGACCGAGAGAAATTAAAAAAACTAATAGATTTAGCAAAACAAAATGATGCAAATTTCCATGATTTTATTAGTAACAACACTATACCTGATGATTACAAAAAGCCTTCAAAAGAAATCTATGAATTTATTTCATCGTCTACAGCTCTTTCAGTAGAACTAGATCAAGAAATAGAAAAAATCGCTCAAGATGGTAACTTATTCAAGGCCGATTTTTCTTTTACAAAGCGCTTTGAGAAAGTTAATGGTAGAAAGCAAAAAGAGATTGAAAAGTTTTTGAAAGAAAAAAATATTAGAACTGAGTATTTCAACAAATGATAAAATATTCAAAAATTGTAGAATCTATCATAAGCCCATTCAAAATAGTCACTAAAAAAGACTGTTTTGAATGGGCTTTTTTTGTGGATGAACTATCAAAATGCAATTCATCCATTTCCTAAACAAAAAAGACGCCCCTATATTCTAGGAGCGTCTTCTATCATTACGCTTGTTGCGCGCTATATAATTCTTCAAGTGGTTGCATAATGATTTTGTTAACGTCAGTGATAACGATATTTAAACGTTGCTCAGTTTCCATTAACTTTGTAATTTTTGCATCTTGTTGAATGCGAGCTACAACTTCTTGCGCTTTTTGGTTATCTTCTTCAGTGATTTCTTGACCTTGCATCATTTTTTGTTGTAGGCCAAGTTGCATTGTACGGAACTCTTCAAATAAGTTCTTTGAAGCTGCATCTCCTTGTACTGCTGCGTAGCTTGCTTTTAATGTTTGGAAGTCTTCGTTTTCAGCGATTGCTTTTTGTAATTCATATGCAACATCATGAATGTTTTTTGTCATTTTATTTTTCCTCCTTTAGAAGGCTAGCGCTTTTCGCTCGCACTGCCTTTTAAGTGCTTTTTATCCGCACCTCTTCTTACCATATCAAACTATGCAAGAGATGTGAAGAAATTTCACTTTTATTACTTAAGGAACAGGAGCAACAAGCCTTGAATAAATCCAATCGTTCCTCCTAATAATGCCCCTAAATATGTAATCATCTTCAACTCATTTTTTGTAATAGATAGTACAAGATCTTCTAGTCTTTCTGTAGAAAATGTAGACACTTCTTGCTGGACAATTTCCGCAAGCTGTAGATTTTTCAATATGCTCTCTACATTTTCTGTTCCCCACTTCAAGCCTTTCGTTACTGCGCTTGGAACTACTTTTTCAATAACCGTTTCTCGAACTGGTTCACATACTTTCTGCACAGATTGATTTAAAAATCTACTTACTGTTTCCTCTACTTGAGCCGCTGACAATATGGAGCTTACGATCATTTCTTTCTCTACAAACGTTTCTAATTCTTGTACGTCTCTTCCTTTTAACTTTTCCCACTCTTTTTGCAGTACATCAGTTAAAAGCCGCTCTGTTCCATCTTGTCCTAAAAACTTAATTACTTCCGGCTGCACACGATCCACTAAACTTACATTCCCTAAAAACATACCGACTAAATTAAGCAATGTCCCGCGAGAAGCGAAAAAGTCATCAATCATTTTTGAAAGGCGTGCCTTTCCTTCTTCACTTTCAAAAAAGCTAATTCCTCTTTTCAAAATAAAAGATGCTACATTCGGAATCGTATTCTCTATTTTTTCATGAACAGAATGAGGTAAAGCCTGTTCCCATGTATATGTATAGTACTCTGCTAAAAATGCATGAATTTTTTCTGTAATAATATGTTCGATTTTTTGAGTCGCCTCTTCTTCTACATGTTCTAAATTCCATTTTTCTAACATATCCCGTAACGACTGTTCATTTGTAATTACTTTATCAACTTCCACTTGTGCCCAGCGAATTAAACTGGCTTGAAACTCTTCATTTGTTAATTTCTTTCCGATTCCTTCTGGTGTTAACAAATGGTCTACAACCATTTTCCCTAATTGAACAGCAAGCTCATCGCGGCGCTTCGGAATTAACCCTGGCGTAAATGGAACTTGAAACTTCCCAATATAAATAGGACGATGAGGACGAAATAACATTTTTATTGCTAAATGATTTGTGTACCCTCCAATAATCGCCCCAAGTCCTGTCGTTGTTAGCATATTCAACCATATATTCATCACAATCAACCTTTCACTTCTCTAAAACTATAGCATATCATCATACGGACAAAAGTATAATGGTATAAAAACGTATTTGCAATATATAGCTTCGCCTATTATGCAAACATCTTATTAATAAAGGAGTGATTTCGTTGGTTCTTGGTCTTTTAACTTCCGGGCTCCATCACGAGCAAACGTATTACACCGAAATCGCTAAGCGCGCTCGTCTCTATCATAACGTCGTCGCCCAATTCACACCGTTTAGCATTGATTCAAAGACAGATCTTGTTTCCGGTCTTATTTACGATACAGATACAGGAAATTGGATAAATCAAACCTTTCCCATTCCTTCATATATATATGATCGTTGTCATTTCAAAGAGGATGAGGAATTCCAACAAGCAAATGCGATTATTCATTCATTACACAAACGTTCTTCCACTACTTTTTTAAACAACACACTTATTAATCCAAGCGATTTGCACAATCTTTTTTTTACTAATAAACGTCTTTCCCCTTACGTACCAAAAATAAAAAAAGGAACAGTACAAGGAATTTTTAAATTACTACTAGAAACAAGAGATATTATTATAAGACCAATCAATATACATTCCAATGAAAATTTATATCGGGCCACTTACAAAAATAAAACATTTCATATCGATACAGTAAATGAACAGCAGCATACTTCTACTCAATTCAAACGAACAGATGAATTTATATCATGGTGCAAATCCAACGTACACTCATCCCGTTATATGATTCATCCAATGTTACAACCTCCAAATCAACTATCATATCCGATTCATATTCGAACCATTATGCAAAAAAATAAAGAACAGACTTGGAACGTTCTCGGTCAATTTATACAAAAATCTTCCTTCCCAGCACAATTTTTACTTTCAGCAACAGAACGTTCTAAGTTACATCCGTTTTCTAAAATTAAATATTTACTTTCTCCAACTGGCGTTCAATTATTGAAAGATGCTTTACATGATGTTGTAAGTGAAGTGTTTAAAACACTCGATCAGTCCTATTCGTCATTATTTGAATTAGAGCTTTCTACCATTATGGATCAAAAAGGTGCCATTTGGCTTATGTACGTCAATACGATGCCGTCTTACGAAGTTTATACTAGGTACAACGACGAACTGGCTGAACAAATTTTTCATGGTCCATTAAAGTTTAGCCGATTTACACCATAACGAAAGGAGGAACCCCCCGTTGAAAGAGCACATATATACATTAAGTATCTCAGATGAGAATCCAAATAGTATTACTTTACCTTACGTTTTTTCTATTACACCACCAATTACATCCCTGTCCTTTGGCTTACGTTATATTACATGTGAGAATATTAAAATTCATTATTCATTCACTCGAGAAATCATTATTGGAGAACAAATTGCAGCTAAACTTTTACTACCGCATTCAGCAACAATCCATGCCTTCATACAAAATCAAACAATTGTTTTCGGTCCATTAATCGGGATTTTCACAACTGGCTTTAACGATGATTCTAATTCTCCTTTAGGAAATCGTTCTGCTTCTCTCAGTGAGTTACTAACACCACCATTCACATTGCAACCATTTGTATTTGTCTTTGGCATTCAACATATAAACTGGGAAGAGGAAACCATTGAAGGGTACTTCTTTCAAGAAAGCAAATGGGTAAAAAACAAAGTCCCTTTACCAAATGTCATTTACGACCGTTTACCAAATCGGCAAGCAGAAAATTACAAACCTATCGTAAGAGCAAAGAAAAGATTAGAAAGCGACTATGCGATTCCGTGGTTTAATCCAGGGTTTTTCAACAAATGGGAAGTGCACCAACTTTTAATGAAAGAAGATTCGATTAAACCATTCTTACCAAAAACAGAGGCATTTCAGCATTTTGAACAAGTAGAACGACTTCTCGGTACGTATAAGTATATTTATATGAAACCCATACACGGTAGCTTCGGAAGAAATATTCATCAAATACGCTATTCTCAAACTGATAATCGCTACTATTGTCGTTATCGTGAAAATGAACAAAATAAACTAAGAAAGTATCAATCATTAGAAGCACTTCTTAACCATGTGTTAAGAGGACATGATTTAAAAAAGTTTATCGTACAACAAGGTATCTCACTGCTCCGCTTCGAAGGGCAACACGTCGATTTTCGCATTCATACAAATAAAAATCATTTTGGTAATTGGGTCGTCAGTGCAATCGTCGCGAAAATCGCCGGCAAAGGTAGCTTAACAACTCATGTAAATAGCGGTGGTGATACGAAATTACTTCAGGAACTGTTTCCTGATTCAACAAAGCAAGTTCAAATTGAAAATAAACTAAAACAAACAGCCTTACAAATCAGTTATGCACTCGACCAACAAGTAACCGGGAACATTGGAGAAATTGGTTTTGACATTGGTTTAGACACCGCGGAAAATCCGTGGCTATTTGAAGCAAATTCTAAACCGGGGCGAACTGTATTCCAAGATGAAAAGTTAAAAGAGCAGAGTGAACTTACGCGCCAATTATTTTATGAATATGCCATCTATTTAACTGAACATTCTTTGTGCGGTCCGAAAGAAAAAACATCTCAAATCCAATCGAATACTGCACCTGAAAACGGAAATATCCCGTCCCCTATGATTAACTCGAAAATACAAATACAAAAACTTCCACCTCACTCATAAGGTGGAAGTTTTCTATTTATCCCGCTATTTGCGGACAGTAAGACTCCCACCTCAAAATTTGGAGAATGCGAGGAAGTTAGGTGAGAGTCGGGCTGATAATCAGTGGGGGATGAACAAAACCCCCACTGATTAAAGTTTCACTTTATACAAACTTCACTACAACTTCCGTTTCCACATTACATACTCCACAATAAAAAATATGATTGCAGTACTCATTTGAATTATTATGTGTTAAACCATCTACCGCACTTAATAAGTCCTGATCCATATATGCACTGTAATCATCTATGTAATCTACAGCTTTCCCATAATCTTGGAGTATTCCTTGGCAATTTTGACAAGAATATGTTTGTGATTCTAGCGCGTTGCAAAGCGGGCAAATTCCCATCGTTATTCCTCCATACGTTGTCGTTTAAAAGCCTGTAAAAAAAACCTCTTTTTTTAGATTGAAAAGAGCATCTAGCCTTGCGTAGACGCGGTTAGTTCCTTTTTCTACCCCATCCCGAGTTAAAACAGAACTATGCAGTTGCTACCGATTTAATTTTCATTTTACTAAGCTGGAATTTTTCTCACTTTAACAAATCATAGGTTAAGTAAGCCAAGCTGGTTATACAAAGAAAAAACGCATATGATTTCGCTCTTAGTTTAGCCTTCTTTCTTAAAAATACAACGATTACTCTTATTTCATAATTTACGAAATGATGAAATATTTTTTACAAAATTTACAAATTATTATTTTGTATATCTTTCTAGGTAACATCCATACTATGAGTACAAACTTAATTACCGATGGATTAGCGCCAAACGGGGCGATAATATCTGGTTCAAATCCAGCTAGTCCAACCAAAAAAACTTTTATAACTCTAAGGAGGATATATTCCTATGGCAAACCAAAGTTCTTACAATCAATTAGTAGTACCAGGTGCAACAGCAGCAATCGATCAAATGAAGTACGAAATCGCTCAAGAATTTGGTGTACAATTAGGAGCAGATTCTACGGCTCGCGCTAACGGTTCTGTTGGTGGAGAAATTACAAAACGTTTAGTTGCAATGGCTGAGCAAAGTCTTGGCGGATTCCAAAAATAAATATATATGGCAAAAAGGTCTCAGGGCATATGCCCTGAGACCTTCCTTAATTTATTGCAACATTTGTAAAAACTTCTTCGTTCGTTCTTCTTTTGGGTTTGTAAATACATCTTCCGGTGTACCTTGTTCGACAACGACACCGCCATCCATGAAAATAACACGGTTCGCAATTTGATGAGCAAAGCGCATTTCATGCGTTACAATGACCATCGTCATTCCTTCTTTAGCAAGTTCTTTCATAACCTTTAAAACTTCTTGAACTAGTTCAGGATCAAGAGCTGACGTTGGCTCATCAAATAGTAATACTTCCGGCTCCATCGCAAGCGCACGAGCGATCCCGACGCGCTGTTGTTGTCCGCCTGATAATTGGAACGGATATAAATCCACTTTATCCGCAAGACCAACTTTTTCAAGGAAGTAGTTCGCTTTTTTCTTCGCTTCTTCTTTCCCCATCTTTTTCACTGTAACGAGCCCTTCCATTACATTGTGAATTGCTGTTAAATGCGGGAATAGATTATGGTGCTGGAATACCATACCTGTTTGCGTACGAAGATTTACAATATCTTTCTTCGATACTTTTTTAGAGAAATCGAGCTCTTTATTACCGATGCGAATGCTACCAGCGTTCGGCGTTTCTAGCACATTGAGGCAACGCAAGAATGTCGTTTTACCAGATCCAGATGGCCCGATAATAACAACAACTTCGCCCTTCTCAACTGATAAGTCTATATGTTTTAGTACGGTATTATCTCCGAAACTTTTTTGTAAATGTTGAATTGAAATCATAAAAACAAAAACTCCTTTTATGAAAGGGTTATTTTAGAGTATAACGTTCTGAACGTTTTTCTAATATTTGTTGCACGATAGATAATAAGAAGCAAATTACCCAATAAATTAGACCTGCTTCGAAATAAACAATTAAAAACTCATAGTTCATTGCCGCGATTTCCTGCGCTTTTCGGAACATTTCTGTTACTAAAATTAACGACGCTAATGACGTATCCTTCAATAAGCTAATAAATGTATTCGAAAGCGGCGGAATAGATACACGCGTTGCTTGCGGTAAAATAACACGTTTTAATGCTTGCGGATATGTCATCCCAATTGTATAAGCTGCTTCCCACTGTCCTTTCGGAATAGAAAGAATAGAAGCACGAATAATTTCAGATGCATATGCACCGACATTTAATGAAAAACCAACAATTGCTGCTGTATATGGCTCAACCTCAATATTAAGAGTTGGAAGGCCATAGAAAATAATAAATAACTGTACAAGAAGTGGCGTTCCGCGAATGATAGATACATAGATACGAGCAATCCATTGTAAAATACGACTACCTGAAATACGCGCGAGCGCTGTTAACGTCGCAAGTATAATACCGATAATAAATGTAATAAGCGTTAACGGAATTGTCGTAAAGACAGCTTCCTTCAGCATAGGCGCGAAGGAAGTCTGCATAATATCTATCCAAGTAGACAATCGATCTGACATCAATGCACTACTTAGAAACATTTTCACCGAACCATTTTTTCGTTATTTTATCGTACGTACCATCTTTTTTCATATCTTCTAACGCTTTATTTACTTCTTGTACAAGTTTGTCGCTACCTTTACGGAATAAGAATCCACTTTGTGACGCTTCTTTTTCTGTATCTACAATTTTAATTTTTGCATCTTTTTTCGTTTCTAAATAGTTTAACACTGATAATTTATCATTGATTGTGAAATCAACGCGGCCAGAACTTAATAATTCTGCTGCTTGGCTAAATCCTTCTACACCTGTGATTTCCGCACCATTTTTCTTAGCAATATCTGCGTAGTTACTTGTTAAAGATTGTGCTCCTTTTAATCCTTTTACATCAGCAAATGTAGCAGGTTTATCTTTATCTTTCGCAATAACTAATGCTGCTGAAGAAGAAATATATGGACTAGAGAAGTCATATTTCTTTTGGCGATCTTCACGAATACCAACTTCGTTCGCAACCATATCGAAACGTTTTGCATCTATTCCTGCAAGTAAGCTATCCCATTGTGTTTCTTTAAATACAGGTTTTACACCTAAACGTTTTGCAACTTCTTCTGCTAATTCAACGTCAAATCCAGTTAATTTATCCTTTGAATCGTGGAACGTAAATGGTGGATATGTACCTTCTGTACCAATTACAAGCTCACCGCTTTGTTTTATCTTCTGTAACGCATCTTGACTAGCTGTATCTTTTTTCTCTTCTTTGCCGCAGCCCGCTACAATCCCAATCGCTAATGTAGTTACTGCAAGCACTGAAAATAATTTTTTCATGATGGTAGTCCTCCAAGTATTCTGATAGGAATTTAAAAACTATATTGATTGTATGCAATTTCGAACAATTTTTCAATAAAAATGTTCTTATTTAGTTTATCCTTTTTCTTCATAATCAAACAAAACGGAAAAATACTGCTACATACAAAAAATAAGTAACATTTTTTAATATAGCATTTATAAAGAAAAAGGTAAAACAATACTTACTTATTTATAAGTTTTTCTGTCGGTGAAATATATTAACTTCTGAGCGGACAATCCAATCAAAAAAGAACTTGCGAAAATCGCAAGTTCTTCTAAAAATTAAGCGCTCTGGTTTCCTTCCATTTGCGTTTTGTACATATCGTAATAGCGCCCACGCTTTTTCATTAATTCATCATGGGAACCTTTTTCCAAAATCGTTCCTCTATCAAGCACAATAATTTGATCAGCACTTTTAATTGTTGACAGACGATGAGCGATAATAAACGTCGTTCGTCCTTTTTTCACAACTTCTAGCGCTTGTTGAATCATCGCTTCTGTTTCTGTATCAATGCTAGAAGTCGCTTCATCTAAAATTAAAATAGCAGGATCAAAAGCAAGTGCCCTAGCAAACGATATAAGCTGACGTTCTCCGGTTGAAAGTGTACTTCCTTTCTCCGTAATTTTTTCATCTATGTTGTTTGCAAACCTTTCAGCACCAACATCACGTAACGCCTTTACGATGCGATCTTTTGAAATCCCTTCATTTTCTAAGCTTACATTGGATGCCACTGTCCCACTAAATAAAAACGGATCTTGTAATACAATTCCCATATGTTCACGTGTTGCTTGTTTCGGCATCTTTGTTACATCGTGACCATCAATCGTAAGCTTCCCTTTTTGAAATTCATAAAATTGAAAGAGCACATTCATAATTGAACTTTTTCCTGATCCAGTATGGCCGACAAGTGCCACTGTCTCCCCTTGTTTCGCTTCAAAAGAAATATTTTTTAACACTTCATCTTTTCCATTGTAAGAAAACGAAACATTATCGAATTTCACATTTCCGGTTAAGCGAGGCATACGTTCTTCTTCTACTGCCTCTCCCTTTTCCTCTAGCAATTCAAAGACACGCTCTGATGCAACACGCGATTGCTCTAAGTTAGCAAGTTGGTTCACCATGTTCGTAATTGGCGAGAATAACCTCGTTAAATAATCGACGAAAGCATAAAGTATCCCAAGTGAAACGATGCCCGAAGCGCTTAATGAAGCACCACCGAAATACCAAATTACACCTGTAAAAGCGATGTTTCTTAATACAGACACTAAATTATGCGAAGTTGCTGCATTTAAATTTAAAATTTTATTTTGATATTTAAAATAATCGCCATTGAGTTCCTCAAATTCCTTCTTCGTTTCACGCTCTTGACGAAATGCTTGAATAATTGGCATCCCTTGAATCGATTCATTCACTGTTCCGTTAATATCCGATAAACGCGAACGCATTTTATGATTGTATACAGACGCATACTTTCTATACATAATCGCCCAAACAATTAAAATTGGGATGATAAGTAAACATAGCACCGCCAGTTTTACATCAAGTAAAAATAGCGCAGCGAAAATCCCGATAATATAGATGATACTAGAGACGAATGTCGCAAGCACTGTTACATATAAATCACGAATCGCTTCTGTATCATTCGTTACACGCGATACAATTTTCCCTGCTGGTAAATGGTCAAAATAACGAATTGGCAACGTTTGAATATGGGAAAAGACGTCTTCCCTCATAATTTGAATAATTTTGTTTGCTGCCTTCTGTAAGAAGAATTGCTTTCCGTATGCAAATAATGATACGACTACTAATAAAGCGAAATATCCACCACCGAGTAGTAATAGTCGGTTTATTTCTGGTTTATAAAACGCAAATACTTCTTCTTTCGTTAAGGCTTTCACTTTATACACTTGCACTGCCTTACCACTTTGTACTGTAAGCATATCACCCTTAACAGAACGCGTTCCTTCAAGCGTTATTTTATTCGGTACAAAATAGTACTGAAAACCAACTTGAATCACTCGGACCTCTTTCCCTTTTTGCTCACCTTCCCCAAAGCGATCACTTCGCTTATAAAAGGCTCCATTATATGAAACAGCATCCTCACTCTTCTCTGTTTCATACCAAGGTCTCTCTATTCCAACGATATGCTCATCAATCATCGTTTTTGCTACGAAAGGACCCGCGAGTTCTGCAATGACGAAAACAAATAGCATCGCCATCGCTGCAAAAATCGGCCCTTTAACTTTCATCGCATATTGAAATAACCGTTTTGAAACACTCATATTTTCACCCCACTATCCGCACTTTCACTTTCACTTTCACTTTCACTTTCACTTTCACTTTCACCTTGTTGTCTGTCGAACTGCTCAGCATACCAGCCCCCATTTCGAACGAGCGCTTCATGCGAACCTTCTTCAATAACTTCACCGTTATCCATAACGAGAATCCAATCAGCATGCTGCACCGCTGATAAACGATGCGTCGTTATAATCGTCGTCTTCCCGCTTCTTTCTGTTCGTATATTTTCAATAATTGCTGCTTCTGTGCGAGCATCAACAGCTGATAAAGAATCGTCCAAAATTAAAATTTCTGGATTTTGAATAACAGCCCTCGCAATAGAAATCCTTTGCTTTTGCCCACCGGATAAAGAAACACCTTTCTCTCCAACAAGCGTTTCTAAACCTTCTGGTAAAAACTCTAAATCCTTTTTAAACGCAGCTATTTCAATCGCTTTTTCAAGTTCTTCTTCAGTCGCTTCTCTATTTCCAAATAAAATATTTTCCTTCGCTGTTTTTGAAAACAAAATGTGCTCCTGAGGTACATACCCAATCCAGCCAAGTACGTTATCATTCGTAATTTTATCTAGCTTCACATCAGAAACCGCAATATCCCCTTCCCCAAGTGGATATTGACGAAGAAGCTGACGAACGAGCGTCGTTTTCCCGCTTCCTGTTTTCCCAACAACTCCAAGTGTGTCTCCTTGTTTTAATGAGAACGAAACATTTTTTAAATTTGTTTCAATTGATGAAGGATATGAAAAAGTAACGTTATCAAACTGAATGTAATCTGGCTCTTGTACAACCTTTGGATTTTTCGGATTCTTTACATCTGGTTCATAAGCTAACGTTTCATTTACACGATCGAGCGAAGCATTTCCTCTTTGCATAACATTAATCAATTCACCAATTGCAAACATCGGCCAAATCATCATCCCTAAATAGACGTTAAACGAAACGAGCTCGCCAAGTGTCACTTTTGATTGGAATACGAGATATGCACCGTACACTAAACCAATTAAATAACTAAGACCGACGAGCATTTTCACAGTTGGCTGGAATAATGCATCGATTCTTGCTACTCTCATATTTTTCTCGTATACGTCATCTCCTAAATGATGAAACCTTTCTTGATCAGCGTTCTCCTGTACGTACGCACGAATAACGCGTACACCCGCAATTGATTCAAGCACTTTATCGTTCATATCTCCGAACGCATCTTGTGCGACTGTAAATCGTTCATGTAATTTCTTTCCGTATCTATTCATCGCATACGCCATAATCGGAAGCGGTATAAGCGCAGCAAATGTTAGTTGCCAACTAATTGAAAAGCCCATCATACAAACGATTGTAAGCATATATAGACTAGAATCAACGAGCGTTAATATACCAAAACCTGCTGTCATGGAGATTGCTTTTAAATCATTTGTCGCTCTCGCCATTAAATCGCCAGTACGATTTTTTTGATAAAACGTCGGTGTCATCTTAAGTAAATGCCCCATAAATTTTGAACGCATCGTTTTCTCAAGTACGAACGCACCGCCAAATAGTTGGTGCTGCCAAATGAAAGTAAGCACATACCCACCAATCGTTACCCCAAGTAAAATAAAAATATATTGCATAATCGCCTCGTTCGTTAAGGCTCCTGTTTTAATGTTATCAATTGTAATTCCTAATACTTTCGGAGGAATTACCTCTATCACGTTTACAATTAAAAGTACCCCAATTGCGATACTATACCTTTTCCAATGCTCCCTAAAAAACCATCTTAACTTTAG
This sequence comes from Bacillus sp. NPDC057893, assembly GCF_042796455.1. NCBI lineage: Bacteria > Bacillati > Bacillota > Bacilli > Caryophanales > Bacillaceae > Bacillus > Bacillus sp. NPDC057893. Next base: position 113,865 of record NZ_JBHVNG010000002.1, on the reverse strand, counting down.
TAATACTGAAAACAATGTAACCTCTCCCTTCTCGTTCTCGTTTGATGAAGGCTTCTTTATCCACTATCTAGAGTCATCTCATTTACATTTCGAAAACCATAACATTTCATCACATTTTTCCACCTTCCAAATTCTGATTTTTATAGTAACCATACAAAGTATGGAAACAAGCAAATTAGACAAAAAAAAAGCATACCGCCGCTTGACGATATGCAAAGGAATGCATAAAAGCGTACGTTACGATATACGCAACGTACGCTTCTCATAAGACAAAAAAGTCCTATATATCCGCACGGGTTGCGTAATAATATGAATGTTTTCCGCCGTTTAATACAGCTAAGCCCATTACATTTACGATTACAATCATTACGCACACCCCCTTCATTTATTTTCCATTTATAATCTTACAACTTTATTGAGTATTCTGTCAATTATTTTTTTCGTTATAGATTAAAATAATTTTTTATCACAAAAAATGAAGAATGGTTCATAACACGATAAATAAGTTTGAAATGAGGGAATCTTCTGCAAGAAAGGGCATACAAAATAAAAAAAGAATAAGAAATCGTTTTCACAAACATTTCATTTGAAAAATGTTATCAAACCCCCTACAATCACCTTATACTCACTCTTACAAGTTGCTATTTTAGGAGGACTAATCATGACAACTAGCAATACGTACAAATTTTATTTAAACGGAGAATGGAGAGAAAGCTCTTCAGGTCAAACAATTGAAATTCCATCTCCATACTTACACGAAGTAATTGGTCAAGTACAAGCAATTACTCGCGGAGAAGTAGATGAAGCAATTGCATCTGCAAAAGAAGCTCAAAAATCATGGGCTGAAGCTTCTCTACAAGATCGCGCAAAATATTTATATAAATGGGCTGATGTGCTCGTAAATATGCAAGATGAAATTGCCGATATCATTATGAAAGAAGTCGGTAAAGGATATAAAGATGCGAAAAAAGAAGTTGTTCGTACAGCTGACTTCATTCGTTACACGATTGAAGAAGCTCTTCATATGCACGGAGAAAGCATGATGGGCGATAGCTTCCCTGGCGGAACGAAATCTAAACTTGCTATCATTCAACGCGCACCACTTGGTGTCGTGTTAGCAATCGCACCATTTAACTACCCAGTAAACTTATCTGCTGCAAAACTTGCACCAGCATTAATGATGGGTAACGCTGTTATCTTTAAACCAGCAACTCAAGGTGCAATTAGCGGTGTTAAAATGGTTGAAGCACTTCATAAAGCTGGACTTCCAAAAGGTCTTGTAAACGTAGCTACTGGACGCGGTTCTGTAATTGGTGACTACTTAGTAGAACACGAAGGCATCAATATGGTATCGTTCACAGGTGGTACAAACACAGGTAAGCACTTAGCGAAAAAAGCTGCAATGATTCCACTTGTATTAGAACTTGGTGGTAAAGACCCTGGTATCGTTCGTGAAGATGCTGACTTACAAGATGCTGCAAATCATATCGTAAGCGGTGCATTCTCTTACTCTGGTCAACGTTGTACAGCTATTAAACGTGTACTTGTACACGAAAACGTAGCGGACGAGCTTGTTAGCTTATTAAAAGAACAAGTAGCTACATTATCAGTTGGATCTCCAGAACAAGACAGCACAATCGTTCCATTAATCGACGATAAATCTGCTGACTTCGTTCAAGGTTTAGTTGATGACGCTGTAGAAAAAGGTGCAACAATCGTTATCGGTAACAAACGTGAGCGTAACTTAATTTATCCAACATTAATCGACCACGTAACAGAAGAAATGAAAGTTGCTTGGGAAGAGCCATTCGGCCCAATCCTTCCAATCATCCGTGTTTCTTCTGATGAACAAGCAATTGAAATTGCTAACAAATCAGAGTTCGGTCTGCAAGCAAGTGTCTTCACAAAAGACATTAACAAAGCATTTGCAATTGCTAACAAAATCGAAACTGGTTCTGTTCAAATTAACGGACGCACAGAGCGCGGCCCTGACCACTTCCCATTCATCGGTGTAAAAGGTTCAGGTATGGGCGCACAAGGTATTCGTAAGAGCCTTGAGTCTATGACACGTGAAAAAGTAACTGTATTAAACTTCGTTTAATCTTATATGTGGAAGCTGATCTAATGTTTAGATCAGCTTCTTTTTATTTCAAAACCTTATTCATTCTCAATAACAAACTCTTCTCTATAATCTGATTATTACTATATCCATTGACGTATAAAAATACATTTGTTACTCTTAAACATGTTAATTTAATACATAAATCCTCATTCGTATCTCGGTGAGGTAGAGGTTGCAGTCATTAAGAGTATCATTTCAGGAGATGTAGTGGCATTGATGAAGAAATGAGAAAGGAATGATTGCCGAAGTAAATCGTGTCCACCATGCACGCTTGCTGGGTCTGCATTTAATAAGTGCAGAACTGTCACAAACGTTTCGTTTGTGGAGAGCTATCGAGAGGTATGTCGTGGGTTTCTTATAAGATAGAAAGCATGTAGCGGCAAATTACGTGCTTTTTTTGTTTTGTTTGGACCTTCTCTTCCTTATCAGGAAGACATACATATCTCCTCGCTTGACTTGGTTATACTAACTTTGGAGGTATTTTCTATGCAACAAAAAAAATGGGGCTTTTGGGTACTAACAGCTTTCGTTGTTGGTAACATGGTTGGCGCTGGTATTTTCATGGTGCCAAGTACGTTAGCACAAACCGCAAGCCCACTCGGTGTCACTTTAGCTTGGCTCACAACAGGGTTTGGTGTTTTAATGCTAGCTCTTGTTTTCGGTAATTTAGCAATTCGTCGTCCTGATTTAACAACGGGACCACAAAGTCATGCATATGCTTTATTCTCAACACCAAAAAGAAAGAAAATGGCTGGTTTCAGTATGGTATGGGGATATTGGGTTGCAAATTGGGCAAGTAACGTTGCCATCATTACATCTTTCGCGGGATATTTATCACTCTTCTTCCCGATTATGAAAGATACGCGACTATTATTTTCAATCGGCTCGTTCGATATAGAAGTTGGAAAGCTCATTACATTTACTATTTGTTCCGTCTTGCTTTGGGGAACTCATTTAATATTAACAAACGGTGTAAGCGGAGCTGGGAAACTAAACTTCTTAGCAACAACAACGAAAGTAACTGGATTCCTTTTATTCATCGTCGTTACTTTATTTGCATTCGAAGCTTCAAAGTTTGGACAATGGTACACACCAATGATCGATAAAGAAGGCGTATCACACGGTCTCCTTTCACAAGTAAATTTAGCGGCTCTTACAACGCTTTGGGCATTTATTGGGATTGAATCAGCGGTTCTTTTATCCAACCGAGCTACTTCTCCCAAAACGGTAAAACGCGCGACTGTTGCTGGTTTATTAATAACAGTTGCAATTTATTTAGGAATTACAATTTTAACAATGGGTGTACTTCACGTTGATAAATTACAAGCTTCTGAACGTCCATTAGCAGATGCATTAAACGCTGCAATGGGTCACGGCGGCGGGAAACTTATGGCATTACTTGCTCTTACTTCCCTATTCGGTTCAATATTAGGCTGGATTTTATTAAGCTCAGAGGTACCTTATCAAGCAGCAAAAGAAGGTTTCTTCCCTTCCTTTTTCGCAAAAACAAATAAAAAAGGAAGTCCGATTCATTCACTACGATTAACAAACATTATGTCGCAAGTGTTCTTATTCTCAACACTATCTGGAACCATTGCGGAAGCTTATACATTCGTTATTACAGTATCAACTTTAGCCTACCTCATTCCATATCTCGTTTCACCAATCTTCCAGTTAAAACTGGTCGCAACTGGTGAAACTTATAAAAATGAGTTACGGGCAAGAATTATAGATGGTGTAGTCGCAGTCATTGCAATTTGCTATGCGTTATGGGTTATTAAAACAGGCGCGTCCGATATAAAAACATTCCTTCTCGGAATTGGTTTATTCGTAATCGGCTTTGCCTTCTATCCATTAATGAATCGTGATCAGAAAAAAAATAACGAAAAGAAAAACGAGCAAGTTGCGTAACGCAATTTGCTCGTTTTTTCTTTTATAAAACATATATAATAGAATAAAGAGGTGAAAAACATGTCAATCGAATCATTATGGAGCAGCCGCTTCCAACAACATATTCAAAATATCATTACATACTTTGCACGTATGATTAACGGTTTACTATATAGCTTTATCTTTATTTCATGCGTTGGTGCATACTATTATGCTCAGTTTCTAAAAACATCTCCTTCTAAAGGAATATCTTTAATACTCATAACGGTCGTACTTACATTTATTATAACGAGATGCCCAATCCGTACATTTATTCAACAACCTGATGCTGTCTATTTGCTTGCATTAGAAGAGAAATTAACATCTTATTTCAAAAAATCTCTTCTATATAATTACATCATTCAGCTTTTCCCGCTAATATTTACGTTCCTTATTCTCGTACCGCTTGCTATGCAATCATTACAATTAACTGTACCTTTCTTGTGTACAATCTTTATCGTTTTAATGATTACGAAAGCTTGGAACATGTACATACATTGGATGTGGCGTGATAGTTATGAAAAAAGCATATGGTTTATCATTCGTATTGTTTGTAACGCCCTAATCATTTACATGCTGTTTTATACAGCAAATGTGATCGTATTAGGCGGAGTACTCTTACTTCTTGCTTTCCTACTTCTATATACGAAAAAACAACCCACAAAACGAATACCGTGGGAATACATAATCGAGCAAGAAGAAAAAATAGACATACGCTTTTATCAATTCGCTAGCATCTTCACCGATGTTCCGCAGTTAAAAAAACAAGTAAACAAAAGAAAATGGCTTACCAATTGGATTGAACCTTTATTACATAAAAAACGAGCAACTTTCTTCTATTTACATACACTAGCGTTTTTACGTGGAAATGATTATTTCGGTATATATATTCGCTTGGGGTTGATCGGTGCTTTCGCCTTATATTTTATACCAAACATATACGTAAAAGGCGCTATCGCTTATATCGTCCTATATATGATTTCTATGCAACTTCGTTCTCTGTGGAAATATTTTTCAGGAAATATTATCGTAGCATTATATCCAATTGATACTGAAAAACGAATGAATCAATTTCTTCGCTTAATCTTTATATTGCTAAGCATTCAACTCATTGTATTTTCAAGTGTTATACTCATTGCCACAGGACAATTACTACATGCTTTGATTATTATGGTAATCGGTGTACTTTGGATAAGGTTTATTATTGTACCAAAAACGAAGAAACGCATTTCTTCATTTTAACGAAAAAGAGGCTGCACATAACAGCCTCTTTTCTCGTCCTAAAATTTCTAATCACTTTTCGTAGGCATTTCTCATATAGTGAAAATGACTATACAATTCCTATCCATACGTTAAATAATGATTTCGCACATATAAAGTGAAACTTTAATCAGTGGGGGTTTTACCCATTCCCCACTGATTATTAGCCCACACCAATCGGGCAATTATCTCCCACCTAACTTCCTCGCATTCGCCGAATTTTGAGGTGGGAGTCTTACTGCCCGCAAATAGCGGGGTAAATAAAAAAGATAGGAGCTCTATTATGAACAACAATCCGCCTTCAACGCCCCAAAACAACTCAGAAGAAAATAGCCGTGACATTAAATTGCAAACATTACGGGTCATCGGACTCATCGTCCTCATTAGTGGTTATATCCTCGTCGCTCTCTCAGAAGTAGGTGAGCTGAAAAACTTATTAACAAATCCAAATACCAATCCAAATTTAGCTGAAGTTGATCCATTTTAAAAATGATATAAAAAGCGATCCTCAGTATAACTGGTTCGCTTTTTATATAGTTTACCCAATCTGAGAAACATTCCTTTCATCCTGATACTTCTCTTTCCCTATCGCCTTCATAAATAATAAAATACTGCTCATACCAACAATAAAGTACAGAGCACTCATGCCCCAAGATGCAATTAATGAACCTAACATAACTCCTAATGCCCCGTTCATTTTTGCAAATTGAAAGACCATTCCGTTAATCGCCATATAAGAACCTCTTGCCTCATCCGGCACCATATCTGCCATAATGGATTGACGAACTGGCACATACATTATCTCTCCTACCGTTTGGAAAAGCCCTGCAATTAATAAAATCCATAAGCTATTGCTCGTTCCGAGTATTGTAAATCCAATTGTATAAATGAATAACCCTACATATAAGATTTTTAAATCGTTGAAGCTTTTCAGCATTTTAATAAGAAGCGCTGAACATAAAACAATTAAAATTGTATTCTCTGCTGAAATCCAGCTCAGCATTCGAATCCCCGTTAAATCAAACGTAAAACCATTACCAAAGAAAAAGTGCACCGTTTCAAATTCCTTCTGCAAACGTATTCCTAAATAATTATTAATTTGAAATTCTAACGATAATGTACATATACTCGCTGCACAAAAAATTAAAAACGCCCGGTCTTTCATAACAACTTTATAACTATCCGCCATATCTCTTAATACATTTTTCTTCTCTTCTGTTTTCCGAGCCACATACACTTCTTCCATATATACAGCCATCACATATAAAGTAATGATCGCAACAACCGTTAATACGATAAACAATTGTAATCTATAGTTTTCAAAAAGTAGCCCACCAAATATCGCTCCAATTGCAATGGATAAGTTAATAGCCCAGTAGTTAATGCTGTACATGATTTTTCGATTTTCAGGTGTACTCACATCTATTAACATCGCCTCGGTCGCTGGATTCATAAGCCCAGATCCTAAGCTGTTCACTAGCATAAATACAAATGTTAGCCACGGTGAATCTACATAATCTGAGTTCGCAATTCCCATACAAGCAATAGAAACAACTTGTATACTTTGACCGATAATCATTACTTTTTTACGCCCAAGTCGATCGCCAATATATCCACCATATAAACCAATTATTAATGAAGCTATTACATTAATTAATAGTAAAGCACCCGCAATCGCACTACCTAACTTTATTGAAAAATAAATCGCCATAAATGGAAAAATCATCGTGGACACAGTACGTGTTAAAAACGAAGTTATAATTCTAATTTTTATATTTCGATGCATACTCCAAAACCCCATCGTTTCCCCCTCCTTATGCTTATTCATTTTACTTTGAAAAAAAGGAAGAAAAAGGTTAGAATATTCTAAAGAGTTTCCCCTTTTATAAAGAAGGAAGTGTACACGTATGAAGATTATGGACTATTACATTAGACTGAGATTACATGCACAAGACCAACAATATATACGAAATAGCTTACAAGAATTAGCGGATGTTTTATATTGCAGTACGAAAAACGTGAAAATTTTATTAAAAAAAATGAATGAGGAACAATTAATTACATGGACACCAGGGCGAGGTCGCGGGAATAAAACAGAAATTCTATTTATACATAGTTTCGTAGAAGCGATTGAATTCTATACAGATGAACTGTTAGCGCAAGAAAAATTAAAGGATGTCTTTCTTCTTTTAAAAGAGCCACTGCCTCTTGCACTTCAAAAAAAGATAGAAAATAAACTACATCATCATTTTGGCTATGAACCTTCAAATGATATGTACGATATATTAAAAATCCCCATATCACGAAAAGTAATGCCGCTAGATCCGGCTTTTGCGACTGTCACAACAGAGAGCCATCTTACTAGTCAAATTTTTGATACATTAGTCGTTTATAACTATGTTACCGAAAAAATGGAACCACACATTGCTCATACGTGGGAATTAAGTGAAGACCAGCTTACATGGACGTTCTATTTACGAAAAGATATACATTTTCATAATGAAACGGTTTTAACTTCTACAGATGTGCAATTTTCATTTGAAAGATTAAAGCAAATTCAATCTCCTTTCGAATGGTTAACAGAAGAAATTGTTCAAATTGAAACACCGTCACCACTACAAATACGATTCCATTTAGCAAAACCGAATTTATTTTTCTTACATTATGTGAGTTCCATGCAACTCGCAATTTTACCGCATGATGCGAGTATCCAAAATTATCATTACATAGGTACTGGGCCTTTCAAACTTACTCATTATTCTGAAGATAATATCGTGCTTGAAGCTTTTACCCATTATTTTAAAGAACGTGCGTTACTAGACCGCATTGAGTTTTGGCGTATTCCAGATCATGTGCAAATTGATGCTGATTATGAACTACCAAATGAAAAGGAAAACGAAAGACACAATATACAAATAGAAGAAATAGGTTGTATTTACGCTAGCTTCAACTTTACAAAACCTGGTCCACATCACGATATTTACTTTCGTAAAGCTTGGAGAGAAATATATGACGTTGAAACGATCCTCCGTGATTTAGAAGGAAATCGAACAATCACAGCATCAAGCTTCTTTCCTGAAAGAAGCCGCCAAGCTCCTAATAGGTCCTACTCTTTAGAAAAAGCGAAAGAGTATTTGAAAAAGAGCACCTATAATGGCGAAACGATACATATTTACTTCTTCGCATTTAAAGATAGTGCAAACGACGCAAACTTCCTAAAAGAATGTTGTGATAGTTTAGGTATACAAGTAGAACTCCATCCATTTCTCGTTTCAGATTATATGGATCGTTCTATCGATAAACACGCTGATATTATTTTCATGGGAGAAGTTTTTGCTACCGAGCATGAAATTGCATTTTTAAATGTATTTAAAAATAAAAGTTGTTTTATAAGTCGATTCATGGATCCGCACTATGAAAAACAAATTAATTGCTTACTAGATACATTCCTATTAGAAGAAAGTAAAGAAAAGCGCTATGAACTCATGTATGAGATTGAAGAGTTTTTACAAACTGAATACATTATTTTATTTAACTATCACGTTTTAAAAAGAAAAACATATCCTTCTGCTTTAAAAAACGTAACAATTGATTCATTCGGTTGGGCGAATTTTGCGAAGTTATGGATACAGCCATCCCTGCGTTAAAATGCAAAGTTTTTTATAAAAGGAGAAGAACCATGAAAAGCAACCTAGAAAAAAGGCTTTCCTATCTATATACAGGTGAATTATTTTCAGTCATTACTTTTATTTTTACAAGTTACTTACTTAATTATGCTTATCCTACACTATATCTATATTCCCTATACTCTTTTTGGGTCTCGTTTCTTCTTTTAGAGTTTCTCTTACTACAAGGAACTGCTTACTGGTACGTAAAGTGGAAAAGATTAAAAAAAGAAAAAACATCTGTTACACCTATTTGGATTATTCAATATTTAAAAATACTAAAAAAGTTTAATATAGGATTGATTATCACAGGACTTATTATGTTTATTATCGATTTTTTAATTTGGTATCCCCAATTACCTTTGGGCGGGCTATCATTCGCCCTATTCGTTTATGTTTTTGCATTATTTGAGTATATTAACTATTATCATATTCAGCTTTCATATGATAACACCTCTGATATTAAATATTTGATAAAATCAAAAAAACTAAAACAGTCCTGTATGAGTAAAGATTTTCAACGTATTTCATAAAGTGAAACTATGATCAGTGGGGGTTTACGGGTAGCCCGACTCCCACCTAGCCTCTTTGCTCCAGCCGAATTTTGAGGTGGGAGTTTTACTGCACGGCAAATAGCGGGATAAAATATTAGATTCCGCTTATGAAGACTTTAAGCCAATAAAAACGAAGCGATTTTCACGAATGCAAAAGAAGGTACTACACTCTTAGTAGTACCTTCTTTTATATTTTTAAAGATGAACCTTCTTGCGCACAAGGATGCAAACTATTATTTAATTACTTCATCCAAATGATTTTTCAAGTTTAATAAGTATTGCTCTATTTTAGGATTCTTCACCACATCATAACAAGCAAAACTCTTTAACAGACTCATACCGAGAAACTTCTGCACACGGTGTAAATGACTAAGCGTTGATTCTAAACTTGCTCCTTCAAAAAACTTCGTCTTATCTCCAAATGCTTTTTCAGGTGCATTCCAAGTTGTAGAAAACATATACCGCTTCTCTTTTAGTAAACCACCTGTTCCGTATTCATTCGCACCTTCAAAAAACAAGCCGTATTCATATACTTCATCCATATATGTTTTAAATAATCCCGGTACACTAAACCAGTAAATTGGTGTTTGATAAACCACAACATCGGCCCATAAAAACTTCTCTTGTTCTTCTTTAATACTATATCCATCTTGAATCGTTGTTGTTTTCACATGATGATTCTCGCTTAATACCGTTACCATATAATCAACTAACGTTTTATTTAATCGTCCTTCTTTCGTACCGTATTTCTCATGTCCATTTATAATAAAAATATTTTTCATCGCTTTTCTCTCCCCTATTTGATCTACTCTTCAGCTATTAAGCCCAGTTGCTGCTTCAGCGTAAGATTATCTTCTAAATGCCAATCTTCCGTTATCTTTCCGTCTTTCACATGCAAAATATCAATTGCAAAAAAATTGATTTTCTTATCATTATGCGTTCCTGTAAAAGAAAGACGAGCTGTTACTTTATCTCCAACAACTAATAAATCTTCAATCTCACAATGTATATCAGGAACGACTTTACGAAAATTTTGCGCCGCAAATTTTAAGCCTTCAGTACCTTGTGGACGGCCTTTTGGCAATGTATTATCGGTAAAATTTTCAGTAACAGTCTGCGGAATAAGTTCCTCTTTACCTGTATCCCAAAATGTGTAAAAACGCTGAACTGCATGGACGATTTCTGTCGCTTCCTTTTTACTTAATGAAGGATCAATTGTCATTGCTTTTGGCTTCGGCATTTCCTTTAATAACTGAATTTCAGTTTTTTGCTCACCACTACATGCTACAAGCACAATACAAATGACAAAAAAACTAAGGAACGCAAACAACTTTTTTATACCCATGGAAATCACCTCCTCCTCATACAAACCCTTTGTATTTCGTATTGCTATTGTATATGCACTAACTTCCTTTATGGAAGTAGTGATATTTTTTTCATATAGTTACCAAAAGGATAGTTTTGTGATACTATAAAGCAAATTTATTCAATTTTTTTTTATGGAGGCTAGTTCCATGAACAATATAGATCCGGTTGTATTAACGAAAGGCTTACCTGGAATCCCATGTCCTATCGCTAAAACGCTTGACGTAATTAGTACAAAATGGACATTTTTAATTATTCGTGACCTTCTTATCGAAGGGACATTACGGTTTAGTGATTTACAAAAATCAATGGATGGGATTAGTCCGAAAACATTGTCACTTCGCCTAAAAGAATTAGAAGCACAAGGGATTATAACGAGAAAAGTATATCCAGAAGTTCCGCCTCGTGTAGAATACACATTAACGGATAAAGGAAAGCAATTAGAGGGGATATTTATTGAATTAAAGCGGTTTGGATTAAGTTTGTAAAACAAAAACCCCTTACAACGGTAAGGGGCTTTATTACTTCGCGAAACTTTGAGCTAGCTGTTTCTCTCTCCACATAAATGTAATGCCGAGACCAACGATTAAAACAACACCTGAAAATGCATATGGATAATTAATGTTTATATCAAATAATATTCCGCCCATCGCTGGTCCTGCGATATTTCCTAAACTCGTATACGTTGAGTTCATACCAGCAACGAATCCTTGCTCTTTTCCAGCTGCTTTTGATAAAAATGTCGTTAAAGCTGGACGAAGTAAATCAAATGCTAAGAAAATAAAACAAGTAACGAGAAGTACAATCCAATAATTAAAGACTACAGTTGAGACGAATGCTAATACTGCACCTACAATTAAACATATTTGAATTAATACTTTCTCACCGAACATATCAACCAATTTGCCAAACATAAATACTTGCACAACTACCCCAAAGATTGAGCTAATTGTAATAATGGCAGCAATATCTTTCGGTGTGAAACCAAATTTATGATCAGAGAACAGGCTAAAAACAGTTTCATATGCTGATAATCCAAATGCGAGTACAAATACAATAATAAATGCGATTGCATACATTGGATTTAATGATTTCTTTAAATCCCCGATAAAACTTGATTCTTTCGTATTAGCGGAAATCTCTGCAAGTTCTTCTTTCGTTAACGGCTCTTTCAAAATAAATATAGAAATCACGCATGCGACAAAAGCAATCACTGCTGCCACAAAGAAAGGCACACGTATTCCGTATTCTGCAATAAACCCGCCGATTCCAGGCCCTATAATAAATCCAGTGCTAATAGCCGCTGAAAGATATCCCATCGCCTTTGGACGTTCCCCCATAGAGGTAATATCAGCAACATATGCCGTAACACCCGGCATAATAAACGCAGCACTAATTCCGCCTAACACCCTCGCTGCATAAAGCATCCACACATCTTTTCCTAATCCAAAAAGCAGCTCTGAAACACCAAAAATAAATAATCCAATGATTATCATTTTCTTCCTACCATAAAGATCGACCCAACGACCCGTAATAGGTGAAGTAATAAGCTGAGCCATTGCAAATACTGCAACGAGATAGCCCATCGTCTTTCCTGTTAAATTCATATCATTCATAAAGGATGGCATAACCGGAATGATTAATCCAATCCCTAAAAAAGCGATAAATATATTACTCAAAAGAATGATCAATACCATCTTTTGTTCTTTTATCGGTTTCTTCACTTTTTAACACCTCTTCCCGTAAGTTCCTCTCAAAAATAATGCCCAAGAAGCTTTTTCTTTATCCTGCTATTTGTGGGCTAATAATGAGTGGAGATGCCCCCACTCATTAAAGTTTCACTTTATCCTTCCACACATACATAAACACACGGTGAATGACTATCATTCAGTTTTTCGCAGAAATGAACCTACCTTTTCAGACAGGTTCATCTTACTATTTCTTTATATGTAGTGCATGTGTTAAAAAATCTAATACTTCTGCCTTTTGTAGCTCGACTTGCTCATCATCTTTATGATCGTATAAATAAACTTGTTCCGCTGCTGATTCAACAAGAGCGATAAATAACTTGGCTGTTCGCTCTGCGTGAACCGAATCACGAATTTCACCAGCTTCTTTTGCCTCGCTTAAAAATTCGCTTAGCCACATATAAAGAGGCTCATACACAGCTTCCCATTCTTTTATATGTTCAGTAGATGCAAGGCCCGCATACATTAATGCCTGTATTTCACGATATTCAGCTATAAAGTTAAATACTGCATCTATTACTTGCTCAACTTTACTTGAAAAAGCTGCATCGTTCTGTACTTTTTCTTTCACTGCAAGTATCATCTTCTCAACCATCACTTCTGCTATTGCAGGCATAACAGATAACTTAGAAGGAAAATATAAATAGAAAGTTCCTTGTGCAATGCCAGCCAATTTCACGATATCAGAAATCTTCGTTTTTTCAACGCCCTTTTCCTGAAACACTTCAATAGCTGCATAGACAATTTTTTCTTTTTTATTCATCATCTAAACCCTTTCACACGCGTATTGAATGACTGTCACTCATTTTATAAAATAACTAGCTGTACTGTCAATCATAGTGCACTTTTCATAATAAAAATCCCCCAACAAATCGTTAGGAGATTTAACTTTAATATCCTTTTCTTATGAAAGGGCCTTTAATCCCGTAACTCCACATACGATAAGAGCTACGCTAATCAAACGCGCCTTACTTTTCGATTCACCAAACAGAAACATATTTAATAAAACTGCGCCTGCTGTTCCAATGCCAATCCAAACCGCATAAGCCACACTTACTTGTAAGAACAAGAAAGAAGTGTATAAGAATGCGAAGGAAGTTGCAAATCCACCTATATAAATCGCTCCATTTGCTAGCGTCTTATCTTTACTATACATTTTAAGGCCTATCACACCGACTATTTCACTAATTGCAGCAAAAAATACGAAAATCCAACCCATTTTTAAGCAGCTCCTTTCACAATTTCTTCCGCGGTTTCTTCTTTATTATCAGCCAGTTTTAAACCGATAACACCCGCCACGACCATCACGATAAAGAATAGTTTTCCTACACTGAAACTGCCGCCGAAAAGGAATACATCCATTAAGAAAGTACCTACCGTACCAGCTCCGGCAAACACAGCATATACAGTCCCTGTTGCAAGATGTTCGCACGCTTTAGAAAGAAAATGAAAATCAACAGCAATAACTCCTACAATAATGACCCAATGCCACCAAGTATGAGCTGTATTAAAACCGAACACCCAAAATATTTCAAAGATACATGTTAGTATCACATATAACCAAGCTTTATTTTTCATATCTCTCACCTTCTATTATTTACTGACTGACCGTCAGTCATTTTTAATTTAAAAAATATAATCTCACTCTAACTACTATTTAAAAAACCAATATCATCCTCATTTATCCTTATATTTGTTCCGTTATTAAGCTAACTACATATAAAAGTTGCTTATCTACACCCTTTCACAGAAAAAATGACTGAATGTCATTCACAAACATTCTACATGACCAATTGATAAAGTGTCAACACCCGGATTCTATTAACCAAAAAATATTTTAAATTTCTCAAATCCACATGTATATTTCTTAATAATCTGTCAATAATGGTAGTAACAAAATATTTTCTCCATTCCCCCTTGGAGATCCCTTTGAATTGAGCAGTTGCTTTTAGCTAACTGCTCTTTTTTAATTTATCGGCACATTATAATAAAATACTCATAGATAAATTCCAAAACAAAGACCTGTACTCCCTTTTCAACATGCAACAAAGAACGAAATATTTTGTACGCTATTTACTTTCCAACGAGTCTTTGTATGCAATAATTTTATTTTCGAGCATCTTCTCTGTAATTTCTAAGTTTTCTCTTTGAGTTCGAATAGATTTTTTATGATCTTCTAAAAGTTGTAAACGAGCTTCCGTTGTATGCTCTCCTTCTGTATATAATCTAGCGTATTCTCTTATTTTTGCTATCGGCATTTGTGTTTGTTTTAACTTCATTACAAACTGCAACCACTTTATATGTGACTCTTCATACAATCTATTCCCATTTGCATCGCGATTTGCAATTAATATATTCTCCTTTTCATAATAACGTAATGTATGTGTGCTCACTCCTAATAATTTAGCTACCTCGCTAATTGTGTACATACTAAAAACCCCCTCCGCATACCATTTACCCTCATATATTTTGCGCTCTTATCAAATTTATCCCGCTATTTGCCGAGCAGTAAAACTCCCACCTCAAAATTCGACTGGAGCAAAGAAGCAAGGTGGGAGTCGGGCTGCCCGTAAACGCCCGATTGGTGAAGGCTAATAATCAGTGGGGGATGAATCCCCCACTGATTAAAGTTTCACTTTATAAAAAACATTTGACTTAGAGTATACTCTAACAAATACAATCTAACCATAATAAAATAATTTGAATTTAGGAGGCTTTTATATGAAATATACTGTTATTACTGGTGCTAGTTCTGGAATTGGCTATGAATCAGCTTTAGTCTTTGCATCTCGCGGAAAAAATTTAATACTTGTAGCTCGAAGACAAGAAGAATTAAACGGATTAAAATTAAAAATTAATGAAATGCATCCGGAGTTGGATGTTGTCATTCGAAAAACTGATTTATCCGTCACGGAAAATGTTTATAAACTTTATGAAAGTCTACAAAGTTTCCAGATTGAAACGTGGATTAACAACGCAGGTTTTGGTAATTTCGCCTCAATTGCTGAACAAAATTTAAACAAAATAGAAACGATGTTGCATGTAAATATAGAAGCACTAACAATACTATCTTCTCTTTTCGTTCGAGATTATTCAATGATTGATGGAACACAGCTTATTAACGTTTCATCGGGCGGTGGATATACCATTGTCGCTAATGCTGTTACGTATTGCGCTACGAAATTCTATGTAAGTGCATTTACAGAAGGATTATCTCACGAACTGAAAGAACAAGGTGCAAAATTACAAGCAAAAGTTTTAGCTCCTGGTGCAACTGAAACAGAGTTCGCGAAACGCTCATTTGATATTGATGAATTCCAATACGATAATGTTGTACCAAAATTCCACACTGCAAAACAAATGGCACAATTTATGCTCGACCTTTATGATAGCGATAAAGTTGTAGGGCTTGTCGATGGTTCTACTTATAACTATGAGCTTAAAAATCCCATTTTTAATTTTGCAGTAAGAAAAACAAATTCAAATTCTTAACAACATCTCATTTCTGACTAAAATATAGATGCTCACTATTTCTTAAATAATAGTGGGCTTTTTTTCTCTCTCTAAAAATTTCACCCAACATACCTAATCATCGCCACTTCATCACAATAATCAAACTTTGGGCAATGTCTGCAATCAATCCACACTTTCTCTGGCAACGCTTCTTTATTCACAAAATCAAACCCGCACTTTTGAAAGAATTCCGTTTCATATGTTAATACAACCACCTCTTCTCCCCATCGATTACTTTTTCTGAATTTTACAAAAACAAAAAACCAAGCAATCTAATCGATGCTTGGTTCCTCATTTCGTATCGGCAATACCGTCGAATATTTAATTTCACGCAGTGCTAAACTCGTTTGTATCCGTGTAATACCGAGCTTATTTAACTTTCTAATAAACTGCTCAAGCTCTTTCCGATCACGATTCGCCACTTTTAATAAATAATCATACTCTCCTGTTAAACAGTGACATTCTAGCACTTCCGGCATAGATTCTAATTCTCTTTCTAGCACTTCAAGCTTTTCAGACTGATGAATATTTGTGCTCATAAAAATGAAGCATAATAGATCAAATCCAAGCTTTTCTTGATTTAAGATCGCCACTTGCTTATCAATGAAACCTTCCCCATCTAACCTTTTTATTCTTGCATGCATAGCAGCCGGTGATAGATTAACGCGGCGTGCAAGTTCCGCATTGCTTACTTGCGACTCCTTTTGTAATATATCTAAAATTTGTATATCCAAATCATCTAGCACCTTAATAACAGATGACTCCATCAAAATCCCCCCTTTTTTCTTACCGACGATTATTCGAAGAAACATCTCATAACTTATATAAAACTGAATGTTTTTCTGCAAATAAGATTTCTAACAAAACATTTTATTGAGTTTTAACCATTATACAAAAGAATATATTAGATAATAAAGAAAAATGCTAAAATTATTTACAGTTCATTCTTATTTCAATAAAGGGGTTTTTAGCATGCCATATTTTTACGTCTTTTTATTATTATTAACGAGCTTATTATGGGGAGGAAATTTTGTCGTTGGGAAATCACTTGTCGATCATGCGTCTCCGATGACACTGACAAGTTTAAGATGGATGATTGCGATTGTTTGTTTATTACCACTCGTATGGTTTAAAGAGAAGAAAGTTATTCCACCGCGTGCTGCTATACTCCCATTAGTAATTATGGGAATTACAGGCGTCGCTCTTTTCAACATTTTTCAATTTTTAGCACTAGAAAAAACATCCGCAACGAATGTAGGTCTTATTTCTACATTGAACGCTATTTCGATTGCATTATTTTCTGTGCTATTTCTAAAAGAAAAAGTAAATACACTTCAAATTCTTTCTATGATTCTTTCATTTTTCGGGGTCATCCTCGTTCTTTTAAAAGGAAATTTCGCTCTTTTATTTTCACTACATTTTAATAGCGGAGATTTATGGATGATTGCAGCAGTTTTTATTTGGGGCATTTATTCTGTTTGCAGTAAATGGGCGACAAAAACAGTTACACCACTAATGGCGACATTATATTCTGGTATTTTCGGCGTTCTATTATTACTCCCATTTAACATAGGCAACTTCACTGTTTCCAATATTAATTCTTCCTTCATAACATCACTTTTATATACAGGACTCGTTTCAACGGTCCTTTGTATGGTATTTTGGAACATTGGTGTACAGAAATTAGGAGCTACTACATCGGGTATTTTTCTAAATTTCAATCCAATTTTCACAGCTATTTTAGCATTTATTTTCCTCGGAGAAGAACTAACATGGATTCAAATTTTCGGGACAATTATCGTCGTGACAGGATGTTATTTATTTTCTCATTTTAAAACCGTTGCTTCTCAGCCAACTAGAACTTTAGTGCGAAAGCATTCTTAATGAAAAAACATCGCCACCAGAGTGGCGATGCTTTTTATTTACCTTTCATTTCTTTCACATACTGTTTTTCTTCTTCTGGCGATAAACGTTCTGTTGCCTTTCCGGTATCACCACCTTGAATTTCCCACAAAAAGTTATGCTCCTCAACCGTTTGTGAAAAGTCTCCTTTCTCCCAACGCTCCAAAGTAGAAAGTAACTTTGATTTATGTTTAAAATTTGTACTGCTTTCTATTGCGTTCTTCGCACTACGAATTTCCTTATTTGTCATTTCAATAAATCCCCATTTTTCAGAGGATTTCACTTTTTGATGTACCATCCTATGCATTGTAGAAATAATTTCATCTTCACTAGCTTGTTGCTTCTCTTCCTTTGCTTTCTTCCCTTGTTGCCCCATTACATTTTGTGCTTTAAGACTCTTCTCCTCTTCTTCTATATAATTAAGAAGTTTAGTAACACCGAATACAGCTCCTATCGCAATTACAATCATTGTAATTGTCCCTATAATCCATTTTTTCATATTATGTACTCCCCATTCCCCCTAATAATTACATAAACAAATGGAATCGCCTGCACATAGTCGATTCCATTTGTTTCCTTATTTTATTTTAAGCCTTCATCGCTTCTCGTACAATATAACTATCCACATATTGCTTAAACTTCACGATTTTTCCATTCTCAAGTTTCCATACGTGAACAAAGTCTGCTTCAAAGGATTTTCCCGTCTCTTTATAAACTCCTGAGTAAACACCTTCAGCAATGATTACATCTTTTCCGTTTACTTCATGATACGTATTTACACTCGCTTTATAATTATCCCATTCTGATCCTAAACGGCTAAATACATTTTCCATTACTGCTTCTACACCAATATACGTTCCACCGTACGGGAAACCTTCTGCCTCTGTCCACTCTACTTTTTCAGAGAGAGCTTCTGCTAAATGTTTTGCATTTGAAGAAGATGGTCCTTCATATGTGCTTCTAACAATTTCTAAATTTGTTTTTTGTACCATTATTTTTTCACCCCAAATGCGTTTGCCGCTAAAACAAGTCCAATTTCTAACGCTTTAACGTGTGGGAATCGTTCCTTTATTGCCGTTTGAATTTCTTCACTTGAAGGATTTCCTGCAAGAACTTCATCAAATGCTACTAAATATTTACGAGTATGCTTAATCGCATCTGCTGTATTTGGTGCATCATAATCACGATGTCCAGCTACAACAATTTCCGGATGAAGATTTTCAATTTCACTTAATGTTTCTAACCATTTATGACGAGCTTCAGCATCTGTTTCTAACGTCCATGCGAAAGTATTGTTATACACGATATCTCCTGTAACTACTGCTTTTAATGACGGAATCCATACGTAACTATTATTAGGTGTATCACCTTGTAGACCACCTTTAATGATTAAGTCATTTCCCTCTAACGTAAGCTTATCTCCCTC
Source organism: Bacillus sp. NPDC057893 (assembly GCF_042796455.1). Taxonomy (NCBI): domain Bacteria; kingdom Bacillati; phylum Bacillota; class Bacilli; order Caryophanales; family Bacillaceae; genus Bacillus; species Bacillus sp. NPDC057893. The sequence goes on along the minus strand of NZ_JBHVNG010000002.1, from coordinate 94,381 downwards.
TAACACTTCTGGAACAATTGGCTGATGAGGAACATTATGCCCAATAGACGGTTTCCATTGTTCCACTTTCTTTTCAAACGTATTGCGAATATCTTCTACTGTATTTCGCAACGCTACAATTTTCGCTTCTGGAAATGCTTCATGTAATACATTTAATCCAAAATAGTGATCTGGATGGAAATGAGTCACATAAATATGAGTTAAATTCTTTCCTGTTTCAATAATTTGAGCTGCTAAACGATGCGCATCACTTAATAAAAATTGTGCATCGATAAGAATTGCATCTTTTTCTCCGTATACAATTGTGGATGTAACTTGAAATGCTTGCCCAGATCCTGTAAAAACCTCTAAATGTAATTTTGACATGTTATTTCCTCCACTTTTCATTTACTCTTTTATATTCCTTTATTCTTTAAGCTTTATCCTAGATGTAACTATTTTAGTTACATCTAGGATAAAAAATATATGAATCATTTTATCACTAACCGACTCGATGTAATCATTATAGTTACATCGAGTCGTCAAGTCAACACTAAAAAAATGAAATTTACTTCGTTTTCATTACTTTCTCTTTTAAGAAACGATCTACATATCCTTCTGCTTTTACAACGAATAAATACGCACCCATTGATAATAATGCAAGATCTAATTCATATCCTGGATTCTTTCCATCTCCTAATAATCCTGCTGCTCCATTTACCTTTACGATAGCCCCAGCCAAAATAAGAGCGAATAACAATCCTACATATCGTACACCTAAACCGATGATTAATAATATACCACCTACTAATTCAACTGTTGCTACGCCGTATGCAAGACCACCTGGTAAGCCGATGCTTGTAAACCACCCTGCTACGTTATCGATACCTGATTGAAACTTTGCTAAACCGTGTGCAAAAAACGTAACTCCTAACACGATACGAATAATTAAATTACCAATATATTGATTCATTCTGAACTCTCCTTTTTCGTTTTGTTATGGTGAACATTTATTCACAAGACAAAACAATACGGTATTTCTTTTCATTCGTCAAATATTTTTTTGAAAGAAAACAAAAAACATTATCCTCTTTGCGGATAATGTTTTTTACAAAATAGTGCTAATTCAAGCTTTCGTTCTATTACTTAGAATAAGTTGAAATTTTTTCCCAGCACCTATATAAGACAATAAAGATACATCTTCTTCAATCACCATTCCAACAACATTCACTTTCTCGTTTTCAGGCAAATCATTTATAACAATTTGCATTTCACCAGCATATCTACCGTACAATTCATTATCAATTGTAATGCTGCCTCTCTTTCTTGAAATTGTATTCATTGGCTGTAAAATCACTTTATTTTCTTCTCGCGATTCTACAGAACGAATTACGTCACGTGCTGGATCTAATCTATTTGTATGCACTTGCTCTACCACTTTTAATACTTCACTTTCATTTATAAATGACTCATACCGCACCGGAATAATCCCTCTACTCGCGCTCGCGATTTCTTGTACACTTTCGAGACTTCCGCTTATATCTCCAATTAACACTTTATCAACATTGCACTCTTGAACAAGCTCTAAATACGCCTCAAGCGGGCGCATATGTCGATGTTTTTCCAAAGTCGGTAATCCTTCATATAGCGGGCCACGTTTTTCCCCATCTCCTGGAATAAATGCCATCGTTTTTATTCCGTGCTCCTGTAAATATTGATTTTGTTTTTGTAAGAAGGACTTTGCTAGTCCCGTTTCTGGACGCGGGTAAAAATTATGCCACGCTTCTACACGATCTACTCGTATATTTTCCGCAAGTAACTCTTTCCAAAATGATTCTGTAATCGTACTCGCATTTAAAGCCACTTTCATTTTATAAGATACGAGCGCAATTTCTTTTGGTGCAATACCGTAATCCATTCGCAAACCAGTAATGCCCCACTCTACTAACTCTTCCACATTTTCATACGTTATTCCCAAATGGTGTAAAGATTTCGGAGAGACATCGACCATTAATTCCATTCCATACTTCAGCGCTTGTTTCCCAAGTATTTGTATTAATTCTTTATACGTATTCGGATCATCTTCTGGAATGTGAAGAGATGTAAAAATAGATGAAAAACCGTTCTCCCTCCCCATTTTTAACCATTCTTCTTGTTTCTCTACTCGCTCTTTTGAAAGATAAATTGAAACTCCTAACATATAAATCTCTCCTTCTACTAATATAAAAAAAAGAGAAAGGAATCCCTTTCTCTATATGTTTTCTGCCATTTCTTCTTTAAAGCCGAAGAAGTACGTAAAGATAAATCCGAAAGTATATGCAATCACTAACCCTAAGAAATATAATAAATATTTATTATCAGCAATTAACGGAATTAAAGATAATCCTGATACACCGATTCCGAGTGAAGCCGTTTTCATTACTGCCTGGAATGCCCCACCGACAGCCGCTCCTAAACAAGCAGTAATAAATGGTTTCCCAAGTGGTAATGTAACCCCATATAATAACGGTTCGCCAATTCCTAAAAATCCAACTGGCAATCCACCTTTAATCACATTACGAAGTCGTTTATTTTTTGTTTTTACATAAATCGCAATCGCTGCTCCTACTTGCCCAGCGCCAGCCATTGCGAGTACTGGTAATAAAGGTGTTACATGTGTTTGATTAATGAATTCCATATGAATTGGTGTTAAACCATGATGTAATCCGACCATAACGAGAGGTAAAAATGTTCCTGCAAGCACAGCTCCCGCAAATGCTCCGCCAACATTTAAAATTGCGTTAATACCGCTCGTAATACCATCAGATAAGAATCCCGCTGCTGGCTGGATCGCTAACATCGTTACTATACTTACAGCTAATACAGTAATAAGCGGTGTTACAATAATATCTACTGCATTCGGCACTGCTTTTCGTACTCTTCTCTCAACTACTACCATAAGCCATGCTGCAAAAATAACTGCAAACAATCCGCCCCGGCCAGGTACCATTGCTTCACCAAATAATTTCACATTTGCCATCGCCGGATTAAAAATTAAAATACCAGCAATCGCTCCAAGAACTGGTGTCCCGCCAAATTCTTTCGCTGTATTCCAACCGACTAAAATCCCTAAAAATGTAAAGATACCGCCGCCAATAAGTAGTAACATTTGTAGCCATGTAGCATTCGGATCAGCACCTGCGTTTTTCGCGAAGTTAGCAACTCCGTTTATAATTCCTGATGCAACAAGACCAGGTATTAACGGAATAAAAATGTTACCTATTTTTCGTAAAAAGTTCTTCACTGGTGTATTATTTTTCTTCTTCATCTCTGATTTAATCTCTTGACCAATATCTTCAAGATGATGATCTGCAACCTCACCAATTCGTAATCCTGTTAAAACTTCCATTTCAGCTGCTACTTTATTTACCGTTCCTGGACCAACAACAACTTGAAGCGTTTCATCTTCAATGACGCCCATAACGCCTTCAACCTTTTTCAAAAGGTCCATGTTCACTTTACTTTCATCATGAAGCGTTAATCGTAACCTCGTCATACAATGAGCAATGCCACGAATATTTTGTACTCCCCCAAGTTGCTCCGTAATCCTACTGGCCATTATCTCTTCTTTCTTCATAACAGAATCCCCCTCCCCATAGTTTAAAGTGCCTTCTTCACAAATCCTTTCGCCGCTTTTAATTTTTCTAGTGCTTCCCCATATTCACACTGTAGTAATATCATAACGATTGCAACTTTCACATTTCGATTTGCTTTCTCATAATACTCTGTAGCTACTTCATAACTAGCGCCAGTTGCTTCCACAATAATTCGTTTTGATCGTTCTACTAACTTTTCATTCGTAGATTGAACATCTACCATTAAATTTTTATATACTTTTCCTACACCAATCATTGACGCTGTTGAAATCATATTAAGCACTAATTTTTGCGCTGTACCAGCCTTCAAACGTGTTGAGCCTGTTAATATTTCTGCGCCTGTCTCCACCTCTACATTGAGTTTTGCATACTTACTTATTTCAGCATTTTTATTACAAGAAATACTCGCCGTACTAGCTCCCACACTATGTGCGTATTTCAATCCGCCAATTACGTAAGGGGTTCTACCACTTGCGGCAATACCAATCACTGTATCTTTCTCGTTTAATCCAATACTTTTCAAATCTTCTTCTGCTAACTCTTCACGATCTTCGGCACCTTCTACCGCCTTAGTAAACGCTTTCAATCCACCTGCTATAAATCCTTGCACCATTTTATCATCCGTTCCAAATGTCGGTGGACATTCAACCGCATCTAAAATACCTAAACGGCCACTCGTACCAGCCCCAATATAAATTAATCGGCCCTCTTCTTCAAAAGATTTAATAACAGTCTGTACTACCTTTTCAATTTGTTCTATCTCTTTTTCAACTGCTAACGCAACCGTTCGATCTTCTTCATTCATACTTTGTAACACTTCTTTTATACCCATCTCATCTAGATTCGTCGTTTTCTCATTACGGTGTTCTGTCGATAAATTTTCTAACATATTGCCACCCTCTTTGAAATTATATTTCACACTTTTATTATAACTTTAAGAAACTAAAAATCAATAACTCTTTCTTATTTTATGAAATAAAATTTCACAACATGACATATTTGTGTCAAAGATAATAAAAAAAGATGAGTCTCCTCATCTTTTCTTCTACTTTAACTTCCGTAACCGCAACGCTTCTTCTCGCGTCTCCATAAATTGATCCAACACTTTATTACCAATACGATTAAAAGTAATCACATATAAAGCATCAATCATATTCAGTTGTGTCATTCTCGAAGCAATACTCGCAATACGATGATCTTGCTCTACATCCGGCATACAAAGGCGAATGTCTGCAGCTTTATATAAAGGAGATGATTGATCTAGCTTCGTAATCGCAATAACTGTAGCTCCTCGCTTCTTCGCATATTGCGCCATTTCAAGTACATCTTTCGTACGACCAGAAGTTGAAATCGCAACAAATATATCGCCCTCTTTTAAATTCGTCACAAGCGGCAACATCATATGAAAATCAGATAGCATCATCGCTGTAAACCCGAGCCTTGTAAATTTATAAGCCCCGTCCATCGCCGGAGTAGCTGATCCGCCTACTCCGTAAAAGATAATTTTATCTGCATTTACAATACGATCTGCAGCTTTCTCAAGTTCCTTTTTATCTATCGCAGTAACGCTCGCCTCAATTGCAGCTTTATTCACATATGTAACTTTATTAAACAAATCGTACGGTCCATCTTCTGTATTCATCACTGAAAAATCGTTAATATTATAATCAACAATTGTTAATTCACGAACGAGCGCGATTTTAAATGCTTTAAAGCTTCCAATACCGATTGTTTTACAAAAGCGTACAACACTCGCCTCACTCGATCCCGCATTTGTAGACACTTCTTTTGTCGTTAAATTTGGAACAATCTCTGCGTTCTCCATTATGTACATGGCAACCTTCTTTTCAGCTGGTGAAAATTGATCCATATTATTTTCAATTTTAAATAGTAATGTTGAAGCTTTCACTATTTAACCTCCACTTCTTACGGTTGCGTATATTCTCTAATATCATTTGTATCATATAGATAAAAACCATCATTGCCAGGTGGATGGTGAACAATTGCAGTTCGATCCCCTTTTTTATATGACGTTATTTCACCTTCAGATCGCTGTTTTTCCCATCCATGTATCCAAATTGCAAAGTCAGGTACAAAAGCAGTGTACTTATAGTCTTTCGGGTTTTCGTCTTCTACATAGGAAGAAAAAATAGAAACTGGAAAATTTTTCACTTTTGACTCTTTCCATGCAGTAAATGGTATACATAGTGCAATAAGTATGATTACACCTATAACTTTCCCCTTTGTAATCTTCACACTTCCCTCTCCTTGTCATATCACATACATAGATTTTATCATAATTACAATCCATTCATGCTACATGACCACTGCATTTTGCAATAAAAAAAGAGCTTACCTACATCAGATAAGCCCTTCCTCTCTATACAAAATACTTCTTCAAAAGCGGCGGCGTAATAATCGTCGTCAATATAACAACAATGACAATAGCTGTGAAATTTTCTTTCGCTAATAAATTCGCAGTTAATCCATTTGCTGCAATAATGAGCGCTACTTCTCCGCGTGATACCATCCCTGCACCGATACTAATAGAAGATTGTAAGTTAAATCCTGTTAGTCTTGCTCCTAAACCTGATCCAATTAACTTTGTGAAAATCGCAATGAGCGTCATAATGATAATGAACCAAAGTTGGCTTCCGATACCTTGAAATGTAATTTCCATTCCGATACTTACGAAGAAAACCGGTACGAATACCGCATACGCAATCGGTTCAATTTTATGTTCCACTTCATGCTTATACTCTGTTTGAGAAATCGCAATCCCAGCTGCAAATGCTCCAATAATACCTGCAATTCCCATCATTTCACTGTAATACGAAAAAGAGAAACAAATAATAAGTGCAGCACTAATTAACGCTTCTGTTACGCGAAGTGGTACGAGCATTTTCATAATCCACGGAACAACTTTCCAAGCGATGAAAACGATACTTATAAAAAAGATGATTTTTTTTGCAATTACAAGTGTTACATTTACATCTTGTGTGCCTAAAAAACTCATGACAAACGCTAATAAAATAACGACAATCACATCGTCAAATACTGCTGCGCCTAAAATTGTTGTACTTTCTCTCGTGTTCATTTTCCCTAAATCTCTTAGCGTTTGAACAGAAATACTAACCGATGTGGCACAAAGTAATAATCCTAAAAAAATCGCATGCGACTGCAACATTCCAAAAGCAAGCCCTGCTAAATACCCACCAAGGAATGGGAAAATAATTCCTCCCATCGCTACTGCGAATGCAGATTTTAAATTACGATTTAACTCTTCTAAATCAGTTTCGAGTCCTGCCATAAACATAAGTAACAAAACACCAATTTCGCTAAGCTCATCAATAAGTTCAGAACTATTAATAATACCGAGTACTGCAGGACCGATAATAATACCAACGATTAATTTACCAAGTACAGAAGGCTGTCCAAGCCTAACGCTAATATCACCAGCTAATTTCGTACAAAGTAAAATGACAACAAGTTCAAAATAAAATAACATAGCATCTTCTCCTACTATATAAAATAAAACTTTAGTCAGTGGGTTATTCTTCATCCCTACTGATTGTTAACCTGCATCTATTTCTGCACATAGCTTCTCCTTACAGCCAGCATTTTATTTGTTAAAGTTTTATTTGACAAAATATTCTGAATTATAATAAGATTAATCCAGAAATTTCAAAAAAACTACATACCATAACTGTATCTTCATTCACTTACATACTCTTTTCCGATGGGCTCGTACTATATTCGCAGTTATGGAGATGAAAACTAAAGGAGGAGAGTTCAAAGTGAAGTCATTATTACGAAAAAAAGCGCTTAGTACTGAATCACCACGGCAGCTAGATAGAACATTAACGGCACTCGATTTAACGTTTTTAGGAATCGGCGCCGTAATTGGGACAGGGATTTTTGTATTAACAGGTATTGTAGCAGCAAAACATTCTGGTCCTGGTATTATGCTATCATTCCTTATTGCTGCATTTACTTGTGCTTGCGTAGCTTTTTGTTATGCCGAATTTGCTTCTTCTATACCAGTCTCAGGAAGTGTTTATACTTATGCATACATGACCGTAGGAGAAGTTGTCGCCTTCATCGTTGGTTGGTGTTTAATGCTCGAATATTTACTCGCAGTTGCAGCGGTAGCTGTTGGCTGGTCTGGATATTTACAATCATTGCTTCAAGGATTCAATATACACCTTCCCGCCATTATTTCCTCGGCCCCCGGAACGGGAAAAGGTGGTCTCATTGATTTACCGGCTGTTTGTATTTTACTTCTCATTACTGGGCTTTTAAGTTTTGGTATACGCGAAAGCGCACGCATTAATAATATTATGGTCCTTATAAAATTAGCAGTTATTATCGCCTTTATCATAGCAGGCGCAAAATATGTAAAGCCTGAAAATTGGACACCGTTCATTCCATTCGGGTACGACGGTATTATTACTGGTGCTGCCACTGTCTTCTTCGCCTTTTTAGGTTTTGATGCAATCGCAACTGCGGCAGAAGAAACGAAAAAACCGCAGCGTGATTTACCAATTGGCATTATCGGTTCCCTTCTTATTTGTACAGTTTTATACATGATCGTATCTTTCGTTTTAACAGGTATGGTTCCTTATACGCAATTAGATGTTTCTGATCCAGTTGCATTTGCACTGCATTTCGTTGGCGAAGATACTATTGCGGGGCTACTTGCAGTTGGTGCGATGACAGGAATGACAACCGTTCTTTTAGTCGTTATGTATGGACAAGTTCGTGTTTCTTATGCAATGAGCCGAGACGGCTTACTCCCAAAAGCGTTATCACGCGTAAATAAAAAAGTAAAAATCCCTTTACTAAACACATGGATTACCGGGGTATTTGCAGCTTTATTAGCAGGGCTTTTAGATTTACATTTACTAGCGAATTTAGTAAACATCGGTACGTTAACAGCCTTCACATTCGTTTGCTTTGCTGTACTTATTTTACGGAAAACTCATCCTGATTTAAAACGTGGCTTTCGCGCACCACTCGTACCTGTACTACCAATTGTCGCTATTCTTTGTTGTTTATATTTAATGATTAATTTATCCAAAACGACATGGATCAGCTTTGCAGTCTGGCTTATAATCGGTCTATGCGTCTACTTCTTCTACTCTAGAAAACATAGTCATTTAGCTAATGAAAAAACAAATGATGAGAAGAAAAATGCGTAATAAAATAGCTCGCCTATGAAACGGCGAGCTATTTTCATGTCTATTATGTTTTTTAGTTAACGATTGTAAACTGAAAAATATACCGATGCAAGTAAGTACATAACCTGCAACTTTTGCATACGTATTTCCCCTTACTTCGTCTCCTTCTTTTTCTTCCTCCACGCATTTACACTATCAAAGAAAAAGTTAATAAATAGCGTTCCTAATCCCGCTAATAAAAATGTCATTAAAAATAGAACCCATATACTTTTATCTTTTAATAAATAATATCCTACAAGGAGCACGACGGCGATCCATACATATTCAAGAATTCTTTTTAGCTTTTTCTCTTCCAAATTATTCGCTCCCTTTTGTTATACTACTTTTAGTATAACAAAAAAGAAGCCTATCATGATAAGCTTCTTTTTCTTATACCTTACTTGTTGATACTTTTTTCAACAAGTGAAATAGCATTCTCTAACGTACGATTCATTGATTCTACATACTCATCTTTTACCTTTTTATCTTTTAACACAGCTTCTGCAACAGTGATTTTTTGACTTAATGATTTAACTGAACCGTCTTTTATATTTCCATCTTGCGCTTTCTTTACTAAAGCTTTTGCAAATTCAACATTCACTTGTAATTTTTCTTTCGGTGTTTTTGGCTGTTCTTCTGCCACTTTTGATTGTACAAATGTTTGGTTTGATGTTTTTAATTCATTATACATTTGAACAACTTGTTCACCTGTACTCGCTATATTCTCAAACACTTTCTTTGCATTGTCATAGCCTTTTTGTAATTCTTTAAAAGCTTCTTGAGAATATTGACCTGGCTTTTCACCAAATTCATAAGTACCTGCCAATACTTCTTTCACTTTTCCAATCTCTTCATATAACGTATTTACTTGCTCTAACTTTGTACGATTAGAAAACTCGTTATATGCTGCTACTACTTCTGAAGAACTTAATGCTTTACTATATAATTTTGCTAACGCAATTTGTCCATTTAACGGAATGCCACCATTTCCATTGCTATCTGGATCTGCACCAAGTGCAAATGGTACGTTCGGATGATATACTTTCCCTTGAGCTGGCTGACTATTTACTTTTTTACCATCTACATAAATTGCTACTTCACTTCCATTATACGTTCCTGTTAAATGATATGTTTTATTGGCTTCTAATTTAGTTCCAACTCGTTTATAACTACCACCGATATGAGCCCACAATTCTACATTTCCATCACCTGTAGACTCAAAACCAATTCCACCACTCTCTGTATTTTGCAAAATTCCTTGTCCACGAATTTCATTCATTGAAAATACAGTTTCTAATGTGAATGTATTTGCTACTTTTTCTTTTTGTGTTGCTGAAAATGGAAGGTACCCAAATGTATTTGCTTTTCCATTTAATTTCATTACATTTGTTTTCAACGCTTTATCATATTCAATAGATACATTGCCTTTCACCTCACCTTTTGTTCCAAACGGTGAGTTATCTTTAAATGTACCATCTAAGAAATTCACATCAAAAACGTCTGCCTTTGGTACTTTCACATTCGGATCAATATTATCTTTTTTCGTTGTGATTTCTGCCGTTAACGGTTGCGCACTTTCATTGCCAAACGAATCAATTGCAACTACTTCAAGTGTATATGATTTCCCGCCATCTAATCCTGCAAGTGTAAATGTAAGTTCTTTCGGCACTGGATCACGATAAAACTCTGAGAATGCTAATAACTTATTTTTAATCTCACCTGTTTGTTTATCCTTTGCTTGCAAGCGATAAGAATGAACAAGAAGGTTGTCCAACGCTTGTGGGAATGTTACTGTTGCCGCATTTTCCGTTACATTTGATACAGCAAGCTTTGCATCCTTCGCAAAGTATGGCTTTTCTTTATCACGATCTTCTACATAGTTGAATCCTTCTTTTTTCGTTGGTAATTTAATTTTCCAAGGCTCACCTGTCCAAGAGTTTGTATGGAAATCACGGCGATTAATTGTTACCTCTTTGTCATCTACCTCTACTAATAAACCTTGGCTTAATGTACTAGCTCCTGGTGGGATATTCCCTTGTACTTTACCGCCTTCAACTTCCATATAGCTTACAGAAGATGTTCCAACAGACGTAAAGTCTTTTTGATGAATCGATCTTGGATCATCTAACGGATAATGTGAATGACCTGAAAACGTAATTACTTGTGGGTATTCTTTTAATACCGCATTAATTTTCGCACTATCTTTCGTTCCCCATTCTTGACTACCGTACACTGTATCTTTAATATGTTGATGTAAAAACACAAAAATCGGTTTTTCCGGATCATCTTTTTGTGCCTTTGCCATTTCTTCTTTTAACCAATTAATTTGCTTGTCCGAATAATACCCATGTGTCGTTTCATTTTCTGGAGACATTACGATAAAATGATAGCCTTTTACCACTTTATGATAATAAATCGATTCCATTCCTGTCTTTTCTAAGAAACGCTTCTGCGCTCCCTCTACAGATAAACCGTTCCAATAATCATGATTACCTAGAGAATTCATTCGTACCGCATCTTTATTTGCATTGTCATTATACACTTGCATAAAACGATCATATTGCTTTACTGAACCCGAATCAGTAAAATCACCTACAATGACAAACGCATCTTGCTTTGTTGCCAGCGTATTAAATTGCTCAATCGCTCGTTTCCAGCGGAACATACCATCCGTTTCATTATCTTTAATATGCACATCACTTACAACTGGAAAAACAAGCTTCTTCTCACTTGGCGACTTTTCTTGTTTTTTCTCTTCCGCTTTGACTGGTGTATTCCACGGCAATGATACAAAAGCTAATACAAAAACCATCAATAATCCAATAAGGCCTTTTACTTTTCGTAAAGCAGTTCTTTCCACGTGAATCCTCCTCATATAATGAATTAATTACAATGATTATTGTATCGAACGCATATTAATTTCGTTTAAACTAAGAATGAAATTTATTTAAGTTTTGTAAATATACAGTCAATTTTGTGTGACATCCCACATTACTTGTATTATCTTATACAACCACCTTTTGTCTTACAGACTCTCATAACTTATTATGAGCTGTAAGCCTATTAAACATCTTTCGTGAAATTTTTCGCCCCTTTATTAACACAACCTATCGCTTTACAACATTTAATAGTAATAAATAGTAGCTATGAAGGGAGGAACTATTAATGGCTTGTAAAAAAAATATCGGCTGCTATGCCCCTTTATCTATCATCTGCCCTCCCTACGATCCACCTAATCCACCTAAACCACCAAGCTGTGAACTAGTCACGAATGAATTTGCTGGTAATTTTTTTATAACAAAAGAAATCCCTCCACCTTCTGAAAATTCCACATTAGTTTTATGGGAAGGAGATGGTTTACTTAAAATATCAGGTACCATTTCTGTGTATAATAGCACTAGTAGTACTGGAGGGGTTACCGTTCAAATTATTGGGCAGGTGACAAATAATTTTACTGTCTATCCTGGCAACACAATGTCATATACAGGTCAATCATTACAATCTGTGACAATCATTAATATTCCAAATAACCCAACTCAATATATAGAGGGAAAATATTGTTGCCAATTCTCATTTTGTTTATAAAATTCTTTACTACCTCAACTTACAAACTATATAAAAAAAGCATACCATTACGGTATGCTTTTCCTTATGAAATCGGGTAACGTACCGTAAGGCATAATTGCCCTTGGCTCGTTGCCGTTCCTGTTGTTACGATTTGAATAGTAGTAAAATACCTTACTGTAAAAGAGCCACTACTTTGTGGTTGTACAGTAATTGTATTAACTACTGTCGCTCCCACTAGAAAGTTTACTGTAATTGGATTTACACCTACATCATATTTTACATAACCAGATGCATACAAATCTTGCGTAATATTATTCGTATATACCGTTTCAGTTACCGCACCAGTAGCAGCCCAATCTATACACACCTGATCTTGAACAAGTGTTTTACTGGAACAGCATGATAAGTTAGAATTGCACATCTTAGTCCTCTCCTTTTCTCTTATGAAAGTGGATAACGTGTTGTTATACAAAACTCTCCTTGATATGTTCCAGCTGTTCCAGCAGGTAAAGTTACTTCAATTGTCTGAAAACGACGGTACGTAAAAGCAATACTCGTTCCAGGATTTAATGTTTGTGTATCAAGTGTAGCTCCTGTTGCATCTAAAACTGTCAGCGTGATTGGACCTGGCCCGACGTCATACCTAACAAACCCTGTTCCAATCATATTTTGATTAATATTATTGTTATACAGCACATTTGTAATTGCAGTTGCAACTACAGTTCCTGACCATGGACTACACACTTTATCTTGTACAAAATTTTTATCTGGACAACACGTTAACGCTGTTCCTGAGCACTCACAAGACATAGTTGTTTCCCCTCTCTCTTTTTTATTCCCTATATGTGTATGTCCTTCAGAGTCCTTTGCCTGTATTATTCATCTATATTCACCAAAAATTATGCGCCTTTATCTTTAAATAGATTCCGTTTTGCCCCTCTTTTTCATATATTTATAGATTAAGATACAAGCCACAATTACAAGGACAACGACTAATATAGGTAACATGTACTCCCCAACAATAGCCCCTGCTTTTTCCCAATGCGGACCTAATTTCATTCCAAAATAAATATACAAAGTCGTTAACGGGAACATTGCTACAAATGTATATATGCTAAATTTCCATATATTCATTTTCGCCATACCACATGGAACGGAAATAAGTGTTCGAACTCCCGGGATGAAGCGTCCTAAAAATGCTACAACCGGCCCATATTTCTCAAAGAAATCATCTGCTTTTTGAATTTGTTCTTCTTTAATAAAGAAGTATTTCCCGTATTTTATTAACAGAGGACGACCACCGTAATAACCGAGTGCATATAACGTTAATGGTCCTGTCGTTCCACCAAGTGTTCCGGCTAACACCGCAAGCCAAAAATTCATATCTCCCTCGTACACCCAATACCCAACAAGCGGCAAAACTACCTCTGCTGGAATAAACTCAAAAGTTAAAGCTAACACAACTCCAAAATAAGAAAACTGCTTTAAATACTCGATTATATCTAAAATAATTTGCTCCATACTTTTAACCCCTATCCTATATTCACATTATGCTTTTCTTGCAATTGAACTGGTGCCATCTTTACAATTCGGTTCAAAATGAATAACACAATTCCAATATCATCTAAAATACCGATAAACGGCAGGAAGTCTGGAATTAAATCGAGCGGCATAGCAACGTAACCAACTAAAAAAGCAATAGATAAGATTTTCTTCTTTATGGAAACCTCTTTTGAAGTAAAAAAGTCAAATAAAAATGGAACAAAACGGCGGACATGAAATACAACTCTTAATCTACTAATAAGTTTTTTCATTTTCTATCTCCTCTCTTTGTATACAAAAAGGACCCTACCAAATATGGTAAGGGTCCTAAAAAGACAATAAGGGGCCTTTACCATTGCTGGTAAAGGTCTCACTAACAACGAATCGTTGCCAATAAAGCCGAGGGTTTCTCCCTGTAATGACGACTTTACTGTAATAAGTTACTCCCCTTTATATACACAATTTTATACAATCACATTAAGATATTTGGAGGGGCTTGTCAATATTTTTTTCATTACTTACATTGCCTATTACGATTATAAAATCAAAAAAGACTTTCTTCCATATTCTCTTTTGAGACAATTTGGAGCTTATAACTATTCGGATCATAGAAAATTATTCTTACTTCTTCACCATGGCGCTCTTCTACAAATGATATTTGATAAAACTCTAACTTTTTCTTTAACCGCTCGATATTTGTAGTTTTTAACAATAGTTCCTTCACTGATGATATAACAGTCTCTCTATGCTCTCCCAGTCCCCTGTTTACAACAAAACAAATTCTCGTTGAACCAATATCATACCACACACCTGTTACACGTATTTGTGGCCTCTCCTTGCTCGGTTTAAATCCTAGAATTCCTTCATAAAAATATAATGTTTCCTTTAAGTTTTTAGATTCTAATACAATACATGTTGTAATACTTCCCATCCGCACTCCCCCTGTCTCTATTAGTTTTCTATATGAGTCATAATTTACAATTATGTACGAATACAATACGTAGTGATGAATATTTCATTTATAAAGGAGGAGTGTAACGTGGATAAATATATGAAATCCTACATACCTTACCATAGCCCAAACGATCCTTGCCCTCCAATTGGAAAGAAATATTACTCAACTCCCCCCCACCTATTTATGGGCTTTCAGCCACCTAACTTACCCCAATTCTCGCCAAAAGAAGCTTTAAGAAAAGGGACTTTATGGCCTGCATTTTATGATTATTATGAAAATCCTTACAAAAAAGGACGGTGAATAAAAACGTGACACAAACATTGCCTGATGAATATTACAAATGGATTGAAGAACTACAAGAGCTAGACTTTGTATTAGTTGAACTTACCCTCTATTTAGATACGCATCCCGACGATATTGCAGCTATAAATCAATTCAATGATTTCTCCTATAAACGAAGAGTATTAAAACAAAGAATTGAAGAAAAATACGGGCCACTTCAGCAATTTGGAAATAGTTATTCTAACGCTCCATGGGAATGGAGCAAAGGACCGTGGCCATGGCAAATATAAAGTGAAACTTTAATCAGTGGGAGGTTACGAACAGCAGGGCTCCAACCGAATTTTGAGATAGGAGTCTTACTGCTCGCAAATAGCGGGATAAAGGAGAGAAACTATGTGGATTTATGAAAAGAAATTACAATATCCGGTGAAAGTAAGCACCTGTAATCCTCAACTCGCAAAATTATTAGTTGAACAGTACGGTGGTGCGGACGGTGAATTAGCCGCTGCTCTTCGCTACTTAAATCAACGTTATACAATTCCTGATAAAGTCGTTGGCTTACTAACCGATATTGGTACAGAAGAGTTCGCACATTTAGAAATGATTGCTACAATGATTTATAAATTAACAAAAGATGCAACACCTGAACAAATGAAAGCTGCCGGATTAGACGCGCATTATGCGAATCATGACAGCGCCTTGTTTTACCATAATGCAGGTGGTGTTCCTTTTACTGCCACTTACATTCAAGCGAAAGGAGATCCTATCGCAGATTTATACGAGGATATTGCAGCTGAAGAAAAAGCACGAGCGACTTATCAATGGCTAATTGATTTATCAGACGATCCCGATATAAATGATAGCTTACGCTTTTTACGTGAACGAGAAATTGTCCATTCTCAACGTTTCCGAGAGGCTGTAGAAATTTTAAAAGAAGAACGTGATAGGCAAATTTATTTTTAAAACACATATCCTAGCGATATGTGTTTTTTTACGTTACAAAGTTAAATATTTCCTAATTAACATATAAATAGTATATTTATTCAATTTAATGCATTATTTTTTAATATTTATAAAATTCCTTCTTGCTTTATAGTCATCAGACCTTTAAAATAATAACAGTTACTCGACAAATTATTTGAATTTTCGACAAAAACACTCATTAGGAGGATTTTTTTTATATGCGTACAACTTTAAAACCAGCGCAAATACTTTCGATTAGTTTATTACTATTCGCAGTTTTCTTCGGTGCTGGTAATATGATTTTCCCGCCCCTTCTCGGCCTTTCTTCCGGAGAAAATATGTGGGTTTCCATTACAGGATTTATTATTACAGATGTCGGTTTATCTTTACTAGCTATCGTCGCTGTTGCCCTTGCCGGTGGTAGTTTTAATACTTTAGCAAGCCGTGTTCATCCAAAATTCGCAGCAGTATTCGCTATCATTATTTATCTTTCAATCGGCCCACTATTTGTTATTCCACGAACTGGAACTGTATCTTACGAAATTGGAATCGCACCACTCTTCCCGGACCAATGGTATTCTATGTTAGTTTTTAGTGCTATTTTCTTTACAGTCGTCTACTTCTTATCATTAAATCCATCCAAATTAGTAGATCATATCGGAAAAATATTAACGCCAATTTTACTTGTAATTATTGCAATTATGGCAACAAAAGCAATTCTTTCACCAGGATCATTCGCTGAGCCTATCGGTGACTACAAAGACATCCCTTTTTTCAAAGGATTTCTTGAAGGATTTTTAACTTTAGATGCAATCGGAGCTCTCGTATTATCAACAATTGTCGTAAATGCAATTCGTCAAAACGGTATACAAGATAAGAAATCGATTGCGAAATATACAATTATTTGCGGAAGCATTGCTGCCCTTTTCTTAACAATTGTTTATTTCTTACTCGGTTATATTGGCGCTTCAAACGGGAACTTAGGACAATTTGAAAACGGCGGTCAGCTATTAGCTACTGTTATGTATCAATTCTTTGGGACAAGCGGGAATGTTTTATTAAGTATCGCAATTATCTTTGCTTGTTTAACGACTGCAATCGGTGTTGTAAGTGCATTCGCAAACTATTTCGCAACAGTGTTAACGAATGTTTCATACAAGAAACTGGTACTATACGTTTGTATCTTTAGCTTCATCATTTCAAACTTAGGCTTAAGCTTATTAATTAAAATTACATTACCTGTATTAATTATTTTATATCCAATTACAATCATTTTAATTTTCGTATCATTTATTGATAAATATACGAAACGTAAACCTTCTGTCTATATCGGAGCGATGATCGCGGCATTCATTATTAGCTGTATTCATGCACTTGATAATGTGGGAATGATACCAAGATTTATCGCTAATATCGTACACACAATTCCTTTTTATAACTTAGGAATCGGCTGGATCGTTCCAGCAATAATTGGTGGTATAATCGGATACTTTGTTCCGCAAACAGAAGCTGAAGGTGAAGTTTCTACAAAATAGAAAAGAAGCAAGCATGAAATCCATGCTTGCTTCTTTTTATTTTCTATCGCTGAATACTGTATTTGTGTACGATCGAACCGTTAACATATAGTAACTAAAGTAAATCATGACATACACTCCTATACTACCTAGTAACGGAAGACTATATTCGAACATTCCTGTAAAGCCCATCAAACTTAAAAATGCAAAGAATGTATGACAAATCGCAAGGAGTAATGGTACTAAGAAAATTGCACCTACTTGCTTTCTTACAGACTCTATTGCTTCCTTTTTCGTTAGTCCAATTTTCTTTAACATTTCGTAAGCTGGTCGCTCTGCCATCGCTTCTGTTATTTGTTTAAAGTATAAAATACAACCCGTTGCAAGAATAAAGACAATCCCTAAAAATACACTAGCAAATAATAACACTGCACCATCTTGCAATTCAGATTCGCTCGCCTCTTCAAAGGATTGGAATTTTGCTTCCTTAGATAGGATAGTCCCTAACTCTTTCGTTAGCTCTCTACTACCGTTTCCTTCAACGATAAATCCGCTAACTGTTGAAACAGCATTTCCTTGCTGCAGCTTATTAAATAACGAATCTTGAACAACAAGTCCAACTGGTGCAAGTTTCGCACTCACGATTGTTTCCTCACGATGATCAACGATTGTTATACCATTCTTCATCCCTTCGAAGGATACGTCGTTTCCTTCAAGCGAATTCTTTTCTATGTTATATGATTTATACGGATCTAATAAAACAACTTCCTTTTCAGAACCTAGAATAACTTGTTTATTACCTAACATAGAAGCTGATTTATTATAATCCGACACTTTTATAACTTGTACATTACCATTCCCTATTAAGTACCCAGTTAGTATTTGTTCTCCCTCTATCTTTCCTTTCATAGAGAGCATAGCTACAGACGTTTCATTTTTGATTCCTAACTCATGTTTTTGAATTTCTTTTCTAACTTTCTTATCTAACTCCTTTCCAGTTGTTACATACTCATAACTAACTGGATTCATTAATGTCGCCGTTTTCTGCGCCCCATAATACATACTAGAACTAATTCCAATTGTACATAGTGTCACTGCACTTAATAAAGATAATAGCGCAAGCATCTTTACATTTCCTTTTATTCTGAAGAACAAGGAAGAAATTGATAAAATGTTCGTTCCATTCCAATATTTCGTTTTATCTCCCTTTATTTTATGGAGTGATTTCACTGTATACTGCTCGAATAGTAAAAACGTACCTTTTACAATACACCCAAAAATAAGTAGACCTGTAATAAAGATTGCTCCAAATCCAAAAACTTGTGTGAGTAACACAATTATATAACCTGTAATTAATAAAACAATCGCTCGTTTTGCCTTCTTACTTGAATACGTAGGTGCCTCTTCTTTCTGATTTTCACCATATAGTAATTCAACTAAACGATGCTCATAAATTAACTTTTTACTTTTCCATGATGCAATAAAGAAAATCGCACCTATCGTTATAAGGACCTCTACTATAGATAAAAATGAAATCGTAAATGTAAAAGTAAACGCACTTCCCATTAACTTCACAAGAAGCCCTGCACATATATTCGCTATAAATAAACCAGAAATAATACCTAATACACTTGCCGCAGCACCAACTAATAATGTTTCATAAAAGAGTAGCTTAGCAATTTCCTCTTTACGAATTCCTAATAAACTGTATAACGCAATTTCTTTTTTCTTCTTTCGCAAAAAGAAGCTATTACAATAAAAAATAAAAATCGCTAAAAAGATAATCAACAAAATTTGTGCAAACGTAAATGTCGTTTCCACTTTATCCGATTCTTTCAAAAGCGCTACTACACTTTCATTTCGTTTAATCGATACAAATGTAAAATAAATAATAATGCTGCCTACTAACGAAATAAAGTATAGAAAATAATCTTTAATATTTCGTTTTATACTACGTTTTGATACTTCTAAAAAATCCATCGTATACCTTCACCTGCTCTCGCGTTTCTCTATACATGAAGTGTATACGAAATTCTATTTCTTCCCTATCGATTTTCATTACACCTCTCTTACGATATTGTAATATAACAAAATAAAAGAACCTAGTTTCCTAGGCTCTTCACATCGTATGTTTAAAAGTAAATAACTCTTCTTTTGACTGCGCAGCAGATTGTTCTTCTTCTACAACTGTCTTCTTTATCTCTCCCCCTAACCTTACTTTCATCATCGCCTCTTCTATACTTTTTACAATCATATTTCCTGAAAAAATAGTAAGCCCGAAAAATGTAATTGGGACGAGAGGAATCCATGGATGCACTGTTAAAGATCTAAAATAGACTCCAATTAAACCTGACCATTCATGCGTGTAAGAGTCTATTTCTTCTACCGGTCCTAAAAACTGAACAGTTCCACCAAAGAATACTTCTAGTAACCCTAAGTGCAGTAAAATAGTAAGAGTCTGCGTAAACTGCTGAAGAAATACGAGTATAAACGTCATATAGAGATGCGGAAAAAGATGCTTTATAACAATATGTCTTCTTGATCCACCTAATATGCGCGCGGCATCAATAAATTCTTCCGTTTGTAATTTACGAACTTCCTTCGCAACATACAGTGCAATAACTGGCATCGCAAGCAATACAAGTAATATCACTTGAAATGAAGCTCTTTCAAAAAAGGTTGTTGTTTCGACTCCGCTTTTAAAGCTATTCACAGATTTAAGAAAGAAATACGCAATCATAACTGTCGGAATAACTGTGAAACTATCAAAAAAAGCCTCAATCTTCGAAAAACCTCTTTTTATATATGTTCCAAGCACTACACCGAAAAAAACACCTATTACCATTCTAAGTGCCGCAATTAAAATAGATATACCAATCGTCCACTTCGCGCCTTCAATGACTAAATGTAAAAGGTCATATCCTTTCCTGTCTGTCCCGAGTAAAAATTGTAATGAAGGTGAAAACGGTGGCACCTCTGGATTTCCAGCCGCATCATATTGCAGTGTAACTTTTTTAATCTGTCCATCATTCCATATCGTATTTCCGATGCTCAAAAGAACTAATATGAGAAGAAATCCAATGCTTATCCAAAATCTTTTATCACGTTTTATATACGTCCACATATTATAATCTCTCCTTCATCGCAGCTGGAACTAGGTAATGAAACAGTTTAAATAGAATAAAAATCGGAATATAAATAAGCAGCACACTAACGATGAAAATCTCAATCCTAATATCCGGATATGCTTTCAAAAACATAAAAATACCACCCGTATTAAAAATCCATTCTATAATATATAAATTTGATAACATAAAAAAAACATTCGTTTTCGCAAAGAAAAGTGTACTAAGCAACACATTTCGCAAAATATGACGATTTAAAATATGAAAACGATTCAACCCTTTTGCCTTAGCAAATAGTACATAATCTTTTTCTAGCTCATTTTCAAAGCGGAGCACTAACAGTTTTACAAACATAATCGTAGTCGGGATACTCAAACAAAATATCGGCAATCCTCTAATCGACTCGCCTCCTATTGCCGCAATTTGAAAAGGTAAAAAACCTGTTTGTTTAAAAAACCATATAACTAAAATTTGTGATCCTAAAATAAGAAGAATGTCTGGAATGGATTCTAGGAAGATGAGACATGATTTAATTCGATGTTGTATACGCGGTGAACTACTCATAATCATATAAACGATACAAAATGCTACCAATAATGAAATGCAAAATGCAGCCAAGAAAATAACCATTGTTTCTTTATAATGAACAAACAACTGTGGAAACAAAAATTTATCACTTGCATATTGCATATTGGAAATATCCATTAATTTCGCAAATACTTCTTTTAGACTTTTTATGTACGCTGATACATCCAGCTCAAATCCATAAAATAATTTCGGCAGTGCCCCTAAACAAATAATCCCCAAAATCGAAATAATAAATTGAATCGTCATTTCCATCCCATTCAAAAATACTTTTTTGACCATTTTTCCCCCTTCTCTCTCTATGATTTACCCCTCAATATTATTCTTAATTTTCTGAATTGTAAATATTCAAACATAAAAAAATCGCTAGGTTATGATCCCAGCGATTCCGTATGCACATGCTTTTCTCTTTTCGCAAACGGTATATACAAAATAAAACATCCAATCAAAGCCGCAATCTCCAATGAAATAATATAGTAAGGATGCGGACCTAACATATCAAGTAATGAAGCAGTTTCTGGCTTATGAGCTAAAAACATATAATTACCACCTGTTTTAAAATTCACAAACGAAACGATAGGAATTAAGATGTTTAAAAATATCATCGTACGCTTAATAGATTGTAATATTGGACGATATCCTTCCACCCAAGTCATAAAGAGCGGTGCCCAAATGAGCAATATATGTGCGATAAAAAACTCAATGAAACGAAAATGCGGAAAAGCATATTGCACGTTTGGCGTTAAAATGGCTTGTGATGCACCGATAATTCCTGTGAAAAATACAATCTCATATATTCGATAACTTTTCGTTACAATCATAATCGACGCTAACAATAAACTTATCGTACATAACTCAAATGGTAATGAAGTGCCTAGCTCAAAAACCCCGGCTTTCCATTCCCACATATGAAGTCCAATCTCACTTCCTATAAATAGAAATGCAATCGCATATCGAACCGTTATATTCCACTCACTTTGACGTAATATATCTTGGTATTGATAAAGAAAAACTATCCCCACCAACACAATAAATAATATAATGGCATGTTGTCTTGAGTATGGAATAAATGGTTTTAATGGATACGCACTAAAATAAGCTTCCATTTTCCTTCCTCCTCTCCTTCATACAATATTATTGTAAGAAAGAAACAACGAGTCAATTCATTTGCTTAAAGTATAAGTTTCACTAGTACAAACTCAACATTACATTTACATATCCATACCTTACAAAACTGTAAGGTTATTGTAAGCTAAAACGATTTGTCATATTCTTCACCTCTTCTATACTTAATGTAGATACTAAAACGAACGAAAAGGTGATAAATAGATGAAGAAGAAAAATAAAGTGTTAATTACTAGTGTAGTAGCAATCGGAATTGCAGCTGGATCATATTTTGCTTTAGCTGGCGGTAGTTCAGAAGTAGCAATGGCATATAGCGGTTATAAAGTTACGGAAAAACAAATTGAAAATGCACAAAAATTTGGCGGCGAAGTTATTCCAAATGGAATTGAAACAATTTCATTCGATCCAACAAAAGGCACATATGAATTAGCTGTTAAAAAAGGTGATGAAGTGAAAAAAGGTCAGCTTCTATTTAAATATAATGACCCTACTGCTAAACAAGGTGTAACGGAAGCAGAAATGCAAAAGAAACTTGCTAACAAAGAAGTTGACTTACTAAACAAACAACTAAATGCAGCAAAACAAAAATTACAAAAAGATAAAAATGCAGGCCTTCCTCAGGAAGCATTAAAAGCATCGGAAATCGAAGTGCAACAATTAGAATCACAACTTGAAATGAAGAAGTTTGAAGTAGAAAAAGCTGATGAAATGATTAAAGTAGCAAAAGAGAAAGTAAACACACTTTCTGTAACGAGCCCTGTTGATGGCGTAATTGATGATATCGTGAAAACTGCCGATGAAAAAACAGGTATGAGTGGCATTACACTTCGTCACGCTGGTCAATTTAAAGTAAAAGGTCAACTTTCTGAATATGAGCTTGCTAGTATGAAAGTTGGGCAAGAAGTAACTGTTTCATCAAAAACGGTCGCTGGTAAGACTTGGACAGGAAAAGTAACGGAAATCGGTTCTACACCATTAAAGAGCATGGACGAAAATAAAACTGTTTCTAACTATCAATTCACTGTCACGTTAGATAATAGTGAAGAATTACAAAACGGCTTCCACGTTTACGTAACAAGTAAATCTGGCGAAGCAACTGGTACGATTGTTCCGAAAAGCAGTATTGTGAAAAAAGGTGACAA
This sequence comes from Bacillus sp. NPDC057893, assembly GCF_042796455.1. Lineage (NCBI taxonomy): Bacteria > Bacillati > Bacillota > Bacilli > Caryophanales > Bacillaceae > Bacillus > Bacillus sp. NPDC057893. The sequence continues at coordinate 70,748 of NZ_JBHVNG010000002.1, read as the reverse complement.
AAATGTTGTCTTCGTTGTGAAAGATGGTAAAGCGAAAGAACAAGCGGTTACTGTTGAATTCGAGACAGATAGCGAAGCAAAAGTTTCTGGAGTGAAAAAAGGAGAGCAAATTATCTCTAAACCTGAAAAAGATGTAAAAGATGGTATGGAGGTTGTCGTCCAATGATTGACTTAAAAGGCATCACGAAGTCCTTCCAAAATGGTGCAGAGTCCGTTCAAATATTACACGGAATTGATGTAACACTGAACCAAGGAGAATTCACTTCTATTATGGGGCCATCTGGTTCTGGTAAATCAACACTAATGAATATTATCGGTTGCTTAGATAAACCAACGACAGGTACGTACGAAATAGCTGGGCAAAACATTTCAAACATGTCTGAAACAGAACTTGCGCACGTCCGTAATAAAGAGATCGGTTTCGTATTCCAAAACTTCATGTTATTACCGAGACTTACAGCAATGCAAAATGTTGAATTACCTCTTATTTACGCTGGAGTTGATAAAAAAGAAAGACGTGAACGCTCATTAGCAGCTTTAGCAAAAGTAGGCTTAGCTGATCGTGCTACTCACTTGCCGAACGAATTATCAGGTGGTCAAAAACAACGTGTCGCAGTCGCACGTGCAATCGTAAATAATCCGAAATTCATTTTAGCCGATGAACCGACTGGTGCACTTGATACGAAAACAAGTACACAAATTATGGACCTCTTTTACGAATTAAATAAACAAGGCTCAACAATCATTATAATTACCCACGATCGTGAAATCGGGGAAGCTGCAGCACGTCAAATTGTAATTCGTGACGGAAATATCGTCCAAGATTGGAGAGGTTAATTTTGAACACGAGTGAAAATATACGCATGGCCCTTTCCTCTATCTTTGCTCATAAAATGCGTTCTATCTTAACAATGCTAGGAATTATTATCGGTATTAGCGCTATTATTACTATCATTTCAATGGGTGATGGTACAAACGCAAAGTTTAAAAAAGAATTAGGCCAAGGAAAAGATACTGAAGTAACGATTTACTACAACAACCCTGATTACGGAACTGATAGTGCCAAAATTACAGCTGATATGTTAAAACGTCTTCAAACTGTGCCAGGCGTTAAAGATGTTTATCCCGATGTAAGTATGAAAGTAAAAGCATCTTCTGGTTCAAAGGATGTCTCTCTTGATTTAAAAGGTGGAACAGGCGCCTTTATGACAGATGCGAAAATAAAATTAGTTCACGGTCGTGAATTAAATGATAGTGAATTAAAGCAAGCAATCCCTGCTGTTATATTAAATGAAGAAGCTTTCAATAAATTATTTAACGGCTGGGAATCAAATTTATACACTGACATAAAAGGAAAGCCATATAAAGTAGTCGGTGTGTATGAAACAAAAAATGATTTCGGAATGGCTATGTCAGAAGGTTATACATCACTTGAAAACGCTCCTGTAATCTCAGGAGTAACTGAGTATGACTCTGTAAGATTAATATTAACTTCACCAGCAGAACGTAAAAGTGTAGAAAAACAAGCCGCTTCTGTTTTAAACGAAATGAAAGCTCCTAAATTTGAGCATAAATTCGAAGCTCAAGATATGGGTGAATTTACGAAGCAACTAGATGAATCAATCGGTATGATGAAAATGGTATTCGGTGGTATCGCTGCTATCTCCTTACTTGTTGGTGGTATCGGTGTAATGAACATCATGCTTGTATCTGTAACAGAACGTACACGTGAGATTGGTATTCGTAAAGCACTTGGTGCAACACGCGGTAAAGTATTAACGCAATTCTTAATCGAATCGTGTATTTTAACGGGACTCGGTGGTTTCATCGGATTCATGCTCGGTATTTTCTTCGCTTGGATCGTCTCAATCTTTGCCGGATGGCCACTTGTTATCTCAAAAGAACTTGGACTTCTTTCAGTAGGTATTTCAATGCTAATCGGTATTGCATTCGGTTTACTGCCAGCAAACAAAGCTGCAAAACTTGATCCAATTGAATGTTTACGATATGAGTAAATAAAAAACGTAGGAGTTTACACTCCTACGTTTTTTATTTTATTAAAGGCAAATGTAATTTTATCGACGTTTTGACAAAAATAAGAACCTCTAACTTCTATTATATAAAGTAAAACTATACTCAGTGGGAGTTTTGTTCATCCCCCTCTGAGTATTAACCTTCACCAATCGGGCGTTTACGGGCAGTTAGTCTCCCACCTAACTTCTTTGCTCCAGCCAAATTTTGAGGTGGGAGTTTTACTGCCCACAAATAGCGGGATAATTCTACTGCAATTCGTGAACCAATTAATAACGATATCGTCCCTTTAAATCATGTTTCTTCTATTATATATGTTTCATGTTACGAATATCTTTTTATCATTTAAACTTTCATTTCGCGTTACAGCTATCAAGCAATCCTATTATTGCAAAAATAATATGTAAAAGAACAAATTCAAGGCGTAATTTTTTCCATACTACAACTTATTTTGTAACAATTATATCTCTATTTCATTAAAATTACCCCTATATATATGACTTTACACGCAAAAAGATTATATTTTTATAACTAGTATTCGATTCAAACAGTTAAATATCCCTTTTTTGTAACGTTACAGAAACAGTTTAGTAACATTTCCGATACATTATTAATCTATTAGTAATTAAAACAGTATTGATTTTATGAATTATATGTTCTAATCCCCTAAAAAACGCAAAGAGAACGCTATCAGGATATTAATGGAATTATTACAGAATATTAATGCCTCGTTACGAATGCTTTGTAGTTTTGTGTTTTCCGCAAATAAGAAAATAATGGTTGCTATAATGAGGTCAACGAAAACAAATGCAATGGAGGCTATTATGAAAAAATTTATGGGTATAGCAACAGCAGCGGTTTTTGGTCTTGGGATTTTCACAACATCTGCTAAAGCAGAAACAATCGTAACGACTGATGTACTAAATGTACGAGAAAACCCAACTACTGAATCACAAGTTGTCGGAAAGTTATTAGATGGATATAAAGTTAACGTTTTACATACAGAAAACGGATGGTCAAAAGTTAAATTAAATAGTGGTAAAGAGGCTTTCATAAGCGCTGACTACACAAAAGATACTTACTACGTAACAGCAAACGTATTAAACGTACGTGCTGGTGCAAACACAGACTCAGAAATTCTTGGTAAGTTGAAACAAGATGATGTAATCGAAACAACACACGAAGTGCAAAATGACTGGATTCAATTTGAATATAACGGAAAAACAGCTTATGTTCATGTTCCTTACTTAACAGGTAAAGCACCAGTTAAAGTTCAACCAGCAGTTAAAGTTGAAAAAGCAATTAAAGTTCAAGACACAGCTAAAGTTCGTGAAGCAGTTAAAGCTGGAGAAGTAGCTGAAGCTCAAGCAAAAGCTAAAGTAGAGGAAGCAACTAAAGCTCGTGAAGCAGCTGAAGCTCAAGCAGAAGTTAAAGCTCAGGAAGCAGCTAAAGCTCGTGAAGCAGCTAAGGCTCAAGCAGAAACTAAAGCTCAGGCAGATGCTTCTGCTCAAGCAGAAGCTAAAGCTCAAGCAGAAGCTAAAGCTCAAGAAGCAGCTAAAGCTCGTGAAGCAGCTAAAGCTCAGGAAGCAGCTGAAGCTCAAGCAGCGGCTAAAGCTCAAGAAGCAGCTAAAACTCGTGAAGCGGCTAAAGCTCAGGCAGATGCTGAAGCTCGTGAAGCAGCTAAGGCTCAAGAGGCAGCAGCTGAAGCTCGTGAAGCAGCTAAGGCTCAAGAGGCAGCAGCTGAAGCTCGTGAAGCAGCTAAGGCTCAAGAGGCAGCTGATCGTGAAGCGGCTAATAAGGCTCAAAAACCAGCTACACAACAACCTGTTGCAAAAGAAACTGAGAAAAACACACAATCTTCTTCTCGTGAGTTCCAAGTTGTAGCAACAGCTTACACAGCAGATCCACTTGAAAATGGTTATAAAGCAGGCGACCAAGTAAAATCAGCTTTAGGCCATAACTTAACAGCTAATCCAAACATGAAACTTATTGCAGTTGATCCAAGTGTAATTCCATTAGGTTCAAAAGTATGGGTTGAAGGTTACGGAGTAGCAATCGCTGGTGATACTGGTGGAGCTATTAAAGGAAATAAAATTGACGTTTTAATGCCAGATAAAGGTACATCAAGTAACTGGGGACGTAAAACAGTTACAGTGAAAGTTTTAAACTAATTATTATGTAAAAAAGAGTCGATCTCAATGTTGAGATCGACTCTTTTCTATGATTCTTACATTCTTTCTCTCCCGTCCAAGTTAAATCTATCCCTTTGAATTCTATATACGATAGACTACTATTTCAACAGAAAAAAGAGGATGCCATAGCATCCCCTCCTTTTCTTCCCTATTCCACACAAGTAAACTGCGTCCAAGCCCCAACATAATCTAGTAAAAACAGTTCTTCTTCAGCAATTGTACCGACAATATTTTTCCGTTCATCTATCGGCATTTCTTTCAAGATGATTTGTAGTTCACCTTTATACTTTCCGAATGAGTTGTTACCAATTACAACTTGGCCTCTTTCCTGCGGTACACTTTCTCGCATTGGGAAATCGTCGTCTTTGTACTTTTTACGTACTTCTGTAGAACGTACCATATATTCTGTTATGTCGCCGCGTCTTACGTGTAATTCTTGCAGTGTCGCTCTCTTCTCTACTTCAGTCGCTTCGTCTACAAATTGTACTTTTAGCTGTAACATGTAACGATTTAAGTTTCCGAGTCTCTCTAACTCTTCTTCGCTCGCATAAGCATTTCCGATAATAACATCATCAATAAGCCCTGTCGCCCATAAATGCTTCGCTTGTACTTCAATTGGTAAATTACGATGTTGTTCAAGCGTACATAATCCGTCGTTAATATCCCATGGACCAATGCAAGCAGCATGTGATGTAATAAATGCTGCACTGCGAATACCATGCTTTTTGAAGCGTTCACTACAGCGAATGAAATAATCATACGGAAGACCAGTGAATTTTTGCGGATAAAAATTATGACAACCGATTAAAGCTGATTTATTCGCCTGATGCGAAAGAATATTTTCTAAATACGCAATATCGTTACTTACGTTTAACTCAATTTTTAAACCGTACGGATTATTCGTCATTTTTGCTTCAGTTAATCCGTCAAACCCTACATCTAAACGAATACCGTCTGCACCCATCTCTGCGAAGAATGATAGATCATTATAACTAATACCAAGTTGATCGAATACAGCTGGAGCTACATCTAAAATAACTTCCATATTGTTATCTTTTGCGTGATTAATAATTTCTTTAAATTCAGCTACAATTTCCTCTTTCGGACGATTAACAGTTAGTAAACAAGTGAATATTCTTGAAAAACCGTGGCGGGCCGCTGCTGAAATGTATGCCATATCTTTTTCTTTCGTTGAATGCTCTGGATAAAGTGAAATTCCTAATTTACGCTCCATGCTTTTGCATCTCCTTCACACGTTGTATTAATGCCATGCTCGTAAATCTATATTTTGCAGATAAACATGTCGCACATAAAATCGTTGGTACAATGATAAAGAATGGTGATTGTAAACTAAATGCTACATAAGCTCCCATTGAACATCCGATAAATAATATCGATACTAGTAGTAACACTAATAAAGATTTACTTTGTACCCATTTTGAATAATGAGCAATGCATTGTCCGACCACGAATGTAATTAAGATGATAATTGCTCCGAGCATTCTGTTTTCTCCTCTCCTGCTAATTGTTGTTTCTCATACATTTTGAAGAATGGATAGTAAATAACGAATGAGATAACAAAGTTAATAAGTACAAGTACACCAGCCATAATTGTCCAGTCCGTACTAATAATCGCTGCAATTGGCGCTAACATCGTAAATGGCAGCTTCGCCATCATGAGCGGAATCATACCTGAAACAACTGCGAAATATGATACCGTCGTTGTAACTAGCGGTGTAATAACGAACGGAATAATTAAGATCGGGTTCATTACAATTGGTGCCCCGAAAATAATTGGTTCGTTAATATTGAACAAACCTGGTACGAATGATAGTCTACCTAACTCTTTTAAGAACTTAGATTTAGAGAACATAAACATAATAACTAAAGCTAACGTTGAGCCCGATCCGCCAATCCATACGAACCATTGAATAAATTGCTCTGTAAATAAGTTTGGTAACTGATGTGCATTTCCTGTAGCCGTGAATACTTCCATATTTTCAAGAATTGCTGAATCCCACATCGGACGAATGATTGGTCCTAAAATCGCTGGACCATGTATACCGAACGACCAGAAGAATACGATTAGGAATACTGTTAATAAACCACCGAATAAATTATTCCCTACTAACACTGACTTTAATGGCGCAATTAAATATGTGATCGTTGTATTTACATCAAATTTTAAACCGTAACGAATGCCCCAGAATAAAAGAATAACTACTAAAGTTGGAATTAATGCTGCAAATGAATTTGCAACTGCTGGTGGTACACTATCTGGTAATTTAATCGAGATATTATGCTTAATCATGAAATGATAAATTTCAACTGCAATTAATGCTGTCACAATAGCTCCAAATAAAGACGTAGCACTTAATGTCCCTACTGAAATATATCTTCCTGCATCAATAACACCTGGTACAGCTTTTATTATTTGAATAGGTTCAACTGATGCTAGTAAAAAGGCGAGTACAGATAACAATCCTGCACTTAACTGATTGAGCTGATAAAAGTTCGCGAGTGAGGCCCCTACCCCAAATGCTGCGTATAAAGCCATTAAACCTACTGTAAATCGGAATGGAATATCTAAAATATGGCGAAACGGTGCAATCCACTCCATATATGCATCAATTGGTAAGTTTAAAAAGATAACGAAAAATGACCCGACAATCGTTAACGGTAATGTAGAAATAACTCCATTTCGAATTGCTAATAAATGTCGTTGCCCCGCAATCTTTTGCGTTGTTGGCATAATCTTCTGTTCCATAAAACTCATAAAACCATTCATCGATAACCCTCCCTATGTTCAATCTGACAAAAATAAAAGTTATAACATTATAATGTTTATATTTTAAAAAATATAATTACGCTAAAACTAATTGTTCAGCTTGCTTAAGTACTTTCAAACCATCACACATGCCATAATCTCGCTGCTCTATAATTGCAACTGGTATATTGTATGACTTCGCAAGAAACTCTACTGCTGGAAACAAATACTTCACCTGTGGCCCAATTAAAACAACATCAGCATTTTTAATTTCCAATTTCACAAGTTCCGAATCAACTGCTTTAATTTTATAATCCTTCCCTTGTTTCTTTGCCTCTTCTTGCATTTTCCTTACAACCATACTCGTTGACATACCTGCTGCACAACATAATAAAATGTACATATTATACTGTCACTTTCTCTTCCACTCGTTTATGAAGAGTAATAAATTCCTCAGCAAGTTCTTTTACTGTAATTGCATTCATTAAATGATCTTGTGCATGCACTAATAGTAAACTTATTTCTGCATGATTCCCTCTTGCTTCCTCTTGAATTAAATCTGTTTGAATGCGATGAGCTGCTGAAATTTCCTCACTAGCAAGTTCCATCTTTTCACTCGCATTCTCAAAATCTCCTTGTCTTGCAAAAGCGATTGCCTCAAGCGCTGCGCTTCTAGCATTGCCACCATGTAAAATTAACGCAAATGGAGTTTGCATATCAGTCATTTTAAATTCCCCCAAGCTTTGTTTTTCTATATTTTAATCTTATTATGAAAACGCATACAATTAAACATAAAAAACTTCCGTTATGTAACGGAAGTTTTTATATACTTTTTCAAAACGATAGTAAACTCTCTTGAAACTCTTCAATTACTTCAGTCTGAGTTAGTTTCTCTATCGTATTTTGATTAGACATAATATCATATAAAAAATCATAAAGCCTTTGCAAATCTTCATTATTATTGCGCTTCACACTAAATAAAATAATCAATTGTACTTTTTTATCTCCCCACTCAACAGCCTTATCAAGTGTACAAAACATCAAAAATGTTTCCTCACTTAATAATTGCATCGGATGCGGAATCGCAACTAAATTCCCAACCGCTGTCGGAGATGTATTTTCTCTTTCCATAACAGAAGCATAAAAATTTTCTGGTACATAATTTTTCTCAGCAGCTTTCTCACATAAAAACTGGATAACTTCTTCTTTCGTAGAAGCACTACGATTTAAAAAGATCAAATCTTCCTTAATATATTGCTTCACACTATTATCCACATGTGTAAACAACTGCTGACCAATCGATTTAATCTCTTTATCATCAAATATTGAGTTCACTTTTATAACTGGCACAGGCAAACCACTCGGTATATGAATCGTACTAATAATACAATCTACTTTATCTTTATAAAGATCTTCTACTTTCAATTGATAATAGCCTGTAATACCTACAATCTCTAATTTATCTCGGAACTGTGATAAAATTTTATATTTCAATAGTTGTGCACTTCCTTGCCCAGTCGCACAAACTAATAAACATCTTTTCTTTTGATTCTTTTCCTGCAAACGGCTCATCGCTCCGCCAAAGTGAATGGCAATATAACCAATTTCACTTTCCGGAATCGATTCTCCCGTATATTCACCAATTATATCTCCAACGAGAACCGCAATTTCAAAAGCATACGGATAATTCTTTTTCACTTCTGCCAAAAGGGGGTTTCTCGTATTTAACTTATATTTCAAACGGTTTAATAACGTTTTTAAATGAACACCAAATCCAAATAATAATTCTTCATCATAATAAAAAATAAGATTCCGTTCTTCCGCAACTTTGAAAAGAATGTGCTGCATGAATGCATATACATCTTTTCCTAATAGCTCTTCTACATTTTCATAGCGATCTCTCGCTGTAACAGCTGTACTCAACAAATGCATCGTCACATATAAAATTTCTTCTTCTGGAAATTGAAGATTCAGCTCTTCCTCTAATCCCCCTAAAATTTGTTTCGCAATTATATATTCTTTCTTTATTATCAGTTCAGATTTCTCTACATGCAGTACTTGAATGTAATGATTATCTTGGCATCGCTTTAACGCAATCGCAATATGAATCGCTAAATTATCAATTTCTATATCTGATAAATATATCGTTCCTCCCTCAATATACTTTAATATAACTGAACGGATAAGTGATATATGAGGTAACGATACATATGTATTTGTCTGCTCATATTGCTCATGAAACGGAGTATGGACATAACGTGGTAAACCATATTGTGATAAACAAGAACGGATGCTAAATTCTTCACCAACAGCACGAATACCATAATATGGCCTTTTTTCAATTTGTAATTTATAGCGATTACAAATATCCGTAACATCTTTCATAATTAAGTTTACAGTAGATTTACTCACATAAATCTCTTCTGCTAACTGCGAAAGCTTCACATATCCTTCTGTCGTTAAAACACGTTGTAAAATATACGCTATCCTTTCTTCATAAGAAATTGGAATCTTTTCCGTCTGTTTTTGAAATTGGCTCATACAAAACTCTTCAAATTTCTTCGTTTGTATAATTTCTAGTTCGTATCCAGTCCCTCTTTGTGATTCGATTTCCGCTCCGTGTTCTCTCAATATATCATTTAATAATTTGATATCCTTTTGAATCGTCTTCGTTGATACATGTAATCGGCTCGCTAAAAAAGCTCGATTTAACATCGATTTCTCTTCTAAAAACTCCTCTAAAATAGAAATTAATCGCTGATGCACCTTTGTCATACCTCTTCCTCTCGCTCTTTATATATAAAAAGGAAAAACCTGCTGAAATCAGTAGTTTTCCCCTTTTATATTTTATCTATTTCTTTAATGTAAATCCGAATTTATCCCAAGCTTGTAAATAATCTAGTAAGAAAATCTCTTCTTCTATAATTCGCCCAACTACATTTGTTTTTCCTGTATTCACCATATCTTTTAATGCAATTTGTAATTCACCTTTATACTGGCCATATTGCTCATTATCAATTAAAAGATCGCCACGCTTAATTTCACGTGTATTGTGTGGTTTAAACTCTTCTTTTTTATATTTCACACGACTTTGTGTAGAACGAATCATATATTCAGATACATCCCCGCGATAAAAATGTGGTTCTTCTAACACAATAATTCTTTCTAACTCTGTTGTCGTTTCATAAATCTCTATATCAAAAGTTTGCTTATCTTTATTTAATTCACCAAGCGCCTCTAGTTCTTTTTCTGATGCATAAGCATTCGCAATAATAACATCATCAATTAATTCTGTCGCAAACAAATGCTTCGCCTGTGTTGTCATTGGTAATTCACGATGCTCTTCTAACGTACATAAACCTTCTGTTACCGGCCAAGGTCCGTATGTTGCATCAAATGATGAAATAAAAGCAGCTGTTCTCATGCCGTAATCTTTAAATTGTTTCGAGCATTTAATAAAATGATCGTATGATAATCCTGAATAACGGTGCGGATAGAAGTTGTGACAGCCAATTAAATTTTCACGATTTGGTCTATGACTCATAATGTTATCTACATACTTCGTACCGTTGCTCATATTAATCTCAATTTTTAAATCATACGGATTGTACGTCATAATCGATTCTTCTAATCCTGAGAAGCCGACATCTAAACGAATACCGTAAGCACCTAGTTCATGGAAAAACGATAAATCATTATAAGAAATACCTAGTTGCTCAAAAACAGACGGACTAATATCAACCAATACTTGAAATCCTAATGCATTCGCATGAGAAATCGTTTCTTTAAACTCTTCTATTATTTTCTCTTTTTCCCCATCCACAGATAGTAAACATGTGAACACACGTGTAAATCCATATTTACTTGCTAATGTTAAATACTCCTTATCTTTCTCTACTGTTGAATGTTCCGGATAAATAGAAATACCTAATCGTCTCATATGTACACGCCTCTTTCTTCATTGTTTTGTAAACCTTTTCAAATATATGTAGTGAAAAAGTATATATCCCCTTCTCATCCACTACTTTTTGAATCCGCTTTCTTTAAAGAAAAAAATTTCTATCATTCATAACAATTACTAGTCTATACATCTATACTTTACATCTTTTTTTCATAGTTGTGTAGCTTTTACACAAATTTGTCAGTTCTTCATCTTAAAAATTGTTATCCGCTTTCAAGACACCTTCCTTGACTGTTACATTGACCAATACATATACTCGAAAGAAAAGAGAAAATTTTTATATAGGGGATGAATATATGGGAGAGGCAGTACTCGTAAAACGAGAACCGTTATGGACAAAAGAGTTTATTGCGCTAATTCTAGCAAACTTATGTATGTTTTTAGGATTTCAAATGTTAATTCCAACTTTACCTGTTTATGTGAAAGAAATTGGGGGCACAAGTTCAAATATCGGATTCGTTGTCGGCATGTTTACCGTTGCAGCACTTTTTATTAGGCCGCTAACTGGAAATGCCCTGCAGAAATTCAACAAAAAAATCATTTTAATGATCGGTACCGCTATTTGTTTACTCGCTATGGGCAGTTATCTTTTCGCTTCAACCGTTTTCCTATTGCTTGCCGTTCGAATTTTACACGGAGCTGGTTTTGGTATTACAACGACTACATACGGAACTGTCGTTTCAGATTTAATTCCGCAAGCTCGCCGCGGTGAAGGCATGGGGTACTTCGGTCTTTCTGGAACTATCGCCATGGCGCTCGGCCCGCTTATCGGACTTTGGCTTATGCAAGCATATAACTTCACGATTCTTTTTTTATGTGCACTTTCATGCACAATAGTTTCATTAATATTAACGAAACTACTTCAAATCAAAAAATCGCCGCAACCACCACAGCAAACATCTGGTACCTTTCTCGATGGATTTATTGAGCGTAAAGCTTTACTTCCTTCATTATTAATATTATGTATTACATTAATGTACGGGGGAATTGGGAGCTTTATCACATTATTTGCTACGGAAGTCGGGATTGCTGATATCAGTCTCTTCTTTTTATTTAACGCACTTGCAATCGCTGTAACTCGTCCGTTTTCTGGAAGATTATATGATACGAAAGGTCATACATTCGTCATCATTCCAGGAGTTATTATTACGTTTACAGGGATTATCTTGCTGTCGTATACAACTACAATTCCGAGTTTAATTATTGCCGCAGCGTGCTATGGCAGTGGTTTCGGAGCAATTCAACCGGCACTACAAGCATGGATGATTGACCGCGTAGCACCGCACCGGAGAGGAGTAGCAACAGCAACATTCTTCTCAGCATTTGATCTTGGAATTGGTGCTGGAGCGATTATTTTTGGATTCATTGCACACTTTACAAACTATGCAACTGTATATCGATATTCCTCTCTGTTACTTATTGCTTTTCTTTTCATTTACATCACAAGCTTACGGAAGCAAAAACAGGGGGATAAAACAAAAGAAAAAGCCGTTGGGTAATGCTAATTGGTTCTTTTTCGAAGTACTTGAACCAAAAAAATCATGTATACACATTTGTAAAAAGCAGTGGATTCCTAAAAAAATCACACTGCTTTTTTCATTTTCATTTAATACATTCATTTCAAACCTCCCCATTTCCCCTACATATTTTTCTAACTTAAATCAAAAAATATACAAAGAACCATTATTATAAATAAGGTGACACTTTACTTAGCGCATCCAATTTGGATAGTTTACCTCTCCTATTTTTACTATCCGCAAATAGTGTGATAAATATGATTTCTTTACAAAAATTCCATTTGTAAAAGATGAAAACCAATTAAATCCAGGTGTTTCTTTAAAGATTTGTAAACTTTTCACCTCTTTGTAAATTTAGTGTAAATTTTACTAGCAAACCGTTTACAGTTACTCAAGGTTCAGTTAATAATTACATCGTACATGAAATTTAAGGAGTGGAATGCGTGGAATATAATGTTCAAGAAATGATCTTCCAGTTCATTGGTGGATTAGGTATTTTCTTATTCGGGATTAAATACATGGGCGATGGACTGCAACAAGCAGCTGGAGATCGTCTTCGCGATATTCTAGATCGCTTTACAACGAACCCACTTATGGGTGTACTAGCAGGTATGTTAGTTACTGTATTAATTCAATCAAGTTCAGGAACAACTGCTTTAACGGTCGGACTTGTAAGTGCCGGATTTATGACATTAAGACAAGCAATTGGTGTTATTATGGGTGCGAATATCGGAACGACAGTTACTGCATTTATTATCGGAATTAAAATCGGAGAATACGCTCTCCCAGTTATGGCAGTTGGAGCGATTTTACTATTCTTCTTTAAAAATAAAAAAGTACATTCTGTAGGTCAAGTTGTATTCGGTTTTGGTATGTTATTCTTCGGTTTAGAATTAATGAGCGCAGGTATGAAACCTCTTCGTTCTTTAGAGTCATTCCAAGATTTAATGGTTAGCATGAGTGATAATCCAATTCTAGGAATTATTGTCGGTACAGTCTTCACTTTAATTGTACAAAGCTCAAGCGCAACAATCGGTATTTTACAAGAATTATTTGGCCAGGGTGCAATCGATTTACAAGCTGCCCTTCCTGTATTATTCGGTGATAACATCGGTACGACAATTACAGCAGTATTAGCAGCAATCGGTACTTCAATTGCAGCAAGACGTGCAGCATTAGTTCACGTTATCTTTAATATTATTGGTACCATTATCTTTACGATTATATTGATACCATTTACAAGTTTAATTCAATATTTCCAAACGTCATTAAACTTAAATCCAGAAATGACAATTGCATTTGCACACGGAACATTTAACGTAACGAATACAATCATTCAGTTCCCATTCATTGCAGTATTAGCCTGGATTGTAACAAAAATTATTCGTGGTGAAGATGCATCCATTAACTTCAAACCACAACATTTAAATCCAATCTTTATTGAACAATCTCCAGCTATTGCTTTAACAGAAGCTCAAAAAGAGATTATCCGTATGGCGGAGTTTTCATTAGATGGATTAAAAGAAGCAAACCAATTTTTAAATACACAAGACAAAAAACACGCGAACATGGCTACTCAATTAGAAGGCGCTATTAACAATTTAGATAAAAAAATTACCGAGTATTTAGTTTTACTATCAGAAAAACCACTTTCACCTTCAGATTCTGAAAAACATTCCGTTTTAGCAGGTGTTGTCGGAGATATTGAACGTGTCGGTGATCATGTAGAAAACCTTGTAGAACTTGTAGATTTCCAAATTTCAAACCGTGTTTCACTATCGGATGAAGCACTAGCTGAACTAAATGAAATGCTTGAATTAACAATTTCAACATTACAAGATGCAATTAATGCTTTAACAAACTTCGACACTGAACTAGCTCAAACGGTTATTGCAAAAGAACGTAAAATTGACCAAATGGAACGTGTTCTTCGTAAACGTCATGTGTTACGTCTGAACGAACGTAGCTGTTCAGGTGATGCAAGCATCATTTTCGTTGATATGGTAAGTAACTTAGAGCGTATCGGTGATCACGCTGTAAATATTGCTGATGGCGTTTTAGGTGAACAAGGAAAAGTAAATTTAAAGCAATCATTATAATAGGAAAAGAGACGCTCAAATTAGCGTCTCTTTTTTCATTTCATATTTACAACCGTTCTTCCTTTTAATTTTCCTTGCAGTATAAGTGTAAACTTCTCATCTAATTCTTTTAATGTACATTCTTCTGTATAAGATAATAGCTCTGAATTTTTCCACTCACCTGCTAGCAATGCCCACACTTCTCTTCTCACATCTACTGGACATTGAACTGAATCTATTCCTAAAAGGCTAATCCCTCGTAATATGAATGGGTATACAGTTGTATTTAATTCATGCCCTGCTACGTTACCACACGTTGTTACACAGCCTCCATACTTAACTACCTTTAAAGAACTTTCTAACATGTTTCCGCCTACAGTATCGACAACCCCAGCGTATATTCCTTTAAGCATCGGTCTTCCTGATTCATCACTCAACTCCGCGCGGCGAATCATCTTTTTTACACCTAAACGTAGCAGCATCTCTTTCTCTTCCATTTTCCCTGTTGCCCCTACTACGCTATATCCTAGCTTTCCTAAAATACTAACTGCTACACTGCCTACTCCGCCCGTAGCACCCGTTACTAAAACATCTCCCGTACTAGGTGTAATTCCCGCTCTAATGAGCTTATATACCGATAAGGCAGCTGTAAAACCGGCTGTCCCGTACATCATACTTTCCTTCAAAGACATTTCTTTTGGTAAAGGAACGACCCAAGATGATGGCACGCGAATATATTCTCCGAAACCACCAGAAGTATTCATGCCTAAATCATATCCAGTTACAATGACTTGATCCCCTTCCTTAAAGGAGTCATTTCCACTACTAACAACCTCTCCCGCTGCATCTATGCCAGGTGTATGAGGATATGTTCTCGTTACACCTTTATTACCAGTAGCTGAAAGGGCATCTTTATAATTTAATGAAGAATAATAAACACGTATTAATACGTCTCCTTCAGGTAAACTATTAATTTCTCTCTCAACAAGCTTTCTTTCAAATTGATTATTTTCTTTTTCTTTCACAACAATTGCTTGGAATGATGTATGATTCATTACGCTCTCTCCTTCATCCGTAGAATACTTCTTTATTATATAAAAAATGAATGTAAAGCTAATCGCTTCTTCTTGGCTATATTTCAACAAATCTTACTTCTCTATCACTTTCTCACAATACATATTTTCATTTCTACTAAAACACATTATACTTGTTCTACATCTTTAAAATAAAATATAGAAAATCTGACTTTTTATAAATAAATTGAATTTTTACGAAATGTAAATGATTTGTAATGTTTTTTTTCGCTAAATTTCATTATAATAAGTGGATATGAGTGTCGTATTTCAATCCAAATGAAGGAGTACAAGAAATGGAGCAAAACCCATCTTTACAAGAAAATACACGAAGTAAACCGAAAAATAGTAAGAAAAAAACAAAAATTATTATAAGCGTTATTCTATTCTTTTTAATAGTAGGTGGCGGTTATACATGGTTTTTAGTAAATAAAGCATCTTCTGCTGTTCGAAACGCCGCTCACGATTTAGCACGCGGTGATAAGTCTGATTTACGTGCTAAAGCTGTAAAACCTATTACAAATAACGTCTCTGTCTTAATAATGGGCGTTGATGAAAGCGATGTCCGCGGAAAAGAATATGGTGAAGCTATAAGAACGGATGCACTATTACTTGCAACGTTTAATAAAGATAGCAAAACTGTAAAGCTATTAAGTATTCCACGTGACACGTATACTTATATTCCAGTAGAAAAGAAAAAAGATAAAATTACACACGCTCATGCATTCGGTGCTACCAAAAACGGAAAAGATGGTGGACCACAAGCTAGTATTGATGCAGTTGAAAAATTAATGAATGTTCCCGTCGATTACTTTGTAAAATTCAACTTTAAATCATTCATGAAAATCGTTGATGATTTAGGCGGCATTGAAGTTGACGTACCAGTTGAGTTTACTGAACAAGATAGTAATGATAACGCCGATGCAATTCACCTGAAAAAAGGTGTTCAAAAGTTAAATAGTGAAGAAGCTCTTGCTCTTGCTAGAACAAGGCACATTGATAGTGATGCAATGCGTGGACAACGTCAGCAACTTGTTATTGAAGCAATTTTAAAGAAACTAACAAGCGCTGGGTCTGTAACAAAAGTTGGAAACATCATTGATGATATTAACGGACAATTCGTTACAAACTTAACATTCGATGACATGCTTTCATTCTATAAATATGGATCGGATTCGGAAATTGAGAAATTACAACTTCAAGGTGAAGATTGTTACATGGCAAAAGGTGATGATACATGTAGTAAGTCAGCTGGTGGTGGCCGAACTTACTACTACAATCCAGATAAAAAAGAATTAGCTAATGTTACAAACGAACTTCGTAGTCACCTTGGACTACCTGCATATACAAAATCAGACTCTGACTCTGATTCTGATTCTAAAAAAACAAATTCAGAGAAAACGAAAGAATCTACATCCGATTCGAAAAAAACAAGCTCAGAGAGAACGAAAGAAGCTGACTCTGAAGATACAAACAAACATGAATCAAGTAACAACAAGCATAATGATAATAGTAGTAAAGATACAGAAACATCGTCTAATGACAATGAATAAAGTGAAGCAGTGCTCTATGGAGGTAGAGCACTGCTTCTTTTTAATGCTTTCAAAACAAAAAATCAGAACTTTCCAACTATCTTTTTTAATATTTTTAAATTATAATAAATAATAGTAATCTATTCCAATTATCAGGGGGCTCATACATATGAAAGCTGCAGTAAAACATAACATTTCAGATTTTAAAGAGTACTTAAAATCAAACGATATATACATGGAAGAAAATATAGATGAAAATGATGGTTCGGTACATTTTTCAGTAGGATTAGAAACAGAAGCTGGCGCAAAAATTCAACTTATCGCTGCTTTCCAAAGCGAACATCCTGCTGTGGATATATACTGCTTCAATGTTGCTCTTGTACCTGATTCAACATCAAAAAATGACATTTTACATGTCATCAATGAATTAAACACATCTTATCGATTTGCAAAATTCACGCTAAACAAACAAAATGCAATTGATATTTCAACATCTCTTGCATTCTCAGAACCAAACTTTAATCCCGCACTTGTCTTTGAACACACGAGAATGCTATATAAACTGGCAAACGATGAATATAAGAACTTAATGAAAGTTATTTGGGCGTAAATAAAAAGATGGTGCTACAAGAGCACCATCTTTTTATTTCGATATCATATCAATCCACATCTTTATCGCAGTTCCTACAATTAAAGCGGACAATACATATTGCAAAATTTTTTGATTCAGTCTCTTCCCTACTTTCACTCCAAGAGGAGCGGCAAATAAACTTGCTATCGCAACGATAAGAGCCGGAATAACAACTATTTGTCCAGTAATCACTTTCCCAGTAGTAATTCCTATCGAGGAAATAAAAGTAATAGCGATAGAGGTTGCTATTGTCGTACGTATCGGTAGTTTTAAAACAACTAGCATAATCGGGACTAAAAGAAACGCACCACCAGCCCCAATAATGCCGGAAACACTTCCTACAATAAACGCTAACAAACTAGCTAGCCATTTATTGTACATAATCCCCTCTGATCCCTTACGATCGCTTCGCTTCGGTATAAACATCATAATAGCCGCGATAGTAGCTAATATTGTATAAACAACATTTACAGCATGCTCATTTAATAAATTCGCGCTAAAGCTACCTACAAAGCTTCCTATTAATATACTAGCTCCCATATACACAACCAACGTTTTATCCATATCGTTACTTTTCCTGTACGCCCACGCGCCTGCAAAAGTTGCAAAGAATACTTGAACCGCTGTAATACCACTCACTTCATGTGATGTATATCCGGCAAATCCTAGCAATACTGGAATGTATAAGATCATCGGATAATTAATAATTGCACCGCCAATCCCAACCATCCCTGATATGAACGAACCTATAAATCCAATAATAAAAAGTAGTACTGTTAAACTCATATTGTATCCCCCGCCTTCTAAAAAGAAGGTGATTTAAATAAATAAATTCACATTCCCATCCGAA
Source organism: Bacillus sp. NPDC057893 (assembly GCF_042796455.1). Classification (NCBI taxonomy): domain Bacteria; kingdom Bacillati; phylum Bacillota; class Bacilli; order Caryophanales; family Bacillaceae; genus Bacillus; species Bacillus sp. NPDC057893. The sequence continues at coordinate 52,116 of NZ_JBHVNG010000002.1, read as the reverse complement.
GCATCTGCTAAATATGCACCTACTCCTGCAAACTCTACCCCTTCCATAATCTCTTCCTCTTTTAACCCTAATAAATCTACTGTCATTTGACAAGCTACAAGCTTAACCTCTTGCTCTTTCGCCATATCAATTAAATCTGGCAAAGACATCGCATTATGCTTCTTCATAATGCCTTTAATCATCTTTGGCCCCATACCAGCAAAATTCATTTTTGATAATCCCATCTTATCAGCGCCGCGCGGCATCATTTTTCCAAACACTTTCTCTATAAACGTTTTCTTTACTTTCACATGCTCATCTTTCCTAAGCGCATTTAAACCCCAGAAAGTATGAAAAATAGTCACCTCATGATCGTACGCCGCTGCACCATTTGCAATAATATAAGCTGCCATCGCCTTATCATAATCTCCACTAAATAAAACAATCGTCGTTTTCTTCTGTTGTTCCATGTTGTTCTCCTCCTAATTACCTATAGGGGTATTTAACTATTTATAAAAAGGCTCAAATCATTTATCTCCGTACTATACAACTTTACCTTCCCAATCTAACATACCACCTACCATATTAATCGCTCGAAAACCGTAGCCTTCTAAAAATTGAACTGCTCTTGCACTTCTCTTGCCTGAGCGACAAACGATAATATATTCTTTATTTTTATCCAGTTCATGTATTCGAAACTCTAGTAAACCTAACCTAATATGAATCACTCCTGGAATTTTCCCTTCCATCACTTCTTCCACTTCACGAACATCAATCACATGTATCTCTTCATTTCGTAACAATCTTTCCTCTACTTCTCTCGCTGTTATTTCTTTCATCTTGCTATCCCTTCCTTACAAAGCGTTCATACCGCCTGAAACATTTATAATGTGCTGAAATCCTAATTTCTTTAATACTTTTGCTGCTTGCTTACTTCTCATCCCGCTCTGACAAATAACGATTACTTCCTTATTTTTATCTAGCTGATTTGCCTTACTAACTAACTCATTTAGCGGGATATTCTGAAATCCTCTCATATGATTTCCTCTATATTCACCTACTGTACGAACATCAATAAAGTACTTCCCCTGTTTTCCCACTATACTTTTTAATTCTTTTCCATTTATATTTTGAACACCTTTCACCGGTAAAAAACGTGAAATAACAAACCATGCAGCAAGTACAATGAAAAGCGTACTTAATATTGTATTCATATAACCAACCTCTCCGCCTTTATAAAACTAGTTCTTCACTACGCCTTCTTAATCCAAAACTTCAGCACATCGTCTTCTATATTATGCTTTACTATTTCATGACCGCCTGTTTTTGACCATGCTGGAATATCTTTTACTGATCCTTTATCTGTTACATGTACTTCTAACACTTCTCCAGATTGTAAAGTATCCATCGCTCTCTTCGTTCTTACAATCGGCATCGGGCATGCTAAACCTTTCGCATCTAATACTTGTTTTATATTCATCATCTATCCCTCCAATTTGTTATTAATTATGAACTGCACAGCGATTTGGACCAATCTCCATTTCACGCTCTTCTTCCACACTCGGATGGATTTTCCCCATATTCGTTTGACGAATTTCTTCATAAGCATTCGGCTGAGGTGGTAAATTCTCTGTTACGATTTTACGAAATTCATCCGCACATTTAATATTTAGTCCTGCATTAGACTCAAATAATTCTTTTAAACTGGCACTTACAATACCATTCTCATCTATTTCACTTATTTTTGAGTAATGAGCTGGTAAAACAATTAACTCTTGAGATAATTCCTTATAGCGCTTATATAATGTATTTCGTAAATCGCTCACCCAATCTTCAGCCTTACCAGCAAGATCTGGACGCCCGATTGAATCTACAAATAAAATATCGCCTGATAATAAATAGGAATCATCTACAATAAATGACGTACTCCCAATCGTATGCCCTGGTGAGTATAACGCGTCAATTCCAATTTTGGTACCCCCCACCGTAATAACAGATCCTTCTACAAGTCGTTCGTATGAGAAAACGACTTCCTCCGCATCTTTTGGAGGTAACCAATACGTACCACCTACTTTTTCAGCTAACTTACGACCACCAGAAATATGGTCTGCATGTAAATGTGTATCCATTACATTCGTAATAGTAACTCCATGCTCTTTCGCAAATTCCTCGTATGCTTCAACCGTTCTTACTGCATCAATAACTGCTGCTTCACCTTTTGAAACTACCATATAGGATAGGCAGCCTTTTCCAAGACGGTTAAATTGATATATACTCCCTCCGCCCTGTACATCTCCTACTTTGAGCGGCTTTACATATTCACTCCAAGCTTTCATCCCACCAGCTAAATAGGAAACATCGTTGAAACCAGCATTCAACAATTGCTCCGCAACAAACTGCGAAGAACCTTCTTTCGCACATACGACTAAAATCTCTTTTTCTCTCGGTAATTCATCTACAATATGATCTACACCATCTAACAAGTCAAAATAAGGTTTATTTATAGAAGAAACTTGTTTCCCTTCAATTTTCCAATCTTCATAATCCGTCTCATTACGAACATCTAAAATAAACAAATCTCCGAATAAAATTTTCTCTGCAACATCTTTTGCTTGTAACATCTTAATGTTCATTTAATTACCCCCGTAGGTATATTTTTATTTAAAAAATTTTATTTCTCCACATTCCCTTGCCACTCTAACATACCTGGAATGACATTTTTCACGTTTGAAAAACCTTTTTCTTTCAACATTTGACACGCTATATCACTACGATTACCCGTTCGGCAAACAACATAAATTGGTTTCGCACTGTCTAACAAAGCACTATCTAATTCACCTAACGGCACCGAAATTGCGGATGGAATATGACCAAAGACGAATTCCGCTTCTTCACGAACATCTAATACAGTGCAATCCTCACCACTTAATAATATATTTTGCAATTCCCCATTCGTAATCGTATAAGGATATTTCACAACTTCATTCACTTCATGCTCATGGGCTTTTCTTACATAATGCTTTAATATATCTCCCTCTTGTTTCGTCCCGATATATTGATGCCCTACTTTACTCGCCCAACTTTGAATATCTAACGTAGATCCTTTATCTGTTGCCTCGATTTCAATCACTTGCCCTGATGCCAATCTTTCCATCGCCTTCTTCGTCTTCACAATCGGCATCGGACAAGCCAATCCTTTACAATCTAAACTCGTATCCACTTTTATACTCATCGTCATTTCCTCCCTAATCACTATACATATACCTATAGGGGTATAATAAAATGTTTTTGAAAATCTGTCAACACATATGTTTGACAGATTATCGGCTTTTTACAAGTAATTGAACAGCTTCTTTAATTAATTCTTCATTTGAACCATTTCCACTTTCAAACTGTTCACGTAAACATTGCTCTAAATTTGTTCCCACAACGAGTCCAATTGTACGATCTAGCGCAGAACGGGATGCAGTTAACTGTGTAATAACATCTCGGCAATCTTTTCCCTCTTCCATCATGCGAAGCACACCACGAACTTGACCTTCAATACGTTTCAATCTATTTTTCATATCTTGATTATATTCCATCCTATAATCACCTCATTACCATTATGTCACCATTTATAACTTATGACAATATATTATACCCCTACAGGTATTTTGTAAACCCCTATTTTTAATTTTCACCTTATATGTTCGCTAAACAAAAAGTGAAACCTATCAATATACAACACGTTCTGGTAATACTGTCCCATACAATTTAAAACCACCATCTATGTTCTTTACCTTATATCCTTTTTCCATTAACATACGTGCTGCAACATATCCCCTCATACCAAGCTGACAAGTAATATATATTTCTTTATCTAATGGCACTTCATCCAAGCGATCACGTAATTCATCTAATGGAATATTAATAGAACCTTTAATCATTCCTTGCTTTAATTCATTAGGCTCTCGAACATCAATCAGATATCCCTCATTTTCAACAATACGATCAATTTCATGCCATTGTACTGTATCAACAAAACCATCTACTATATTACTTGCCGCATATCCTACCATGTTTACTGGATCTTTCGCAGATGAATATGGTGGTGCATATGATAATTCTAAATCTGGCAAATCAATTACAGTTAAATTTGCTTTCATCGCTGTTGCAATAACGTCAATACGCTTATCTACACCGTCACGCCCTAGCGCCTGTGCTCCATAAATTTTTCTATTTTCTTTATTGAAAATTAATTTGATTAGTACTGGGGTAGCATTTGGATAATATCCAGCATGGGAATTTGCTTGTACGTGTACTACCTCATAGGGTATATTTAACCGTTTCAATATTTTCTCATTTACTCCCGTCGAAGCAACTGTTAAATCAAAAACTTTAGCTATAGAAGTTCCCATCGTACCTTTATATAAAGAATCCATATGACCATGAATAATATCTGCTAACATGCGACCTTGACGATTAGCTGGCCACGCTAAAGGAATCATCGTTTCTGTTTCTGTAACAAAATCTTTCACTTCAATCGCATCACCGATTGCATATATATATGAATCCGACGTTTGAAATTTTTCATTTACTTTTATCGTTCCTCTAACTCCTAGTGCTAATCCTGCATCCTTTGCTAAACGACTCTCTGGTTGTACACCAATTGCTAAAATAATCATATCTGTCTTTATATTTAAACCGCTTTTTAAACGCACAATAGTTCCGTTCTCTTCTATAGCATCCACACCATCTTCAAAAACAAGCTCAACATTATGCTGTTTCATCTGTTCATGTACATACGCTGCCATCTCATAATCAATCGGTGGCATTACTTGATTTGCCATCTCTACAAGAGTAACATCAAGTCCTCGTTCTCTTAAGTTTTCAACCATTTCAATCCCAATAAATCCGCCACCAATAATCGTCGCATGACTTGGTTTCTTCTCATCAATGTATGCTTTAATACGATCTGTATCAGGTACATTTCGTAATGTAAACAACGCCTTCGCTTCTTCAATACCCGGAATAGGTGGAACAATTGGTTTTGCCCCTGGTGAAAGAATTAACACATCATATTCCTCGTTATATGTTTCATTTGTAGTTACATTCTTTATAGTAATTGTTTTCTCTTCTTTATTAATCTTTACCACTTCACTTAATACACGTATATCTAAATTAAAACGCTTTGACATCTTTTCAACAGTTTGTACTAATAGTTTTTGTCTTTCTGTAATTACACCGCCAATATAGTATGGTAATCCACAATTTGCAAATGAAATATATTCACCACGCTCAACCATAATAATTTTATCTTCTTCACTTAAACGACGAAGCCTTGCAGCGACTGATGCCCCGCCCGCAACCCCACCTACTACAACAATTTTTCTAGACATATTTTAAACCTCCATGTTGTTTATTATTTAATTTCTCCATGTATTATAAACAAAAAACTCATACCCGTATGGGTATATAATAAAATATACAAAAATCATTTTCAATATATATATCTTTTGTTCACAAATTCGAAACAAAAAAGAACCTAGATAGCTCCAAGTTCTTTTACGTATATTTCTATAACTTTCTGTACAATGAAATCTGCTGTATTCTCCTCTGGCGGCATCAACAAGTTTGTAACCGGCCCATACACAACAGGATTTAATTCCACTTCATACCCACCATATGCATATTCCTCTTTTGTCGGTAAGTAACCAATATATCCATTCGTATAGCCACCAAAGAAAGCTAGTTCATTTTGAAGACTCTCTTTTATTTCTAACGCAGTTTCCGAAAAAGGTTCCATCGGTATTCCAGCGAACATACCATCATTAATTTGAAACAGTTGAACTTCTAAAACGATACTTAGCTGCCGAATATTTTGCTTATGTTTCTCTAAAACGATAGTAAGCCATTCATCTGTATTCACACCCCACTGTCTCTCAGCTAATCGAGCCATTCCTCTTATCTCATCAATTTCAGGAATATCCTTCAATTTCATTTGCATCGTACTCGAAATCGTTCTTAATTTTACAATTGGGCTATATGTAACTGTTGGTAGCATCGTTAATACATGTCCACCAAGTGTGTAAGCCATTTGTTTTAATGCTTTCCTTGAACCACGATACTTCGCGTTCACGTTTCCGGCAGCACCTTGAACAATAATAACAGGACAGTTTACTATCTTCTCAAGAATCCCTCTCGTCATTCCAGGATAATCTGCTGATAATACATCACTATCACCTTTTAAAGCATTCGGATGAGCAGTACAAAATACTACAATCCCAGATAGCTCCTTCGTTTCAGCATCTCTCATTGCTAACATGCCAATTCGTTTATCTACAACACCCCCTATATTTATTCCCATCTTCGCTTTTCCATCAGATGTTCTCTCTCTTCGGTTTACTCCCATATCACCTGTCGTAACACCCCATCCAACTTCACATAACACCATGTTGTTATTTGCAGTAACAGCACCGTGCACCACATTATTTACTAAAATCGTTTTATACGACTGTACTAGCGGATCATCACCGACCGTTTCTGGACCGGAATGCGTATGAGTATAAACAACCGTTATTCGCTCAAATGGGACATGAAGCCTACTAGCTACTCGCTCACGAATAATATTCGTATCTTCTACTAACATCCCAATATTATCAATGCTTATAAACACAGTTTTTATTTCATCTTTTTCAAATACAAAGACCGTCCCATAAATACGCTCTTCAATATTATTAATTCCTGTATCTCTATGATATCCGATAAAATCAATGCCTAAAGGCGGCGTAATATCCACCTTGCATACCCCTACTTTGCTCATTTGAATCTCTCCATTTCTCTATGTAACTCCCTTTTTTCAAGAATAGCATATTTGACTTTTTATCACACATACTTCCGATATACTCACAACGATTTACTAAAAACTCTCATAATAATACAGTGAGGTTCTCTTCAATTATCCCTTGTAAATCTTGAATTACTCTTCTTTCACTGGATAAATTGACAGAATATACCCTTATTTTTTGTTTTTGTTGAATTCCCGTAGATTCTTCTAAATACCACGATTCCAAAACTTCACTTGATGGCTTAGCAATAGCTGATTGATGTGGATACAACAAAATTACCGTTGAAACCTTCTCATACCTAGTTAAATACGCATACATTTGAAATAGATCTTCTCTTTTTACTCCATGACGGTTTCTAGAACCATTAATAAATTTCCATTTTGTATCAATAATCAGCTTTTCACTGTCATTCTGCAAAACAACAATATCAGGTTTCAATGGATATACCTCTCTATCATTAAACTCATTAATCATAAGTTTATATTTCTTATGCTGACCCATCACTTTATGTTCAATACATGTATCTAATAAATTAGCAATATACTTCTCAAACAATTCATCCATTCTAAATAAAATCGAAAAACTTTTTTCTTTTCCGAAACTTGATAATGAAAACATATTTTCTAATATCATTCTTGCTAAAATAAAAATTGGTTCAAACCTTCTATTTAACCTATTAAAATAAACTGTATTAAAATCCATGCTTGTTATTGTTGAAAATGCCAGCTCATCAAAATAAACAGAACATCTTTTCAATTTCTTTAAGGTTCCTAATTGTTTCACATTACTCATTAATTTTTCAATTGCACTTTTCAAAATATAATTTAATTGGGTTTCAGCAGAAAATTCTTCATATTGACAATGTACACGATTAACACGAGTTGCTTGATTTTGTAATTGTTTATGAAAAAGAATATTCCCTTTTACTACAGATAAGTTCTCCTCTAGTTGAACATACTGCATATAAAGCCCCTTCATTAATTCTTTTTCCAACATCAATGCAAATAGCTCTCCAAACATTTCTAATAAATTATGCTTACACATTTGATTCATACTCATATTATTAACATTAATCTTTAGACTTCCTGTCCTATACAACATTTGTAATAACATTTTTCTTGATTCTTCAATTTCTTTATCAGAGCTGTTTATCTGCGTTTTAGGTAGGATTTCAATAGATACCGTTGTTAGTTGAATAAAACCAACATAATTAATAAATGTTACGCTATTTCTTCCCCATTTAATACACTTCTTATCAAGCTTACTACTTCCAATATACTTTTCTAAGTCTCTAGCTTCTTTTTCAGTTAAACATTGTGAACAATTTTCCTTAATCAAAACTTTTCCTGCAACTTCATATGTTGTGATATGTTTCATATCCTATCCCTCATATATATTTAAAAAAGCTTGTTCATTCGGATTTTCCACCAATTGATATTTCTTTATAGTTTGATCGTAATCTAATTCAGTTTTAAAAATTCCTTGAGCAGTTTTTTCTTCTTTTGTTAAGAAATATGAATTATCCCCCAGTTTTCCAGCTCCACCTAAAACAAGTTCCACCTTCTCCCAATCTTCATAAAAATATTCTTGTAACAATGGGATTACTTTAAACTTCATAATTTCAACTAGCTCTTCAAAAGTTAAATTTTCTTTTATAAAATAGGCATGTCCGATTGTATGGTTACGATCAATTAAAAACTCAATGCGCTCATTTAATACTTTTAGCATTTTCTGTACTTCTATATTCCCTATTTTTTCTGGTAACAAATTCGGTTGCGGCATTAGTTCCTCAAAATGAAATCTTCGGCGTAATGCTGTATCCATCATCGAAATAGATCGGTCAGCGGTATTCATTGTTCCAATAATATAAAGATTACTAGGAATACCAAATGATTTTTTCGAATAAGGTAAAGTTACCTTTATTTCATTTGTAGCATCAATTCTTTTGTCATCTTCAATTAAAGTAATAAGCTCCCCAAATATTTTCGAGATATTTCCTCGGTTAATTTCATCTATAATAAGTACATAATTATCCGTTTCTTCATTAACTGGTTTTGTTTTTGTAAGCAAACGTTTTATTTGCTGCATATTTAAATCCATTTTTCCAAATTGATATATTGTTTGCTGCGATAATACTTTATCTTTTAAAATTTGGTCGACACCTATTGTTTCGCCATAATATAACCACTCTACTTCTCGAAAGTGTTTATATCTAATCTCTGAATCTTCAACATAATTATAATCACCAATTACCTTCGCAATGGCTCTAATTTTATGGTTACCTTCAGAAATGAAAATAATATCGTCCTTCTTCATCCAATTTTTAAACCGATTAATTGCATCAACATTAAATACCTTATCATCCTCAGCATTGTATGAATAAAATTTCTCATGTACAGCTTGGCGATCTATACATCCCTCATAATCAATATTGCCGCCCCAACCTAATGCAACACAATTATTATCAATACAATAGTTGTAGATATCTTCTCCGTATTCCTCTTGAATGCCACCTAAAGACATTTTATAAAATTCAATCTCATTCTCATCAAAATCATATACAGAAACATCCTTTGTTTCTCCTAATACCGCTGTTTCACATATTCTTTTAAAAATACCATCCTGTAATATGAATTTTCCTTCCTCGTCACTTCTTAACCCTTCCACAAAATCTTCATATGCGAAAGATTGATGAAATGTACAAAAAGAAATACGATTTTGTTCACTTAATTTTTGATAGGCTTCCATTACAGCTAAACGGTTTCCCATTATTTGTTTGTACTGTTGAGGCATAATGATTTCAAGCGCTTTCTCCGCAACTGTATATGTTTTTCCTGTTCCTGGTGGTCCATATAGAATCGTATTTTTTTGTTGCATTATCTTATCCCTCTCTTCGGTTACATTCTTATTCCCTATATGCGACTCAATTTCCCCATTTAAACTTCTATAATTCTGATTTAACAATGACTTGAGCACACTATCATTATCTTTTTGCCAAGGCTTTCCGTTAAGACGATCCTCTTTAAAATGAATCATCTCTAAATCTTCCAACTCAACATTTTCTTCATGTTGTAACAAAAGTTCCATTCCTTTTTTCTTTGCAAACTCCAACCTCTTATATACAACTACTGATGCAAGCTCTTCATGATTTGCTAAAACTTTAACTATATACTCTGCCTCACTGATCTTACCTGTAAGGATGTAATACTCAACCTCTTTCCCTACCACATATTTTCTTTGATAAACTTGCAGTTCAAACTCCCCCACGCATCTTATCCCCCTTGAATAAAAAACAAAATTTAAGAAACTAACAACATTATCACATATACGTTTACCAATTTCATTAAATTACCAAATCAATAAAAAAGCCGCTGATTCCAGCGGCTTCCTCTCACACATACTTCCGATGCACCATCTTCCCGTCATAAGAAAACACAACGCCCTTACTCTCCACAATGGACTCCATATGCACCGTTCTTCCCCATAGCTGATGAAGATACGGTAATACTTTTTCTAAGTATTTTAAATCTAGCTCAATTCCTTCATAGCTATGTTTAATGTACAATTCCCCATTCTTTAAGTAGTCGCCATCTTCTACTACTAAGTATGGGAAACCTCCATTCGTACGCATATTTACGAGTTGATCGCGTACATGTTCCCACTCTTTATCAATTACTTTATATTCTTTTCCTTGGCGCTGGAATAAGTACATATCTTCTCTCATTACGAGTTCTTTATTTAAGTAGTTTCTTAGGAATGATACATCCCATTCAATTTCTCGTACTTCAAACATTTTCTCACGACCAGAGCCTGGCTTCACACCGCGCCGCTTCATTTCTTCTGTCGGATTGTTGTAGCGTTCTTCAATATCTTCAAACATTTTAATACCGAGGTAGTATGGATTAATACTTGTTTTTGATGGCTGTACGACACCTGCATTTAATTTCGCAAATTCAATTGCTTCACCAGATGTTAAGTCCATTTCACGAAGTATGCGTTGATGCCAGTAGGAAGCCCAGCCTTCATTCATGATCTTCGTTTCAAGCTGTGGCCAGAAATATAACATTTCTTCGCGCATCATTGTTAATATGTCGCGCTGCCAATCTTCTAGCTCACGGCTGTATTCTTCAATAAAGAGGAGTAAATCTTTTTCTGGTTGCGGAGGGATTTTCTTCTTTTTATGCATATTAGGTCTTTCCCTCTTTTTGTTTCGATCATCTAAATTCCATAAATCATCGTACTGTGATATCTTTTTCTTTTCTACATCCTCTTCTAAATCTTCAATACTCCATGCAAGTTTCGGGCGCATAAGTGATGGATCTATATGTTCTTGAATGGCAAGTACTGCATCCAAGAACGTTTCTACCTCTGCTTTTCCGTACTTATGCTCATATGCTTTCACACGTTCAGCTGTTGCTGACATGCTCTCCACCATATCACGTTTCGTATTAGAAAAACGAATATTATTTTTGAAGAAGTCACAGTGCGCTAAAACGTGCGCCACGATTAGTTTATTTTGAATTAAAGAATTCGTATCTAATAAAAAGGCGTAACATGGATCAGAGTTAATAACGAGTTCATAAATTTTACTAAGTCCCAAATCGTATTGTAATTTCATTCTAAAAAATTGCTTTCCAAAACTCCAATGCGAAAACCTCGTCGGCATCCCATATGCACCAAATGTATAAATAATTTCCGCTGGACATACTTCATAGCGCATCGGATAAAAATCAAGACCAAATCCAGTCGCAATTTCAGTAATTTCAGCAATCGCATATTGTAGTGCTTTATCGTCACTTGTTCTCATTATTTTCCCTCCTTACACTTTCCCTTAAGAAAGTGTATGATGGGGAACAAGCTTTCATGAGGATTGATTACATAATAAAAAGACACCCTCGTAAAAAACGAGAATGCCTTCCAAATTAACCCTCAATAATCTCCATCTTCTCCGTAATCGGCGTACGAGCTTTTCCTTCTGGTGCTTTATCGAAATAGCCGATGTGAAGAATTCCAATGATGCGTTGACCTCTTGTTAAACCGATTCCTTCTATAAATAGTGGATTATAGTTTAATCCACCTGATTTCCAAACACATCCTAAGCCACGTTCCCAAGCAAGTAATTGGAAGTTTTGCATAAATGCACATGTTGCAGCGTAATCTTCGTCACGTTGAATTTGACGCGGATCTTCATTAATGTACACAACGATTTGTGCAGGGGTGCTTAAGAAACGGTCAGATAAAATTTTGCCGCGTTTCGCTCTTTCTTCTTCTGTGAAAGAGTTTAATACTGCGTCTACTAATTTCTGACGACCTTCTCCAATGTATAATTTACAATTCCATGGCTCGCGATGTTTATGATTCGGCGCCCACGTTGCTTCGTTTAATAGTTCAATTAATAGCTCTTTTTCTACTGCTTTATCTGTGAATGTACGAACAGAACGTCTTTCTTTAATAACGTTTGCGATGGAAGTATATGTAGTCATATTTTTCTCTCCCTTATTTTTATCTATATGTATAAATCCGTCATTGATATTGATTTTCAATTTCGATTATAACCTAGTTTTTCACTATTAATCAATGTTTTATGTTGGAAAACCAAGAAAAACTTCTTTTTATACTGTGAATAAAAAAACTTAACTTGTTCACAAGTTTTTCACATTTTATGGAAATGATATGTGTAAGTTTTCCACATTACCCATCTAGGAGGAGTTTACATGTATAAGAAAATCGTAGTAAGTATGACTATGGCAGCATTATTGTGTGGGATATCTGTCTTTCCTGCTTCTGCTTTTGCTTCCGCTGCCACGCCAAAAGAAGTAACCATGCACCATCATAAGCCAGTTTCAGAAGAAGAAATGCAATCATTAGAAAAACTCGGCTATAACAAACATGAAATTTGGAAAGCTGCCCACATTGCAAAAATAAGTAAAAAAGAAATTAAGGACGTTTTAGCTTACTATAAGCAAAATAAATCTTGGGAGAAAACAGCCGAGCATTTCGGTGTAGATCCAAGTAAATTGAAAAAGCATCATATGAATAAAGAAACGAAAAAAGCACTACTGCAAGAATTAGCAAGTATGCAAAAGTCCACACCAGATGGACTAAAACAAAAAATGAAAGAGTATAACATAGGCTTACGTCAGCTCACGGTATTAACAATCATCGCTCAAAAAAGTAATACTTCTCTCGATGATGTACTGAAAATGAAAAAAGATGGGATGGATATTAAACAAATTGCGGAAAAACTAAATGTTAAAAAAGAAGATATACGGGCAGAAATGATTAAATTAGTGAAGTCTATTAAAGAAAAGAAAACAAATTAACATGCCAAAAAGGAAGAGATATTCATCCCTCTTCCTTTTCTTTATGAACTTTCAATTTTCAAGTATAAATTCCCGTCTTTCCCAAAAACTAACATAAGTAAATAATGTAGGTAAGGGGTGAGAAAATGTTTCGTTCTTCGTCTAAAAAGAATAAAAAAACAATCTGTTCCATTCCAGAATTTATCCAAACTATGAAAGGATCTAGTGATTTCGTTTCTTATAACATCGTAGAAGATGGGACGTTATGTTTGTTTTACTATAAATCTACAGCCGAATCACTCCTCATTAATCGATTCATTTTAACACCTATAAAAAGAGAATTAGATCACATTGAAAATATAAGTGATATAGCAAATATCGTCACACTTGAGGAGATTATCACTAATCCTTCTATTGATGACATTCGTGAAAAATTATTAAGTGGTTATGTACTTATACAACTAAAAAATGATTCTCAAATCGCAGAATATGCACTTATTCGTGCTGAAAGTTCCGTTTTAGGTACACGGCTATATAACGATACTGAAAATGAATATAGTGTCATCGGTCCAAAAGTCGGATTTGTTGAAAATATTGATACAAATATACACTTACTTCGCCGGAATATTGTAACGGAGCAATTAGTTTTCAAAGAAGTTGTAGTGGGCTCTATATCAAAAACAAAAGTCGTAGTTGCTTACATCGAAGGCATTACGAATGAACAGCACGTTAATACTGCAATGCAGCGCCTACAAGACATTGACTTTGATGTTCCTTTCGATGCAACTATGATTGAACAGTTTATTAGTGATAACAGCAACTCTCCCTTCCCTGTTTTACTCCCTACAGAGCGTTTAGATCGTTCCGTTTATGCATTATTGAATGGAGGAGTTGTCATTTTAACAGACGGTTCACCATATGCATTAGCTGGACCAGCGACATTACTCGATTTCTTCGTCTCTCCAGAAGATTATTATTTACCATGGATAGCAGGCTCATTTCTTCGAATGGTTCGCTTTTTCGGAGCAGCATTCTCGCTATTTTCATCAGCTATTTATACAGCTGTATTAACGTATCACTATCAAATGATTCCTGCGGATTTACTAGGCCCGATTATTTTTTCAAGAGCTAATGTACCCTTTCCGCCTATTTTAGAAGCACTTTTTTTAGAAATCACAATCGAATTGCTCCGTGAAGCTGGAGCACGATTACCTACAAAAGTTGGACAAACAATCGGCATCGTTGGCGGGATTGTAATTGGCCAAGCATCTGTTCAGGCTGCTTTAACGAGTACCATTTTATTAATTGCAGTTGCTTTATCAGCACTCGCTTCTTTTACAACACCAACTGTAAAAATGTCTTCTACTATCCGGATACTACGATTTCCACTTATTCTTTTAGCTGGTGCATTTGGGGGCTTAGGTCTCATTGTAGGATTCGTATTCATATTAGCTCATTTAATTCGCTTAAAATCACTTGGATCACCTTATTTATTACCTCTATATCCATTTCGCGGTTTAGGGACAGCAGAAGGCCTCTTTCGCTTGCCATTTAGTCAAACTGCAGGACGTGCCTCTTTTCTAAGACCAAAAAAGAAATGGCGCTATGATCCAAACAAAGCGAAAGAAAAGCATGATGGTGAAGAGAAATGAAAAATACTTTATTATGCTTTTCCATTATCATTTTAATTTTCCAATCCGGCTGTACACAACCAAATATAGTAGACACACAGCGAATTATTCATGTAGGTGGATTTGATATAACGAAAGATAAAAAATTTCGCGGGACGATTCTCTATCCCGATTACACAAGGGGCGTGCAATCAAAGCCTCAAACTCAATCAACGACTGCTGGTACCATTGAAACAATATCTTCACTTCTAAACGCCAAATCACCACATACGATCGCTGTAGGTCAAATGCGTGTTGTCCTATTTGGAAAATCATTTGGTGAACGTGGAATTGGGGATGTTATTACCAACTTACAACGTGATCCTAATATTGGCCGAGATGTGCAACTAGCGCTTGTAGATGGTTCAACAGAAGAATTACTTAAACATGTCAAAACGAATGGATCGCTATATCTATCTGATTTACTGGAGCAAAATATAGAAACCGAGACAATCCCTCGGACAGCTTTAAATATTTTTTTATATAACTTTTATTCATCTGGATGCGATCCATTTCTTCCTTATATTAAAGTTGATGAAGACAAGTCCGCTTCCATTAAAGGACTTGCTTTTTTAAAAAAGGATAAAGTGGTTATGTACACAGATAAAAAAGGATCTTTTTTATTAAAATTACTCATTAATCCAACTAAAAATGGGCGTTACGAAGTTCCGATACGTCAAGGTAAACATAAAGGATTGATCGCTACTCAAAACTTATCTGGAAAAAGTTTTTGTTCTCTTTCCCAAAACGGTGACATTCCGAAAGTTAACATCCACTTAAAGTTAAATGGACTTATAAAAAATGCTCCCGACTGGCTCGATTTAGCAAAGAACGAAAATATAACTTACGTAAAAAAACATGTAGAAAAAACGCTTGAGAAGCATTTAAACGAATTAATAAAACAATTCCAAGAAAAAGAAATCGATCCAATAGGGATACGAGAAGAAATTCGTAGTCATTCAAGAAAATGGACTATACAACAAATTCAAGAAATGTACCCTAGCGTAGACGTTGCTGTTAATGTGCAAATTAATGTCGTACAATCTGGTATCGGAGAATAGTGAGGTGCTATAATGGCTGAACAAGATAAAACACATACTGTTTCCCCTTATTTCACATTCCTTCTATTACACTCCCTTCAAATCGGAGTAGGTGTGTTAGGATACCAAAGAATTATTGCGCAATATGCCGGTTATGATTCTTGGATTTCCCTTATTGTCGCTGGTATTGCAACTCATATCGTGTTATTTTGCATGCTTAAAATGTTAGAAAAAGATAATGATTTAATGAATATTCATACGACATGTTTCGGAAAGTGGATTGGAACATTTTTTTCCGTATGCTTTGCTGCATACCTTCTATTATTTTGCCTTACTGTTCTTCGTACATATATTGAAGTCATTCAAGTTTGGGTCTTTCCTACAATTAAACCGTGGAAATTAACGTTATTATTTTTACTCGTAACATATTACGTAATAAAAGGTGGATTCCGCTCTGTAACAGGAATCTGTTTCTGGGGCGTCATAATACCGATTTTCGTACTATTTTTCTTAGTTTTCCCAATGAAATATGCACATGTCCGTAACATTTTCCCAATTCTCACTCATTCACCTTTAGACATTCTAACTGCAACTAAAGCATCTGCATTAGAATTTCTTGGATTTGAAGCAATCCTTATTTTTTATCCATTTATAAAAAAAGGAAAATCGTTAAATAAATGGGCACATAGCGGTATTGCTTTTACAACCATTCTATACGTAATATTAGCGCTTGTTTCCCTTATGTACTATAGCCAAGGACAACTACATCATACAATTTGGCCAACATTAACGATGCTAAAAATTATTAAGGTTCCCTTTATCCAAAGGTTTGAGTACATTATTATTTTCTTATGGTTTCTTATTATTTTACCTAACCTTTGTTTAACGATTTGGTCTTCTTGTTGCATTACTAAGAAATCTTTTCGCATACCATTTAAAATTACATTGCCACTTTTTATCACAATTATATTTATTTCCTCCCTATTTTTTACAAACCGTGAGAGTATCAATGCATTAAATACAATATTATCCCAAATAGGCATGTATATTGTCTACGCTTATGTACCGATTTTATTTCTATTCCATTCACTGCGGTGGCGCTTCAAAAATCGTTCAAAAAAAACTTCTCCCTAGGTGTGCTTTAGTCTGATACAATTTTATTAATACATTTGTAAAGGGGACAAGCGGATGAAAAAGTATGTATTTTCTTTACTTGTAGTACTGAGCTTAATTCTTACTGGATGCGGGAGTACTGGTACAAATGAAAAAAAATCTTCTGAATCAAAAGAAGAGCATGACCATGCCACGCATACTCAGCAAGCTGACATTCAAGAAAAGACAAAAGGAGTCGACACACTTCCGGCCTTCCTAGACAAACTTGATCCACAAATGAAAGACATCTATACTGTCGCTGGACAAAATGCTGAACTATTGGATTGGATTCCTTGTTACTGCGGTTGTGGTGAAAGTGTAGGACATAAAAATAATAAAAATTGCTTTATTCGTGAAATCAAAAAGAATGGTGAAGTTGTTTGGGATTCCCATGCAACAACTTGTGTAAATTGCTTAGAAATCGCAGTTGAATCTGCTTCGATGAAACAAAAAGGAAAATCAACGCTTGAAATTCGTAATTATATTGATAATAAATACAAAGAAGGATATGGAAAACCAACACCTACGCCAATGCCAAAAGCTTAAAAAACGAGGAGACTCCTCGTTTTTTTTCTTTTCATTCACTTTTTTTCTTAACAAATTCTTTCAAGTGTATTTCTCCTCGCTTATCACACACTATATATAACTCTTCGGTAAGGAGGGTAACACAGTGCAAACATATAACGACTATGACAAAGCTCTCTATTACACGTATTGCTGTAATTGGGATAAACTACTCGTTTTAATGGTTCAAACGAATGATCAACTATTTTCTAAGCGTATTGAACACTTTTTACACGCTTATCAATACAGTAAAGAATTACCAGAAGTTGACAAGCAATTGCAGCTCCTATTTCAATATATTGACCATGCATCCCAGAAGTCACATGTAGAAGAAGTAGTAGAGCAAATTCAAATGTAAAATATAGCGCTATTCTCTCTTAGAGAATGGCGCTTTTTTGAACATTTTTATATCAATAAAAGTTTTCTTTTACAAAACTTTTATTGATAAACATATTTTCTCTTTCTTTTCTGTACTACTTCATACTATAATTTAGTATGTAACTATTATAAGTGAGGTATAAAATATGGGACGAGAAAAAAAGCAAGAGTATGCTTTATTTACTGCATGGGGAGCTTCTTTTATTGCTACGCTAGGTAGCCTATACTTTTCCGAAATCATGAAATTTGAGCCTTGTGTCCTTTGCTGGTATCAACGTATCTTTATGTATCCATTCGTTTTATGGCTCGGCATTGCTGTAGTAAAAAAAGATTATCGCATTGCAAGTTATTCCTTACCAATTGCAAGTATTGGTGCTTGTATTTCTTTATATCATTATGCAATTCAAAAAGTTTCAGCACTATCAGCTGCAGGAGCAGCTTGCGGACGCGTACCTTGTACGGGAGAATACATAAATTGGTTTGGCTTTGTGACAATCCCGTTTTTAGCACTTATCGGCTTTATCACAATCGCTATTTGTAGCTTCATTGTAATTAAAAACAAGTAAGGAGATGAAAAAATGAAAAAAATGCTTATATTTGGCGGTATTATTATTGCCTTGTTTGCAGCAATTTTCGCTGTAACACAAATGGAAGAAAAAAATGCTTCAACAAGCCAAAAAATTGATAATGCTACTAGTCAATCAGATGGTCCTGACTACTACACAAACAAAATTTCTCTTTCAGATCTCCAAAAGAATTTAAAAGAGAAAAAAGAAGAAACAGTATACTTTTATCAAACATCTTGCGTTCATTGCCAAAAATTATCTCCTATCGTAGTACCAATGGCTAAAGACTTGAATGTTGATATGAAAGTTATGGATATTGAAAAATTAGATGCTCCTTGGGATGAATATAAAATTAAAGGTACTCCAACAATCATTCATTTTAAAGATGGTAAAGAAGTGAGCCGTATTAGCGGCGAACAACCGGAAGACAAATTAAAAGAGTGGCTTGAGCAAACGAAAAAATAATAAGAAAAGGAAACTCCTTCTATACATGAAATGCGTGTAAAATCCCACACTAATGTATAAGGAGGGGGTTTTATGCCAGAAGTGAAATGCTCTGTTTCCAATTGCTCATTTTGGGGACAAGGTAACCTTTGTCAAGCAAGTGCAATCGTTGTTCAACCTGATGCACAAGAAGCAGGTCAAATTGAAAACAGTTCATATACAAACACTACTTTAACAAACGAGACGCTTGAAAGTTCTGTAACAACGAGTGTAGAAACGTGTTGTCATACATTTAAACCGAAATATTAAACGTAAAAGCATACGATTAGTCGTATGCTTTTTTACATTACCCTCCAAAAATCATGCATCATAAAAAAGTACAAAATAACGAGAAGGACCGTCCCGCATAAAGTAATGCGTCGATATACACTCTTCTCCCCTTCCCTCGCTTTAACAAATGCCCAAATAAATCCGACGAACAATATTAAATCAACATATGGAACATAAAAGGAGAAGACGAGTAACGCATATACATACACGATAAATAAACAAGTCGTGATTAAGAAAATTTTAAATGCAAATTCACTTTTCATAATGTGACCGCCCCCCAGTCTGTACTGTATTATATTCAGCAAAACATAATAGTTGCTGTTTCAATTTTTTCATCTCACTATTTGCAGGCACACGATTGGTATGAAATCATTAAAACCAACTAAACTTCATCACAAATAAGCTACCGCCTATACACGGTAGCTATTATGGAACATTATATTTCCTTTTATATATGTTACTTAAAATCGAATAAGGTAATTGCTCATAACGAATTTTTTCTCCCGTTTCATCTACAATATACAAATTGTTTCCTATATAATAGGTTCCATCTTTTCGTTTGGAATACACTGTATATTTTTCAGTTGGCAATACCGTTTTTATTTTCGTCAATTGTCCATTTGGTTCTTGCCAATATATATTTACACGGTCTACTAACGTAAGCATTCCAATTTGTTCTTCTTCTACTTTACGACCATTCCAACTCACAACACGATAACCAAGCTTATACGCTTCATATTCGGGACTCGTATGAAAACGCGAAATAATTACTTTCGTCTGTAATTGTACTCGGTCGTATAACCATTGTATGTCCCGATCGTGCATGCGAATACAACCATTCGACTCCCGGCTTCCAATCGTCCATTCCCGATTTGTTCCATGAATCGCATATTCCTTTTTATCTAGACCCAGCCACCTCGTACCGAGAGGGTTATTTGGAGCACCCCCAGCTATTTTCTTACGATGGTATTCTTTATTTTTATATTTAGTTATAATACAAAAATTCCCTTCAGGCGTTGGGGTGCTATCTCTTCCTGTCGTTATCGGAAATGTTCTAGTATAGTTTCCCTCTTCAAAAAAAGACAGCTGATTCGTTGTAAGGTTAACTAATATTAAATGATCTGTATTAGCAAAAACGCTAGCTGGCAGGCAGAAAAATAGGATTACGATAAACCATACTTTCTTCATCTAAATCCTCCCTAGCACTAACATCATAATAAAGTGAAACTTTACTCGTTGGGGGATTTTGTCCATCCCCACTGAGGATTAGCCTTCACCAATCGGGCATTTATCTCCCACCTAACTTTCTTGTATTCACCGAATTTTGAGGTAGGAGTCTTACTGCCCGCAAATAGCGGGATAAATGCAATTAGCTTTACTTTGCTCTTATAAATGAAAACTATCCATTCACAATTACTCCACCATTTACATGCATCATTTGCCCTGTCACATATGCCGAATCACTAGACGCCAAATATACATATGCAGGCGCTAATTCATACGGCTGACCAGGCCTTTGCATAGGAACATTGCTCCCAAACTGTGATACTTTTTTCTCATCAAAACTGGATGGAATAAGCGGTGTCCAAATTGGGCCTGGTGCAACCCCATTTACACGAATTCCTTTTTGTACTAACGACTGAGATAGCGATCTTGTAAAAGCGACGATTGCTCCTTTCGTTGCAGAATAATCGATCAACGTTTCATTTCCTTCATACGCAACGATAGATGCCGTGTTTATAATTACATCACCTTGCTTTAAATGAGAGAGTGCTGCTTTCGCAACGTGAAAATAAGAAAAAATATTAATGCGAAACGTTTTTTCTAACTGTTCCGCTGTAATATATTCTAATCCTTGCTGCGGATATTGCTGTGCGACGTTATTCACTAAAATATTTAAACTACCTAGCTGTCGGGCGGTCTCTTCCACAATATCTTTACAATGTTGTTCATTACTTAAATCACCCGGCAACAATACACACTTTACGCCTTCTTTCTCAACAAGTTTTTTCGTCTCATTTGCATCTTCGTCCTCATCTAAATAAGCAATCGCAATATTTGCTCCCTCTTTTGCAAAAGCGATGGACACAGCTCTCCCAATCCCACTATCTCCCCCTGTAATTAATACATTCTTTCCTTTTAACTTTTCGCTTCCTTTATAATTAGGATCTTCAAACTTTGGACGAGGATTCATTAATGATTCAATACCAGGCTGTTTATTTTGATGTTGCGCTGGCATCGTTACAAAGTTTTTTTGCTGCGGCATAACTTCCTTCAACTCCTTTCCCCTTATAATGCGCACAATAAAAAAAACTACTTACACATTAAAAAACCACAATTCACACACAGTTTTACGGTTAATATTCGAATTTACGACATAAAATAGGAATTGTTCTAAAGTTTTTATGCAAAACTATTGCAAAATAGTTAAAAAACGAATATTATATATAACTGTTGTGAAAATTATTCGTAAAAAGAAAGGATGTTTATATGTTTAACCTTTCAAAACATAAAACTTCTATTAAAACTGAAATTATGGCAGGTATTATTACCTTTTTAACAATGGCATATATCATTGTCGTAAACCCTGTCATCCTTGGGGATGCAGGCGTTCCATTTGAGCAAGCATTTACAGCGACAATCATTGCAGCTGTTGTCGGAACATTATTTATGGCGATCTTTACTAATCTACCAATCGCAATTGCACCAGGTATGGGATTAAATGCTTACTTCTCTTACTCTGTTGTAAAAGCTCATGAAGGCATGACTTTCGCGATTGCATTCTCTGCTGTATTCGTAGCAGGTATGATTTTAATTTTGTTATCATTCACATCTTTCCGTACGAAATTAATGGAAGTAATTCCTGAAAACTTAAAACATGCACTTACTGCTGGTATCGGTCTTTTTATTGCTTTTATCGGTTTGCGCTTAACAGGAATTGTTACAAAAAATGATGCAAACTTAGTTGGGCTTGGCGATCTTCACTCTGCTCCAGTTCTACTAGCATTAGCTGGCCTTGGAATTACAATTATCCTTATGTCTTTAAATATAAACGGGGCACTATTTATCGGAATGTTATTAACTGGTATTATCGCTTACTTCACAGGTCAATTAACATTCTCAAACGGCGTTACATCAATGCCTGGATTACCAGAAGGAATTATCGTTTCAAATCCAATTACTGCTGTATCTGATGTAATTAACTACGGATTATACGGCGTTGTGTTCTCATTCTTCCTCGTTACACTATTTGATACAACAGGTACACTACTTGGCGTTGCACAACAAGGTGGATTTATGAAAGACGGAAAGCTTCCAAAAGCAGGACGAGCTCTTCTATCTGACTCATTCTCAGCAACAATTGGAGCTATGTTCGGAACAACACCATCAACAGCTTACATTGAATCATCTGCTGGTGTTGCAGCTGGTGGTCGTACTGGTTTAACAACTGTTACAGTAGCTGTTCTATTTGCATTAGCAGCATTCTTCGGACCGTTAGTGAGTGCTGTTTCTGGCGTTTCAGCTATTACAGCACCATCATTAATTATCGTTGGTAGTCTTATGATGGGCTCAGTTCGCCACATCGATTGGGATACATTCGATGAAGCATTCCCAGCATTTTTAGTAATCTTAAGCATGCCACTTACATCAAGTATCTCAACAGGAATTGCACTTGGATTTATTTCATACCCACTTATGAAATTGGCAAAAGGACAATTCCGTGCTGTTCACCCGCTTGTGTATTTATTCGGAATCTTGTTCGCTTATCAATTAGTTTTCTTACCACATTAAAATCCCTCATAAAGAGGGATTTTTTATTTACAAAAAAACATTTGACAACAGTATATACTTATGGAATAATTCTAAATAGTTAAATATTCGATGTCTTATCAAGAGCAGGTGGAGGGATGAGCCCTACGAAGCCCGGCAACCGACCCATTTATGGGCACGGTGCTAATTCTTACAACACATTGTGTTGAAAGATAAGAGTAATATGATAAGACGTCTTTTCTATATGAAAAGACGTTTTTATTTTCACTCCCTCCTCTCTCTTCTTAATTTAGGAGGGATTTTTTTATGAAAAAATTATGTTCCACCGTACTCATTATTCTCTTACTCGCATTAACAGCTTGCACAAATGAACAAGATGCTATCTCTTCACAAAGGCAACAAACGGTGAAGAAAGAAGCTACTACAGCAGAAAATCATTTACAAACAGAAATTCCAAGCCAAGTAAAAAAGCCATTAAAAATCGCATTAATTATGCAAATGTCCATCGGAACTTTTTCCTCTCAATATATTGAGGGTGTCAAAAAACAAGTCGAGCTATTCGGTGGCAGTGTGCAAGTCTACAATTCTGATAATGATTTAGCAAAAATGGCAGCAAATCTAGATACTGCTATTAATTCAAAAGTTGATGGTATTTTAATTGATCATGGTCGCTCTGAAGCACTAAAACCCGGAGTAGAAAAAGCATTACAAGCGAACATTCCTGTAGTGGCATCTGATAACGACCTACGCTTACCAGGCGTAACGATTATTGATCAAGATGACTATAGTCTTGCATGGAAATCATTAAAAACGTTAGCAGAAGATCTGAATGGACAAGGGAATATCGCCGTCGTATGGGTTGGCGGATTTTCTCCAATGGAACGTCGCAATGTTATCATTGATGCTTTTTATAAACGTTATCCAAATATAAAAGAAGTGGCACGCTTTGGTACCGCTAGTAATAACACACCACTTGATACACAAACACAAGTAGAAGCTTTACTAAAAAAATATCCAAAAAAAGGTGACTTACAAGCTATTTTCGCTTCGTGGGATGAGTTTGCTAAAGGGGCCGTCAAAGCACTCGAACAAGCTGGTCGTACAGATATAAAAGTATACAGCATCGACTTAAGTAATGAAGATTTACAACTCATGCAAAAAGAAAATTCACCTTGGACTGCTACGGCTGCAACCGATCCAGCTGAAGTCGGTAAAGTTCAAGTGCGTTTCTTATACAAGAAAATCGCTGGTGAACAAACGCCAGATATTTATTCACTAGAACCTTATTTAGTAAAGAAAAATATTTTACCACAAGAAAATATAACGATGGATCAATTATCAAAACATATAAACGGTTGGGGAGACTCGAAAGATGCATATTCACCTTGGATGAAAAAATTAGAGAAGGAGAAAAAATGATGCCATTCTCTCTTCAAAACATTACACATTCTTATCACATCGCTACCCCTGTACTAGAAAATATTTCTATTAACATACAAAAAGGAAAAGTTCACGCTTTACTAGGAATGAATGGTGCAGGAAAAAGTACTTTACTAAAAATAGCAACTGGTGAAATTCAACCAGTTGCTGGACACATAACAATTAATAATCAGCCCGTTTCTTTTACTTCACCACGCGATGCAAAAAAGCATGGTATTTCTTTCGTAACACAAGAAGTGGATCACGGACTTATTCCTGGATTATCCGTATTAGAAAATGTACTAATCGATCATTTAGCAATGCAAAATAAAGCACTATTTTCAAAATCAAAATTAGTGGCACTCGCTAAACAATACTTGCAAGCTGTACAGGCCGACTTAAATATGCTTGAAGATGTTTCAAACTGCTCATTACATGAAAAACAATTACTTCTCATCGCAAGAGCTCTATCTAACAATACAAATTATCTTTTATTAGATGAGCCAACTTCTTCTCTTGGACCAAAAGAAGTCGAAACCTTTGGAAAACTATTAAAAGATTTAACATCAAAAGGAATTGGCATCATCCTGATTTCTCATCGTTTATCAGAGATTCGAAAATTTGCGGATGAGGTAACTGTTTTATATAAAGGTAAAGTCGCACTTTCTGAAACCATTACAACGATTACGGATCAACAAATTGTTGAAGCAATGACTGGAAAACAACTTACACTTCCTATTAATACAACACCAAAACTCGGGAGCGAAGAAATATTGAAAGTACAAGAACTTCAATTACACAAAGACCATCCTCCGCTTTCTCTTACAGTACGAAAAGGAGAAACTGTTGTGATATACGGATTAATTGGAAGCGGAAAAACAACACTTGCTGAAACTTTATTTGGTGCTCGTCATACTTATCAAGCAGAAATCGACGGTCAAAATATAACGATTAAAACACCGCAAGATGCGATTAAAGCGAAAATCGCGCTTGTACCAGAAGAAAGAAGAAAACAAGGCGTATTTCTTTCGGAAGATATTATAAGTCACACAAATTTACACCAATCAGGTTGGAGACGAAAACAAACCGAATTAAATAATGCTACTGCGGCAATTACTGCTTTCGGCATCTCACCAAATGATCCAAAAGCCTTTATTCATTCACTTAGCGGCGGAAATCAACAAAAAGTCTCAATTGCAAAGTGGCATGGATTCAAACCTAATCTATTTCTTTTGGACGAGCCAACTAAAGGTGTAGACATCGCTGCGAAACAAGACATTTTTCAATCCATTCGTAACATTACAAATGACGGAAATTCCATAATTTATTTCACAGGAGAACAAGATGAAGCGCTACATATCGCCGATCGTATTCTCATACTAGCAAACGGCGAATTTGTTGGTGAGTACTTGCCGAATGACCTATCTCCTGAACAGCTTTTACATTTATCTGAAGGGAGCTTTTCCATTGAATCTCATTCATAAAACTAAAACTAAGAAATTATATTTACCTACCCATCTTTTTTATCAATTTAGCACGATTGCTATCATTATAGGTGTTACAATTTTTTTCTCTATCGCCAACGATTCTTTTTTAACCTACAACAATATTAGTGATATTTTACGTTCCATTTCTATTGTAACGTTACTTGCAATTGGTGTTACCTTTACATTAATTGTAGATGGATTTGATTTATCAGTCGGCTCTACCGCTAGTTTAGCCACAATTACCGCGGCTTCTTGTCTCGTTTTATATCGACAAGAACTAATAGTCACACTCCTTATTCCTATTCTTTGTGGACTATTAGTTGGATTATTAAATGCACTACTCGTTATCCGAATTAAGCTACCAGATTTACTAGCTACATTAAGTATCATGTATATCGTGAATGGACTACACTTAACATTCTCAAAAGGATCTTCTATTTATGAAGGAATGTCTGGTGCCACAGGACATTTTATTCCATCCTTTTTATTTATCGGTCAGGGCTCCGTTTTAGGAATTCCAGTCCCTGTCATTATCATGCTTAGCGTCGTTTTGATTGCATATTTATTTTTAGAAAAAACAACGTACGGTCGTTTCTTTTATATGACAGGTGGGAATCGAGAAGCTGCTAGACTAGCCGGTATCCCTACTGATCGTTACCGTGTATATGCCTATATGATTAGCGGTTTACTTGCCTCTATTGGCGGCATCATTCTATGTAGCCGCGTTGGAACAGGACAAGTTTCAGCAGGCGCCCCATTATTAATGGATGCAGTTGCAGCTGCCTATATCGGTTATGCAATGTTTGGTGCAAAGAAACCAAACATTGTCGGAACATTTCTTGGCTCAGTATTAATTGGAATTATATTAAATGGCCTCACAATGATGAACGTTCCTTATTATGCACAAGATATCATTAAAGGCAGTATTTTAATTACAGCTTTAGCCTTTTCATTTATTAAAAAAAAGTTTAAATAAAAAAGTAGAGCATCGAATTCCGATGCTCTACTTTCCTTTTGCAACAATCACACGAACTACTTTTAGCGCAAGCAGTAAGAGAAAGTTCGCTACTGCTACAAATCCTAGGAAAGCTGCTATCATCAGCTCTCCCATTCCGTTATTAAATACAAGCATAACAGCAGAAATAAAAGCCAAAATAAAGGGCGCTCACAATTTCTAATACCTCTCATCTACCTGTAACTCTTTACTATACTTTTGAATAAAAAATGATGAAATAACCATCATCATTCCTACACTAAACCCAATAAGCTGGTCCAGTAGCATCTCATCATGGATGAACCAGCGAAGTAGAAATACACCACCAAAAATAAGTATCATAGTAAATCCAGTATGTCTAAGCCCCTTATATACATTTTCCATATGTATCACCTCTCCACACAACTTTATCCATATTATACCATAACTAAATATATATATATGTTTCTAAAATGGCATTCAGTTATAGATCAATAATAAAAAAGACTGCGGAGAACTCCTTCTCCACAGCCTAATTATTACTTTTGCAAGAACGACTGTAAATCTGCAAATTGTCTCTTTGCATCTTCATAGCCTTGCTCATATAAACTTTGTAGCTTTGCCGCATCTTTTTCCATACGATTTACTTGAAGCGGCACTTCCGGGCGAATAACAAATAAATTACCCGCTTGCTCTTCTTTTTCAATGTAGTGAAGTGTTTCATTATACACTTCATAACGAGCTAGCATCGTATTAACAAGGTTCGGATATTTTTTATAAGCTTTCGTTGCAATCCATCCAAATTTTGATTTTTTCTTCGCATAACCATGGTTTCTCGTCAAAATAACGACTGATTTTTTAAACCCGTCCGATTGTGCTTTACGCACTGGAATCGGATCTGAAATCCCGCCATCTAATAACTGCTTACCACGGTAATTTACTACTGGTGCAATGAAAGGTAATGAACTAGACGCTTGTAATAAATTTAGCGCATCATCATTCGTTCCCTCTTTTTCAAAATAAACAGACTGTCCTGTTTCACAATCCGTTGTTCCTACAAGAAAGCGTTCGGGACTATTAAAGTATGTTTCAAAATCAAACGGCACATGCTTTTCTGGTATTTCATGAAAAATGAAATCCATATCAAATAACTGACGTTTTCTCCATAAGTTTTTATACGATAAATACTTCGGATGTGATACATAATCAATATTGACCGTTTTGTTTCTATTTCTTTGTCTGGAAAGATACGACGCTGCATGACAAGCACCAGCTGATACACCGACTACATATGGAAAATATAAATCTTGTTCCATAAAGTATTCTAGTATCCCACCAGTATATACACCACGCATACCGCCTCCTTCTAATACTAACCCCGTATTTTCAAGCATGTTATTCTCTCCTCTTTATATACATTGACTCTTTAATTATTCACTATGTTAAGTATCTTTTTCTATTATATATGAGTTCTTTCAGAAATTATATTCAAAAGGCTTGAAAAAAGAGATTTTTTCTTCCAATTATATTTCCAAATGATCGGAGACATCCTTTATAAACCTTTGAATAAAATTTTGCTCTTCTTTCGTATATCCATCTAAAAGTAACAGCCACTTTTCTTCAGCTTGTTTATGCAACTTTTCATGAGCTTTATATATTTCATTTCCTCTTTCCGTTAAGCGGAAGAAAATTTCTTTTTGATTATCTAACATTTGCATCTTCTCAACGAATTGCTTTTGAAACAACTTTGTACAAATTTTAGAGATTGCACCCTTCGTCATTCCCATTTCTGTCGTAATAGCCGTTACATTCATAAGACCATTTTGTCCGATACACTCGATAACATGTAACTCAGATAAAGACATACCACTTACACCTGTTTCACGAAGAAACTTCTCATTATTTTCTTTCATATGTTCTTCTTTTTTATGAAAAAGTGTACGAATATCCGAAATTATTTCCATTTGTTTCGCTGTACGTTCCAATCCGCCCGCCTCCTAAGTTTCCGAAGAAACAATTTAACTATATACCATTTTAAAATCATTTCTCCATCTTTACAAGTGAGAAAATCATGTTAAAATAAATTTAGTTTCCTAGGAAACCAAATGACAAGGAGGTTAACATAATGAAAAAATCCAAACTAAATTTCATTTTATATGTTGTCTGTATTAGTGCTTTACTCGGTTCCTTTTCTCAAAATATTTACACACCTATTTTACCGATGATTCAAAATTCATTTCATACTTCTCTTTATCTCGTAAATTTAACCGTTTCACTTTTCACATTCGTTCTTGCGATTATGCAGCTCATCTATGGACCTTTAATTGATACAATAGGAAGAAAATCTGTCCTTATCCCTAGTTTAATCATTAGTACAATTGGTTCAATCGGTTGTGCTTTCTCACCAAACATTTACTTATTTCTATTCTTTAGAGCTGTTCAAGCTATAGGAATAGCGGCTATACCTATAGTTGCAGCAACGATTATCGGTGATTTATTTGAAGGAAAAGAACGTGGAGAAGCGATGAGCCTTTATCAAATGTTACTTGCTCTCGCACCTGCTCTCGGCCCTCTCATAGGTGGTTATCTCGGCAGTATAAATGGTCACTTATCCGTATTTCTGTTTTTATCTATACTTGGCATTCTCTTATTAATTATAAACATTTCACTACTTCCAGAAACAAAACCAAATGTAATTGAGCAACCTAAAACAAAAAAGAATTACTGGCTTATCTTAAAAAATAAAACTGGATCTTCCATTGCTCTTATTGGCTTTATTCAATTTTGTATGTATTTCTGCTTCCTCGTTTTTTTGCCTAGCATATTAACAAAGATATTTTATCTACACGCAGGTGAAATTGGTCTTATGTTTGTACCGATGTCCCTTTCTATTATGTTAGGAAGTTATTGCTACAAATTTTTGCAAAAACGGCTCACAACAAAGCAAGCTTTATTCATCACTAGTTTCTTCAATATTATATGTGTCACTTTATTCTCTTTCACATATAGCATCAATATCCCATTCATAATTATCGTTACATCTTTATACGGTTTTAGTATGGGACTTTCTATGCCAACTCACACTACTTTATTAACGGAAGAATTCGTACAAGAACGTGCAACTGCTATCGGTATGTACAACTTCATTCGCTATCTCGGTATGGGTGCTGGACCTATTATAAGTGGATTTCTTTTATTTAACCAAAATTATTTTTGGATTTTCTTCATAGGAGCAATTATGTTTCTACTCGTAATCTTATATGCGATGAAAATGCTACGCTCCCCTACCGCACACAAAGCAAAATAGAGCCCCCGAAAGGTCGGCTCTATTTTAAGCTCTTTGATCAGCAACAATATGAATATCAATATACTTCGTTTGTCTCATAATTTCATTTACAATAGAACCTTTTCGTATTTCCTCCCACCGTGTTCTCGCCGATTGCCCGAGTAAAACTTGTGTTACTTGTAGTCTCTGGGCAACTTCAATAATAACATCCGCCGGTTTTCTTCCTTTCGCTTCTTCTAATACAAAACTCGCATCAAATTGATTCGTTAGCGACTTCCACTCTTCAATTGTTTGCTTTTTCCCTGCTGAAAGAGAATCTATATTTTCCCTCTCAACGTTTAAGACATACAATTCAGCGTTTAACCGGTCAGCCATACGCCAACCTCTTCGTATCAACTTCTCCGCTGTTGAACTGTATTGTACACAAACGAGAATTTTTTCTTTCACCCCAATTGGTTCTGTAACTGTTTGACTAATTTTCTCATCCATATCATCTGCCACTTCACGAAGCGATAACTCTCTGAGTGCCCCTAAATTATTGAGTGTGAAGAAATTTTGTAAGCTTTGCTCTATTTTTTCTTCCTTATATATCTTTCCATCTATTAATCTCTTCCGGAGTACCTCGGGCGTTGCATCAACGAGTTGAATTTCATTTGCTTTTTGCAAAATAAAATCTGGAATACGCTCTCTTACTTTTACATTCGTAATTTGAGCTACAATGTCATGAACACTTTCTAAATGTTGAATATTAAATGCTGATAATACGGATATGCCTGCTTCTAATAATTCTTGTACATCCATATAACGTTTCTTATTTTTAGATCCAGGAATATTACTATGCGCGAGTTCATCCACTACAACTACTTGCGGTGCACGCTTTATAATTCCTTCCACATCAAGCTCACAAAATAACTTTCCTTTATACTGTATTTCTTTTAAAGGGACTTTTTCTAAATCAGCAATCGCTTCTTCTGTCTCTTCCCTCCCATGTGTTTCAATTAAACCAATTACAATATCAATACCATCCTTTTTCATTTCTCTAGCATCATAGAGCATCTTATAACTTTTTCCTACTCCTGGAGCCGCTCCTACATATAGCTTTAACTTCCCACGATTTTGTTGACGAATGTATTCTAAATACTCTTCTGGTGTTCGCCTTTGAAACGTCGGTTTATAGTCATCCGCATACAAAACACTCACAACCTTTCTTTCGAAACAACACTACCTCAATCCGTTAGATTGAGGTAGCACTGTTACTATTTCATTAATTTCTGTAATTCTAAATTTAACTTTAAAACGTTCACGCGATCTTCTCCAAACAAGCCAAGTGCAGCACCTTCTGTTTGATCCTTAATCAATTGATCCAGCTTTTCTTTCGGAATATTCGTTAATTTCGAGATGCGATCTACCTGCACAGAAGCCGCTTTTGGACTAATGTCAGGATCAAGCCCTGAACCCGAATTCGTCACTAAATCTATCGGTACTTCTGTAACTGGAACGGCCCTGTTTTGTTTCTTCCAGTCTTCAATACTTTTCTCAACTCGTTTTGCTAATTCTGGATCAGACGGTGCATAGTTATTTGAACCAGATGCTTCTGCTTTATATTCTATACTAGAGACACGTCCATGAAAATAACGTGGATCTGTGAAATTTTGACCGATTAATTTTGAACCAACTACTTCATCCTTATCATTATATATAAGACTTCCATCCGCATTATCCTTCATTACCGCTTGCGCAATACCAGTTACAATAAGCGGGTATACAAGTCCACACAAGACTAGAAATGTAAAAGTAATACGAATAATTGGTGAAAGTATACTTTGTTTTTTCGCCATCTTTTTTCCCCTCTTCCTTATATGAACAAGCCGACAATCATATCAATTACTTTAATTCCAATGAACGGAACGATCACTCCGCCAAGCCCGTAAATGAATAAGTTTCGACTAAGTAGTGCATTAGAACTCATCGGTTTATACGCAATACCTTTCATCGCTAACGGAATGAGTAACGGAATAATAACTGCATTAAATATTAATGCTGATAAGATTGCTGAAAGCGGTGATGTTAATTTCATAATGTTTAATGCTTCCATTTGCGGAATCGCAAGTGTAAACATTGCTGGAATGATTGCAAAATATTTTGCAATATCATTCGCAATACTAAACGTCGTTAACGCACCTCGTGTCATTAACAATTGCTTACCGATTCCTACAACCTCAATAATTTTCGTTGGATTCGAATCTAAATCAATCATATTCGCTGCTTCTTTCGCAGCTGTCGTACCACTATTCATCGCTAATCCAACGTCAGCTTGCGCTAATGCCGGAGCATCATTTGTACCATCACCTGTCATCGCTACAAGTTTCCCTTTATCTTGCTCTGCTTTAATAACCGCAATTTTATCCTCCGGTTTACACTCGGCAACGAATTCATCTACCCCTGCTTCTTTTGCAATTGTTGCTGCTGTTAACGGATTATCACCAGTACACATAACCGTTTTAATCCCCATTTGGCGCAATTGTTCAAAACGTTCACGCATACCAGGTTTTACTGTATCCTTTAAATAAATCAAACCATAAATACGATCATCTACTGCAACTACAAGCGGTGTCCCGCCCTCTTTTGAGATTAAATCTGCTTTTTGATTCACATCTTTCGGAATTGTTCCGCCTTGCGATTGAACCCATTCAATAACTGCACTAACAGCACCTTTTCTCACTTTCGTTCCGTCCTGTAAATCAACACCACTCATTCTCGTTTCTGCTTTAAATGGAACAAATTCACCTTGTTCTGCAATTTCTCTATTATATGATATAGATTTCGTTTGTACATATTCTATAACTGATCGACCTTCTGGTGTTTCATCTAAAACTGAGCTAATCGCAGCCCATTTTCCTACTTGCTCAATCGTTTCATTTCCTACAGGAAGCAGTGTATGTGCCATCCGGTTTCCGAAAGTAATCGTACCCGTTTTATCTAAAATAATTGTATTAATATCACCCGCAGCTTCTACTGCTTTCCCTGACATTGCTAGCACATTAAATTTTGTCACACGGTCCATCCCAGCAATACCAATCGCTGATAATAACCCACCAATTGTCGTCGGAATTAAACAAACTAACAACGCTACAAGTACAGCTGTATCAATTTGAAACCCTAAATAATTTGTAAAAATCGGCAACGTCACAACAACTATTAAGAAAATAAGAGTTAAACTCGTTAATACTGTATTTAAAGCAATCTCATTCGGCGTTTTTTGACGAGCAGCTCCTTCTACTAAAGAAATCATTTTATCGATAAATGATTCACCTGGGTTACTCGTAATCACAATTGTAATCTCATCACTTACGACCATCGTACCGCCTGTTACGGAACAAAAATCGCCACCTGCTTCTTTTATAACAGGAGCAGATTCTCCTGTTATTGCAGATTCATCTACAGACGCTAATCCTTTAATTACTTCACCATCATTTGGAATCATTTCTCCTTGTTTTACAATAACAATGTCACCTTTTCTCAGATCAGTTGCTGAAACTTGAACAATGTCTCCATTTTCTTTTACAACATTTGCAAATACATCTTTTTTCGATTGTTTTAAAGAATCGGCTTGCGCTTTACCACGACCTTCAGCTAACGCTTCTGCAAAGTTAGCAAATAAAACTGTAAATAATAGAATGAGAGAAACTGTTATATTAAACCATCCTGGTACGCTACTCGAACTACTTGGAAGAAAGGATAAAAGTAACGTTATTATAAATCCAATTTCCACAATGAACATAATAGGATTTTTTATCATTACTTTCGGATTCAATTTCGCAAAGGATTGTTTCATCGCATGCGTCACGATATCACGATCCAACGTTTTCGCTTGTCTAACCTCATCTTCTATAACATGTATTTGTGACTCGTTCACTTGTTTTTCTTTTACTACTACCGGTCTCATCATTTACCCTCCATTACTTCAATGTAAGAAATTCTGCAATTGGACCTAATACTAACATCGGGAAGAATGTTAACGCACCGACAATTACAATCGTTCCGATGAAGATGCCACCAAATAAACTATTATCCGTACGGAATGTTCCGACTGTTTCTGGTACGACCGTTTTCTCCTTCAGTGAAGCAGAAACAGCTAGCATCGTAATTAAGCTGAAATAACGTCCTAAAAACATAACTAAACCAGTCGTAATATTCCAAAACGGCGTATTATCCCCTAAACCTTCAAATCCAGACCCGTTATTCGCAGCTGACGATGTGTATTCATATACAACTTGCGTTAAACCGTGAAAACCGGAATGAGAAATGGCATCTGTTCCTAAACTTGTTGAAAGAGCTAATGCTGAAAATCCTAAAATAAGCAACGGATGGAATAATATCGTTACCGCAATTAATTTCATTTCCTTACCTTCAATCTTTTTACCTAAAAACTCTGGCGTCCGTCCGACCATTAATCCTGATATAAAGACTGCAATAATTGCATACATGATAATATTGATAAAGCCTGCTCCAACGCCGCCATATACTGTATTCAACATCATATTTACGAGTGGAACTAAACCGCCAATTGGTGTTAACGTATCATGCATCGTATCAACCGCTCCTGTTTCAGCAGCTGTCGTTACTGTCGCGTAAAGTGAAGAAAATACGGTTCCGAATCGTACTTCTTTTCCTTCTGTGCTTCCTTGCACATGCTGGATACCCGTTTGGTTCAATACTGGATTTCCATGTAATTCGGATGTCGTAATCGTTATAAATCCTAGTAAAAAGACCATGAACAGTGATACAAAAAGGATACGTCCTTGCTTTTTATTTCCTACCATTCTTCCGTACGTAAATGGAAGTGCTGTTGGTAATAACATCATAAGCATCATTTGCAAAATATTACTAATTTGTCCTGGATTTTCAAATGGATGCGCTGAGTTTGCTCCGAAGAAACCACCACCATTATTCCCAAGTTCCTTAATTGAAACGAATGATGCAACTGGTCCACGTAATATACTTTGCTTTGCACCTTCAATCGTATGTGCTGTAACTGCCCCGTCTAACGTTTGTGGTACACCGAGTGCGACAAAGGCTAACGCCGCAACAAATGCGATTGGAAGAAAAACTCTCGTTAAAGCTCTCGTAAAATCAACGAAGAAGTTCCCAAGTTCTTTTCCAGCAAGCCCTCTTATAAATGCCATAACAATCGCTAACGTCGTTGCTGGTGCTGCAAACATTAAAAACGTAATGGCGATTAATTGTGATAAATAAGATAAACCATTTTCACCGCTATAATGCTGCAAATTTGTATCAGCCATAAAACTAATTGCTGTATTAAAAGCGAGCGTAGGCTCCATCCCTGCAATATGCGCTGGATTTAGCGGCAGCACACCTTGTAATCTGAAAATGAAATAAACAACGATAATCATAAATCCGTTTAACAAAATTAATGATAATGCGTATTGCTTCCACGTTTGATTGTATGCTTTTACACCCGTAAT
This sequence comes from Bacillus sp. NPDC057893, assembly GCF_042796455.1. Taxonomy (NCBI): domain Bacteria; kingdom Bacillati; phylum Bacillota; class Bacilli; order Caryophanales; family Bacillaceae; genus Bacillus; species Bacillus sp. NPDC057893. The sequence continues at coordinate 16,439 of NZ_JBHVNG010000002.1, read as the reverse complement.
TTTAAAAATAAGTTTTTCAAAAGGCCCGAATACTTTATCTAGCTTCTTGCTACCTTGAAAGGCTTTCTCTAAATAAATCCCCATTGGCTTTGCTACTAGAATAAACAAGAGCATTGTAATAACGACTGCAACCCAAATCATAATGAATGATTCCCCCTAATTAAAACTTTTCTGGATTTAATAATGCGTATACTAAGTACACCGTAATCGCTGCAACAATAACCGATAAGGCAATCATCATGATTGCTTCCCTTCTTTCACAACTTTATCTGACCAACTTGCAAGACTTGCCATCGATGCGACTAACCCAACAAAAATCCCGATCATTACAACATCTAACATAACTACCCCTCTCTTCTGTTAAAATTTTCCATCTAATCATCAAAAAAAGAACACTAAGCTCTACTTAGTGTTCGAAACGAACTACACAAAGTAAACCTCCTCTCTAAACGCTTACGAGGTTAGCTGTCGGATTCGGGCCTAAAGAGTAGCCCTACTTTCAAAACTGAAAGATTCACCCCAAGTGACGATGCACAAAATTGGTTCCCCCGCTCCATTTCTGGAACTCAGCGATTTTAGGTTTTTTTTGGAAATTTCATGAATGATTTATGAGAGTAAATATACTCCTCTATATTTAACTTGTAAAGAGGCAAATTACTGAAAATAAGAAAATATCCCGCTGTTTAAACGCTTACATTAAGTGTTATTCATATAATTCCATCTATTTCCTTGTCTTTTCTTTCTTTTTCATAAAAATGATCTTTTAAATATGAAATAAAAAGAGCGAACTACATGAAGTGCATAGCTTGTTGCACTCAGTATTCGCTCTTTTTTCATTCAACCTTTATCCCGCTATTTGTGAGCAGTAAGACTCCCACTGATTAAAGTTTCACTTTATTCTCCACGCAAAAATGCACGTAAATTTCTCCCCCGAATATAAACTTGTGACAGTTCTGCATGTAGCTGCTCATATTCGATAATATCCGTTTTTAAATATAAAGCATCTTTCGATGGCAATATTATATATGGCCTTGGAAAAATAGGATCGAGCACTACCAATTCTTGAACTCGCTCTACCGATACCACCCAACGATTCGCAATATCTCCTAGTAACAATACCCTCATCTTCGTTTCCCCCGCCCTATTCAAAAAATAAAAAAGAAATATTATCACAGTTCGTAAACACTACAAATTTAGCTCCAATTGTTTCATAGAGCCTGGCTGGATAGCGTTTATTCTTTGTAACAACAGTAATAGGCGCTTGAAAAGAAAAACGAATGCGTTCTGTGAAAAAGCTAACTATCGGAAGCTCATCTCCTAATAAAATTACTTTCTTAATCCGCTCGCAAATACTAGTAAAATCCTGCTCCTTATTACAGCTATAAGTCGAATCAAATCCACAATTTCTAACTTGAGCTGCTAGCTCTTCATTTGCTGTAAAAATAATTAACTCATGCTGAACTGCTACTAGCTCTCTTAAACTCTTTACCTTATTTTCTTCTCCAACACAAATAAGCGTTAATTCCATGTACCTCATCCTCCTTAGCATAAAAGAACTCCAACACAGATTGATATTCTCCTATACTAATCAGACCGACGAAGTGATATATCCATCATGGCACCGTCCTCTCTCAAGACGCTTACGAAGTTAGCTGTCGGATTCGGACTTTGAGAGTAGCCCTACTTTCAACATTGAAAGATTCACCCCTAGTGACGACGCACAAATTGGTTCCTCCGCTCCATACAATTGGACTCAGCGTATTACAAGAAATGTATTCTGGCTGATATATTACTCCTGTATTTGGAAAAAGTAAACAATAAAAATTTTTGTATTCAATAGGGATTTTCATTAGTCGTATTGTAATAATACTAAATAAAAAAATGATTAAAAACTAAAAGTGAAAAGAGGATGGTATATGATCGAGGATACAAAGAATAATTTTATCAAAATAATAAATATTCTAGGTAATTCGTTGCTATTCATTCTAGCGATTATAGTTATTATTCCTGGTTATACTGAATTCCGTACTACATTAGAAATCATTTTTTTAATTTCTTGTTTGTTATTAATTTATAGTAAATACTTAAGTAAAAATAAGAAAGCTATGATTCCCTATTTTATATATTTAATATTAATCTCATCACATCTTTTATATACTTTACTCATCTAAAGGACGCATTTAAACAAGAAGAACCAATCACATTTGCTAGCATATATTAAACCCCTATTAATCATTAACATTAATAACCAGTGGGGATATAGCCCCACTGGTTAAATTTTCACTTATGCATGTGTCTTATTCACTTTATAAGCAAAATGATTCGTCGGTCCATGGCCACTACCAATATTCAATGGCTCTTCAATTGCTATACTAATAAATCGTTTTGCCTCTTGAACTGCCTCTTCAATTGAGTATCCTTTTGCAAGTCCAGCTGTAACTGCTGAAGCAAATGTGCAGCCACTTCCGTGCGTTTGCTTCGAAGGAATTCGTTCACTTCTAAATTCAATAAACTCTTCTCCATCAAAGAGTAAATCAATTACTTCATTCCCTTGATATTCTGCATGTCCGCCCTTCATAAGCACATATTTAGCACCTAATTCGTGCAACACTTCTGCAGCTTTTTTACTATCTTCTATATTATGAATCTCCATCCCAGTTAACACTTCTGCTTCAGGAACATTCGGTGTTACAACCGTTGCTAGTGGCAATAAATATTCTTTTAATGCTTGCACTGCTTCTTGTTGTAATAATGATGCCCCGCCCTTAGCAATCATAACAGGATCTAGCACAATATTATTCCAGCCAAATTTCTTAATATGTTCTGCGACAATTTGAATAATTTCACTGCTAAATAGCATCCCTAGTTTCACAGCATCTGGCGTTAAATCCGTACCAATTGAATTCAGCTGTTCCGTAATTCCTTCTAAAGAAACAGGATATACCCCTTGAACGCCAAGCGTATTTTGAGCAGTAATTGCTGTAATAGCCGTCATGCCATACACACCAAGCTCTTGGAATGTTTTTAAATCTGCTTGAATTCCAGCACCGCCTCCGCTGTCAGATCCTGCAATTGTTAAAGCTTTATTCACTTCCATCTCACTCATCCTTTTCTATCCAAAATAGCGATGATAAATCGTCTTTGCTTCGCTGATATCTTTCGTTCCATGTACAAGTACACGGCCATCTTTAAAGGCAACTAATCTCTTTCCTTCAACTGAAAACGATAGTAAGTATGGATTTACATTCAAATCATTCACACGGTCATTCAGCAGTTTTTTATATTGTTCAAAATTCATTTCCTCTTTATAAGGTGGTCTAATTTGAACTGTATTTCTCCCGCATAAAACTGCTGTTTTCGATGTGTTTTCTTTATTTAAATATGGATATAACGCATTCTCACCGCACGATAGACAATTATGTTTACGAAGTTTTTGCACGTTCATACATGAATATTCATTTTTCCATACATCAAATGATACAAGTCCATCTCGAAGCGATTCATAATCTTCTACTAACAGTTTAAGTGTTTCCGTTACTTGATGAGAAACGACAAGAGATACAGCAGGTGATATAATCCCCGCTGTATCACATGTCGCTCCGCCAAGCGGAATCGATTGTAATAAACATGATAAACATGGCGTTTTACTAGGAAGAATTGTGTAAGAAAGGCCGTAACTTCCTACACATGCCCCGTAAACCCATGGAATAGAATATTTTTGCGATATATCGTTCACAATGAAACGCGTTTCGAAATTATCAGTCGCATCGATGATTACATCAACGTTTGTAACGAGTTCTTCTAATTCTTCAGCCGTTACATCTTGAACGAGAGCTTCTACTCTTACTTCACTATTAACCTCTTCCAGACGCTTCTTTGCCGCTACAGCCTTCGGAAGGTTATTCTCTACATCACACTCTGCATACAATTGCTGCCTTTGTAAATTACTCCAATCTACATAATCGCGGTCAACAATTGTCACCTTACCAACGCCTGCTCTTACAAACATCTCTGCATTTGCACTACCTAGTGCACCCGCACCAATAATGAGTACATGCTTTTCTCCTATCTTTTGTTGTCCTTCTTCTCCAATTGGAGAAAATAATTCTTGGCGAGAATATCGATTATTCAACTACGCTCATTCCTTCTAAAGGACTACTCGCTGTCGCACAACGTTTGCGCGCAATACGACCCGCTTCAAAGCCTAATCGGCCTGCTTCAATACCTAATTTCATCGCGGATGCCATTTTAATAGGATCTTTCGCACCAGATACTGCTGTATTTAATAACACGCCATCTGCTCCTAATTCCATTGCAAATGCCGCATCAGCTGGGCTACCAATACCGGCATCAACGATAACAGGTACTGTCGCTTGTTCAATAATGAAGCTTAAATTTAATGGATTTACAATACCAAGCCCTGAACCAATCGGTGATGCACCTGGCATAATGGCATGCACGCCAAGTTCTTGTAATTTACGCGCTAATACAACATCATCAGATGTGTACGGTAGAACGATAAATCCTTCTTCAAGTAACATTTCAGATGCTTTTAACGTTTCTACCGGATCAGGTAATAACGTTCTATCATCACCAATAACTTCTACTTTTATCATGTCACAAAGTCCAGAAGCTTTTGCTAATTTCGCAATTCGAACAGCTTCTTCAGCATTTTTTGCTCCTGCTGTATTTGGTAATAACGTATATTTTTTCACATCAAGTTTCTCTAATAAATTAGGTTGCTTCGCATCAAATATATCCATGCGACGTACTGCGAACGTTAAAATTTCAGCCTCAGAAACGTCAATTGCTTTTTGCTGTACATCAAAATCAGAGAATTTCCCTGTTCCTAATAAAAGTCTAGAATGAAATGAAAATGGTCCAATGTTTAACATAATCAACCGCCTCCTACGAAAGTTACAATCTCAATTTGGTCTCCATCAAAAACTGATGTATCTTTATGATCATCTTTTTGTAAAATATCTTTATTACGCTCTACTACAACAATTCTGTTATCTAATTCTAAATGTGTAAGTAGCTCAGCTACTGTTTTCACACTCACTGGTACTTCAATTTGATTACCATTAATTTTCAAATTCAAACTTCCATCCCCTTTCTAAACCGATTTAGAAAGCAATGAATCTAGCAGATGATTCTCCTGCTTTCCTTCTATTAAATCAGCCATATACTGACCAGAAACAGGACTTAATAAAATACCGTTTCGATAATGTCCAGTACAAGCATATAAACCTTTTATTTCTTCATGCTCTCCCATATAAGGAGCTTCATGATTCGATTGTGGCCTTAATCCAGCCCATGTACTTTCCCACTCTGCTTCTTTTAAAGCAGGCAATATCGTATAAGCACGCTCTAATATGGAAGTAATACTTTCTGGTTGTACAGATTTATTGAACGTATGAGGCTTCATCGTTGCCCCAATCACATAACGGCCACCGCGCTTCGGCGTAATATAAAACCGCTCTTGGAAAATAGGAGCTTTCAAGAGCGGTTTCCTGCTTCTTACTGCAACAACCTCTCCCTTAACAGGATATGTACCCCAATCACTATGGAAATAATGTAGTAATTTCGTACTCCATGACCCTCCAGCGATAACGACTTTTTCGCATGTGATTACACCTTCACTCGTAACAATCCCAGTCACTTTATTATTCTCAATACGAATATCAAACACTTCTGTTTGTTCATATATGTCAGCTCCAGAAAATGCCGCGGAATGTGCGAATGCTTTCGTAAGCTCTGGCGCAATAACGTGACCATCTTTCGGATAATATACCGCTCCTATAATTGACTCGGATAGAAACGGCTCTTTTTCCCGTAAATGGTCCCCCGTTAGAAAATAGGAATCTTCACCTGTTTTCTGTTGCCAATCCATAATATGAAGAATTCTTTCCTTCTCATCTTCATTTTGGGCAATGCGATAAATGCCTTTTTCCTCATACCCAATATCGATGCCTGTCTTTTCACGTAAAACTTCTGCAAGTTGTGGAAATATAGCACGGCTTTCTCTAGCAAGTTCAAACAGCGGATCATATTCATCCCACTCTGCCTGAACACCGAGTAAACCAGCAGCTGCTTTCGAAGCTTCAGATGCGATTCTTTGCTTCTCTACAATCGCTACTTTATGCCCTCTTTCTGCTAGAAAGTGTGCAACTGAACTACCAATTACACCTCCGCCAATAATCGCTACATCGTACTTCTTACACATGTTTTTCCGCCCACTTTCTTATTGATTCCTTATAAGATTTCGCCTTGCTATGCGGATTACTACTGCTTATAATCCCGGACATAACAGCAATGCCACTTACACCATTTGCAAGAACATCACCTGTATTTTCAGGAGTGATTCCACCAATTGCAGTTATTGGTATGGATAAGCACCTTGCCATATGAGCAATTTCTTCTAATCCTCTTGCTGGTACATCCTTTTTACAAGTCGTTGGAAATACATGACCGTAAACGAGGGAATCCGCTCCATTTTTAAATGCCACTATCGCTTCATCTAGAAAATGTACTGAATAACCAACATGCAAATAAGAAAACTTTTCTTTCACTGACCTTACATCTGCGCTTCGATATCCTAGCTGCACACGCGGAATATTTAATAGAATAGCAATATCAATTCGATCATTTATCACTATCTTTGATGCCGGAAAGCCTTTACCCAAAAGACTTTCCACACCTTCATACAATTCCTTCGTACTTTTCTCACGCTCACGAATATGCAAATAATCAATCTCACTCTCAATTTGCATCGCTACATTCACTAACTCTTCGAATGGCATGTGACCATTTGAGATTACATGGAGCTCATTTTTCATATTCATTCGCCTACTTTAAAATGTTTTCGAATAATTCATCGGCTGGAACAATTTCTTTCGTCATTCCTTTTTCTTTCAGCCATTTATTTTGCTTCTCCCATGACTCTTTTGAATCTGATAAGAATGGCTCATCTTTCGTTTCCATCTTCTCTAATAAAATTTTCATACTTTCTTTTTCAACTTCTGGTACTAGCGGGAAGTTTTCTTTTTCTTGATGATTTAATAAAATATTTAATGCTTCATCCGGATTTTTCTTCATGAAATCATATCCTTTTTTCGCACCACGTAAAAAGGCTTGCAATGCTTCTTTATCTTTTTTCAACGTTTTATCACCCGTTACAAACACAAGCTCATGATAGTTCGGTACTCCGTAATCAGCTGGATTAAAGTATGCTGGTTCATGTCCCTCATGACGCATAACAGGTACTTCATGGTTAATGTATGCTCCTGTTACAGCATCTACTTTTTTCGTAATTAACGCTGGTACTAAATCAAATCCAACATCAACTACTTTTACTGTATCTGGATTACCACCATCTTTTTTTATCATCGTTTTTAAATATGCTTCACTTAAAGGAGTTCCAGAATATCCAACTGTTTTTCCTTCTAAATCTTTCGGTGATTGAATACCTGCCGATTTCAGCGATACAACATGATTTAATGGGGAACGTACGACAGCTCCAATTGATTTCACTGGAATTTGTTCATTTGCTCTGGCCATAACAACATCTGGCTGATAATACAAACCAACTGTCACTTTCCCTGCTGCCGCTAGCGTTAATGGATCAGTCGGATTAGAAGGGAATTTAATATTCACCTTTACTCCTTCTTCTTTAAAGTATCCTTTTTCAATTGCCGTATAAATAAAGCTATGTACCGCATTCGGGTACCAATCAAGCATGACCGTTATTTCTTTTTCTTTTTTACTCTTATCTGATGCTGAATTACTCGAACATCCTGCAATCATTGCAACTAATAACGTAAACACAAAGATGCGTTTTAATAATTTCATGAATGTTTCCTCCAACTAATAAATTTCTTTTCTAATATCGAAACAAGTATGACGAAGAAAATAGCTAATAATGATAACAATACAATTGGTGCAAACACACCAGCTCCGTCTAACTGCGTCATCATTCTTTTACTGAAATATCCAAGCCCAGCTTGTGCACCTAGCCATTCTCCAATTGCTGCCCCGATAACACTAAGCGGAACGGCAATTTTTAACGCTGAGAAAAAGTAAGGAAGAGCAGATGGCAACTTTAGCTTTAGAAAAATATCTTTTTTTGTTGCACCGTACGTAACTAAGAGCTCCTCCCATTCTTTCTTCGTACTACGCAGTCCATCATACGTATTTACCGCAATTGGGAAAAACGTAATTAAAACTGTAACAACAACCTTGCTCCAAATGGTATATCCAAACCATAAAACAAATAGTGGCGCAAGTGCTGTAATCGGGATTGTTTGAGAAGCTACTAATAATGGATAAAATGCTCTTTCCATCCACGTACTCGCATTCATTAACATTGCTAGCCCTACGCCCAGTACGATAGAAATAACAACGCCTATTAAAACGACGTACAACGTTGCAGGTAAATGAACCGTAAATAATATATCTTTCAGCACCCATATCTTCATTACAATTGCAGACGGTGATGGCAAAATGTACATCTCATCTACAATTCTTGCTCCTACTTCCCACAGAGCAAGTAAAATTCCACTTAATATGAGGGCAGGTAATAGCTCCTTCAAGCGATTCATCATACGAGTACCTGCCTTTGTAACATACTAAGGAGATCTTCTTTAAGCGCTAACACTTCAGGCTTATATAAATCTTTTCTTGTTCGGTTACGATCAAGCGGCACAATTCGCTCAGTTAAAGTTGCTATCGGTTGATTTTCTACAACCAAAATTCGATTAGAAAGAAACAGTGCTTCTTCAACATCATGAGTGATAAATAAAATTGTTTTTTCCCACTCTTTCCATTGTTCAAACAACCATTCTTGCAAAGATGCCTTCGTTAAAGCGTCCAATGCACTAAAAGGTTCATCTAACAATAATATCTCCCCGCCTGTTAATAAAGTTCGGATAAAAGATACGCGTTGCCTCATACCGCCAGATAAATCTTTCGGATATTTTTTCTCGTACCCTTGTAAACCAAATTTATGTAACAGTTCTTTCGCTTTTACTTGCGCTTCTTTCTTCTGCACTCCTTGGCACTCTAGCGGCAGGGCCGCATTTTCAATAATCGTCCTCCACGGCAAGAGCATATCTCTTTGGGGCATATACCCTACAGGATGACTCTTTGTTTCTGTCAGCTCTATCTGTCCAGTACTTGCCTCTTCTAAGCCTGTAATAAGGCGAAATAAAGTACTTTTCCCGCATCCACTCGGTCCGATAATACTTACAAACTCTTTATCTTGTATAGAAGCATTTAATTCACTGATGATTGGTTTCTCATCATAATGAAAGGAAACATTATGAAACTGTAGTATGTTCTTGCTCCTCAAAACCCCACATCTCCTTACGATAAGCCATATCCCAGAATAAATATTCAAATCGGCTGGAATATAAGAAAATCTCCTCTAATCGGTCTAGCTCTTTCTCTGACTTTCCAACTGCCATTTCATTTAATAAATCTATTAACCAAATACAAAGGTTACCGTATTCTTCAGAACTATATCCTTGAATCCACTCTCCAAAGAACTCATGATCTCCTGCTCCAGGAATATCATTTAAACGCTTTCCAATCTCCCAATAACTCCACATACATGGAAGTAAAGCTGATATTAATTCTGCAAGTGTGCCATTTTGAGATACAGACATCATGTAATTTGTATAGGCTAAATTTTTAGCAGATGGTTTCGCAGATTCCATCTCTTGTGCAGAAATGCCAAGTCTTTTTGCATACTGTTTATGAATCGTCATTTCACCATTTAAAATCCCATCAATTTGCTCTGCAAATTTTGCCATAACTTGTGGATTCGTTGCCTTTACAACCCCAATTGCATATAGCTTTGCATAATCTAACAAATATAAATAATCTTGAATAATATAGTACTGGAATTTGTCTTTTTCCAACGTACCATCCCCCATACCTACTACAAACGGATGATTATGACTTTTCTTCCAAACAGGCTGCACCGTATCAAATAATCTTTCACAAAATTTCATTAATAATTCCCCTTCCTATATATCTATTTATCTCAATAAAAAAACCACTTCTGTATATAAGAAGTGGTTACAGCAAATAAAATTATAATTTATTCGTTGTTCCACTTCCCTTCGCTAGTATTATCTAGATCAGGTGTTGTAAGGGTTAAGGATTATTCCTCTCTCAGCACGAAAAGCACCCCTAGTGGTGTTAATATGAAATTTTTAAATAAAAAAGCCCCGTTTCTATACGCAAAGAAACGGGGACTCATTGTTAGTGTCCGAATTGCTTCCCTACGCTAGCATAATCTAGATCAGGTAATAAAAAGGATCAAAGACTTAAGGTCTTACTCTCAGCTGGCAACACCAGCCCTCCTAGCAAACTATAAAATTATCACTGTCAGTATAACACCGCTATAAGACATCATCAACTGTTTTAATTTTCTTAATTGCGAATTAAATATTAACGTGTTAAACAAATATAAATGCGACCCCACAAATGATATATACAATATTTATATATGAACCTCTCTTCTAACATTATTTATATTGATTTCATATTACATTTATGTGAATACACCCACTATATTATATCTTTATACTATAATAAAATTACAACTATACAACTAGAGGAGGTCTTTATTACATGAATATGAAAGCTACAGCTTTAACAGCAACTACTATCGCAATTGCTTCTTTACTTCCTTCTATGGGAGAATCCGATATACAAACAGCAGCTGCTAAGCAACCATCTACAGTAAAAACTGGATATGTAAAAATTGATAACGTTGCACTACATCAAAATAACCATGCAGACAGTGCAATAATTGATAACATTCGATTTAATAGCCCTGTTACTATTCTTGAGACAACTCAAGATTGGTATAAAGTATCTGTTAACAACAAAACAGGCTATATGAAAAAAGATGCAATTCTATTCAAAAAAAATGTTCAACCAAAGAATCAATATATCGTAAATGCAAACGCATTAAACGTTCGTTCTGAACCTAATACAGAGTCTTCTATTCTAGATATATTACCAAATGGTCAATTCATTACCATTCAAGGTGAACAAGGAGATTGGTACAAAATATTACATAACGGGCAAATTGGTTACGTCCAAAAAACATTTGTATCTAATGGATCCACACCTCTAGTAAAAGGTGTAACTGTACAAGGTTCTCCTTCTTATACTGTTGCAACACCAAAATTAAATGTACGTAGCAATGCTAGCACAAGTGGCACTCTACTTGGCTCATTACAAAATGGTACACAAGTACAAGTAGTAGAAACGGTAGGTACTTGGTATAAAATTCGTTTTGGCACAGGATACGGATATGTAGCAAAACACTATGTAGTGCAAAATCAAAATCAAGCACAAGCTAAAACAGCTCAACCTGCATCAATTCCAGCAGTTTTCAAATTCCCTACTCAAGGAAAAATCAGCTCCACTTTTGATATGCGCTGGGAGCAAATGCATTATGGTATAGATATAGCAGCACAAGGAAATGTCTCTATTCAAGCTGCTGCTGCGGGTAAGGTTGTGAAATCTTATTATTCGGCTAGCTACGGCAATGTCGTGTTCATCACCCATCAAATAAATGGGAAATTATATACAACAGTTTATGCTCATATGAAGGATCGTACTGTACAAGCTGGTGATCAAGTACAAACTGGACAATTAGTAGGTCATATGGGAAATACAGGTCATTCATACGGGCAACATCTTCATTTTGAATTACATAATGGGGAATGGAATTTTGAAAAAACAAATGCAGTAAACCCACTGCCATATTTAGTTAGGTAAATTATATGCCACGCAATATACCTCTCTTTATTGAATACCTGGCCTTTTTAGGTTTAATCTGTTGTTTAATCATTTATAATACGAACACTGTATTTTTATCTATTATTATTGCTTTTGTTGCTTTAGAAATCATTATGGAAGCATTACAAATGCGGCTAAAACAAAAAATTGCCCATATTTATAATGCAATTTTTCTTTTGAGTGCTCTTATAACAAATATAATTAGTAATGGTTTTTATTTATCTACTGTACTTCCTGTATTCTTTATAGGTGTTTTATTATTCCTAGCTAGATACGTTAATGTTCCTAATAACCAAAAACATGAACAAGAAGCTTAGAAAGAGGAGACACTGTGTACCAATCTTTCAAAGATAATCCAATGAAATATATATTGAATTTATATGAAAAAATGAATACTTTTTTTGGTATACAAGGAAGTTATACTTCACAATTTCTCCTTTATGGAATGTTATTTCTTATCTTAGTTACTTTCTCCTTGTTTTACTAACAAAAAAGGATCTCACATAAACTTGAGATCCTTTTTAATTTATATTAATTTTTAATATGTAAAATACGGTTTATCCACAAGCATATTTTTCATAAATAAAACTAAGATTATATTTTTTCTCTAAGCTCATTCTTTGTTCATCGTCGCACCAATAGAAAAGAATATCATGAATCGTTGCATAACGCTTATTTTTAAGAAATAGTTTAAAGAATGATGGTAAACAATCATGTAATTGTATAAATATATAATTGCGTAGTAGTTCTTCTTTGTATTCAATTCCCTTACAAATATACAGTAATTCTTCACAATAATATGCATGCTGTGGAACTTGGATCATTTCGAAAAATGGTACATATGATAGTAACTTTCCAATAAAATGACCATACCGATCCATTACCCCTATCGTCATATGCTCCATCATTTCTTTCATCACATATAAATAATCATCTACATGAGTTGTCTTTAAAGGGTCTAATCGATCAGAAATTTGTGAAAGTACAGCTCTTTGACAAGCTAAAACTGCTTGACTAGGTCCATAATATGATAGGAAGTCTGTACACTTACGATACTTTCGTAATAAATCATGTGTATATAAATCATACACAAAAGTATTACAATGCATTGCTAGACTCATCATATCACCATTTAATTGCTCTTTTGATAGTGTTTTCGCTCGCTTACATATATAAAAGAATGTAAATTCCAATACTTCTTTATGAGATAATAGATGTTTGCAATCGGTTATACATTTCTCATTAAATTTAACTCGATCCCAAATTTCTACATCCTCAGCTGTTAATTCACCAATACGATATTTAATAATTAAATAGTTTAAAGCAACTGCTTTCGTCAAAAGATCCCATGTTTCATACTCCAATGAAGTTTGGACAAATTCATCTAGCCCTTGGGTTATCATAAAAGCATTTGCCTCTTCATACCAACCAATCTCTTGACATAAACGAAGAATACGTACTAGAGTTGGAATTCCATCTTTATGAAACTGCGGTAAATTCTTTACTTTATTCATGCCATATACGATAAATGCCGCTAAATTTTCTTCTTTATAAAATTCTTTTTCTTTCCATACTAATATAGTTCGCTCTTTCCCTTCACCTTTTGGATGACAAGGTACAAGCAAAGAAAATAACTCAGCGAAATTATTTGGTTCTATATATGTATCTGTAACCAAATTCCAATTTGGATCGCCCTGTACAGCCCTCATATAATTCCCCTTCCCTTTTTATCCCGCTATTTTCAGACAGTAAGACTCCCACCTCAAAATTCTGCGAATGCGAGGAAGTTAGGTGGGAGATAAAACTGCCCATAAAAGCCCGATTGGTTCAACTAATAATTATTGGGGGATGGACAACCTCCCCCAATAATTAAAGTTTCACTTTATCTACGTAGGAAATATTAATTCATTATTACATCATTAATGATAAATATTGTTATATTCAAAATCTATCATAATACTTATATCTCTCAGTATATCATTTTTTCTCTTATTAAAAATTAGGAATGACAAATTTAAAAAAACTGTCAAAAATATTGACTCTATACTTATTATATAATGCCCTAGATACATCACGCTAACATATTAGTTTAATCCATATATACTAGAATGATGTATCTGATCTTTATACATAATTTATTCCGTATGCTCCGAGATTTCACTTAAAGCAAACCCTGCTTGATCATCTGCTGATTTTCTTATAGCTAAATCACCTAGTGCTAGCATCCCAACGAGTTGACCGCTCTCAACTACCGGTAACCGTCTAATTTGATATTGTGCCATTAATTCTGTAGCTTTTTCAATAGAATCATCTGGAGAAACTGAAACAATGTTTGTTGTCATTACATTTGTAATTTGATTAGATCCAGGATGTTTTTCAGCAATCCCACGAACAACTAAGTCTCGATCAGTAACAAGCCCAACAACTTGTTTATTTTCAATAACAGGAATCAATCCAACCGATTCTTCCTTCATTTTTACAGCCGCCTCATATACATTGTCTAATGGTGTACAATGTACGATATGAGTACTCATAAGTTCTCTAACTTGTGTCATTTTTCATCTCCTCCTTTTAATACATACCATAGCTTTTCCTAAATCCCTTTATTTATTTGAGGAAAATAAGGTGATAAAAAGAGGCTTATACATAATAAAAAAGAGTCAGCAATATGCTGACTCTTTTTTTATGACCCGTACGGGATTCGAACCCGTGTTACCGCCGTGAAAGGGCGGTGTCTTAACCACTTGACCAACGGGCCATGGCTCCGCAGGTAGGACTCGAACCTACGACCGATCGGTTAACAGCCGATAGCTCTACCACTGAGCTACTGCGGAATATATGGTGGGCCTAAATGGACTCGAACCATCGACCTCACGCTTATCAGGCGTGCGCTCTAACCAGCTGAGCTATAGGCCCATATAATTTACAGGGGCAGTAGGAATTGAACCCACACTGGAGGTTTTGGAGACCTCAGTTCTACCTTTAAACTATGCCCCTAAATGGTGCCGGCTAGAGGACTTGAACCCCCAACCTACTGATTACAAGTCAGTTGCTCTACCAATTGAGCTAAGCCGGCATAAATAAAAAAAAATAAAAAAATGGTGGCTCGGGACGGAATCGAACCGCCGACACGAGGATTTTCAGTCCTCTGCTCTACCGACTGAGCTACCGAGCCAACATAAAATGGCGGTCCCGACCGGGGTCGAACCGGCGATCTCCTGCGTGACAGGCAGGCATGTTAACCACTACACCACGGGACCATTGGTTGCGGGGACAGGATTTGAACCTGCGACCTTCGGGTTATGAGCCCGACGAGCTACCGTACTGCTCCACCCCGCGACGATATTATGTTTTAAAAATAAATGGAGGAGGTAGAGGGATTCGAACCCCCGCGCGACTCTCGCCGCCTGTCGGTTTTCAAGACCGATCCCTTCAGCCGAACTTGGGTATACCTCCATGAAGGAAAAAATTAATATCTTATTCATTTTTATATGTAACTAAACCACTTTTTTAAAAAAATGGAGGAGGTAGAGGGATTCGAACCCCCGCGCGACTCTCGCCGCCTGTCGGTTTTCAAGACCGATCCCTTCAGCCGAACTTGGGTATACCTCCGACATATAAAAAATAAAGTGGAGCCTAGCGGGATCGAACCGCTGACCTCCTGCGTGCAAGGCAGGCGCTCTCCCAGCTGAGCTAAGGCCCCATGTTTTTTGGAAAATCGGGAAGACAGGATTTGAACCTGCGACCCCCTGGTCCCAAACCAGGTGCTCTACCAAGCTGAGCCACTTCCCGTTAATAAAAGCGCGCCCGAGAGGAGTCGAACCCCTAACCTCTTGATCCGTAGTCAAACGCTCTATCCAATTGAGCTACGGGCGCATATGGTGCCGAGGGCGGGGGTCGAACCCGCACGGTGGTCACCCACCGCAGGATTTTAAGTCCTGTGCGTCTGCCTGTTCCGCCACCCCGGCATGTCATATTGAAAATTGGAGCGGAAGACGGGATTCGAACCCGCGACCCCAACCTTGGCAAGGTTGTATTCTACCACTGAACTACTTCCGCAAGACATGTATGAGATATTTTATTAAAAGTGCGGGTGAAGGGAGTCGAACCCCCACGCCAAAGGCGCCAGATCCTAAGTCTGGTGCGTCTGCCAATTCCGCCACACCCGCATATTTTTTCAAGAAAATGGTGAGCCATGAAGGATTCGAACCTTCGACCCTCTGATTAAAAGTCAGATGCTCTACCAACTGAGCTAATGGCTCTTAATGGCTGGGCTAGCTGGATTCGAACCAGCGCATGACGGAGTCAAAGTCCGTTGCCTTACCGCTTGGCTATAGCCCAATAATTAAGAAATGGTGGAGGGGGGCAGATTCGAACTGCCGAACCCAAAGGAGCGGATTTACAGTCCGCCGCGTTTAGCCACTTCGCTACCCCTCCGACATATATGGTGGAGGATGACGGGATCGAACCGCCGACCCCCTGCTTGTAAGGCAGGTGCTCTCCCAGCTGAGCTAATCCTCCATTTTGCCTGGCAACGTCCTACTCTCACAGGGACAAGGTCCCAACTACCATCGGCGCTAGAGAGCTTAACTTCCGTGTTCGGTATGGGAACGGGTGTG
>NZ_JBHVNG010000001.1:1169164-1597021 GCF_042796455.1 Bacillus sp. NPDC057893 | reverse complement strand
AGAAGTGAGCATCTTAGTTGAAGATAACTTTTGTTTGAGAAGTTCGGCTAACACTTGTTGTAGGAATTGCACGGCTGTGGCATTAAATCGTTGATGCTTCTAAACAGCTACATAAATGAGTTAAAGAGGTTTTAGCGACTTTTTGACTAATCCATACACATAAAGCGACTAAATCTTTTGCTTGGTACTTACTGGTTCTTTGCACAAAACCAACATTTCTAGCAAGATCTCTTAAGAAATTTGGAGATAAGAAGTTTTGAATTTCTTGAGCAAATAGTTGTAATTCATCAGATACAGAAATAGACATACAAAAACGCCATCCTTTCCTATGATTCTACAGAAAGAATAGCGTATTTTTTCATTTTAGGGGGGATTTTATTTTGTTAGCTTGATAGCGATGTGGTGAGACCCCTATATAAACTGTAATTTCATTCACATTTATTGTGTATATATATAAAATTATTAATTAATATATCAATGTCTTGACTTAAATACAAAACTTGCTTATGAGTAAAACCATACTTCTCTACAAGTTTAATTAGTTCTTGTTTCTTTTCTTCAATTAGTTTATGTCAATTTGCCATCTCCATATCTTTAAAAGCTCCTTTAATACTATTTATCGGTTAAATTATAGTATAAATACAAAAATAAGGTAACCGAAAATTTTAGTAATTGAGTTTTAGAGCAGACTAATAAATATATAAAAATCAAGATATATGTATAATTGCATTTAAAATCTTCTATATTGATGTTATACTAATATTAATCGAGAAGCATCTGATTAATCACTACATTTTCTTAAATAACATGTCAACGTATAAAAAGACACTTTAAGTAGTGTCTTTTTATACGTTTTGAGCCTAATACTAGGATAGAACTAACACATAGTTATAAACGGGGTCCCGCCACATCGCTATCAAGCTATCAAGCTATCAAAACAAAATACCCCCTAAAACGAAAAAGAGATGGAGAAAACAATAAAAAAACTTATCATTAAGTGCTAAAAGATAAGCTTTTTTTCTATACTTATTGAATTTTATTGGATTTATTCCATACTAATTTAGTAAGAAAATATTGAATACCAAACAAGATAGTAACAAGTAAAATGAACTTTAAACATACTAACATCCATCCAACAATGTCTTGAGGTAATTGATTATTATATGTAGTGTAGGCTACACCAGTAAAAGATAAAATAAGGGTATAAGATAATTTATCTTTTAATGTTTGTTTTAATTTTTCTTTGTTATCGATTTCTGGTTCGTAAACACCAGCTAAAATGGATCTAATAAAGAAGAATACCATATAACAGATAATTATACCAAGAGCTGTAGCCCATTCTAGAAACGGTCTTTGTAAGTATACGCCCCTTATTATTAAATCTATGAAGGCTAGCAATAAAACCACAATTCCAGATTGGGCCCAAATTTTCATTTCAATTTGCTGAATTCTTTCATCTGAATGTGTACTGAGTGAAAACAAATTTTTTAGTTTTTCCATTCTATTTTCCCTCCCAAAATAATTCATCTAAAGTTTTATCGAGTGATTTAGCTATATCAATGCAAAGCTTTAAAGATGGATTATATTTATTAAGTTCAATAAGACCAATGGTTTGTCGAGTAACATTTACAAGCACAGCTAATTCTTGTTGAGTTAGCCCCTTTTCTGTTCTTGCAATTTTTATTTTGCTTACTGACATTAAATACACCCCGTTTGTAAAGATAATCTTTATACTTTCCATCTTATATTCTATATATTAAATTATAATCAATATTAACGAAATATATATTTTGCATTAAGACGTATATAGATTGCGTTTGTCCTTTCTTTTTTTCCATTTCTATTATTTTTGTCTCTAAAACTATCTCACAAATATAAAAATACGCTATGCTTTCTGTAGAATCATAGGAAAGGATGGCGTTTTTGTATGTCTATTTCTGTATCTGATGAATTACAATTATTTGCTCAAGAAATTCAAAGCTTTTTATCCCCAAATATCTTACAAACTCTTGCTAGAGATGTTGGTTTTGTGCAACGAACCAGTAAATACCAAGCAAAAGATTTAGTCGCTTTATGTGTATGGATGAACCAAAATGTCGCTAAAACCTCTTTAACTCAGTTATGTATCTGTTTAGAAGCATCAACAGAAGTAAAGAGCTAGGCTACCATTCCATAAGGTATGTGGACATGCTCATACACTTATTTACGCATTGGCCTCCTAGCTAATGCGTAAACCTTTATTTTCGTTAGTTGTGTTCGTTTGTTTTGTTAGACCTTAAATCGAATTGCAACTACATTCTTCTTATTTAATAAGTATTAATTTAGAAAACCCATAAACAAAAAAAAGAGCGCTGTAAAGAAACGCACTCATTCAAAGGACTTTACCAATCTCGACGATTATCGCGATCACAGTCACGATCATGATTACGTCTGCGACGACATTCATCACAATCGCAGTCACGGTCACGTCTACAACGTCGGTCATCACAATCTCTATTTCTGCGTCTGCAAAACATTAAATCATCCCAAAATCTATTACAATCTCTGCAATGTCTGAAATTACAATTACATCCCATAAATATGATTACCTCCTCTCAACTCTAGGATTCATCATATTCTATGCTAAAAAACAAAAACAGCTTGTTTACTAGTCTATATTTTGCATTTTAGAATAATAATATTCGTATTTACTCTTCAAATTGCAAGTCTATTTCACCAATTATCATCCCTTAACAACAAACAAGACGCCACCCAGATCACGGCAGCGCCTACGATAATTGCTATTGGTTTAATCATTAACAAATATATCTGGCCCCTTCTTCAGCGCGTACGAGAAACCCGAAATAAATACAACACTAAATATAATAATAGAAGACCACATATTAAAATGATATTCTTTACCTGCAACTAAATTATATATGTTATGGACCAAGAAATTAGCACCTATAATAATTCCGCCTAACATTGAACTAATTAAAATGCTCATTAAATAAAACTTGAACTTCTGGAACATTTCCCTTCTACCCCTTTTCTAAAATAAATTTTATTTAGGTTATACCAGAAAATTGTACCATTTATTTTCCATATATTATCAAAACTATGTTTTAATTAAGGTTATTTTAAGAAAGGCATTATCTATTCAAATGTCCATTTTGTTCAATAAAAAAGAGCATCCACGTCAGTAGATGCTAAAATGTGTGATAAGGGTTTTCCTATGAGTATTGAATGTGACACGAAGAACTTGTCCCATAATTCAATATATTCTTGTCCTTGTCAAAAGGTGCAATAAAAAGAGTACCCGCCATTAGGTACTCTTCAACAAGTAAGTATGGCACTCCAAGTTTCACCTCATATGATAACTCGTCCCACGATCCATCATATGCTTGTCTTATTAGAATGTTCACTGGTTTAATGTGTAATTTCTATATAACAAAGAAAAAGAACCAGTTTTGGATGTTTAATGTATACTAATATTAATATTGAATAGCTTTATTGATAAACTTTCTAGAACAATAAATATACTAGCTGAAACTGATCTATATCCAATATTCTTTCCTGTAACATTAATAGTAATCTCCGCTAAATGGGTTTTCATATTATCTTTTTCAAAAATTTCATCTTCAATCTTTTCAATTATTGCTTCACTATCCACCTCTTTAAAAGTTTTCAGTAATCTCGTTTCTAATAAAGTAAAATCAAAATTTTCATCCTTAACCACATCAAATTTAATCTTCATTTTTCTTTCCCCATTTTTAATAAGTTGACATCTATGTATTAATATAATTATATATATTTGTATTAAATAATTCAAAAAATATGTTTTATAAAACTATCATCCATAGTTCACATCTCCAATAGAGAGAAATGAAAAAAACAAATGGTAAAGTTCCTTCTTTCAAGGTAAAGACTATCCTCAACCTTTTCCAAGCCACCGCATCATATAATTTTTTAACTATCCTTAGCTACGCGCTTTACATTCGGTGACTGGCAGAAGACTAAGAATCTTCTCGTTTTAAGTCCGTAGACTTCGAGAGCTATGGGGGATTCTGGTGCAAAAATCATTTAATAGAGACATAGAGCCTACACATTCTGTTCAATTCCAGATTATGATGTAATTCCAAACAAGTTATGTACAAATTCAACTTCTTTTTGGATAGACTTCACCTGTCGGTGAAGTTGTCCTTTTTTCATCATATGCATGGCTTCAACACCACTCAATATAGAGGTTGCTGTTTTAAATGACTTGAACCCCAACATAGAACGCACGCGTTTCTTAATAAAACGATGATCCTGTGTTCCACTATATTATTGAGATATCTAACTTGTCTTAGTTGTATGCCTTCTAATTGAGGTCCATATTGATGAACCCAGCGCATAATCGTTGTGTGAGCAATTGATAATCCTCTTTCCTCCATCATTTCCACCAGGTTACGAAAGCTCAAATTGTACCGTAGGTACCACCTTACTGTTAATAAGATTAGTTCAGACTGATAATGCTTCCATTTAAACAAATTCTCCTTTTCCATACTGATCACACACCTTTTATAGAGTAGTAATATCAGTATGTCCAAGTTTAAGAGATTTTTTGCACCAGAACCCAATGAATTACAGCAATTACTCACAATTGTATAGAATTCAGCTATACCCCATCCTAACTTTCTATCTGTAAAAAACTTTGCAACAGAACCAACTTTCGCACCTATAAAATAAGTGGGAAGCTTTAGCTATATTGAATTTAGAGTCTATCAATTGTGTACTTGACAACTTGAGTAAAATGAAAAAACACCTCGTTCTTTGGTATAGTGAGATTGCCTAGAAATCACTACCACAGAAGAGGTGCCTTAACTACGATACATCAAAATAACCAATATCATCAACTACCAAAAGAACTTAATTCTATTTTTTTCGAGCTTGAAATGAATATCCAGCTAAGGATGCAGTCTATCGCCGTTTCCTGCTGCTGTTTAGTACGAATACGATTAAAAAAGTAACTCGCCTTACGAAAAAATCCGCTCCAAAGTGTTGATTATGCTTATGATCGTAACCCCAGTAAAAAGGTTGAATTGCTGGCACACTATTTTGAAACCTTGGTTAGCTATTCAAACTTTGAAGTATTTACTGTTTTTTAATCAATGAGTAAGGGGCAAAATTCAAAGTATATGGTAGCACTATTTGTACTTCGTCCTGTAATCTTTGCTCATCGAATAAACCTAGAGCTATCACTCATGCCTTCAGTTGAACACCCTGATGACTGAGCTAAGATAAATTATGGATGAAGTGCCCGTGCCATCGCATCAAAATAATTCTGACTGGCACGCTGACTTACTACGGCTTCAGGCACAAATACTTCAAAGCAATGGAAGCAGCCGGGGTAGAGGTGAAATTCAACGTCTACTCCTGCTTGTGCAAGTCGTGTTACATATTCAATGGTTTCATCTCGAAATAAATCGAGTTGACCTACACATGTATAAGTTGGCGGTAGCCCGGCTAAGTTTTCTGCTCTCGAAGGTACGGCATAGGAAGATAGCTCGTTGGAATCTTTCTCCTTGCCCAAGTACATACTCCAAGCCGTCAAATTGTTTGCTCTATTCCATGTTGCGTGTTCTTCTGTAATCTCATAGCTTGATGGTGTTATGTTGCGGTTGTCAAGCATCGGATACAGCGGCATCTGGAATATAATAGATGGACCTCCTTTATCCCGAGCCATTAACGCAAGCGCTGCTGTTAGTCCACCGCCTCCACTTGCACCGGCGATCGCAACTCGATTCACATCAATGCCCAGCGAGTCTGCCTCATTTGTCATCCAAACCAAGCCTGCATAACAATCTTCGATAGCCGCTGGATAAGGATGTTCGGGAGCAAGTCGATAATCGACAGACACAACAACGCATTTAGCATTCTGAACAAAGCGTTCACACAAAACATCGTCCATATCGGGGTGTCCCATTACGTATCCGCCACCGTGAATCCACAGCATAGCTGGAAGTTTATCAAGATTGTTCTCAACGGGTTCGTAAATTTTAACTAACATCTCGCCAGCAGCGCCAGGAATCATTCGCTTGGTCATGTGTACAAGCTCTGATTTTTCCAAATGTGGATTCGACAAGAGACTTCGACTCGCCTCTAGATCCCCCTCTAATTGAAAACCTGGAAATTGTGAGAAAGCCTGTTTTAATTCTGGTAATACTCGGCTGTCAATTTTCATATAAATTCCTCCAGTTAAATAATGAGACTTGATGCAATCCTTATGGAATAATTAACGGAATAGATGCGTCTCCTGTTCTCCTTCAGCTTCCCATTTGGCAATTTCCTCTCTTACACGAGGGGCAACTTCTGTTCCAAGCAATTCTATGGCACGCATGACCTGATCATGTGGCATGGTACTTAATGGTACATACATCATAAAGCGTGTAATCCCTACATGCTTACGAAGATGTATGATTTTTTCGGCGACTGTATCTGGATCACCAACATACAACGCCCCTTCAAAACTTCGTGCAGCATCAAAGCTGGAACGATCATAATAAGGCCAACCCCGCTCTTTGCCAAGTTTATTCATGCCTGCCTGAGTGGACGGGAAAAATGTATCTGCTGCCAATTCCGTATTCTCTCCAACAAATCCAATCGAATGAGATCCCACCTGAAGTTTTGATACATCATGACCAGCGTGAGCCGCCGCTTTCTTATATAGCTGTACAATTCGTGCAAAGTGCATTGGGCTACCACCAATAATCGCCAGCATAAGTGGTAATCCCAGAAAACCGGCACGGATAGCAGACTCCTGATTTCCACCGCTACCAACCCATATCGGTAAAGGATTTTGAACAGGTCTTGGATACACACCTAAATTATTGATTGCTGGTCGATGTCCGCCTTCCCAAGTCACTTTTTCGGACTGACGTATTTTGAGCAGTAGGTCCAAATGTTCTTCAAACAGTTCTTCATAGTCCTTCAAGTTATAGCCAAACAATGGAAAAGATTCGATAAAGGAACCACGACCCGCCATAATCTCTGCGCGTCCATTTGAAATGCCATCCAGTGTGGAAAAATCCTGAAAAACGCGCACAGGATCAGCTGAAGAAAGCACAGTTACTGCACTCGCGAGCCGTATCTTTTTCGTTTGTGGTGCCGCGGCTGATAGAACCATCGCTGGAGAGGATGCTGCATAATCCTTCCTATGGTGCTCACCAACACCAAACACATCAAGTCCTACTTGATCAGCAAGAACGATTTCTTCAACAACTTCACGCAATCGCTGTGCGTGACTTATCACTTCACCACTATGTACATCTGGTTTCGTTTCTACAAAAGACGTAATACCTATTTCCATTTGTCATCTCTCCTAGTCCAATTAGATTTTAAGTCAAAAAAATTAATCATTTCCTTTATGGTAGTAACGTGTTTCTCATATTGACTAACACACGTTTATTTCATGAAATCTTAACTCGTCTGGTCATAGCCCAAAAAAGAAGAGCGAAAGCACTGACAGAGGCTCCGAGTAAGGAAACCCCTCCCCAGCCAAAGTGTGCGTATATTTGAGTCGAAGCAATTGAACCACCAGCACTGCCGATAGAATAAAACACCATATATCCAGCAGTAAGTCGACTCCGTGCTTCTGTATGCAATGGAAGGATCATGGTTTGATTCGTGACATGTATTGCCTGTACGGCCAAATCAAGTAGAACTATCCCTATCACTAACGCGATTAATGACTGCTCTATATAACTGATGAACAACCATGAAATCAATAATAGAGCTAAAGCAATACCTGTCGTTCGTTGTCCGTAACCTTGATCGGCCAATTTCCCTGCCCGTGCCGCAGCTAAGGCTCCAGCCACGCCTACAAGACCGAATGCGCCAATTGCACTATGAGATAGAGCAATTGGCGGTGTACTAAGTGGCAGTACTAGTGAAGTCCACAAAATGCTGAAATCAGCAAAAATCAGCATAGCTAGAACGGAGCGAACGCGTAACGTTCGTTCTTGAATAAACAAAGCAAGCACCGATCTAATCAACTGAGGGTAGGATAGCGATTTTACCTCGCGCTCAACATTGGGCAACATCTTCATAAACATAAAAACCATCAAAAGCATGAGCGCAGCAGAAAATAGATATACAGAACGCCATCCCGCAACATCTGTCAATATACCAGCAAAAGTACGTGCGAGAAGTATGCCAATAACAATCCCACTTGTTACAATGCCAACGACACGTCCTCTTTCTGTAGGGGAAGCGATGGTCGCTGCAAACGCCACGAGAGTCTGTGTCACAACTGCAAGCAGACCCACCAAAGCCATACCTGCGAAAAGCACCATGCTGGAGGAAGCAGTACCAACTATAACCAGAGCTGTTGTAGATAATAGCATCTGACCGACAATTAGACGTCGCTGGTTTAGCAAATCTCCAAGCGGTACGAGTAGCAGTAAGCCCACTCCATAAAAAATTTGTGTAACGGTAATAACAACACCAATAATGGAATGGTTAATACTAAACTCATTAGATAGTTGATCAAGCAACGGCTGTGCAAAGTAAATATTGGCAACAGACATTCCACAGGCAGCCGCAAACAATAATGCCAAAGCGTGAGACATGGATGGCTGTTGATCCAAATTAGGTTTTGTTATGGAAGATTTATGACTTATCTTAGTGTAGAGTGGATCATCTTCTATATTTGTCTCTGTTTTAAACATACCTTAACCTCCAATCACATTAGATTTTTAATCATAACATACCGTTCAGTACAATATGATTACTGGTAAATATAACTTAGTCTTATTCATGATGTCAACGATTTATTTGCACTAAAGTAAATGTTGTATTAAATGAATGGAGATTGGTTTGACATAGAGAATGGCTAAATATATAATAATTACATACTGTTTGGTAATAAAAACAACAATTGTAATTACCTACACACCTATCCTAAAACAATTAATAAAATCAAAGTTTGAGGAGGAGAATTCTTAATGGCAAGAACCCGTGAATTTGATGAGGATCAAGTTTTAGATGCAGCAATGCAGTTATTTTGGGAGAAGGGCTATGAGGCTACCTCATTAAGTGATCTTACTTCTAGAATGGGCATTCAACGCCCTAGTATTTATTCAGCTTTTGGAGATAAGAAAGAATTGTTTGAAGCCGCACTTCGCAGATATACAATGTCTCGGGCCTCTGATACACGAACTAGGCTTCAAAGTCACTCCTCTGTAAAAGAGGCATTTTCTATTTTCTTTGCCGATGTCGTCAATGAAGAATACGCAGGAGATCTTAGTAAAGGTTGTTTTTGTATCAATACAATGGTTGAACTAGCACCTCATGATGAGCGATTTGAAATTTTGACCAGAGAACATCAAATGTACCTCGCCGTCATTTTTCAGGAGACGATCGAACGTGGAATCCAATCAGGTGAGCTGGAAGTCAACACAGATGCAAAGTCTTTGGCACAGGCACTGATTGTAGCGTTAATCGGTCTAACGGTTATGATGAAATCTCGCCCCCAACGTTCATTTGTCGACAATGCAATAGCAGCGACGCTCACATTACTTAAGTGACATGATTGTATATGAAAGTACGAAAACTATACCTTTATAGGGGTAGCGTCACATGCCCATCAACTTAAGAAATTATTTGTTCCCCAAAACGAAAAAAATGAGCCGAATTCTATAAATAACTGTAAAAAGGTGAAATTTTCATTTTTGGGTGGTTCCAAATCCTTAGCTTGATGGCCATGGGGTCACCATATCAAAAAAAGAAAATTGCAAGTTTGGACACAATTTGGAAACAAAATATCCGATTCCTTGTAAGCTAAGGGATCGGATATTTATTTTACTGTTCTATATAGTGTACAATTTCTCGCTAACGAGGTCTGTGTAGCAACCGAATCAAATCTTGCGTTAAGTATTAGTGGCCATCAAAAATAGTAATGACTACTTCAGATTAACATCCATTCGATTCACAATTAAATATACCAATATGTTAAATGGCTAAATAATACAAACGGTATGAAGAGAATTTCTACTCTTTTCATACCGTTTTGCATTTGTTTATAAGTTTCATATGAAATTCGTGGGAAGATGCAGCATTTCTTTTATAAATAAGACTCAAAAGTCACCATACCTGATAAAGGAAATATTAATGTAACTCTAGTTCCTTTATTCACTTCAGATTCAATGCCAATTTTCAATCCTAATTTTGAACACAATTTTTCGCAAAGATACAAGCCCATTCCTGTACTTTTGCTAAATCTTCTTCCATTCTCTCCAGTAAACCCTTTCTCAAAAACTCTATTTATATCTTTAGTTACTATCCCTACTCCATTATCCTCTATAGTTAGTATTACTGAGTTAGTTTTCTTAATTGTGTATATACGTATCATTTGTTCTTTGTTATTTGAGTACTTTATAGAATTTCCTATTATTTGATTAATAATAAATTCAATCCATTTTCCATCACTATATACAATCTCATCAATATCCTGTATATCTAATTTTATTCTCTTATGAATAAAATCCCTATAGTTTCTTTTAATTACATTCCTTACTACATTATCAAGGTTGATTGGCTTTATCATATAGTCTTTATTCACGTTAGAGCTTCGAGAATAATACAGAACCTGTTCAACAAACCCCTCAATCCGATCCATTTGAGAGTCGATTTTATTCGTTACTTCATTTTGATTATTTTCAATTATAAGCTTTGTAGAAGCTATTGGTGTCTTAATTTCATGCACCCATGTTTCTATATATTCTCTGTAATCCAATTGCATATCTCTATAATACTTTACATTTTCATGCATATCTCTACTTACTTCTTTCAGTATAGCGTTAAGCTTTTCCCCATGTATAAAGTTTGCTTCCTTTACTACCTCTGGAAGTAAGTATTTTTTCTCCAAGTTTTCTAATATGCCGTTAATCTCATTATAATAAATTTTACATCTTATAAATTCTATAGCCATATATGAAATCAATGGAAAAAACCAAATACAAAAGACAAAGAATATGATAATGAACGGAACATTCACAGTCAGCAATATACCTGCTAGTATAATAAATACCAGTACATTAAATAGTATTACTACCATTTTATCTTTAATAAATTCACCTATATTCATGGCATTATATACCCTAAGCTTCTTCTTGTTGTAATTGGATTTTCTATACCTATATCTTCAAGCTTTTTTCTTAATCTATTTATATTAACTGTTAAGGTGCTATCATCCACAAAATAATCAGATTTCCATAAAGTTTCGATGAGTGAATCTCTTTTTACAATATTTCCGCGATTATTTATTAAACATGAGAGTATTTTAACTTCATTTTTAGTTAACTCTACAGACTTGTCTTGATAAGTAACTGTTGCATTTGAAAGATTTAAATTAAAATCTCTATAAATTAAGATATGATTCGTCTTGAAATCTCCAGTTGTTCTTCTTAAAATGTTTGTTACTCTTGCTAATAGTATTTCTGTATTATAAGGCTTTGTTATAAAATCATCTGCTCCTAAATTCATACTTATTAGTTCATCTACATCACTATCTCTGCTTGTAACCATGAAGATTGGAACATCTGAAGTTTTACGTATTTCTCTGCATATATAATAGCCATCGAACACAGGAAGATTTATGTCTAGTAATATAAGGTTTGCATTCTCACTTTCTATATATTCGATAATATGATTAAAATCTGTGGGAGCCTTTACTTCATATCCATACTTTATAAAAAAATTTTGTAATTCTTCTCTGATGATTTCATCATCTTCAATCAGAATGATTTTTTTCATGACTTTTCCCTCCCTATACAGAATATAAGGCTATTACATCTTGAGAAACAAAGTGTAATAGCCCTAATGAGCATTATAAAATCAAGTATTACTTTTTACAATATTTTTATACCCGACATATGTCGTGTAGAAATATACTACATAAACTACAAGAAGTACTAAGCCAGTCATCAATGCTGGTAAAATAATGTCTGTTTGTTGAAATGCATTAATAAAAATATTAACTAAATAAATTCCAACTACAGAATGAATTATGGCAAGAATAACTGGAAGACTAAAGTATACGAAAGTTTGAATAAAAATCGTTTTGTCGATCATTGTTCCATTTGAACCAATTCTCTTCAAAGATTTATATCGATCTATGCTATCACTGGCTTCTGATAATTGTTGAAGAGCTAATACAGCCATACTCGTTATTAAAAATACAATACCTATATATATCCCAATAAACAGTATGATAGTTTTCAATCCCTTACTTTCTGCACAAACTTCATCCTTTGATTTGCCTGCTATACGATTAATATTTAATTTCGGGCCATTTTCGTCATAAAAGCCCCGTGCAACGTTATCATATTTTTTATTATATTCTTCTCTATTTCCATCTGAATAATTTACATTAAGTATGGATGCAATAATTTTGTAGCCTGATAAAAACTCATCATTTATAACGATTGTGGAGTAATTAGTTGTCCCATCAGAAGTGTAAAGATTCTCTTGTATAACTTTAGCGTTTTTTACCAGATATTCTTTTTCTTTAATATTCACCTTATTGCTATTTTTTAATCTTTCATTTATCGAATTAACCAACCGGTTATCATTTGATAAAAGTAAAACTTCATTGTTATTTAAAGTGATTTCCTTTTCACCTTTAAGATTTAAAATTTTATTATAATCAGATACTTTAATGAAATCCATACCGCGACCATAATCTTTACGTTCTGGTATAAAGTCCACCACTTCCATCCCTGTTTGATATACATTATAAGATACATATTTTTCGTTATTACTTATTTTAAAATTAGCTTTATTTAATACGTCTTCTATCGTGTAACTTTCATCCTTATTCTCCAACGTAATACTGGCATCAAATGGTGTTACTTCTTTCATTGTTGCGTCCATCATTCTGTTAAAGCTGATTCCTGTAGATAAAGCCACCAGTGTAAGGCATAACATTAAACAGATTACAGACATGGATATAAAATTTGTATTAACCTTACTATTTATTTGTTTGATGATAAATATATTTAACCCTTTAAAATAGACTTTTTTATTCTTCTTTACAACATATAATATAAATCCAGATAAACTAAAGAAAAACAGCAATGTACCTAATATGCCAAGAATGATTGATACCATAAACATAGGATTTTTAAAATTCAATCCGATTTTTAATACAGTCACATATGCATATCCAAGTGATGCTACACACATAATAAATGTGATTACATAGATAAGAGGATTTCTAAATTTTACATCTTCGTTTTTTCTACCTGCTGTTAACATATCAATTATTTTGTATTTAGAAACAACATATACATTAAATAACATAACAAGCAAAAACATGATTCCAAAGTATAATACGCTTTTACCTATAGCACCTGTTGAAATTGTAAATTTATATTTATTGATGGGCAATTCAAATAACTTTAATGTAAATGTAGATAATCCCTGCGATACTCCAATACCTATTATAAGTCCACTTACTAAAGATATAACGCCAACTAGAAATGTCTCTGTTACTAATATTCTGGATATGTTTCTTCTTCCCATACCTAAAGTCATGTATATTCCTAATTCTTTTTTACGTTTTTTAATTAAGAAATTATTTGCATACAATATTAAACCACCTAATATTACGGATACAAATACTGACACATTTGAGATAGCATTCATTACTGTAGGCACATACTTTCTATCTGAAGCGTTAATTTCCATAAGTGCCTTTTGTGATTCTATTGAGTTAAAGCTATAAAATATACAAACAGCCAGTGTTAGTGTTAAGAAATATATTGCATAATCCTTAAGACTTTTCTTTACATTCCCAATAGCAAGCTTAGAGTACATTATTATCGTCACCTCCAAGAAGGGTTATAACTTCGATAATTTTAGTAAAGAATTCTTTTCTGGAATCATTCCCTCTTACCAACTCGATAAATATTTTTCCATCTTTAATAAAAAGAATTCTACGAGCATAGCTTGCTGTAAATGCATCATGAGTAACCATAAGTATTGTAGCTTTTAAATCCTTATTTAAACTTTCAAATCTTTCGAGTAATAATCTAGCTGATTTAGAATCTAACGATCCTGTTGGTTCATCTGCAAGTACTAAAGATGGATCTGTTACGATAGCTCTTGCCGAACCAACCCTTTGTTTTTGTCCGCCTGACATTTGATAAGGGTATTTGCTTAATACTTGTTCAATGTCTAAATATTTTGCAACTACTTGTATTTTGCCATCAATTTTTGAACTTTTCTCACCTTTTATTGTTAACGCTAGGGCAATATTTTCATAAGCAGTAAGGGTATCTAATAAATTAAAGTCCTGAAATATAAACCCTAATTCATTTTGTCTAAACTTATCTAGTGACTTTGATTTTAACCGAGTAATGTCACTATTATTTATCATTATTTTTCCCGTAGTAACATTATCAATAGTTGATATACAGTTAAGTAATGTAGTTTTTCCACTTCCTGAAGGCCCCATTATCCCTACAAATTCTCCCTCATCTACCTTAAAACTAATATTATCTATAGCCTTTGTTACATTATCTTTATTACCATAATATTTTTCAATTTTTTCTACACTTAATATATTTCGCATTAATACTTCTCCTTTTTCATTATAAAAATTCTTTAACTCCCATTCATTTTATATAATTTCATTAATAGTATCGGTGGAATTACATTTCATTAACATTACATTTTTGTTATATTGAGCGATACCTCTGCATGTAAGTTATCAGAAATCGCAATGGATTAAGTAAGGTTTATTCGATCCCTTACCAAAGAGGCAGATAAATGTAGGGGTATCGGTTCTGGTGCAAAAACGATAAGACTTATGTAATTATTGGAAATAAGCAAACTGGTTACGGCGTAACAACAGCTCTATTTAAAAGACATAGATTCATAGTCATTTTAGAAGAAGCACCACATATTATTGATGGCCTACTATATCATGAAACAGATTTGGATATTGAAGAACATTATACGGATGCGGCAGGATTTATAGATCATGTCTTTGCCATGTGTCATATGTTAGGATTTCGATTTGCTCCTAGAATCAAAACGTTTAGTAAGAATAAAATTTATACTTTTGAAAAGCCTTAAATCAACCGCATCTAGAATTTATGATTGGGGGAACAATTCATACAAAGAAAATAAGAGAAAATTGGGATGATTTATTACGATTAACTAGTTCTGTTCGTAATGGAACAGTCACAGCTTCTCTTATTCTTAAAAAGCTTGTAGCCTATCCAAGGCCGAATAGCTTATCCGTAACATTACGTGAGATAGGTAGGATTGAAAGAACTTTATATACATTAGAATGGTTGCAGAGTCCTGAGCTTAGAAGACGTGTTCAGGTTGGTTTAAATAAAGGTGAAGCAAAACACGTACTTGCTCGAGCTGTATTTTTCAATCGATTAGGGGAAATTCGTGATCGTTCTTATGAAGATCAATTACATAGAGCTAGTGGTTTGCAACTTCTTATTTCAGCAATTGTATTATGGAATACGGTATACATATCACGTGCAGTAGATGCTTTACGTGCAAAAGGCATGGACATTCCAGAGGAATATTTACAGCATATATCTCCACTTGGATGAGAACATATCACGTTGACAGGTAATTATGTTTGGAACTTAAATGAAAAAACAAATTTCAATAATTTTAGACCGTTATGATACAAAAATTCTATAAAAAAAGCAGTAAAATAAATAACCAGTTCCTTAACATACAGGGAACAGGTTAAAATGTCTCCAACTTGTGTCTGGGGTATCGCCACATGCCCATCAACTTAAGAATTCAGAATTACCCCAAAACGAAAAAATGAGCTTTTTTGTTACAAGTTAGCACAAAATTTCGTTCTGGGGGTGCTATAAAATTTTAGCTTGATGGCGATGTGGCGGTACCCCATTATGCAAAAGATAAAAATTGGAAGCCAATAGATGAAAAATAATAATTCCTTATTCAACTAACGCATGCATTAGTTGAACAACCTAAGGCTGCTTCGGCAGCCATTTTTTGTACCAACTGTCAGTTTAGTTTTCAATATGTGAAAAGGGATTTCTAAGTGATTAATTGAATATATATTTATTGTTCACTAATTTTTGGGAGGCCCCTTTATGGGAGATAAGCCTTACTGTATTGCTATCAAGTTCTTAATGAAGAAAGACTAGGAGCTTCGCACGGTTCTATAATAACTTATAGTGATGCTGTGACGGGATTTCTTGTTAGTGAGATAGGGTATTTTTTAATTTATTATAGTAACGTACCACGAAATTGCAACTCTCGTCCTCAAGAATTATTTCTTTGAGGTGAAAGTTTTTTTATTATATAAGTTTCATTCTGTCATAATTTAAAGTTTTCGAGAGGAGAAATAATATGAATTCTATTTTATTAGATGTTCCGTTACAAATAGAAACAGACAGACTAATTCTTCGAGCACCACTTCAAGCTGGTGACGGGAATGTCGTACACCAAGCTATTAAGGATTCAATTAGTGAGTTAAAGCAATGGTTGCTTTTATTCCAGTCAATTCCTACTGTTGAAGAAACGGAAATTATCCTGAGAAATGCCCATATAGATTTTTTGAAAAGAGAAAGCTTTCGCTATCTTATCTATCATAAGGGTACTAATGATTTTATTGGAACTGCTAGCCTTCACGGAATTAATTGGAAGATTTCTAAATGTGAAATTGGATACTGGATTAACACGCAATTTAGTGGCAATGGATATATGACAGAAGTAGTAAGTGAGTTAACAAACCTTGGATTTCAGTTACTCAAATTTAGAAGGATTGAAATACGATGTGAATCTAATAACACTAAAAGTCGTACGATCCCTGAAAAACTAGGTTTTGAGCTTGAAGGGATATTACGTAATGAAGATCTTTCAGCTGACGGTAAAAAACTAACTGATACCTGCATCTATGCAAAGGTAAATTAGATTAAAATTTTAATACTCAATTGAGTCTGTGTACATAGTTTATTCCCCTTCTAATCCGTTATTGTGATTTGTTTAGAACTATAGTACATCAATATGTTTAAAATGAAATGTACTGAAATGGGTATATTCTATTAAAACAAGAAGATTTACTTCTCATAATAATATCAGTATTATATACAAATGTTACAATCATTTTATAAATAAATTACTTCATGAAGTTATAAAATTAGGACCGTACATATTAGACATATTTAAAATGTACGGTCCTTTTGTTTACTAGTGGTTCACTTATCTAACCTAAAGATAAGTATGTGGTCCTTTTACAATTTGAATTTCTGTTTAAGCTTCTTATATTTTCTATATGAACGTCTAACAATGTTCAACATGAAATACGGTATTTTAACAGGGAAAGGCAATTTATAAATGAAAGGAAAGTAAAATGTAAAATATGCCTTTTCTAAGTCTCTCCACTTACTATCTTCTTTTGTTTTTAAGAAATCAGATACATCGACTACATATCCCCTTCCGTTTTCCATCATCACATTTTTCCCGTGAACATCACAAGGAGTTAATCCTTGCTCCCTTGCATACTCTATAGCTTCATTGATATCAAGGATTACCTGCTTAGGAATTTTAATCCCCTTATGAATAGCATCGTATAAGGTAATTTCTTTTAAACGTTTCAATACTATGAAATTTTCTCCTTTATATATAAGCTTCGAATAAGAAGGATGATTTCCGATTCTTCGGTATACTTCTGACTCTTTTTCAATTCCTTCTCCTTCTCGCGCGTAAACTTTCACTACCCAATCTTTGTATTCTTTGTGCATAAATACTGCGGCATAATTACCTGTCCCTAAACACTTCCAAAGTCTAGGAATATCTTTAACTACTACAGGCTCGAATTCATCCTCACTTCTTATGCTTACCTCTTTTAATAATTCGTCCTTTATCAATCCCACAAAACTATTTATACTCATCATTCCCACTCCGGTTTTGCTAAAAGGGGGACTACCCCATACCCATCAAGTTAAAAAGTACATTCTTCCCTAATACGAAAAAAATGAGCAGACTTCACTAAGTAACTAACTTTAGAGAAATAAAATTTTCATTTAGGGGGGACTTCAAAACCTTAAAATGGATATTCTACGCAAATATATACTATTGATACAATAAATTATGTTAACTTCACATGATTATTTTATAAAAAAACTTAGCAAATACCATTATGAAAAGTGTACAAGCTATATTTATTAATAATATACAACTTATACAAGTTGTTCAATGAAGAATATTTCGTAGATAAAATTGATTGTTTTAATCCAGATACTATAAAAAATTTACTCCCATATACTCAAGGAGTTAACGAATGGATTGGCTTATTTTTTGTCGGAGGAAATAGATTAGCAGATGGAGAAAGCACTGGGTGTACTTCATATGTACCGATTGTTCAGAATGGTGAAACAACTGATTCTCCTTACTATTCCTGTTTTGTTTTGATATATTAAATACATACTATGTCATTAAAAATTAAAAGACAGACAGGAGTTAAATAGAATGATAAAAGGTTTCGGAGGAATATTTTGGAGAACTAAAAATATTGATGTTATAAAAAAATGGTACAGTGAAGTATTGAAGATTGAAATAGAAAATTGGAATGGGACTGTGATTAAACCCGAATTAGGAACTGAGACTATCTTTTCTTTCTTTACCGAGAATGACAGTTATTTTCCAGCAGAACAACAAGTGATGTTAAATTTCCAAGTACATAATCTAAACGAGACTATTCAGCATCTTGAACAAATTGGTGTACCTCTTGAAAAGCAAGAAGAGATTAGTGAATTTGGAAAGTTTATTTGGATTAAAGATCCTGAAGGTCGATTGATCGAACTTTGGGAGAAATAGTCGTTTATAATAATTTGCTACTAAGCTAACGAGTGCTTTAGTTCAATAAAAAAAGTTGATTCCTTTGAAGTGCACCTCCGATTATTAGACACAGTCTAACAATCGAAGGTGCACTTTTTTAATCTAAATTAATACTTTTAATGATTTTCATCAGCTAATTTATCGATATAACCTGTTATATACAGATTTGCTTTAGATACTTCCGTATTCTTAAATTCAGAATGAAAATCAGGAGAAAATGATACTTCTAAAACAATAATAGTAGCACCCTCGCTTAATTTAATAGTCTAAGTTTACATGCCCTTATTTTATGTATCCAACTTAGTATAATAGCCTATCCATTTATTAATAATATCAATCTACCAATAAATTACAATCACCTTAAATGTCTGAATTTTCCATAAATTAAAGGTTATCCCCAAAACAACCTCGAATATTGTAATAAACATACATAACATAAGGAGGTTGATCTATTTTGTTTCGTTCATTTACAAATGGATGTGTTGCCCTTGTGCAACGTTTCTTACCAGAACCGTTTATTTTATCATGCTTATTAACCGTTTTCGTTATCTTCTTCGGCATGTTTGCGACGCACCAAACACCGGTCGAAATGATTACGCATTGGGGCAATGGCATTTGGGGACTTCTCGCCTTTTCTATGCAAATGGCTCTTGTACTCGTGACAGGATCGGCATTAGCAAACGCTCCTCTTATTAAAAAAGGATTAACGAAAGCAGCGAAATTACCGAAAACAAATGGACAAGGTATTATTGCAATTTCAATCGTAAGTTTACTAGGAGCATACATAAACTGGGGATTTGGTATTGTTGTATCGGTTTTATATGCAAAAGAAGTGGCAAGACAGTTAGAAGGATTAGATTATAGGTTAGCAATTGCTTCTTCTTACTCCGGATTTCTCATTTGGCATGCAGGCCTTTCCGCTTCTATCCCTCTTACATTAGCAACAGGCGGCGAAACGTTAATCAAAACGACAGCTGGAAGTATTAAAGAAGCGATTCCAATAACAGAAACGTTATTCTCACCATACGCTCTCGTTCCAGTTATTATCTTTTTAATTACAATGCCTCTCATTAATAAAGCAATGCATCCAGATGAAAAGCATACAATTACTGTAGACCCTAGCGTGTTCCATGAAGAGGCTGCTGCTCAAGAAGTAGAGCAAAAAACATTCGCTGAAAAAATGGAAAATAGTATGATTATTACACTTTGCATTGGATTATTAGGTCTTATTTATATTTTTAACTATTTTAGTACGAAAGGCTTTAACCTTACACTTGATATCGTTATTTTTATGTTATTGATTGCGGGTCTTATTTTCCACCGTACTCCGATTCAATATATTCGAGCTTTCTCTGACTCAACTAAGAGTGCTTCAGGTATTTTACTTCAGTTTCCGTTCTATGCTGGAATTATGGGCATGATGATTGGAGTAAATAGTGAAGGGCTTTCGCTTGGAGGAGCTATTTCTACTTTCTTTATTAGCATTTCAAATGAAACCACATTCCCGCTCTTTACATTTTTAAGTGCTGGAATTGTTAATATTTTCGTTCCATCTGGAGGCGGTCAATGGGCAGTGCAAGCACCAATTATGATTCCAGCTGGCGCTGAACTTGGTGTACCTGCCGCGAAAACAGCGATGGCAATTGCATGGGGCGATGCTTGGACAAATTTAATTCAGCCTTTCTGGGCATTACCGGCATTAGCGATAGCTGGTTTAGGCGCTCGTGATATTATGGGATTTTGTGTTGTTAACTTACTATATGCAGGATTTATCATTAGTCTATGTTTCTTATTTATTTAAACGGAAAGCTAGTTTTATACTAGCTTTTTTATATAATAAATCATTCGTTATCTATACAGCTTATTACCTTCCTCCACTCTACCTCTGCATGATTTAATGCTTCATATGTAAACAAATCTTCACACACTTTTTCAATCATATGAGGATTGTTCTTAAGGAAATTCCACTGCAATACTTTAGGAAGAAAATATGTTTCATATTCTTTACTTCCCCTAATCACCTCATCAACTTCTCTTTCACAAATCCCTCTTATTAAATAATCATTTCTTAATTGTATCTGAATTTGTTGAAACGTTTCACTATACTTCTTCAATTGGACTAAACAATTAATATACGTACGAAAAAGTTCGTCATCATAATTGCAACACTTTATAATATGATCTATTTCATTCATAATGTACGAGCCTTTTCTTCTATTTGTAATAGCCATTTTTCACGCTTCTCTAGTTTACTCGTTTTCACAGATTGAAAAGCAGAACGTTTTATATTGCGAATACCACAAAAACGCAAAACCCCTCTTTTCATCATAATCCAATCCGCTGATCGATATAATAGTGCTACGTACCATAACGGTGAGTCTAACGTATTAATAACCCACGCCTTCTTACCTTTAAATAAGCCTTTCGGTAATGCCCCCTCATATTTATAAGCAAATCCAGCTACAAAAATACGATCGATAAATCCTTTTAAAATAGCAGGCATGCCCCACCACCATATTGGATATATGAAAAGAAGAATATCCGCCTTCTGCACTAATTCTCTATATCGCTTCGTCTCTTCTTCATTTAGTAAATCACGTCTTTTCTTCTCTTCATTAAATACAAGCACTGGATCAAATTGTTCTTTATATAAATCAAGTAGCGTAACAGAATGATTTGTTTCCCCAAGTCCTTTTTGCACATGCTCTAAAATTGCCGCATTAAAGCTTGAAGGATTAGGATGAGCGTATATAATTAGTACGTTCACTACAAAGCAACTCCCTCTTTAGTTAAAGTTTCCCTTTCTTTAACATCTTCTCTACAATTTGCACATTTTTCGAACTTTGTAACAAACGATTTAATACTGTTAGTAACTCTTCTTTTTCTAAACCGTTCAGTTTCTCTTTAACCGTACTCTCACCAGCACCTTGAATATCATAAACAACTGCCGCCATATGTTTACAATAATTTTCGTACGGACACTCGCAACTACTTTCTGCAAAATCTTCAAGATCAATAACTACTTCATAATTTCCTGCATTACCAGTCACAAAAGCAAATACTTTATTATCATGTACTTCAACATCTTCTACATGTCCCTCTTCATAATATTCATAACCTCTATCAACAATGTATTTCGGAATATACCTATGTAGTTCTTTTAATAAATATGCGTACATAACAACACCTCTTCCTTTAATTCCCTTTTGACTTCCAAAATCCTGCATGTTATTCTAATAACTGTCAAGTAGCGAGTCTACGTGACAAACGACTGACACCTATTCGGCGAAGGTGTCTCTTTTCATTTGCAGCCGATATGAAGTGCCTCTTTCAGGCACATTCAATCTTTGACACTACACACTCAACACCATTCCCTTGTATCAGGCTGCTTCAGCAGTCTTTTACACTACATACTTCAAAAAAAAGAGAGCCTAGCTCCCTTTTCCTGCTTTATAAAATACCCCTTTTTCAGCATAGCGATATTCATCATCAGCTAAAGTAATTTTCCCATCCAGTTTGAGTTCATCTAATAGTCTTGATAAATAAAATTGATGTAACATTTTTTTAGTGAATTTTCCTTCATGATGCGAAACGATATGTTCTTGAATATCTAACAATGATATTGGCTTATTTTGCTCTATCATATATTCATAAACTGTACTACGCAGTTTTACGTATTTTTCGAGTGTCACAGTACTTCGCAACCCCTTTCTTCTTATTATATGCTTTCGTAATCGGTTTTTTTGCAACAAAAAAACCTCTCCGATAAGAAGAAGTTACGTATATCTTCGTCTTATCTCCCAGAACAAAAATGTTCTGCTGGAATTAGCACCTGCATCGCGGTTGCTGGGTTTCATCGGGCCAGTCCCTCCACCTCTCTGGATAAGAAAATATTCACTTTAAATTTAACTATACGTAATTTCATTATAATTGTCAAATAAATATAATAAATTATATTTTCTTCTTAACTGTTCATACTACAAATAGATGTACAGAAGGAGGTTACTACGTTGCAAAAGAACGCTCGTGGATACGTACAAGATTCATTTCAATCATTACAAGAAGCGAAACATTGTTTAGAAGATGCATTACAAACTGTTGAAGAAGATTTTAATCGTGCACGTATTGAACAATCCCTTTACGCTGTAGAACAAGCATTACAAAGATGCGATTATACCGTTCACATTTTAGAACAAGAATGAAAACTTCCCATCAAAAGATGGGAAGTTTTTTCAAATGGCATACTTCATCATTATTACCGTTATTATTAAAAAATATACAGAATTAACAATTTCTAAAATCCCTACTTTTAATATAGAAATCTTTTTGCCATACAACATAATGGCCCGAATTACACTTGGGACAAATATGAGTGAACACCATGGATTTATAGTAAATACGATTACCGTTAATACAATATGATATCCCCAAGATATAAAACGATACTTTGGATTATTTTTTTCACGAATCATCGTTTTCACATAAAACGTACTTCCTAAAAAATATAGAAATGAAATAAGTGCAATGAATAATGCTGTTTTATCTATAAATTTCATTGAGAAATAATAACTGATTAAACCGCCTATACAAAACACAATAATCGCGCAAATGTCATTTAGTAATGCTCGTTCATTTTTTTGACGAGCGTAATACATATTTACAATAAACAATGGAATCATTAATACTGCGAATAAAAGAATTCGCCATTCATATAATAAAGAAATCATCCCAAATACAAATGCAATGATAAAATAAACAATTGCAGCGCGTAGAAATTCTTTTTTTCGTCTTTGCTTTATGTACATGAGAAATGGATAAGTAGCTAGATAGATAAAGAACCAGGCTAAAAACAATGGGATATGATAAAAAGTAGGTTTACCAAGTAATACACTTAATAGAAATGGTATGACAAGCATCGCCCATGCTCCATGCTGCTTCGGAATAACTAACTTCATTAACTATACACCTCCCTCTTGAAAATAATTCTCACCTACTATTATACAAATAATTTCATATAATAACGGATATATATTAGATCTATTTTTTGACAATAAAAAATGCTCCTTACAATATGTAAGAAGCATGAAAGAGGCAAACGAATATGTAAGTCGCGACCCTACCTTATATGAGTATGCTTTTCTATGTCACGTTATGCTCATCTAATATACCGTATTTCTTTTTAAATCTTGTGAGGATCGTAATCCATGACGTACTAAATAACAGAAGAAAAATAACATTCGATATCGCATGACTAAGATCGAAAGAAAAACTTGCGACATAGTAGGCAATAACTGTTTCCCACGTTGCTTCCTGTATAAAACCAAGGAGACCCCAGAAATTCATAATCCAGCCAAATAAAAATCCAACGACGAATCCGTACAACAGTCTTCCCCACAGTTTTTTCATTAAAAATGTATTACGTAATAGTCCAGCTATAAATCCGATCATGCCCCAGGAGAACATTTGCCACGGCGTCCACGGACCTTGTCCTAAAAAAATATTAGATACAATGGCCGCCGTTGCCCCAATCATAAAGCCAGTTTCACTTCCAAAAACAATTGCAGAAACGATAATGACAAAGGAAGTCGGTTGTACACTCGGTAATATCGAAAATGGTACCCGGCTAACTGCTGCAATCGCCGCTAACACAGCAACGATAACAATTTCACGTGAAACAAACGCCTTCCTTTCAAAACGGACGTAGAAAGGTAGCATAATGGCAGCTAATAAAAACAAACTACTTACCATGTAATACCCGTCCATAATAAGAGTCGTAAAGAGTAGTGTACATATTACAACAGCAAAAATAAATATTATAAATGCAACATATCGTTTGGACACGCTTCGTA
This sequence comes from Bacillus sp. NPDC057893, assembly GCF_042796455.1. Lineage (NCBI taxonomy): Bacteria > Bacillati > Bacillota > Bacilli > Caryophanales > Bacillaceae > Bacillus > Bacillus sp. NPDC057893. Next base: position 1,572,305 of record NZ_JBHVNG010000001.1, on the reverse strand, counting down.
CACATCCTCCCACGTTAATGCAAATGGCAACTCTCTACGGATGAATCTATTAATAGATGTTGTATAAAAGAAGTTACCACTAAAGAACTCTTTCGGTGCATCATTCATAATGACTTTCCCGTCAAATAACATCATACATTGATCAACGTATTTCGCTGCAAACTCAATATCGTGCGTTGCCATTACAATTGTTGTACCTTCTTTTTGCAACTGTTTAAATAGCTCTCCTACTCTTTCCTTTTTCCATGGATCTAGTCCCTTTGTCGGCTCATCCAGTAATAATAAAGTTGGCTTTGATAATAACGTTGTACATAATGCAAGTAATTGTTGCTCTCCGCCGCTACAATCATGCGGATGGCGCTCTTTAAGTGAATCTAACCAGAACTTTTTCAACATTTCTTCTGCTATTACTTTTCCCTCTTCACCATATAATTCACGCGCACGCTCATAAACCTCTTCCCATACTGTATCAAATGTAAAATGATAGTACGGATGTTGCGATACATACCCTATACTTTTAAATCGTTCTTTCGAATCAATTTTATGTATCACTTTTCCATTCCACTTTACCTTACCTCTTCTAGCTTTTTGCAATCCTGCTAAAATCGTTAACAGTGTAGACTTCCCAGTTCCATTTTTCCCAACTAAAGCTGTCCATTTTCCTTTTTCGATGTTCACTGTTAAATCTCGTAAAATAAGTGGACTATTTTTTTCATATTGAAAAGATATATGTTCTGCACTTAAAATTACTTCTTGCCTCTCACATTGTTCTACTTGCCCATTCCTATATGATATCGCTGAAAAATCATTCATTTTCATTTGCGCTTCTCGCACTGTAAATGGAATCTCTTTCACATTCCACTCTAAAAACAATCTTGGAATTTGTGGAATAAATGGACGAAACTTCTCTACTTCCCACATGTTCGCTATCACACTTTTAGACGTACCATCATAAATGATTCTGCCGTTATCCATACAAACAACCCGTGTTGCGAGCGGTATGACTTCATCTAAACGATGTTCACTTAAAACTATCGTAATTCCAAGTTCTTCATTAATACGTTTTAACAATCCTAAAAACTCTTTTGCAGCAATCGGATCTAGCTGCGCTGTCGGCTCATCCAGTAATAGTAGCTTCGGCTGCATGACTAATACTGCTGCTAAATTTACTAGTTGTTTTTGACCACCAGATAAAGTATGAACAGATTGATGTAACAAATCTTGAAATCCTAAAAAGCTAATGAGTTCCGCTATTCTTTTTTGAATAATATGTGATGGTAGCCCGATATTTTCTAAAGAGAATGCTAATTCTTGAATAACTGTATCCATTACGAGCTGATTTTCTGGATTTTGAAATACCATACCAATTTCTTGTGCAGATAATAAATCTGGTACATCTTCTAATAAAGCTCCATCATAATATGTATGCCCAGAACGCGTGCCAATTGGAAGTAACTCCTTTTTAAAATGTTTCAATAAAGTTGTCTTCCCAGAACCAGAACCACCAGCAAGTACTATAAATTCTCCTTTTTGAACAGAAAGAAAAATATGCTGTAACGCGTATTCATTTTCATCAGCATATATAAATGATAAATTCTTTATTTCTGCATGCGCCACCATATCCATTCCCTTCCTTCCATTACAATCGGTAAACTAATAAACATCATAAATAGGAAAAACATCATTCCATCGTATTGCTGGAACAGTATTGATTCCACTTTCGGATAAATAATCAATTTCCCTCCGCCATAATAACTAAATATGAATGAGGCTATAAATAGGATACTTAAATAACTTAACGTGTACCAATCGCGTCTTTCCATTCTATATCGAGTATAAGTCGTACGCTTCGTTACACCAAATCCACGAGCCTGCATAGAATCTGCTGTTTGTAGTGCATCTTCTAACGAACAAACTAATAACACTTGCAGTAATTGCATTCCATTTTTTATACGTTCAATGAGTGAACCTGAATCTAATTGTACACCTTTCGTTTTTTGGACGAGTGTAATTTTCTTTAAGCGTCGTATAAATAAAGGAACGAATCGTACTGTAATCATCGTTAACAATGCAACTTTCGGTGAAATTCTTGAAAATAAATATAAAAATTTATGACTCGAAATAATATCGTTATAAGAAGCAAACGTAAACATAATCGCAACTAATAATAACCCCATAACAAGTCCATACATACAGGCCTCAAGCTTAATCCGGCTATCTCCTAACCAAAATAACGTAGTCGCCCCTCTATGCGTTAATAAAGAATTAAATAAAATTACCATTAGAAAGAATACGATAGTACTTGGCAGCATGTTTCTTATTTTCTCGCCATTTCCTTGTACTATATTTAAGATTACTATTAGTATAATCGCTCCAATTAAAAAAAGAGGATGAAGACACATCATACATAGTATCATCACCCCAATATAATAGAAAAAATTAACAAAAGGATGTAAAGAAGAAAAGCTTATTTTCATAGTCCTTTACCAAATATCCTTTCCTAATTTAGTATACATACACCCACTCGATTTTATCTCCAGGCTTAACTGTAACTACACCTGCGCTACGGTTCGGAAATGCACCGTTCACACGATATTTCCATCCACTATTATCATTTACGTCTTTTTCATATAAGTTTTCAATACCTTTTACGTAAACATCACCTTTAGATCCACTCGCATCAACATCTAATCCTGTGCCCGTGAGCACACTGTAAACTGTGTCGCCTTCTTGTACATCAACCTTTTTCGCACCTAATAAGTATCCTTCATGACCTTTTACGGAGATAGTAACTTGTTTTGGTTTTGGTATTACCGGATCTGGCACTGGCGGTACTGGATCTGGTACCGGTGTTGGTGGAACCGGAACAGTTACCTGTTTTCCTTTATTTGGATCTTCTTTTTGCTCCTGCTTTGGTGTTTCTTTTGGCTGATTAACAACCTTTGCTTCTTCTTTTACTTCTGGCGCTTTCTGCTGCTGGGGTTTCTCTTCTTGTACTTTTTGTTGTTCCGGTTGTTTATTTGCAGCAGGCTGTTCCTTTGGTTTCTCTTCTTTCTTTACTTCAGGTTGTTCCTGCGCTTTTTCTTCTTTCGGTTTCTCTTCTACTTTTTGTTCTTGTTTATCTTTCTGCTCTTCTTGTTGTTTCTGTTCCGGTTCAGCTTGCTTCTCTTCCGGTTTCGCTACTTCTTTTTGTTCTTCCTGTTTCGCTACTTCTTTTTGCTCTTCTTGCTTCGGTTCTGCCTTCTTCTCAGGTTTTACAGCCGTTTCTTCACATCCGGCTAATAATCCCAATGAAAGAACTAAAGAAATGAACCATTTCATCTTACTCATGCTGTCCCTCACCCTTCATAATAAAATTAGGAGCAAATGATTGCTCCTAATTTTTGTTAAGCTGCTTTACGTCTCCATAATACATATGCAGAAGCGATACATAATACACCCATACCTACTTCTGTTGCTGCACTATGAGAAGATGCTCCTGTTTGTGGTAATTGATTCTTATTCTTGTTTGTTTCTTTATTAACTCGTTCGTTATCTACAACAACTTTTAGATTTTCATCTTTTGGTTGTTTTTGTAACTCTTCTTGTTGTTTCGGTTGTTCTACAACTTCTTTTTCTTCTACAGTTGTCTCTGGCTCTACAATTGGTTTCGTATCAATTTCATTCTCTACTACATTTGACCAATCATAAATCGATTTCCCAAGATCTTTAAACTGAAGTAACGCTAAAAATGCTTGCTCTGTAGCCATTCCGCTACCTTTTTGATCACTTGGTAACCATTTGAACTCACCATTTGGAAGCTGGTATGACATTAAATTTTGTACTGCTTTATTAAGACGATCGTGATCTACATCTTTAACTAGCGATAGTCCAATAATTGCTTGTGCAGTACTATTAGAATTCTCTTGTCCATCAGCGGCAAAACCACCATTACCTAGCTGCTGCTTGTATAAATAATCAACAGCTTTTTGAATAGCTGGCTTTACATCTGCTTGATCTTGATAAGGAGCTAATGCTGCTAATACCATACTTGTTACATCAACGTTACTAGCACTTTCTTTACTACTTGAACTATCATATGTCCAGCCACCGTCTGTATGCTGCGCTTGTAAAAGTGCTTGTACTAAAGCAGCTCGATTCCATTTTGCTTCGGCCGGAACCTCATATTTCTTTGTATCTAATGCAAGTAATGTAAATGCGTATCCTGTAACGGAATTCACTTTATCTGATTCAAATAAATTTTGTACTAAATTTTGTCCCTCTACCTTTGTAGGATCAACATTCATTGCATTCATCATAATAATCGTTCTAGCTAAATCTGTTGCTGAAAAACGATTTAAACGCTTCTTAACCTTTTCAGCTACTGGCTTAACATAGTTTATTTTCGTTTCAAGCGGAACATTTACACCTGAACGAGCAAGTCCAATCGCAACCCAATCACTACCAATTCCATCTTGTAACATCTTTTCTGACGTTTTAGAAATCGCTTCGTTTAATTGTGCTGCTGGAATTTCGACTTTCTCTTGCTTTGGTTGTTCAGTTACTTTATCTTCTGGTTTACCATCTGGTTTTTCTGTTTTCGGTTCCTCTGGTTTACCATCTGGCTTTTCTGTTTTCGGTTCTTCTGGCTTACCATCTGGCTTTTCTGTTTTCGGTTCTTCTGGCTTACCATCTGGCTTTTCTGTTTTCGGTTCCTCTGGTTTTGGCTCTTCTACAGTTTTACAAGTGCCAAATTTATCTAACGTTTGTTGCAACGTTTGTTGACTCATATTGCTCCAGTCTGCAACGTAACGAAATGCAACAACATCCCCAGACTCTAATTTATAACTATCCGCCCCAACTTCTGCAGATTTATCATTTACATCATACAACCAACCGCTCGTTGCTCCGGCCATTAATCCATCGATGCCCTTTATATACGTTCCAAATGACATACTTTCAGATGTTACTTTGTCACCCATAACTTTTTGTAGCAAACTAAAAGCTGTTTCTCCATCTTCAATGGAAACTTCTTTCGGACATAACATAATTCCTTTTTGTGATTCACCAATAATTGCAAGTTTCGCTGTCTTTCCTTCAGCAAACGTAATATGTACTGTATTCGCAAAAGAAACAAATACAAGTGCCACTGCCATTAATGATGTAAGCAGCCATTTCTTTAACATTGCCATCCCAAAATTCCCTCCCTTTACTAACATTCACACAAAAAAAGACCCTTTAAGGGTATGCGGTTGACACTCTCTTTTTGTAAGTGTCGAACAAAAATGTACAACACCTCCTACCCGCATTATTCGCGGCTATATTTGTATAGGAAAAATAATTTCGTTTATGAACGCACCATTGTGATAACATTCACTTTTCTAGGCAAAATTTACTCCCTTTTCAAGTTATCCCGCTATTCGCCGAGCAGTAAGACCCCCACCTCAAATTCAGCGAAAGCAAAGAAGTTAGGTGGGGATCAACTGCCCGTAAATGCCCGATTGGTGAAGGCTAATAATCAGTGGGGATGAACAAAATCCCCACTGATTAAAGTTTCACTTTATCGTAAATCGATAAACCTATACATTCTGTAATTTTTAAATTCTGTATTATTTTACTATTGACAAAGAATTTTGTCCATGCTTTATCGGATTTATTTTCTAAGAATAATAGCTTAATAGCCTTCCATTAATAGAAGTCATCCCTCACTATGTAAGCTTTTATCACTAACAATAATTCCATCTTCATCTACATAAACATATTCATTCGGTTTCCATTCAACTTCACCAAATTGCACCGGAATATTTCTTTCTCCTTTTCCTTCTTTTATACTTCTATTTGGCATTGTCCCTAACGCTACAATACCAATATTAATATTTTTTAATTCACTAGAATCACGAACATACCCATTTACAATAATTCCTGCTAAGTTTCTTTCTTCCGCAATAGCTGCCAAATTATCACCGAGTAACGCACAATTTTTAGAAGCTCCGCCATCAACAACTAATACTGTTCCTTCTGGCAATGTTTGTAGCCCTTCTTTTACTAGTACATTATCATCCTTCACTTTTACCGTTGCAATTTTCCCATAGAATTGTTCTTTCTTCCCATAAGATTGAAAAGACTGGCGACATATTTGTAATTCCTGTTCAAATTCATCACATAGATCCGTAGTTTTCCACATCTCTTTCCCTCTTTTCCTTTTCCTTTTTCTTTTTCTTTTTCTTTTTCTTTTACATATTCTTGGATTTTTTTCGTTTCCCTGTCTAATGTTGCAATAATTTGTATGTGCGTTGAACTTCATATACAAATGAAGGAAAATAAAGCTTACCACTTGAAACTATTGATTTAAGTAAAAAGCTTTATTATAATCTATCTCACGTAATGTAAATTCAGAATATTGAAAACTTAATCAAGTGAAAGAAGGAGGGATTTCATGCAACTACAAACTGAAACGAAAAAACAGCCTAGTCAATCAAAGTTTAAAATGCCTGATGCGTACGTTTTATTATTTTTTATCGCTTTACTTTGTGCAATTGCAACTTATTTTGTTCCTGCTGGAGAATTCAAAAGAGCTACAAAAGGCGCCATTACCACGACAATACCTGGAAGCTATCATTCTGTTCCGCAATCTCCTGTAGGGTTTGTTTCCTTTTTTACTGCTATTGAAAAAGGAATGACACTTGCTGCCCCAATTATCTTTTTAATTTTATTCACTGGTGGCGCAATAGCTATTCTCGAAAAAACAGGCGCTCTTGATGGCTTAATCTATCATGTTATTAACAAATTTCGTAATCAGCAATTACTTTTCATTTGCATTGTCGCAGCACTCTTTTCCATTCTTGGAACGACCGGCATTATCGTTAACTCAGTTATCGGTTTCATCCCCATCGGGATCATCGTTGCACGCACATTAAAATGGGACGCTATTGTCGGCGTAGCAATTATTTATTTAGGCACTTATGCTGGTTTTAATGCTACTATACTATCTCCCTCACCTTTAGGTATTTCACAGAAAATCGCTGAACTTCCGATGTTTTCCGGGATTGGTTTACGTATAGCAATCTATATATCTTTTTTACTTGCTACAATTCTTTATATTAATTGGTATGTAAAACGCTTAAAGAAATCGAAGAAAGGAAGCATTCTCGGCGACAACTGGTTTCCAAGTAATGCTCTTTCAAGTAGGGAAGAAACGCAGAAAACAGAAGTTCCTTGGACAATGCGCCATAAATTAATTTTACTCGTTTCAGCTTTATCATTAATTGTATTTTTAATAGGAGCTTTTCGGCTACATTGGACGGATGCAGAAATGACCGCTACTTTTATTTTCATAGCAATTGCAGCAGGAATCATAGGTGGCATGAAAGCAAACGATATCGCCTCTACTTTTCTAGTAGGTTGCCAAAAACTTATATACGGTGCGTTAATCGTTGGAATGGCTCGTTGTATTTCAGTCATTTTAGAACAAGGAAAATTGCTGGACACAATCGTTAACCAACTAGCACAGTCTCTCGAAGGACAAAGCCCTGTATTTGGTGTTATCGGCATGTATGTAAGTAGTGCTGCATTACATTTCCTCATTTCATCAGGTACAGGTGAATCTGTTATTTTCATTCCGATATTAGCTCCATTAGCTGATTTCATGCACATTACACGTCAAGTTACAGTACAGGCTGTTATGCTTGGCGAAGGTGTTGTGAACTGCCTCAACCCAACTTCCGGTGTTTTAATGGGCGTTCTCGCAGCGAGTGGCATTTCTTATGGAAAATGGATTCGATTTATGGCTCCACTTGCATTCATTTGGTTTATCATCGGACTTATTTTTCTTATTGTTGGCGTAAATATTGAGTGGGGACCGTATTAAAACTATGCAACTCTCTACCTATTATTTCACCGTTATCTTATATTAATAATGAAAAAAGGATTGATTATTGTAATCAATCCTTTTCACTTTCATCTCTCAAAACTAAATCCCGGCCTCTAATAGATTGTACTCATTGTCAAAAGAAGCATGGATTCTATGTCCACCAAATAAATCTCCATCATTATATTCGCAATATATATCATTTTCTCTAATTACAATGTCCATAAGAGTAATAGACTGCTCAAATGTTTCTTTCGTCATATCATATTCTCCTGCATCTACAGCATCCCAATCTAAATGTTCATCATTCTCATCATATTCAGGCCAAAAATCATTTTTATACTCTATTAATTCTTCCGCTATAGCGACCTTAGCTTTTTTATCAAATTCTTCTAAACATATATAAAGCTTTTCTGCTCTTTTCATCATTTCATGTACATGTACACGTTCATTTCTAATATCCAATTCCCAATGTACTTTTCCTTCGTTTTGTTCATATGTATGAAAAGTTTCATTAAAGATAAACATTCCAATCAATTCACTTTTTATTGATTTTTCCATGATCTCATTTCCTTTCTATATGTGAAAGAAATACTGTTATATTTAAAGTAGTTATATCAAAATTACAGCCAAATTTTTGCTAATTGAGAAACTCCTTCTATTATCTTTTTTTCACACAAATCACCCAATACAAGTTTAATATGCGGATATTGTGGTATGTATTTTGAAAAATATTTTGAACAAGGATAAACTATAATTCCATGTTCATATGCCCTTTTAATTAGCATTTTTTCACTCATTTCTGTTTTCACTTCAATAACAACAAAAATCCCGGAGCTACCACCTTTTATTTTGGCATACTCCTTAAAATGTTTTGATAATTCCCTATTCAATAGATTCATTTTACGTTTATACAAAGCTTTCATCTTCCTTAAATGCGAGTACCAATATCCTTCATCAATAAAGGTCGCCAATGTTCGCTGGTGAATAGATGAGGATGTTTGTTCAAGTAAAGGAAGTATCTTTTTATATTCATTTATTAATCTCCTAGGCAAAATCATATAACTGACACGGATAGAGGGTAGTAGTGCTTTTGAAAAAGTTCCTAAATAAATCACCCTATCATTAGAATCTAAACTTTGAAGAGACGGTATAGGTTGATGAATATATCGAAATTCACTATCATAATCGTCCTCAATAATATATCCCCCCACCCTTTTTGCCCATTCAATTAATTTTAATCTTTCACTGACTGGGATGGTCACTCCATATGGAAAATGATGAGTAGGAGTGACATATAAAATTCTAGAAGGCGATTTTAATAGGCAATCGACTTCAATGCCTCGTTCTTTTACTGGGATTGGATCAATAATAAATGATTGAAGAACAAATAGTTCCCTTGCCACATTATATCCAGGGTCTTCTACCGCCAGATACCGATAGTCTTGCTTTAGCAACAGTGACAAAAGTAATAACAAATACTGTGTGCTACTACCAATAATAATTTGTTCTGCAGAAGTATTAACTCCTCTTGATTGAAATAAGTAATCCGCTAGTGCCTTCCTTAATTTAATGTCGCCTTGTTTTTCTCCGTATGAAAACATACTAGAGTCTTTAATGATTTTGTTTGTAATCATTCTCCATTTTTTCAAAGGGAAGTTTTCTTGATCCACTGTTCCAATCTTAAAATCAATAGTTTTCATGGCAGTATGATTTGTTTCATGATGTTGTTCTCTAATAGTTTCATAATTAAGTGTTTCATCCGATATAATAGCCTCTACAAAAAAACCTTTTTTGTGCTCACTTCGAATATATCCTTCCGATTGTAGTTGTTCATAGGCTACCTGAGTTGTGTTTCTGCTGACCTCTAATTGGATAGCAAGTTGTCTAATTGAAGGCAACTTTTTACCCTTTTCTAATTTACCAGATAAAATTTGAGCGCGTATATATTGATAAACTTGTTGATACATAGGATTTTTACTTTTTCGATTTATATTAAATATTAGTTCCTTCACTTATGTAATACCTCATCTGTCATTTGTATTTATTGTAAACTGTACCTTTTAGAAATGACAGTATAAATAAATAATGAATTCATACAAAATTTAATCTAGGAGAAAGTTTATGACAATATTTATGTACATATTTTGTTTGATTGTATGGGGACTCAACTTTATTGCAGTAAAAATTCAAGGAACTCCTGTAAGCCTAGAACTATCCTTAACTTATCGTTTGGTTATGACAGCTTTTTTATTTTTGATTCTTATTTGGTTCCTTCGACCAAGAGGGATGCCAACAAAAAAAGATATTCCATTTATAGTGATTTTTGGTGTATGTAACTTTGCATTAAGCTATTTATGCCTTTATTACGCTACAATTTTAAGTTCTGCGGCAATTGTAACGTTAATTTTTTCATTAAAGGTGATTTTGACCCCAATCGCTCTTCGAATTTTTTTAAAAGAAAAGTTACATTCACGCGTTTTTTTTGGAGGAATTTTAGGTGTATTAGGAGTATGCATTCTCATCTATCCGAATTTAAATAATTTTCAAGGTTTCAATGATATAAAAGGAATTATGGTCGCAATCTTAGGTACGATTCTTACAGCAATAGGTGATGCCAGCTCGGCACGAAATGCAAGTCACAAGGTGAACCCTATCTATGCAAATGCTATTGGATTTACAGTCGGTAGTATATTGATGGGAGTAATTGTATTATTTCAAGGACAAGAATTTACATTCCCCACATCGTTTTCATATTTATTTATGTTGCTCTATTTAACTCTGTTTGCTTCATTTGTAGCTTGGTTATTCTATTTGAAACTTGTAGAAAAAATTGGAGGAGCTCGAAGCGGATATATGGTGGCACTTTTCCCTCTAATTGGAGGAATAGCTTCCGTTTTAATTGGTGATTCGGATCCATCATTTTATTTGTTTGCTGGTTGTTTTTTCAGCTGTATTGGCGCTGCTATCGCATTAGGACTTAGAACTCGAAAGCAAGTTACGAAATTACCTCTAAAAAGGGTTAATTAAGAAGAAATAAGTATTTTACACTTAAAAATCGAGCTATATTCTAATAAATAACTGTAAAATATTTAAACTATCGTTTTGCGGACGTTTCTAAATACAAATTTAATAATTAGTGGGGTATCCCCACTAATTATTAACCCACACTAATCAGACTTTTACAGGTAGTTACTTTCCCCTTCAACTTCCTTATGTGTGTCTAATTTTGATGTAAGAGTCTTATCTCCCGCATATTGCGAGATAAAACGCGCATCCATCCAATTCACAATAATTTCTTCCAACTTCGGATGAAGCGGCTTATCTGCACCTTCCGCATAAATCTTTTTAAATTCTAACGCTTTAAAATCACCTTCAAAATATTTTAACGTATGATCCATATTTTTTATTACATATACTTCAAAATCACCCTTAACATAATTACCAATTCGCTTCGCTTTTTCAGGATTTGTCTGAAAGTCTTTATCACCAGCAATTGCTAGTACTGGACATTTTACTTTCATTAAATCTTTATAAATGTCATGCTGAAAATGCTCTCTAAGCCATTTTGCATTCATTGGCTTAAAACCAATTTTAACAATATCTTTTTTGGAGTTTATCATTTTCTCTGTTGCTTTTTGCGCCTGCTTTTCTCCCCGTTTCTCAATATTGAGAAGACGCATTAACTTTCCTTTTATTCCTTTTTGCTCTTTTAACTCTTTATAAATAATCTCTCTTTGTCTTTTAGTAGCTTCTTCTAACGATTCCGCAGCTCCTGTAAGAAGTATGAGCCCATTAACTGGTGTTCTTGCGTTTACTACAGTCGCTAACATACAACCTTCACTATGACCAGCTAAAATGATATTTTCCGGATCAACAAATGGTTGCTCTTTCAAATACGTAATAACAGCTTCTATATCGGATACTAAATCCCACATCCCAGCTTTCATAAATTCACCCCTACTTGCTCCAACACCACGTTTATCAAAACGTAATGTAACTACTCCGAGATTTGTAATCAGATGTGCCAAGTCTTTATACATATTCCCTTTCATATTCAGTGGCACTATCGTTCCATCACGATCAACTTCTCCAGATCCAGCGATAATTACAACAGCAGCATACTTCCCGTCAGCTTTTGGCTTTGTAATCGTACCGCGCAAAGTAAATTCACTATTTATCACTACTTCATATTCATCAAAAGTCATTATATTTATCCTCCCTCTATTCTTTTATATCCAATTTAAACTTCAAACTCGCTATCATATTTTTATACTCTAGTAAGTCTTTCATCGATGCGAAAATCGGGTTCTCTGCAATACCTTGTAGCATGCTTCGCTTTATAATCTCTTCATTTCTAACCGTTTTAGCACCGAGTGGAAATTCTGCAAACCATCCATCAATCGCATCAAAATATGAATCGCCGTGTAAATGCAGACTATTTACTGTGAAGCTATCCGCACAAACTGCTGCATATTTCCGTAGCATTTCTAATGAACCTTCAAAATTTTCTTGCATACAATATACTTGTGCAGCAGCATAGTATACTTTTAAAGTCATATTAGGATGTAGTTTTTCTATTTCATACATGTCTATTAACATAAAAGCTTTATTTAAAATTACCTCTACCTTTTCAGCGTTTGAGGCATTTACTACTACATAATTCGGTATTGTTGCAACGAGTTGTATTAAATGTTGATACATACTAATTTGCATCATTTCATTCGCCTTCTCAGTATTTCCAAGCATTTGATACGCCTGCGCGATTAGATCTTCCTCTGGAAAGTTAGGACGTATCGTTTCGCCAAGTAATTGAAGCACCTCATTTGGTCTATTGAGTATAAGATAGCAAGTTGCTTGAAACGATACTGCCTCTTTCACAAGAGAAACATCTTCACTTTCTCCCTGCACCCTGCTAAAGAGATACATCGCCTCTTCTAAAATTTCAGTTCTTTTATCCGTATCCTCTGTTAACATATGGTGGTTAATAAAAAGTAGTCCCATTTGAAGTAATAATGGAAAACAAGAATAATATTTTTTAATTATTTCTCTGCACTCTATCATTACTTCATCAAACGGTTCTTCACTAAAAGCTTCCGCTAGTCTATGATATAAATTTTTAATATCTTCCTGTCCCATTTGCGGTGTATAACAGATTAATTCATCTATACTTATGTTAAAGTACGATGCTAACAGTGGTAAAAATGTAATATCCGGATAACTCTGTCCCGTCTCCCATTTGGAAACAGATGCTTTCGTAATACCGATATACACCGCTAACTCTTCCTGTGTAATTCCCTTTTCTTTTCTCTTATCCGCAATGATTTTATGAATATGAATCTCTCTCACTGTATCACCTCATACTTTTATTATATGTTCTTTATTCCACATAAAATATGGATTTAGAGTCGACTTTCGTTAACAAAATCAACTGTTAGGAAACATCTCTCTAACATAAAAAGAAGCTCCAAATTTTATTATATTTAGGTCATAGATGTTAAACTTAATAAAATCAAAGGCAGGAACATATTTGATATGTTCCTGCCTTTGATTTGTGAGGTACCGATACATAGCCATCTAGCTAAGATTTTGAAGTGCTTCAAAATCAAAAATTTCATCTCACCACAGTTTTCTATGAGAATCCAGTGAACAGCTTATTTACATAATTTTCGAAAGTGGAAGTTATTTTTCTTAAATAATAATATATTTTTCTTGAAAATTAGAAGTAAAGCCTCCTACGTGAACATCTGTAATATTATTAAAATCAGTTGATACATTTACAATAATCTCTGAAGGCTGATCCATTACATATCCTTGCTCAAAAGTGAAGGTATTATGTTTTTTAAAATTTTTATTTTGTTTTATTAAATAACATGCTAGTGCTGCATTTGATGTACCAGTGGCACTTTCTTCTGGAACATTAAACAAAGGTGCAAAGTTTCTGCAATGAGCTGTAGAATTATATAGTGTTTCCAGTGTAAATACATGATAACCAATTACATTATATTTCTTACTTATTTCAGCAATCCTCTTCATATCAGGAATAATCTTTAACAGGTCTGAAAGTTTTCTGACAGGTATAATAATATCGTGTAAACCTGTAGATACGATTTGAATAGGCATATCAGGTATTAGTTGTTCTTCATCTAGATTTAAAGATTCAATAATTTCTTTACAAGGAAGTGTTGTAAGGAAATCAGGGAGATTTTGTTGTAAAGATATCATTTTATTTTCGTCAATTTTTACGTTAAGCATCCCCGCTTTAGTCTTTATTGTATACACTTTTGAATTTTTTTCTTTCATTTGGGCTAATAAGGAAAAAGTGGCAATTGTAGCATGTCCACATATGGCAACTTCTTCATTTGGTGTGAAATATTTAATTTCGTAATCTGAATTTACAGAAAGAAGTACAAAGGCAGTTTCGGAGAAATTTAGTTTGTTTGCAATAGCTTGCATATCTTTTGTTGTAAGATCCTTTGTGTCTAAAACAACCCCAGCTGGATTCCCACCTTTTGTATTTTTAGTGAAGGCGTTTAACATATATGTTTTAATCTTCAATCCAATCACTTCTTTCCCTTTTTTCCCAGTATATCATGTTGTAGATATAAAAAGTGACATGTACATTCCATACATCCCTAATTAACATAACGTCCTATTATCGGGACTCAATGTATTTAGAAAATTATTAAAAGTCCTTCAGATTGTTTAACTGGAGGACTTAAGTGATTTTGAGTTGCAAGAGGTTTTATTTTTTCTCACTACTTTTAAGCCGTTTTGCATTTATGAAAAATGCGCTTCCAATTGTGAATATAACGGAAGAGATATACATTGTTATCCCTGAGTATTTATTATCAAACATTGTAATATTAAGTAAATTAATGAACATCATCAATATAAGTGATATGTACAATCCATTAATATATTTCACTTATGCCCCCCCTTTACTTTTTTTCTTTTTCATCTCTTTTTTTCGGTAACTTCTATGTGATAAATAGTGGTTTCTAAAGGTATTATTTAGAATATCCTTTTTCCCTATTTTACCATTTGAGAGAGATGATATGTTGTTTGATTTTAGTTGCATATTGTATAGATGATCAGTTAACGTAACGTCTCATTATCGGTAGCAAGGAAAAAGGAGAACCCTGCACTCACAAGGGAACCTTCTTTTTTAGTTCTATGAATCTATACATTTTTTTATACATTCCTATCCTGGCACGGTTTTAGGGCTCTTGTTTGTTACTGGATTAGCCAAAAAACTGGCATCCCCCAATATGTGCTTTCTTATGGGTATTTCTTGAACCCTCATTAAAACACTCTCCCGTCCTTTGTCTATCTTTAAAAGTAACTCTGCTTGTTTATTTAAAGTCCTTGCAACGAGGCATTGTACTCCTCCTAGAGCCAAACAAATGATTAAAATTACACATCCATATTATACTGATTAAACTAAAAATTCAATCTCTTTTTATTTCATTCATTATGTAAATAAAAAAGGATAATCCGCCCTCATAATGGACTAACTATCCTATAAATTATTATCTGAATTTAATAAAACTAGAACTTCTTTCCCTATGTATATTTACTTCGTTACTTCACCAAACTGCGCTCTCGTCACTTTCGCTAAATCATCCACTTTAAGCTCAATTTGTGCACCAATTTTCCCGCCGCTTACAATGATTGTTTCAAGTGATTGGGCGCTCTCATCAATACATGTAGAAAATAACTTCTTCATCCCTACTGGTGAACAACCGCCGCGAATATACCCTGACACTTTTGTAATATCTTTAACAGGAATCATTTCAATCTTCTTTTCACTTACCGCTTTTGCGGCTGCTTTTAAATTTAGTTCCTCATCTACCGGGATAATGAACACATGATAATCTTTACTATTCCCTTGAGCGACAAGTGTTTTATATACTTCTCTCACTTCTCGTCCAATTTTCTCCGCTACTGATACTCCATCAATTTTCCCGTCGTTTGGATCGTATGACATCATGGAATATTCAATTTTTTCTTTATCTAATATTCGCATCGCATTAGTTTTATCTTTTTTCATTAGGCTCTCCTTTTAATACATAGAAATTTATTTCACATCATTAATTTTCCTTTTATTATACACCTTTTTCAAATTCTCCTACAAAACTTCACATATTGTTCAATTTAAAGTAAAACTTTAATTATTAGGCTTTGACTCTAAACATCCTCAACTTAAAGGTACTAAGAGAGCAAAAAGAAAACCGACTCTCACCTTCAAATAAAAGGCTTGATGTCGGTTTTACATTTAACGTCCAAACTCCTTATTAAATATTTTATCCCTCCCCTCAATAACCTCCGGACCTACTGCATTGATAGCAGTTACTAAAATATGCTCTCCTCCAATAGGTCCACCGACCCTCGTTTCAAATCCATAAGTCCCACCAGCATGCCCCCAATATGATTGTCCGTCCGGTGTTTTTTCTTCATATATTCCTAGTCCAACCTTACCTATAGGTGAATCTACTGTTTTAAACATCTGATCCATTAGCTCTTGATTTAGAAGCTTTCCACCCAACAGTGCACTGAAGAAGGTAGTCAAATCTTTCACTGTTGAAACCATATCTCCAGCTGCATTCGCCCATGACTGATTTATTTCTGTCAAATCATATAAACGACCCGATCTATC
Organism: Bacillus sp. NPDC057893; assembly: GCF_042796455.1. Lineage (NCBI taxonomy): Bacteria > Bacillati > Bacillota > Bacilli > Caryophanales > Bacillaceae > Bacillus > Bacillus sp. NPDC057893. The sequence goes on along the minus strand of NZ_JBHVNG010000001.1, from coordinate 1,555,800 downwards.
CATATTGTATCCTGTAGCATGTTCACCTGGTATGTGCGGACTTGCTTCCATTACGAATGTCTCTTTTAACCCCAGTGGCTCAATGAATCTTTTTCTAATTTGCTCCGCATACGTATCTCCTGTTACCTTTTGAATAATCTTCCCAGCTATAACAGTATTTGTGTTCGAATAGTCCCAGCCCTCCCCTGGTGCAAATACAGGCGGCTTCGCAAGTGCTAAACTGATAAGTTCATCGGTACTATAGTAACGAAATGGGTTTTGGGGCAGTGTAAAATCTCGCATATCCTTATCTATATTGGTTGCAATTCCACTTGTATGATTCAACAACTGACGAATTGTAATTTTATTTCCATCATATCCGTTACCCTGTACGACTCCTGGTAACCATTTTTCGACTGAATCATCAAGATTTAATTGTTTCTCTTCAGCCAATTGCAGTACAACAGAAGCTGTGAATGTCTTAGTGATACTTCCGATACGAAATGAAAAATTCGGTTCCACTGGGCGTGGTATTTCATAACTTGCCGTCCCTGTAGCATAAGACCACCGCTTTCCATCCTTTAATCCGCCAGCTATAACACTTGGGATTTTTTTATTCGTTACTACTCGATCCATTACGTATTTAACTTCTTCTCTATGATTACTTTTCTTTTCCTTATCCGTAGGTTCCTTTTTTGATTTTTCAGCAAATTCTGAAGCTAATATATTGTTAATCTGTTTTTCTGCTCCTAATACATTAATATTTATCGAGATAACATGTTGACCATCTTCCGTTCCACCAGCAAAGTTAGTAAAACCAGGAATACCACCACCATGTCCCCATACTTCAGTACCGTCTGGCAATTTTGTTGCGTGAATGCCAAGCCCATACTTTCCTAATGGGGTATCAACTGTGTTAGTCACCATTTCCTTCTGTATCTCCGGTGTCAGTAGTTTACCACTTAATAAGGCACGGAAGAACGTTGTCATATTTTCTCCTGTCGAAATCATTTCACCACTAGCATTAGCAACTGATGGATTAAACAAAGTAATATCTACTAATTTATCTCCCGTATTCAAGTAGCCACGGGCATTTTTTTTCGGAATATCCATCGAACTTCCAGGAAGGACTGTTTCTTTTAAACTAAGAGGTTCAATAATTCGTTTTTTTATCTGCTCGGTATATGATTCCCCTGTTATCTTCTGAATAATCAATCCTACAATAACCATATTCGTATTCGAGTATGACCAGCCTTTTACCGGTTCTAATTCTAAGGCACGGGAAATTAATTGTTCCGGTCTATAATTCTTACTTGGATTCTCTATTAATTTCGCTTTAAGATCTGGAGTCAAGTAATCTGCAATTCCGCTTGTATGATTTAATAATTGACGAATCGTAATTTTGTTACCATCATAGCCTTTCCCTTTTATAAGTCCCGGCAACCATTTCTCAACCGTATCATCTAGACTTAGTTTCTTCTCTCCAGCAAGCTGCAATGCAACTGTAGCTACAAACGTCTTCGTTGTGCTCCCGATCCTGAAAGCAGAGTCAGCATCTACCTTATGATTCCTCTCAATATTTGCTTCACCAGAAGCATATGACCAACTAGCTTCTCCATTTTTCACAGTAACAATGACTCCTGGAATATTTTTTGTATCGGCAGCTTTATCGACAACTTGCTCAGTTGATATCTTTTTGTTTACCGCATGTATGTTTCCATGAGAAGGTATCGCTAACGCTCCAACCAATATAGTCCCTGTTAAAGTAAGGACCGTTCCTTTTTTTAAGAAAAATGACTTCATTATACATCGCTCCTATTATTTTGAATTTTTCTGTTGCCTCACTCCCTCACCTTAACTTCAATATTGTTAAATAACATAGTGACAAAATGCTTTAATTTACTCGTGACACTATGTGCACCTCTGTCACATAAAACATGTGATAAACTGTCAACTGCTTCATATGACATGCTTTGTTGTCTGTCTTTCTATTGACGATTTAAAAGATATGTTACATGATGAATCTGAATCATTAGATAATTAATCTTAAAATATAAGTAGGTGCATAATTTATGTTCTCATTCACCAAAAAATGGTTTTGGTATGATTGGATATTTATATTGGTACGAACGTTTTGGCTATTCATTATCATCGGTACTAATTTTATGTTTCCATCATTCATTCATACGTCAAGTATAATCGTACTTGCTCTCGCTTTTGTCGTTTACCTTGTACCATTAATTATTCGATATAAGAAAACAGAATGGTACCCTGCATTCGATATTATCACCGCAGGTTGTTTTTATCTTTATTTAGCATCCGTAGCCCCAAATTTACTTTGGCCTTTCATTTTACTCGTAATCACTATTGGCCTATGTAGTAATCAAAATAATTATATATGGAGCGGTATTTTTTGTGGATTTGTATTCCCATTATTGAACGCCTTGATTGCCGGGCGGTCGCCATACGAAATGATTGTTAGTTGTAGTATCGGTTTTGCCATTGGCGTTTCTTTTAATATATTAATTCAGTATCATAAACAATCTCGAATTATTGAAGAGCAAAAACTACTATTAGAACAACATATTAAAAGGATTGAAGAGCTTACTCTCATAGAAGAGCGTAATCGATTGTCACATGAGCTACATGACACAATTGGTCATACACTTACTTCTCTCATCGCTGGCGTCACATCACTAAAATCATCAGTACCGAATTCACAGTTTGAAAGAATTGATTCACTTATCAGCATTGCTCAGCATAGTCTAGATGACATTCGAAAGCATCTACACGAGCTATCTCATAATCCACTTAGTAATTCATTAAGTGAATCACTGCAACAATTAACAGAAGAATTTATAAAATCTACAGGTACAACCGTTACATTTCGTACGATCGGCAATGAAACTCTTGTGATGCAAAAAGTGAATTTTTGCCTATATCGTTGTCTTCAGGAGTCGTTAACAAACGCTGTTCGGCACGGTAAAGCGAGCACCATATCCGTTCAACTGCATTTCGACGGACAACAACTTCGATTGCAAATTGAAGATAACGGTATTGGAATGGAAGAAATTCAATTTGGCTTTGGCCTCAGTGGAATGAAAGAACGACTTGAACAATTTCACGGTACATTATCTGTTCATTCTAGTACTGAGCAAGGAACATTCATCGTTTGTAATATTCCATTACAAACAGAGTTTGTACATAACATAATTCGCTTATTGGTCGTTGATGATCAGGAACTTATTACAAATAGTTTAGAGCAAATTTTAGAGCATCACACTGATTTTACTGTTGTTGGTAAAGCACACGATGGAGCTGAAGCTTTAAAACTATGTGAACAATTACAGCCTGGCATTGTACTAATGGACATTCAAATGCCAGAAATGAATGGTATTGAAGCTTTACTAGAAATGAAGCGACGTTGGCCTAATATGAAAATTGTTCTTATGACAACATTTGAAGATTCCTTACAAGCAGCAACTGCACTAGAGCATGGAGCTGAAGGTTACATGTTGAAGTCTATTCATCCACAAGAAATGAAGGAAGCCTTGAAGCTTATTTATAATGGTGGGACTTGGATCGATCAATCGGTTGCTACACGAGTTTTCGAGGAAATGAAACTTCAACGTGAGCAATTAGAAAAAATCGGATCGACTAAACAAACTTACCCGTACGGACTTACAAAACGCGAAATGGAAATTTTAGAGCATCTATCAAAAGGATTACGCTATAAATCTATTGCTGCTAAGCTATTTTTATCTGAAGGAACGATCCGTAATTACTGTTCAAATCTCTATTCAAAGCTAGGTGTCAGCAATCGTGAAGAGGCGGTAAAAATGGCACGAACAGAAGATATCTTGTAGCTACTGTGGAATTAATAGGCTTCCCTTTAAAACTGAAAATATCGATATTTCAAAAATCATCTGTTATACTTTGAAAAAAACTTATTAAGGAGAGATTTCATATGTGTACTTTCAATACTTCTTTCCAACTTCATCATCATACGTAACGCCGTGTATCCGAAGAAAAATTTTTCTTCGTGGGTACAGGGCTTTTCCTGTTGACCCACGAAGCGTTCATAAAGCTATGTGGGTATTTTTATACCTGCATAGCTTTTTTTAATTTAAAAGAGGAGTGATTATGGTGGAAATGAAAAATGTAAAAGGAACAAAAGACTATTTACCCGAGGAGCAAGCATTGCGAAATAAAATTAAACGAGCATGTGAAGATACGTTTGAACGTTATGGATGTAAACCGTTAGAAACACCAACGTTAAATATGTATGATCTTATGTCATACAAATACGGTGGTGGTGATGAAATTTCAAAAGAAATATATACACTTCAAGATCAAGGAAAACGCGCTCTTGCCTTACGTTACGATTTAACAATTCCCTTCGCAAAAGTTGTCGCGATGAATCCGAACATCCGCCTCCCTTTTAAACGTTATGAAATTGGTAAAGTATTTCGAGATGGTCCGATTAAACAAGGAAGATTCCGTGAGTTCATTCAATGTGATGTTGATATAGTCGGTGTAGAGTCTGTCCTGGCAGAAGCTGAACTCATGAGTATGGCATTTGAACTATTCCGAACGTTAAACTTAGAAGTAACGATTCAATATAATAATCAAAAATTATTAAACGGTATTCTCCAGTCTATTAACATCCCTACCGAATTAACGAGTGACGTAATTTTATCATTGGATAAAATCGAAAAGATCGGGATTGATGGTGTAAAGAAAGATTTATTAGGGCGCGGAATCGCTGTACAAACAGTAGGGTCAGTATGTAGTACCGTTTTATCTTGTATGGAGTTTAAGCTTACTGAATTTGAAGAAGCATTTAATAATACACTCGTTACCGAGGGAGTAAACGAATTACAACAATTGCAGCAATACTTACTCGCTCTCGGAATAAATGAAAATACGATATTCAATCCATTTTTAGCAAGAGGACTCACAATGTATACAGGCACTGTGTATGAAATCTTTCTAAAAGATGGCATGATTACATCTAGCATCGGTAGCGGTGGTCGTTACGATAATATTATTGGAGCCTTCCGTGGTGATAATATGAGCTATCCAACAGTCGGTATTTCATTCGGTTTAGACGTCATTTATACAGCGCTATCACAAAAAGAAACAATATCATCTACAACGGATTTATTTATCATCCCACTTGGGACAGAATTACAATGCTTACAAATTGCCCAGCAATTGCGCTCTACTACTTCCTTAAAAGTCGAACTTGAACTAGCCGGACGTAAATTGAAACGTGCCCTAAACTATGCAAATAAAGAAAATATCCCGTATGTGCTTATAATTGGCGAAGAGGAACTATGTACAGAAACAGTTGTACTGCGGAATATGAAAGAAGGTACTGAATTGAGGATTCCCCTTTCTTCCTTGGAAAATAACACATTTAATAACTATATATAATAAGTGCCACCCTCATTTGGGTGGTTTTTTTAGTGAATAAGTAAAAAACTAATCGGTTTACATAATAATATTATCGCGACACTTGGATGTGAATCACAAAAACATATCCATTCACCCACTATATTTGGAAAGGATTTTTCTTCATTCAGACAATACCGCTCCTCATACTACTTGTAGCTTTTTGGAAGTTTGCAAGAGCAAAGAAAACAAAACAAGTATAGAAGCAAATAATGAATGAGTGGATGCCTTTTTAGAGTAGGGATCCGCTTTTTTCTTGCTATCAATAATAGGACGCTATGTCATACAATGAAGAGTATATTAGGAAATTGTGAGGATGATTACGTTGATAAAATTTGTAATTAGTTATGCTGCAAGTCTGTTTGCTTTTATTTTTGGATGGTTCTTGATGTCATATATTTTTAATCCTAGCTTTATTCACCCGAACGTTTTATTTGGATTCATTAAAACTATCGTCATTTATGGTAGTATACCAGCTCTTATAGCTTGTCTAATTGGGGAAATCTTATATAGGAAAATCAAACGATGTAGAAAGTTGCAATTTGGAATTCCTGTATTTATAGGACTATCAGTTATCTATACACTTACACTATTCCTTTTTACTTTTAATTTTTCTTTTTCACATTTTTTTTATTTCGTTGCACCTGTTATTATGGGGTCCTTAGCTTTTTATTTAGTACGTAGAAAAATATAATTAACTTCCGCTAATGATGCGTTATGTCAACCTAACATGTATAGGATATACACTGTTCCTTATTCAACTACATGGCAGGTTAGTTGAATAAGGAATACTATCATTTTTATTACCATTTCCTTCTATTTTTATATATAATTAATTTGTATTTTATATATAAATAGGAGGGAATTTATGACTACAAATAAGGACTACATTCGTTATATTCGGGAAAAAGTAGGGCACGATTTAATATTTCTTAATTTTGCTGGAGGTATTGTTTATAACGAACGAAATGAAATTCTTTTACAAAAACGGGGAGATAGAAATGAGTGGGGTCTTCCAGGTGGTACTATGGAACTTGGAGAATCTCTTGAAGAAACCGCTAAACGAGAAATACTTGAGGAGACAGGATTAAATGTTGAGGTTGAACATCTTATAGGTGTCTACTCTAAATATTCTGGTGAGTTTCCGAACGGAGATAAAGCTCAGATTATCACTCATTGTTTTCAATGCAAGCCAATTGACGGGGAACTTACTGTAGATGGTATTGAAACTTTAGATTTAAAATACTTCCCAATAGACCAAATACCGAAATTATTCACAAAACAACACGAGGATGCCTTAGAAGATTGGCTTTCCAAAAGAAAAGGTGTATTTAGATAAAAACACTTTCAAATTAATTATCCATGTAAATTACTTGGTTAAGTTGATGGGCATGTGGTAGAACCCCTTCTATTAGATGCAGCTTCCACAAACACAAAAGAAGTTTATGATTCATAGTGGATTGAAAAACAGAAATTAGAGAAAGATTTTTCAACCATATACAAAAAAAGAGGGCAGATATGCATCTCCCTCTTTTGTCTAACTATTTTTATTATTATTCTTGTTCTTGCTCGTCCATAATCTTCTCAAACGCCGCAGATACTTTTTCAAATACCTCATCATTCTCTATGTATGAGAATTCATTATCTTCTTCTACTTTTAAAAAGAAGATATCAATGTCTTCCTCTGTTTCTGTTTGAATGTCTTCTACAAAGGCAACCGCAATGTATTCTGCTCCTTCGACATCCATCGCTCCAAGCACTTCAACTTCCTGTTCTTCATTATTCTCATCGCTAAGACTAAAAACTTCGCCTACTTCAATTGCTTCCATATTCATTCTCCTCCTATCATACTCTAAAAAATAAAACGTTCAAATTGCACACTTACTAACATATCTTTCCATAAAAAAGTTGAATTCATACAGAAAGAACAACAAATTCTTGCTGATTCAGCAAAAGTATTCAACTATAAGGATATCATTTATGAATAGGAATGAACATATTTTTAATTGGATAACTGGATTAACTAATTTAAAATCCTTCTTTCGATTTTCGAAAAACCTCCATGTTCCATAATGATTCTTTCATATAGGCAGCAGGCATGCCACCTTTCAATCTGTCAGTAAATACTAAAATGGCACCTCATGTTTCCGTACGTTTTTAGGATGAGAGATACATCCTTCTATATAAACTATAGAGACTTATGCAGCAATTCCAGTACATCTTTCATCGCAAAAGGCCCATCTTTTTTCACATGCTCAGCGAATTCCGAAACGAGACGTAACGTTTTCACACTTTCGATTGGATGCTCCCCTGACGCACTTTCAGCAGAAAGCATAACAGCATTCGTCCCGTCGAGTACAGCCTGAAATACATCAGTTACCTCAGCTCTTGTAGGAATAGAGTGATTTACCATAGATTGAAGCATTTGTGTCGCTGTAATTACATATGTATTCGTTCGATTGCACTCACGAATCATCATTTTTTGTAACAGTGGAATAAATTGATACGGCAATTCCACACCTAAATCTCCCCTTGCGATCATAATGCCATCCGCTTCTTGGCATATGTCTTGAAAATTCTCGGTTGCTTCCATCGTTTCTATTTTTGCAATTAAACTCGGGGAAATTTCTTTATGCTCTTGTATAAAATCCCGTATTTCTTTTATATGACTAGGTTTTCGCACAAAGGAACACGCAATAAAATCAACATTCTCTTCTAAAAGAAACTGAATATCTTTTTTATCTTTCTCTGTAATAGCTGGTAAACTAACAATTGCACCTGGTAAATTTACCCCTTTATGAGAGGCAATATTTCCACCTGTTTTTATCCTTGTTTCTATTTTGTCCGTACTTACCTTTTCAACAATTAACTCAACTTCTCCATCATTAATAAGAATCCTACTTCCAACTTTCACGTCGTTCGCAATCCCTACATAATCAACACTTGCTTCTTCTTTATTCCCTTCAACTGGATGAGTATGTAAAATAAATAACTCCCCTACTTCAAGTGTAATTTGTTCCTCTTTCATTTCACCCAATCTTATTTTAGGACCTTGTACATCCCCTAGAATTTTAATAGAATCGTCTAACGATTTTACTAAACGAATGATTTCTTTATGACTTTCATGCGTGCCATGTGATAAATTCAACCGTACAATTTTCATACCATTGTTTATTAACTGCGCTAATGTTTCTTCATTATTACTTGCTGGCCCAATTGTACAAACTCGATCAATTGTCATTTTCCCCACCATCCTTTTTTTAATGTTTCCCATAAAATAAAGAGAAGATTCTTTTTATAGGAAAGACCTTATAACTTAAGGATACAAAGATGTTCTATATGAGAAGAAGATTTTGCTGAAAAAGTAGCTTAAATTTAACTTTTCGTGTAAAGCATTTTGACTCCATAGTTATTGTTAGTTTCGTGGCAATAGGGTACTACTAATAATAAATCTTGTTTACATATGAACGTTAGATTGGGATATCGAAAAACAACCTATGGAGGAACCACAATGACTACTCTTCGTAAAAAAATAATGGGACTAACATTAGCGGGAACGGTAGCACTAGGTTCATTAGCAGCAGGAAGCATGATGAACGATAACGCGGTAAAAGCTGCAGTAAAAAAAGCAGTAAAGCCACCTAAAAATGTAATTTTCATGGTTATAGATGGGACAAGCTCTTCTGCTACAACATTAGCCCGGTGGTATAAAGGTTCACCTCTTGCACTAGATCAAATTGTATCCGGAGGTGTTCGTACGTATTCAGCAGAATCAGCTATTACGGATTCTGCACCGGCAGCCACAGCTTTAGCGACAGGAAATAAATCAAATTCAGGCTATGTGGGCGTATTACCTTCTATTGTGAATTCGCCTGGGTTAGAGCCAATTAAAGAAGAATGCAAGTTTCGTCCAGTTGCCAACGTCTTAGAAGGTGCAAAACATTCAGGCCGCGCAACAGGAATCATTGCTACATCAGAAATTCAGCATGCTACTCCGGCTAGTTTCTCTGCCCACCATGCTAACCGCAAGAATTTTGAAGTGCTTGGTGAACAGCAAGTTTATCAAAATATAGAAGTTGTATTGGGTGGTGGAAAGGCAGCACTTCAGCCTACGACAGGCAATGGAATTCGTAAAGACAACGAAGATTTAGTAAAAGTGATTCAAGACAAAGGGTACGACTTTGTCGAAACAAAAGATGCGTTACTAAACTCCAAATCAAAGAAAATCTGGGGTTCTTTCTCTAATACTGCCCTTGCCTTCGATATGGATCGTGAAGCAAATCATCCTGAGCAGCCAACTCTTTCCCAGATGACGAGCAAAGCAATTCAAACATTATCAAAAGATAAAGATGGTTTCTTCTTATTCGTAGAAGGCAGTAAGGCAGATTGGGCAGCACATGCAAATGACCCAATCGGGATGATTAGCGATGTATTAGCGTTTGATGATGCGGTTACAGAAGCGTTAGAGTTTGCGAAGAAAGATGATAACACTATGGTCATTGCATTAGCGGATCATGGTAATAGCGGTATTTCCATTGGTAACAGCAATACAACAAAAGGATATGATACTACACCAGTATCAGCTTACATTGACCCACTGAAAAAGGCGAAAATGACACTTGAAGGTGCTACAAGTAAACTAAAAGATGATTTATCTAATATAAAAGAAGTAGCTGCTCTTTACGGTTTAGACAACCTAACTGATGATGAAAGAATAAAGTTAAAAGTTGCACAAAAGAAAGCTGATGTAGGTCCAATCCTTACTAAATTATTGGCCAACCGTGCGAACATCGGTTTTACAACTGGTGGTCATACGGGTGAAGATGTATTCTTATACTCTTACGGTCCTCAAAAGCCATACGGTTTAGTCCAAAATACAGACATTGCGAAGACAATGGCCAAAGCAATGGGCTTTCAATTAGGAGAAATAACTAAGAAATTATTCTTAGATGCTGAAACAGCCTTTAAACAAATTGGTGCAACTGTAACGATTGACAAAAAAGATGCACGAAACCCAGTGCTTGTAGTAAAACGCAATAATACAGAGGCCAAATTGTTTGTTAATAAAAATATTATCTATATCAGTGGGAAAGATCATGAATTAGGAAGCATCGTTGTAGAAAGCAATAGGAAATTCTATGTACCTGAAAAAGCAATTCAACTGTTCTTAAAACACTCTCACTAAATTAAAAAAGAATTAAAAAGATTAAAACCTAATATCACTCAAAGAATGTTAACACTTCAACTTAGAGAACTTGAAGCAGATGGTATCGTACATCGAGAGGTATACCGTGAAGTACCTCCTAAAGTAGAATATTCGTTAACTGAACTTGGCGAATCACTTCGTCCAATGATCCTTTTAATGATGGAATGGGCAACTCAAAAAAGATTGCCTCTTAGGATACAGGCAATCTTTTTTCTTTTTTTAAATATGAAATTTATGTTTTTGCAGCCTACATCAAAGAGCTATTTCTGTTTTGTCATTTTCCGCTATAAAACATATACAGTTTCATATGGTAACGATCAAAAATGAATACCATCCTTGTGTAATCTACATCGGGTAATATGATTGTGCTGGGTAATACGCCTGTGGTGGATAATAAGAGTGTAATGAATAATACGATTGTGGTGGGTAATAACTTTGTTGCATTTGTTGTGCTTGTAATGCTTGTTGCTGTGCTTGTATAGCCTGATGAACAGCTTGAATAGTACTTTGCGCAGGCCCATGCCCTCCTAAAGGACGCATTTGCGTTTCAGTGTAAAAATAATTACAAAGCATTCTTTATTCACCTCACCTCTGTAAATATTTTTGTATTCCATCTTTCATACTATGAATATTGAATTAAAGTGGATAATTTATGAAACTTTTCATATTCAGGCTGTAGTTGGCTTATCCTCTACAGCCTTTTTATATCCCTAATCCCTTTTAAATGACCCTCAAATAAGATTTTTGTTAAAATCTTACATAAATTTTAATTTTGATGTATAATGAAAATATCTATATATTAGGAGTGTTTAAAATGTTAGAAACCATAATAATCTGTCTATATATTGTTTTCGGTATAAGTGCAGTATTTGGCTTAATAAAGGAATTTCAAAAGCCAAAGAAAAACCAATTTTTGATTTTATTTGAATCTCTAATTTTGATAGGAGCTATATTTTTAATAGCTAATATCTTCATCTAAATTACATAACGAGAACTCTCCAGGGAGTGAAGCAGCTAGCAAAAACTAACTGCTTTTTTAATTAAAATAACTATTTAGTTAAATTTAATAAATATACTCGCTTGTCCATTTCACTTTGTTCTACTTTTGCATTTACTATTAGTAATACGAACTTTTCAGAGGTGAAATATAATGGACGAGTTTTTCTTTTCTGCTGCGCTAAATCCAGGTTTAATTGGGCCTACCCTTCCACCTGTTCAACCCTTTCAATTTCCTACAGGTCCTACCGGGAACACTGGTGCTACTGGTAACACCGGGCCTACCGGCAATACTGGACCTACTGGCAACACCGGGCCTACCGGTAATACTGGACCTACCGGCAATACTGGGCCTACCGGTAATACTGGGCCTACCGGTAATACTGGTCCTACCGGCAATACTGGGCCTACTGGATTTAATCTTCCTGCTGGACCTGCATCTATTACCTTAACTTCTAACGCAACCACAGCGTGTGTATCCACCCAAGGAAATAATACTTTATTTTTTTCAGGTCAAGTATTAGTAAACGGTAGTCCTGCTGCAGGAGTAGTAGTCAGCTTTTCATTTAGTAACCCTTCTCTTGCTTTCATGGTTCCTCTTGCTACCATCACCAATGCTTCAGGTAACTTTACCGCTGTATTTCTAGCCGCAAATGGACCTGGAACAGTAATCGTTACCGCTTCACTTCTTGATTCTCCTGGAACAATGGCTAGCGTCACAATTACCATTGTTAATTGTCCGTAATGGTTTTATTTTTATCATTGGGATGTTCCTTTCAAATGAAGTCTTTATTTCTTAACACCCACCGAAAATGAACAGTAACTAAAAAGATTTAGATAGAATATGGTGAACCCCATATTCTATCTAAACAAACTAAGAAGGCCTACTCATACGAGTAGGCTTGTTTGAAACTATGAAAGCTTCGTCAATAACTGATTTAAATCTTTTTTCGTTTTCGTCGTTAATGACTTCATTTTATTAACATCTATCTTTTCTTTTTCCGCTCTTATAATTAATGGATACAAACTTTGTTCAATTGTTTTGTATTCAGTTGGATGTGATGCTTCTATATCTTTTTCAATTACATCCCACTTCTCATTAATTTGTTTTCCAAGTTTATTTACTGTTTCTAATTTAGGATTTGCAGCTAATTGCTTGTCTAAGCTTTCAATTAATGTAACGACTTCTTTTACATTTGCTTTCACAGCGACGTTTTTCTTCGGATCTTTCGTTGTCTTTCCATTTGTCGTTTGGTCTGTCGTTTTTCCGCTAGTTGATTGATCTGTTGCTTTGCCACTAGTAGTTTGATCATTCGTTTTTCCTGTCGTTTCTTTTTCTTTTGTTGTTTTGCCGTTACTTTCTGTTCCTGTTGATTCTTTCGTATTTTTTGCATCCTTATCTGTTTTTTCATTCGAAGAAGTATTTGTGTCTTTTTCAGTATCTTTCGTTGTTTTTGACGCTTCATCTGCACTTGTCGTTTTTGATTGCTCTTCATTTTGTGCAGTTGCCTGATCCTTCTTCGCTGCATCTTTATCTGTGGAGGTACTACAAGCTGCCATTGTAAGCATTGTACTAATTGCTACTGATGCGATAGCGACCTTTTTCATTTTCATATAAATCCCCCTATGTTTATATAATTTATCCCGCATTAACGGGCAGTAAGACTCCCACCTCAGAAGTCGGATGGTGCAAGGAAGTTAAGTGCGAGATCAACTGCCCGTAAACGCCCGATTGGTGAAGGCTAATAATCAGTGGAGGATAAACAGCCCCTCACTGATTAAAGTTTCACTTTATCCTCCCCTTTACGATTCGATTTCCCCTTAAAAAATCCCTTTTCATACGAAGTACCATCTTTCCGACAGTAATCTTCATAATAATACGTACAAAAAACGATAAATTTATTTTAATATTCGAGTTTCTTCTACTTCATTTTTCTCTTCTGTAGCAAAAGAAAAAGAGTATGTTGTCACATGAAGATTTTCAATCTACAAATGACAACATACTCTCCTATCATTTTTTTATCTTTCTTGACATTTTATTTATACAAAAAAATAAAATAATTACTATTTTTTTTGTTTCTCAACACTTGTTAACATAATACTTTTATGAAAAACCACCGTTCGAATGAATGACTTGCCCAGTAATCCACTTCGCCTCTTCACTTACTAAAAAAGCAATTAAACGTGCAGCATCCACCGGTTCTCCAACTCTACCTTGCGGGAATTTCCATACTAAATGATGCTGTAATTCCTCTGTAATCCATCCTGTATTGGTTGGTCCTGGATCAACAGCATTGACTGTAATCCCCTTCTCCATAGCTACTGGTGCAACTGACTTTGTAAATGCTTCTATTGCTCCCTTTGTTGCTGCGTATGCCAGTTCATCTGGCATTGGCGCTAGTGACTGCCCAGAAGTAAGATTGATAATACTTCCACTCGTTTTAAGTGAAAAATGTTTCATAAATAATGAACTTAATAGCATAGGAGCACGAACATTGACCGTATAATGTTTATCTAACTGCTCTACATCTAACTCTTCAATTTTCGTATGAGTAGAATACGCCGCATTATTAATAAGAATAGATGGCTCACCTAAACATTCTGATGCCATATACAATACACGATTAGATGAATAAGACTGCGATAAGTTGATTTCTGCCATTTCACATCGAACGCCGTAACTTTCAATTTCCTTTTTCAACAAAAAGGGTTCTCGATCATTCATTCCCAACGGCATTGCTTTATCATACCGAGGCCAGTACGTGAAAAAGACGTCTATCCCCTTTTGAGCAAGCACCTTGCATACAGCTGCACCAATTCCATTCAGACGAGTTGCCCCTGTTACAATTGCTATTTTCTTCACCTTTTCTCCTCCATCTATAGATATATCCTCTGCACGAATACAGAGGATATATCTTCTTATTGAATATTTGACAATATACGCTCAGCGCCTAATTTTAAAATTTTAATAAAGATATAATTTACAATCGTAAACATTACAAATAAAACGATAAACATAATCCAAAGTCCTACCTGAAGGACAAAGTATAATACACTTACTCCCGCTACAATAACTAAAGCTATTAAAATATTAGCTAAAAAATTCCACAAAGTTGTGTATCGACTTTTAAATAATTTTTGTTCTGTATCCCAATGTATATCTGCAGTTTGTGCATCCCAGCGCGTACCGATTAAATTAATTAACAATAACCCGTTCGCACTTAGTAAGAACCAAAGTATCATGAAGACTGGCGAAATACCTGCTACAACTGCCATTGTAATACCGAATACTGCTAAAATGACCACATTAATTAACCAAGCAGTTATTGCTTTCGCAAAAAAGATATCCGAAGCCTTTACTGGTAAATAACGATTCACAAACCAAGAGCTTCCATCTCGCGAAAATGACGTTGTCGCAATAACGTTACTCCCCATTAAAAATAAGGATGCACAAAGGCCAACACCAA
Source organism: Bacillus sp. NPDC057893 (assembly GCF_042796455.1). Lineage (NCBI taxonomy): Bacteria > Bacillati > Bacillota > Bacilli > Caryophanales > Bacillaceae > Bacillus > Bacillus sp. NPDC057893. The sequence goes on along the minus strand of NZ_JBHVNG010000001.1, from coordinate 1,540,695 downwards.
TTGCGAAACCTGCTGATTCTGGATTATCAATATATTCCGTAATCCATTTTAAATTTCCATCTTGTACAAATAAAACAAAGAACAGCATAATTGGCATAACGAAAGTTTGCACAATACAGTTTAAGAAAAATTGTGGCGTGCGGAATAACGTTTTAAATTCTTTTTTCACATATGCTTTTAAATGAGAACTTTGTATCGTTGATTTCTGTAAACCTTCTGCTGAAATTACCTCTTTCTTTGCTGTGCTCGTTGAAAGTCCAATAACCCCTTTCAAATATGTACGCCCTGCAATGTAATAAAACAGCCCGAAGAACGCGATAGAAATAAGAACGTAAATAAGAACGTATAATAAGCCTTTCCACGATGCATTTTCTACTAATCCCATCGCTCCAAAATATGTAGTTGGAAAATAATTTGTCATTTGTATGAAAAGTGAGGATTCATTATTTGCAAGATAATTCACAACTGAATCTCCAGCTCCAGATACTGCACTTTTATTTCTCCATTGCATAAATACATTGATTCCGACGATAAATAGTATGCTTACAATTCCAATGAATATATTCCCTCGATCTTTATTTTTCGCTATATTCGTATACCTCATAATAATTGTCATAATTAACGAAGCTAAAACTAGCGGAATGATCGGGAAGAATAAGTAAATGACAATCATGTAAATGTAATATGTAATGAAAGCACCACTCTTTAAACCGTAAGTAATAAAGATAGGCAATAAAATAAACGAGCTCATTACGTATTGTGTAATTAACACTGTAAAGAACTTTGCCGAAATAATTTGCGCTGGTTTTAACGGTAAAGGTAGTAACATTTCAACATCATTACTATAGTAAAACACAGTTAAAATGTTCATAATACTCATCAAAAATACCCATATACTAGCAATCGCTAATCCCATCGCAATAACAATTCCTGGATTTTGTCCGAGGTGTATCATTCCTTCATATATTCCATGGGTCATCGAACCGAAGATTAAAAAACCTACAAATAAAATGGCTGCAAATGAAAATAAATATGCCCATCGTTTCTTTTTATCTGCTATGAAATCTGCATAATTTAATTTCAATAATACCTTCGTTAACGTCCATATTTTACTCATTGCCCGTCATCTCCAAGAACATTTTTTCAAGTGATTCATTGGATTTAAAATGATCTCTCATTTCATTTAAATTCCCTTTAAACTGCAAATTCCCCTTATTAATAATAGCGACACGGTCACATATTTTTTCCGCCACTTCTAATACGTGTGTAGAGAAAAATACAATCTTTCCTTTATCCGCATGTTCTCTCATCATTTCTTTTAAAATATATGCAGATTTCGGATCCAGCCCTGTTAATGGTTCATCTAAAATCCATACATCTGGCTCATGTATAAGCACACCAATAATAACAATCTTTTGCCTCATACCGTGTGAATAACTTTGAATTTGATCAGATAAAGCATTATAAAGATCAAACTTCTTCGCTAAAGACTCTATTCGTTCTTGTCTTACTTCCTTCGGTACTTCATACATATCAGCCATAAAGTTTAAATATTCAATCCCTTTTAATCGTAAAAACATATCCGGGCTATCTGGAACATAGCCAAATGTTTTCTTCGCTTCCATCGGATTTTTCATAATATCTTTACCATTGATTGTAATGGTCCCTTTGTCCACCCCGTGAATACCAGTAATCATCTTAATTGTCGTTGATTTACCTGCACCATTCGGTCCTAAAAACCCAAAGATTTCTCCGCTAGGTACAGATAAACTTAAATCTTTTACTGCGTAGTTAGATCCATTATAACTTTTTGACACATTCACAATTTCAATCATTACATCCAATCCTTTCCTTAATTACCAATTAACTATATTAACATTATAGCATACTTATATTTTAAGATTTTTACATTTTTCAGTTTTTTAACCTTTAAAATAAATATAAACTCCTAATCCAACGATTAAAACAACGGCTAATATAATATAAATCATCGTAAGTCGTTTAATATTTCCTTTTGTCGCTTTACTATAATTCGCATCACCATTTCGCCCAATTAACACCGTTCCAATTACAGTAATCACTACAAGTAATATAACGATCATTATCCCAGTTAACATTTCTTCCTCCCCCTCCTTACAAATATTTTACGATATTTCCCTTTTTATTTTACAGAATTTTTAACCTTTTTTACTATTATTATGAAATAAATCGTAAAACTATTATTACTATGAATTTCCATATGTAATATATTTATAACATATAGTGATTTATTTCTAACATTGAAAGGAGAATCTATCGTGAAAACAACTTGGATTAAATATTTAGGATTTCTCGGTTTCTTTGGGTTTCTCGGATTTTTTTACGAAAAAGGATTGTTTACTATGTTCTGTTTCTTCTCCTTTTTCACGACATATAGAAAAGTTCATCACGATGAGCTTTTTGAACAAATCGTCAATAAATCATGCCGCAATGCCTTTATCGTTACATTACTAACAACAACTATCATTATGTTTATTGAAATGCTATTTCCTAATCCAGTTTTACAAGAACTTGATATCGCCATTATTTTCAGCACACTCATCCTTACATTCGGATTCTCTATCTTCTTTTACGATAAACCAGTGGATGAGATGGAAGATGCACCATGGCGTTCGTAACGAAGATAAAAGAATACCGCGCCAAATTGCATATGACGCAGGAAGATTTAGCGAAAAAGGTTGGTGTACGTCGTGAAACGATTAGCCACCTTGAAAAAGGAAAGTATAATCCTTCCTTACAGCTTGCTCACGATATAACGAGAGCACTGCATAGTACGATTGATGAGGTTTTTATTTTTGAGGATTAATAAAAAATACCGGCATTCTTTCCATGAAGAATGCCGGTATTTCTCATTTATTCCGCTATTTGTGGGAGTTGGGCTGATAATCCGTCGGGTATGCCCCCCCCCCCCGCTGATTATAGTTTATCACCCATACAAAACCGCATGAAATACGCCTAACAGTAAGTATTGATCCTGTATATAATCCTCATCATATACATTCATCTCGATGTAATACATATCTTCCTCAAGACGAATATTCCAATCTGCGATTACATAGCCCTTTCGTAATAACTTTCCAATCCCAAGTGAATTTTTGTGAACAACATATTCTTCTGTCTTATACGTAAAGGTAAATACGAAATTTGCATCCAATAACTTTCCGTCACATACAATTATTTCATGCTCTGCATCATTATTATCGATGTACGTTACTAAAATCCTTCTTTGGCGCCGCCTACTTACATCCTTTGTAATGACGCGAATATTGTCCTTACTATCCTTTATTTCATAATTGATATTGCTACCAACTTTCGGAATGAAGTCTAGCACTTTCATCAACGTATTTTTATAATAGCCCCGTACTACGCCTACTTGTTTGCTTCCATTGTAAACCTCTATCGTCATCGTATCTGCTTTACTATCACACAGTCGTTTGTAAGAAAGCTGCATCATTCGCTCTCCTCTTAAGTACTGATCAAACGTCACAGGATATTCTATCGCGCGCAGTTCCTTATTTAGCTCATACAAATAGCGTTGAACACTCTCTACTAATGTAGTCGTAGATATACGCTCTTGAAGTTCAAATTGTTGCCAACCGGAAGAAATTCTCCACTGATTGTCGTCCTCTTCATAGAAGAAGCTAAGAATTAACTCTTCCTGGTCAGTCGTTTCATAATTCATATGTGCGTTCTGCCCGTGTTGAACTTGTTCCATCCACTGTCCTAAATAAATGCCCAGCTCTGCGACCTTCATGCATGACTTTTGAAAAAATACTCTGTCACCCACACAAATCGTTAAATCTCCTTCGATAAAGCCATTTGCATAAGCAACATACCGTGGCTCATCCTTCTGTGGAATATCCTTGTCTAACTCAAATGAAAACGTTAACATCCTTTACTCACCTCTAGTTGTTACACAGCTCATACCTGACATCGCATCACTCTGAGAAACTATGTATATACGTACATTTAATTCATGCATTATAACACGTAAATGACCTTAGTATGGTAGCGCTATTTTTTCTTCGCGAACTCCCTCATAATAGAATAACTATCCTTTTATTATTTTTTCTTGACTTAGAGTTCACTCTAACCATTATAATCAACTCATAGTTCATTCACAATAAAATCAATTGGATAAAATTCAGGAGGGATCGGAAAAGCTAAAATCAAAAGTGGCTGACATTAACGCAGACCTGGATGTTGTCATTCGAACCTTTGATTTATCTGTTACTACAATTGTACATTAAGGTATTAGTCAAATAAAAATCAACGATTTCCTGTACGTTAAGAAGTCAATGATTCTTGTAATTTTTTCCTTATTTTACTTTCTCTTAATAGTCGTAAAGCTTCTATAATATATTTAGTGCATATAAAAGAGACGGAACCATAAAATCAGCAAATTAGAAAATAAAACAGGATGGGAGTCAATTATTATGAAGCAATCAAATAAAGCATTTAGCCAGGCACTAGTAAAATCGTTAAGAGGAGAAAGAGGACATCTTCCCATCAAGAATGCTTTGTCGGATATAGACGTGGCGCTTGCAGGAAAACGCAGAGAGGAGCTGCCTTATTCTATTTATCAATTAGTAAAACACATGACCTACTGGCAAGATTTTCTCTTATTATCCGCTCAGGGGAAGAAGCCAGCATTGCCTGCCCATGTAAAAGAGAGCTGGCCTGAAGAAGAATGGCCTGGCAGTGAGGAAGAGTGGCAACAAATTATTCAGTATTTTCTTCAAGGGATTGAACAGGCATGCACGATTGCCCAAACTGTTCAATTGGACAAAACATTGGAGGAATGGCCTGGTGAAACCCCTGGTGGCGTTCTACGCAATATTGCATCTCATAACTCCTACCATTTAGGAGAAATTGTGCTGATTCGCAGATTATTTAGTGCTTGGCCACCGCCAACAGGCGGATATCCGGTCTAAACAAGGAAAGGGTTCCACCCCATGCCCATTACTTAAGATTTTGGATTACCCCCAAAACGAAATTTTTACCACTTTACAGTTATTTATGAGAATTAAGTTCATTTTTTTCATTATTGGGGAACAAACATTTTTTTAACTTGATGGAGATAGGGTACAAAAATACAAATTTCATCTCCGAAAAAAATAAAAAAACGATTGCTCGGATCCTAAGAGACAATCATTTTTTCTTTTTAAGCTGTTTGTAATGACCAATTACAAACAGCTTAAAATATTATTTAGTACTATTTCTGTTTTCCAAAACCTTCTCCACATTAATCCTCAATTTCGATTCCAGCTTGTTTAAATGGTTCTAATTTTATTTCTTTTTTCTTTCAGTAAAATCATTTTGACTTGGTTCCATCTTTTTTTGTTCCATACCTTAGTATATGAACGATTTTTCAAATATATCTACCGTAACTTAAAATATCAACTAATCGAAAAATCTTAACGCTATTAAAATGTAGCTACCTTTTCTTCCGCCACTTCCACAATTTCTAAAATTTGTAGCAGACTCTCCACTTCATAAGTCGGCTTAACACTCGTCGCATTCTCTTTCAAACTTGGATTATACCAACACGTATCAATACCGTAATCTTCTCCGCCTTTCATATCAGAAGTTAGCGAATCTCCAACCATTAGTACACTTGATTTATCTGTAATCCCAAACTTTTCAAACGCATAATCAAAAATCTCACCCGCTGGTTTTTGGTGGCCAACCTCTTCAGAAATAATAATATGATCAAAGAAGTTACATAAAGGTGAATTTCCGATTCTTGATTGTTGCACTTTTGTATATCCGTTCGTAATGATACCTAACTTGCAATCTTGAAGATTCTCACATAATTGCACTGCACCTTCTATAAGATGTACTTCTTTCCCTAAGTTTTCAAGGTATACATCACTAAATTGCTGCGCATCTACTTCTAGATTATGAAGGACAAATAATTGTCTAAATCGATCTACCGCTAATTCACTTAACGTAATCATTTTATTCTCTAAATCTCTCCACAATCCATTACTAATCTCTTTATAACTTGCAAGATAATCATTATACCCTGTAGGCATACCAAATTGTACAAACGTGCTATGCAATGCGTTTCTTTCCGTTTCAGGGAAATCTAATAATGTATCGTCTACGTCGAATAATATAACTTTGTATTTCATGATGTTCTCCTCAATTCCTATTTTCAAAACTTCATTTTCATAGCTTAATTATAAGCTTTTATATATTTCATTATAAAGTGCTTTGACTCGCTCTTTATAGAATACACCTTTATCCTTTATTTTCAAATGTGCTATAAATAAGTTTGCTAGCATGACCGCTGTATCTAGTCTATAAAATAAATTAACAATATGAGGGGTAGCATTAAAGATACTATCATTCTTATATCCATCTTTAAATTCATCCCAACTAACCTCATTTGTTTCAGCTATTCTCATAAGCTCCAATAATGGATGACCAATTAAAGCGTTATCCCAATCAACTATTGCTTTAACTTCTCCATTATACCCAATTAAATTGGCTGGTCGAATGTCCATATGTAATAAACACTTTACATGATTAGCTGTACTAAGAATATGTTCAATTGTTTGTGCATCTGGAAGTTTAATACCACAATTCGTAATTGTATTAAAACCTTCTACTCGTTTCACAATACGTTCCGCTATATACTTACTAATTGGCTCTTTAATATTCTGCTCGTAATGTAAACCTTCAATTGGCATACTATGAAGCTTGCTGACTAACTCCCCTATTTCGTATGCAGAAATTGGCATATGATCCGTAGCCACATAATCCGATATTAAAAAATCAAGTTCGGTAGAAAGATGCAATCCGTGTATACTTGGTACTGGAATACTTTTTGAATGACAATACTTAGAAAGCTCTGCTTCCTTTAGCAACGAAATCCGACTATTAAATACATCTTCATTTATATTTTCTACTTCTCTTTCCCACGGCACTCGAAATGCTAATGGCCCTTTTTCTGAATCTCCGCGAAATACGATATTTTGCACTCCCGTTCCAATCACCTTTAAATCCTGAACAGCTAATTCCTTATATTCTTGACTTAATATTGTTGTTAGCTTTCCCCTTAACTCTTCTGCCTTTAAACGTGTATGAATCATTCTATCCCCCGATTCGTATGTTCTTTGCACCCATTTCCCCCAGGGTGCACAGCATCCTCATAAACAAAATTATAGCAACAATAATAAAAGGAGGCTAATCCAAATCAGCCTCCCTCCTCGTTATTTATCTTCTAGCAATAACACTTTCATTTCCTCTAACGACTCTTTCGTAAAGCCAAGAGCTTTTTCAGCATATGCTTCAACTGATCCATATTGCTTTTGGATTTCATTCATTGCAGCTTGTAAATACTCAGCGCGCGCTTCAAACATTGCACCTAATATTGCTCTACTTTCATCGTTTTGTAATTTTGCACCTAAAAAGGCCATCATTTTTTCGTTTAACTTTTCACGGAAACCGTTACTTAGTAAGTAGTCTTCCATTACTGTTTTTTCTGGTACACCTAGTAAAAGTAATAATAACGCTGAGCCAAATCCAGTACGGTCTTTTCCAGCTGTACAATGGTTTACTAACGGTAAGTTTTCCGGATTTTGCGCGAGTTTTAAAAAGCTCACGAACGCCTCATTACCACTTACAAAATCTTGATTCATTTTCACAAGGTATTCCCCTGGTTTTCCTAACACAGAAAGGTCACCAACTTGGAAAAACTCATTTATATTTAAGTCTTTCGCCAAATCTTGCATAACTGGTAAGCACACTTGACGAGCACCTCTAACACTTGGGTTCGGCTTATGCTTTACTTCAAAGTCTGTACGGTAGTCACAAATTAACTTTAAGCCCGACTTCTGTAAATACTCGATATCCCACTCTGTTAGTCCTGCTAATTCTTCAGAGCGGTACAATTTGCCCCATTTTACTTTACGGCCCTCTGTCGTTTCATACCCTCCCATATCACGGAAGTTAAACGCACCTTGTAATGGTAATCTGCGCTCCGCGACTGTAACTGCTTGTCCATTATTTCCTACTAACCTAAAATAGGGACGCTCATTCTCACTCGGGTTTTCAATTATACATGATGATTCTCCATTTACCGTTACAAGTAATTCACCATTTTCTTCAATATGATCTGGTGAATTACTCCAATAAATTTTCACTTCTTCTATATTATTTTCCCACTCTATATGTAACATATTATCTTCATTTCGTTCTACAGTTGCTTGTAGCCAATTTCTTTGCTGCTTCATACTTTCACCAACGCTTTCTTCGTATAGTCTAATCCTTCTCTATTGTATTATAGGAAAGCTTACTTTGTCGTTCCGATTTTCCCTTTTATCTTACAAACATGCAAAAAGTTCTTTTACTTGTTCAAAGTTTGTACATGGATTCCCTCGAAATACATATGCGATTTGTTCATTGCCTAAATCCTCATATACAACTGTTCCCCGATCTCTATGCGAATAAAACTCTAACCCGTTTATAATCTGTTTCACGCCATAATTCGTTGTCCATGAAGAAACAGGATAGTACGCTTTGTTTTTATGCTTACAAGCCCAAAGTGCATATAGTTTATTATATTCGTCCCAGTTACATACTGCGTTTCATCATTTCCTAATCCGATCGATTCGAGCTTCCAGCTTAACTTTTCATGAACTAGCAATTTCGAATATGTTACGTCATCTGGAAAATTCCACTCTCGACATCTTCCTATCTCACCAATTCCACCTATTTTCGCTTGAAAGCTTAATAAGTGAAATGGTGTATGTAATATCGTTGTCGCAAACTCCTTATTTACCGGCTGTAACCCGAATAAGAGTCTTTCTATTTCATCTTGTTTTACATATCCACGATCAATAGAAATTTCAATTTGTGTTTTCCATTTAGATGTAACATAACTTTCTTTCCCCTTATAATTTATACCTTTCCAATACACAAGCCCTTTATATTGAAAACAATCTCCTTTTGCCTGAGAAATACAACTATCAGGAAATGCCGGCTCCATTATATCGAGGAAAAACTCTTTTACCCGAAACATTCCAGATGGCGTAACGATCTGAAACCAAAAAGTTTCCCACTTTTCACCTTCATAACATTCTGAAACTTTTTCAATTTCCCATCCTTCTAACAATACCTCTGGATACAGTAAAGTGAAAGAATGTATTGTTTGCTTTAACATATATACTCCCCTCCCGCTAAATGAGTTCGAGAGAGTACATTATTCATCCTTCTAAAACTTTCTCACATATCGCTCAGTAGAACTGAGAAGCTGACATCCGTTCTTCCCAAAAACATCCTTCATCCACTCATTTTGTATATTTGTCTCGCCAATATAATAAGATGCACCTATTTCTTTTAAGACAAACATCGCCCCTGTAAATAATGCTGCTTCATACCCTTTATTTCGCATATTTGGAGTGACTGCGAAATACATCAGTTTCCCTTCTTCTAACGTACCTCTCTCAATATGCGGGATTACAATTCCTATTGGCACTTCACTTGCAACCGCTGTTAAACAATGCTCTTTCCATTGCCCACCAATTTCTTGTTCCATCATATGTACAAATTGATTATAATCGACTTGTTCTCCCGTCACTTCATTCCACAGTGAATAAAAAATGTCTTCTCCTACTTCTTCAATTAATTTAAAATCAATATCACTTTCTATATCTTCTACTTCGTATATATCTTTAAATACAATCATGTTTTCAGTAATATATTCAAATGAATACGTTTCGAAGCATTTCTTATACACATTATAATTTGGGCTTTTTGAAGAAACCTCAAAATGTAGTTTTTCTAATCCTTCATTTTCTGCCTCAGCAACGCAATATTGCATCATCTCTTCTAATTGCTCTTCTGTAAAAATCTCTGCGTTATTTTCTTTTATTGTTATAGAAGAAGCACTTCTTCTTATTTTAAAATGTTTTTCTAACTGTTCTATTGTCGTCATATTCTTCCCTCATCTATGTCATACTCGAATTTCTAATGGTTCTCCTTGCATGAGCAGGATTGTCCTTGAATATATAGAATACTAGAAAAGATCGCATCTTTAAAGTGCGGAGGAGGTTCTCCATTGGATATTACAGCACTGCAACAACAGTTAGAGCTTATACAACAAAATGATTATTCGCAAATGCAACATATAGATATAAATGAGTTAACTTTGAACATGCTTCAGTTTATCGGAACGGCTGATAGTTACGTTCGTTACCAACTTATATATAAATGTTTTGCACATTTCATTCATCATGAATTCCTTATGGACGATCAGCTGAAATTACTGTTGCAAACTTGTTTAAGTGATGAATATTTATATTGTGACATTTACTCCCCACATACTGATGGGGTTTTCACACGTTCTTACACTGTTTCGTTAATTGCGTTAATACTCCAATTTGCTAACTCGCACTACTTTTTTACAGAGGAGGATATCGAGGAGATAAAAAATAAACTCATTACATATACAAACTTAGAAATGGACTTTCGAGGCTATATTGAAAATAAAGGATGGGCTCATTGTATTGCCCACGTATCTGATGCCTTTACTGAGATTGTTCATAATGCCTATACGACTTTTGAATGGTATGAAGAGCTCATTCATTGTTTATTAAATAAAATCTTCATTCCATCTGATATTTTTCATAATAACGAAGATGAGCGTATTGTTACGCCATTAATATCCATGCTGTATCATGACTTCTCGCAAGATGAGTTAATTTCAATTATTCATAAAAAAATAAAAAGGCTTCCTCAAATTAGGAAACGCCTTTCTCTTAATGAGTATTGTATTTTATGTGCCAACATTAAAACCTTTTTACGCACATTATTTTTTAGAACAAAAGATGATCATAACTTAGCCTATACAGCACGTAAAACAGAAAAAATGTTAAAAGAACTTCCAAACTATTATTAAATACAAGGAGAAAAATTATGGGTTATATTGAAGACGTAAGAAATCTAGTAGGAAATCACCCACTTATATTAATAGGCTCACACGCCATTATATTAAATGAGAAAAATGAAGTATTACTGCAGCTCCGGACAGACTTTAAACGCTGGGGTATTATTGGTGGCGCCTTAGAATATAACGAGACGTTAGAAGATGCTTTAAAACGAGAAGTATTTGAAGAAACTGGGCTTATCATTAAAAATCCAGAACTGCTCCGGACATACTCAGGACCAGATTTTTTTCAAATCTATCCAAACGGCGATCAAGTACACGGTGTACTCGTTGTTTATATTTGCCGAGAATTCCACGGTGAACTTGTATGCGATCAAACGGAATCGAAAGAACTGCGCTTCTTTTCACTTGATGAACTACCTAGTAATCTTCCTCCTGTTATTGAGAGGATTATCAAGGAGTTTCAGCACTCCAATTAAAAAACGTTACATATAGTTAAGATAGAATGCTTATTTTTATTTTAAATAGAAATAAAACAACCTCATTTCCCGTCATAATAACGCGAAATGAGGTTATTATCGTTCACCGTAAATCCCTATTGCCCCCAAAATAACTACTTTATTACATTACATCTCTTAATAACTAATTGATATTAGCGCTCTTTTTCTACATCTTTATATCCCTTTACAAATAAAATAGTTATATAAGAAATAACGAATGAAAAAATTGTATACATGCCCACCCAAAAGAAAAATGCTGGATCATACACTGTAACATTTAATATAAGAAAAATAACAAATGTTACAATTGGCATCACATAAAATGTACTCACTTTATATGTCCCGGCTATTGAAAGCATACAAGTAAGTAATGGATAAATACATAAAATAAATATGAATTCCCTCACGTTTTTGTCCCCCTTTCTGAAGAGATACTAAGTTTCTCGTAAACATTTTGGGGAACAACAAAGGTTTATATCTTTTAGCCCGTTATTAACACATTCTTACAAATATAATGTCAGATTGTTATCTCAATCTGATTTCCTTCAGGATCACTTACTACACTTTCATAATAACCATCTCCAGTAGTGCGTGGGCCGTTTAACAGAGGGTATCCTGCTTCTCTTAACCTATCCGTTAATTGGTTCACTTTTTCTTTGCTACCTACAGAAAAAGCCATATGCGCATATCCTACTGTTTGTTTTTTTATTGCATCGTCTATCCCTACCTGTCTCATAAGTTCTAGACGCGCACCACCTTCAAAAGTTATGAAATAAGATTCAAACTGCTTTTTCGGATTGTGATATAAGCTATTTTCTTCACCATTGAAGTACTGTTTATAGAAATCACGCATAACTTCTAAATCATTAACCCAAATTGCTACATGTTCAATTTTCATAATCGACACCTTTTCTTTTATGTTATACAATCAACAATTTGATGTTTAATTGCAAGTACACTTAATTTTCTTTGTTTGTTCTAGTAATCATGAGATCAAGTCCAAGACTTTTTAATCCATATAAATAATCTTCTTTCCAATCGCTCACTGTTATTTTTGGAATATGTTCCGCTGGAATGTACTTCGGACAACTTTTTACAATTTGATCTATTACAAATTGATTCACTTCATCGTTACAGAAAATAAACGCATGAGGATTAATAATAGCTATACATGCAGAGATTAAACGTGTAATAGCATCTATATTATATTTCTCTGGATTATTAGAATCTCTCACTTCATCTCCACTTCTCAAAGCTTGTAAGAAATTTTTATTATCATACTGCGGAACGAAAGATATCTCTCCTGAGAAAAATGTACTTCCGCGTACGACATCTCCATTTATCATAATCCCGGCACCTGGACCGTTTTGACCTGAATACAAATATACAAGAGATGAATTGTCATTATTTCCCGTGTTTTTATGATAGCCAAGCACTGCAGCATTCATGTCATTTTCTATTACTACCGGTATAGAGAACAGATCCTCCAAATGACTTTTTAAATTAAAATTTTGGAACTTTTCATATCCAGGAATGTAGAAAATACGCCCATTATCGACCGCACCAGGTACACCAATTGATATAGAACTTATTTTTGGAAACGTAGCTATTAGACTTTCTATATGTTCTGTTAATAAATTTAAGCCCGTATCCATTAATACACTTGAAGTACTTCCTTGTTCTTTTACTTCCCCTAAACAGTTGAAAATTGTATAGTTTGTCTCATTTTTTTCTAAAAATATCGCTAAACCTAACATATATTCCGGATTATATGCATATCGTTTCGCTCTTCTTCCGCCACTTGAATCATCTAAACCGGCTAAAGTGACTTCACCATCTTGTTGCATTTTTTCCATAAATTTACTTATCGTTGGAAAACTGATTTCTAATGTATTACTAAGTTCAACTTTCGTTGCACTACCTCGCTCTAGAAGAGCTGTACGAATGCCGCGAAGAATCGTCTCTTTAATCGATTTTTGAGTAACAAATTGTTCACTCAAATCGCTCACCACCTTAATCAACATACTTATTAAACACTTTTAATAAGTTGCGTTGACAATATATCATACATCATTTTCTAAAGCAATAAAGATGATATAATTCTACTAGAAGCACTCTTTATTTAACTCGATGTATTCTCTCTCGTAACAGATGATACAATTCCAGACAAGAGAACAAATAATAAAACAGCTAACAAAGCATTGCGTATTCCGAATGCTTCTCCAAGTATCCCCAAAAATGGTGGTCCGACTAAAAAGGCTGTAAAACCGATTATAGAAACTGCAGCAACATTAGAAGTCGCATTTTCACTGTCATCTCCAGCAGCAGAAAGCCCAATTGGGAAACCTAACGACGCACCAATCCCCCATAGCACGATACCAACTGCTAGAAAATACGAGTTACTCCCAAATATGACAATTGAAATTCCAATAATCGCCATCATAATAGTAGCACGTATGACAACGACACGACCGAATCGATCAAGGAAATAACTGCTACACATACGAGCTAACATCATTGCCAATACAAAAATAGTGTACATAATAGAACCTGATACTACACTTTGCTGATGTCCGTCTACCATCACGATAGGTAGCCAATCATTTGCACTTCCTTCTGCAAACGCCATTCCAAGCACGAAAAGACCAATTAAAAGCACCTTTTTTTCCATACGTAAGGAAGTACGCTTCGCTCGCTTATTGTTCCGCGCTTTCTCCTTCTTTCCTGTTCCATGCGGAAGAAAACGATACAACATACATACAAGTAATACAAATACGATCGAAATTACAAGAAACTGATACAGAATTGGGATGTGAAGCGAAGCCGCGACAGAACCACTAAGCGCGCCTACTAAAGTTCCTACGCTAAAAAAACCGTGAAATTTCGGTAGAAGTATTGTTCCTAATTTCCGCTCAATGGAAGAACCTTCTACATTTAATGCGACTTCTGCTAATCCATATCCTACCCCAAATACTAGTAAGCTACTAAAAGCCCCCATACTAGAAACAAAATAAATATTAATACCTAAACAAAGCAATCCAACAATCATAAAAAACATACTGCCTATAATAACGTCTCTAGCTCCCTTACAGTCAATGAAGCGACTTGCACTCAGCAAACCAATTATTGAACCGACTGATAGTCCGAACAAAATCCAGCCCATTTCTGCATTTGACACTCCTAAAATATCTCGCGCCGCTGCTGTTCTTGAAATCCATGTAGCAAACGCGACACCTGGCAAAGCAAATAAGAGAAAAAGAGCGTTTCGGGAAGCAAGTAATGGCTTTGTATGATTGTCCGCACTATATTTCTCCATATGAAACACCTTTCAAATTGTCTATACGATATGACACTAATTTATTTATGCACTGATGAAAAACGATTTCTATTCGTCTATCGTTTTAATAACTTTGGCTGGGTTACCACCAATAACTACATTATTAGGTACATCTTTTGTCACAACTGCCCCAGAGGCTATTACAACATTATCTCCAATTGAAATACCAGGGTTAATAATAGCTCCTCCGCCAACCCAAACATTGTTGCCTATCTTTACAGACTTCCCATATTCTTTGCCAGAGTTCCGTTCCACCGGATGTAACGGATGAGTAGCAGTATAAATGTGGACACCAGGTGCAAGCATACAGTTATCACCGATTCGCACTTCACAAACGTCCAAAATAACACAATTAAAATTTGCGAAAAAGCTCTTTCCAATGTGGATATTGTAGCCGTAATCACAACGAAAATCAGAGTTAATGTGTGATTTCCCGTCAGCTGAAGAACCTAAAAGCTGCTCTAATAAGGTAAAGCGGTGCTCATCACCAGTCTCCATAGCCTCGTTATAAAGGCGTGTTAAACGTTTTGCCTCAATTCTATCAGCTACTAATTCTTCGTCATCCGGCATATACATTTCTCCCGCCAACATCTTTTCTTTCTCAGTTTTCATACAATCCTCTCCTTTGTTATCGAATGAATTACACTTATTAAACATGTTTAATAAGTGACTTTAATGATACTTATTAAAGTAGTTTAATAAGTATCCCTATATTAGCATATTTTTTAATATATGCAACTAATAAGTTTAGAAAGAAAATGTGCCTCCTCACTTCACATACAGATATAACGAATAAATATTTAAGGTTCATACAGAAAAAAACAAGGGAACGCTTAACGTTCCCTCTCAAATCCAATCCGTTTTTTAATTTCCGCTAAATTTATCTTCGCAATAGCCCGCGCCCTCTCAGCACCTTTTTCTAATGCTTCATATAGTAAATAGGGTTCATTCATATACGTTGCGTATTTTTCCCGAGGTCCAGCTAGCTCACGATCTACAACGCGGAATAACTCTTTTTTCACATCGCCCCATCCGATTCCAGTCTCATACTTTTCGCGTAACGCCTGATTTTCGTCCTCTGTCGCAAATTCTTTATATATTGTAAATAACGTTTCTAGTTCTTTCGGTTCATTCGGAAGTGAGGAATCTGTTTTTATTTTAAATATTAACTTTCTTAGTTTTTCTTGCTCTGCAAATAATGGGATAACATTTCCGTAACTTTTACTCATCTTTCTTCCATCAAGTCCCGGTAAAATTGCCCCTTCTTCTTGCACTACATACTCAGGAAGTGTAAATGTCGTGCCAAATGTATGATTAAAATACGTCGCAATATCACGAGCGATTTCAATATGCTGGATTTGATCTTTTCCTACCGGTACATGAGTCGCTTGAAATAATAAAATATCAGCTGCCATTAAAATCGGGTACGTATATAATCCCATATTAACTCCTGCATCGATTTCTAATCCTGCTTCTTTATTTTGCTCCACCTTCGCTTTATACGCATGGGCACGGTTCATAAGTCCTTTCGGGGTTAAGCAAGCTAATATCCAAGCTAACTCTAAAATTTCCGGCACTTCTGTTTGTCGATAGAAAATAACATCTTCTCCAAGTCCAAGTGATAACCAAGTAGCCGCTACCTCTTTCGTATAACTACTAAACTTCTCTGGATCATGAACAGCATTTAACGCATGATAATCAGCTATAAAGTACAATGCTTTTCCTTCATTATTTTTTGACATTTGCAATGCAGGTTTAATTGCACCAATATAATTTCCTAAATGCGGATAACCTGTCGGCTTAATTCCTGTTAACATTATTTTTTCACTCATACTAACTCCTCCTTTCTCAAAATAAAAAAAACAAAAAGAGCCCCTCATCCTTAAAAAAGGACGAGAGACTCCCGCGGTACCACCTTTATTAGCTATCATTATAGCTCACTTCAGCTTCTTAACGTGAAGTAACCGTCTTTACCTACTCATTTCAGTAAGAAGCTCCAGAGCCCATTCCATATTCATCTCTTACTGATTCCCACCACATATCAGCTCTCTGAAAAGGTTTGAATATGTACTCTTCTCTTTCATTGCTTTTAGTTATTTTTTACAGTTTATCACATTCCCTTTCCAATTAAACCCTAATTTTCTGTTTTATATAGCAGGAATTCCCACCTTAATTGTCTAATAATATATAGGTTTGCAGAAATAATCGTAACAACTTTGGAGGTTTTTTCATGGTAAAATATATATCCATTTTAGGTTCAACAGGATCCATTGGTACATCTGCATTAGATGTCGTTTCAGCTCATCCTGAACATTTTAAAATCGTCGGTTTAACCGCAAATTATAATATCGATCTTCTCGAAAAACAAATCGAGTCGTTTCAGCCTCGTATTGTAAGCGTAGCGACAAAAGAATTAGCGGACACATTACGTTCTCGTATTTCAACAAATACAAAAATTACATATGGAACTGATGGTTTAATTGAAGTATCTACCCATCCTGATACAAATCTTGTATTAAGTTCAGTTGTCGGTGTTTCAGGTTTACTCCCAACAATTGAAGCATTAAAGGCGAAGAAAGATATCGCCATCGCTAACAAAGAAACTTTAGTTTCAGCTGGACATATCGTAACCGAACTAGCGAAACAAAACGGATGCCGCCTAATTCCAGTCGATAGTGAACATTCAGCTATTTTCCAATGTTTAAATGGGGAAAATAATAAGGAAATCGAAAAATTAATTGTTACAGCTTCTGGCGGCGCTTTTCGTGATAAAACACGTGAAGAAATGAAAACATTACAAGCGAAGGATGCATTAAAACACCCAAACTGGTTAATGGGCGCAAAACTAACGATAGATTCTGCCACGTTAATGAATAAAGGGTTTGAAGTGATGGAAGCTAAGTGGCTATTCGATATTCCTTATGAAAAAATTGATGTTATGATTCATAAAGAAAGTATCATTCACTCTTTAGTAGAGTTTATTGATGGATCAGTCATGGCACAGCTCGGTGCCCCTGATATGAGAATGCCGATTCAATATGCGTTTCACTACCCTACTCGACTACCTTCATCCTATGAAAAATTAAATTTATTAGAAATTGGTAGTTTGCATTTTGAAAAACCAAATTTAGAGAAGTTCCCCTGTCTACAATATGCATTTGAATGTGGAAAAATTGGCGGTACAACTCCAGCTGTATTAAATGCAGCGAACGAAATTGCAAATGCACTATTTCTTAAAAATGAAATTACATTTTTCGATATCGAAAAAACAATTTACAATACAGTTGAAGCTCATCATAACGTAAACGACCCTTCACTCGATGCTATATTAGAAGCTGATCAATGGGCACGCCAATACGCAAATCAATTATTAATAAAAAAGAGCTAAAACAGGTTTCTCTGTTTTAGCTCTTTTTTACGTATTCAATTTTACAAATCTATAACTATGTGTAACTAACACTTTTAATATCGCATACCCTGGAATTGCTAAAACTATCCCCATAATACCGAATAAGTTTCCAGCAGTTAAAATGATAAATATAATTGTAATCGGATGGATATCTAGCTTTTTCCCCATTACTTGCGGGGAGATAAACTTACCTTCTGCTAATTGCACAACCATCATAACGATAATTACCTTTAAAACCATTCCTGGCGAGTCAATAAATGCGATAATTAACGCTGGAGTTATTGCGATAACTGGACCTACGTACGGAACGATATTTACAATCATCGCTAAAATAGCAAGTAATACCGCATATTTAATACCAATAATAAGGTAACCAATTAATAGCATGATACCGATAAACAAGCTAACGATAATTTGCCCTCTTATATACGAACTAATAGCATAATGCATATCATCTAGTATTCTCATTGCTGCCGGTTGTCTTTGCTCTGAAATAAACTTCAAAAAGTGATTCGGTAATTGTTCACCATCTTTTAATAGATAGAACAATATAAACGGAACCATGACAAATGTTAAAACAACTTCTGTAAGTGTACTTAAAAATCCAGTTACATTTCCAGTTACTGATGATAATGACTTTGTAAAATCAACTGTGTAGTCTTTTACTATATTCGCTACATCAATATTTAAATTCTCCTGAATTTTACCGAGTAAATTACTTTCCCCAAATCTACGTGCTGCTCGTTCGATTTCATGACCGAAATACGGTAAGTTATCTATTAATGCATCAATTTGATCTTTAATAATAGGGATAACCGTTACAA
The DNA here is from genome assembly GCF_042796455.1 of Bacillus sp. NPDC057893. Classification (NCBI taxonomy): domain Bacteria; kingdom Bacillati; phylum Bacillota; class Bacilli; order Caryophanales; family Bacillaceae; genus Bacillus; species Bacillus sp. NPDC057893. The sequence goes on along the minus strand of NZ_JBHVNG010000001.1, from coordinate 1,521,689 downwards.
CTAAAAACACAAATAATCCTAGTACTATTAAATATATCGAGGCTATCGATACGATTCTTGAAACACCTTTCTTTTCTAAAAGTGAAACGAATGGGTGCAAGATATAAAATAGCACTCCGGCTAATAATACCGGGAAGAAGATTGTTTTTAAAAAGACGATAAACGGGGTAAAAACGAAAGAAATTTTTGTTAGCAATAATATGTTAATGAACAATAATGCAAATCCAAGTAACACTGCTAAATAATTTTGTTCTCTAAAAAACTTTTTTAACTTGTCTCTTTTTCTTATATTTACTTTCTCCAATGAAACCACCTCTTTGAATGATGAAAAGCCCTTCCTCAGGGCTTTTCATCATTATCTATATCTTTATTTCCTTGCAGCTTTCACTACAAATGATACAATAAGAATTAATACGATTGCTCCTAATAATGCTGGCACGACATGAATTCCACCAAATGATGGCCCAAAAGATCCAAATAATCTACTACCTAACGAAGCACCTAATAAACCTGCGATAATATTTCCGAACATACCACCTGGGAAATTTTTACCCGTTATAGAACTAGCAATTGCACCTATAATAGCACCAACTATTAATGTGATAATCCATCCCATTTTTAGTCCTCCATTTCTATTATAGTTTTGTATGATCAAATACAAGAGTAACAAAACTATAATATAAGATTACTAATTCATTTACACTAACCATATTCTGCTATAAAAATAAACGCAAGAACATTTTATGTATGGAGATACATATATTATATGCAAAAAAGAAAAATATTGTCAAACTTACCCATCAATCAATTATATTAATATATCATATTCAAAGGAGGCTTCATTATCTATGATTCATAAGTTACATTCCAGTTCTTTTGAGGTAGCAGCATCCATTTTTCAGATTCAAATTCCAGCTTATAAAGTTGAAGCAGATTATTTAAACAGTACTGCAATACCCCGTTTATATGATACTGTAAACGATATTCAAAGTTGCGTTGAAACATTCTATGGATATTTTTCTGAAGATAAACTTGTCGGCTTTATTTCTTTTATACAAGAAGCAAAGCTAATTGATATTCACCGACTAGTTGTATCGCCTGATTTTTTTAAAAAAGGAATCGCAACGAAACTCCTACTTTATATATTTAACATGTTCCCTTCTTCAATGGCATACATTGTACAAACAGGTAAAGCAAATACCCCTGCTATTGCATTATATAAAAAACACGGCTTCATTGAAGTAACCGATATAACAATTACCGATCGTATGATTCTTACACAACTAAAAAGACAGAAAACATAAAATAGTTTGACTCATTAATTTATTTATGTTATCTTTTACTTTATAAAACCTTTTGCTGAGTCCAAATTTTGGAGCGGGGGAACCATTTTTGTAGCCATGCTACTTGGGGCGAATCTTATTTAAGTAGGGAAACTCTCACTTCCCGAGTCCGACAGCTAACCTCGTAAGCGTAATGGGAGAGGAAGGTGCTTTTTGCCTATGTTACACAGTATACCTCCTTAGTTATAAATATGGGAACGATACCAATTAAAAACCTATATTTATAGAAAAGGAGAGATGTATTATGTTACGTTTATCTGATCACGCAATAAAAATGATGGAGCAAAGACTTCGACTCGAACAACATCGCACATATCAAGCAAATAAAGTTGTAGATAACTTACATCACAAATACTTTTTTCAGCATATTTTTCAACCGAAGAGATAAATAAACCATGCATACAATATTTAACACAAAAAGATTTGCAATTATGAACTGCAAATCTTTTTGTATTAGCATTAAAAATAATCTTGCATCAATTTATTCATCCAATCTGGAACACTAACATTTTCCCTTGCATCAAAAGCAGCAATATATGGTTTTATATCTAAAATAGCCGTTTGATCATTAGCATCTAATCCTTGCACAGTCATAACATTATTTTCAATGGACAATATTTCAACAGTAGTAATTCCAATAGGGTTTGGACGATACTTTGTCCGTTGCGCAAAACATCCTTTTTCATCTAAATCACTTAGTCCCCTTGGCTTTCTAGCCCACGACTCGTTATTTTCTTCCTGGAAATCATTCATATAAAAAATAACAATTGCATGATAGTAATCCTCAAGGCCAGCTAATCCTCCAATATACTCTGGATATATATTAATGTTAGAAATAATACTTCACCAATTTTCACCATATTAATATGACTCATTTTTTCCCCTTCTTTATGCAGCATTATTTACTTCCTTACCTTAATAATGAACGTCGTCGGCACCATCCTAGCTTTATATAAAGAATAATACTTCGTAGAAGGCTCTGCTATTTCTCCATCAAATACGCTAGATGGTTCAGGTTCTTCTATTCTCTCAATTGTAAATCCGGCTCTATTTAACTCATTTATGTATGTACTCATTTTTCTCTTATATAATGTCGCTTGTACTTCTTCCCCTTTAAATGTTTCAAACATAATAGGAGTTTCTTCATGATACGAAGACTTTAAAACAATTTCTTCTGTACCATACTGTAAGTTTGAATATACCGGATGCTCCCAGCTAAAAATAAAACTTCCACCTGGCTTTAAATACGAATAAATCAGTTCCAATGTTTTTCTTAAATTAGACGTCCATCCTAATGCATAGATGGAATACACTATATCAAAATGCTCTGTCGGTATATTTACTTCTTCTTCCATTGCCCCGCGTATTAACTTTGGATTCCAATACTTTAACGTTTCATTTGCTGTTTCAATTTGCGTCTCTGAAAGATCGAGTCCCCATAACTCTTTCGCACCGCACTCCGCCATATATCGCAAAGAATGTCCACTACCACATCCGATATCAAGAATACTTTTATTCTCAATGGAGTCGAATAAATGAATTTCCTCTTCTGATGCTGTATACGGTCCGTATTTAGGCAAACAATCTACTTGAAAAAAATGAGGTGCTACTACGTCCCAGCACTTTTTATTCACTTGTAACATTTTTGTTTGTTCCATGCTTTGCATCCCCCTCTATTCTATTTTCCACTCCCAATAATAATTACACGTTATAACCCGATCTTCCTTTTCTCTTCGCTCGGTAATTTTTCACTTTTGCAATTGTACCGCACGCTCTTCCGCCTTCTTCCCCAGCATACATACCGCACCATCTTTTACTTCCATTACGCGAATGATCATAAAATACCCAGCGACAATCTGGACAGGCTTTTAACCTTCCCCACGACTTTTCTTGAATCGCCATTAAAACAATACTCAATACTTTTGTATACACATTCTCTTCTTGCACCGGTTCATATGTAACACTTTTCATATCTCCCTTTATATGTACATGAAATGGGTATTTTTCTAACCATTTTTGCAACGATCCTTCGCCTTCAATTGTTAACCGAATGTCTTCTCGAAAACTTTTTAATTCATCTATTGTATGAAATGAAAACTCTTCATGAAAATATTTTTTCATAAATTGCTTTATATCACCTTCTGTTTGTAGCAAATCAATTGGCTCTCTCGTATCGTTTGGTATTTTCCATGTATTTAAAAATTCCCGAATATATTCTAATTCATGTGGTGCATTCTGATTCAATTCCATTCACCTTCTTCTTAAAATTTACTTTTTTCTGACTTTATGTATAATTATAATATAAAATAGTTAACCATCAATTAATTTTACTGGTTACAAAATTAGGAGGAGTTCTATGAAAAATTTCTCAATACCGATACGTTTCATGCTTATTTCTTCATTTTTTATGTCTTTTGGTTATTTTGCGGTATTTGCATTTTTAGCTATTTATCTATTAAATTTTCTCCACTTTTCAGCCATGCAAGTCGGAACAGTTTTGACGGTTATGACAATCACATCAAGAGTTATCCCTTTATTCTCAGGATTAATCGCGGACAAAATAGGCTATATCATTATGATGATAGCTGGATTATTTTTAAGAGGAATTGGGTTTATTGCTTTAGGAATATACTCTGATTTCTATACAATTTCTATTTCTTCCGCACTTATTGGCTTTGGAACTGCATTTTACGAACCTGCTGCTCGCGCTATATTTGGCTCACAACCAGCTCATATGAGAAAAAATTTATTTACATATTTAAACCTTAGTTTTAATTGCGGTGCAATAATCGGACCAATCGCAGGAGGTTTTTTACTCTTACTCGATCCGATTTATGCTTTCTCTCTAACAGGATTTCTTATGCTGATATTCGCTTTAATCTTTTACTTACTTAAAAACCACTTCCAAGTTTCTACTGAAAACACGTCTATTACATTAGGAATACAGGCAATTTTACAAAACAAATCTTTCCTTCTGTTTTCATTTATCATGATTTTCTTCTATATTATGTTTACTCAGCTTACTGTCGCACTTCCACTTCATATGAAAAACATTAGTAATAGCAATCAACTTGCTACACTAGTTATTACGATAAATGCAATAACAGGCGTCATATTTATGGTATTATTCCGAAAACTATTTCACAAATACAACACCCTTTCGATTATTAAATACGGTGTTTTATTAATGGGTATTTCCTTTTTACTCATTCCTTTATTCCAACATCCATATTGGTTATTTATTTGTGTAATATTATTTACAATTGGCGAAACACTTGTATTACCTAACGCTGATATCACTATTGCGAATTACAGTAACGAATCGTACACTGCTACTTACTTCGGATTTTATCAATTATCACTCGCAATTGGTTTTATCATTGGTAATTATACCGGTACATGGTTTACATCAAACTTAAACAGAATGTATACACCATGGCTTATTTTCGGCGGAATAGGACTTATTGGCTTTATTTCACTACATATTTTAAATATTAAAAAAGGGGTCTCTAAAGGGGATATATTCCTATCTAATGATACGAAACATCTTTAACATATTACAATTGAGATGGTACCTTTAGACAAGCGACCTATAATAAAAACATTCGACCATCATGTTTGACAGTCGAATCTTTTTATTTTTCATATTCAAGGTGATTATGTCTTTTACAACCAAATAAATAACAAGCCCCTATATGATCAATTTCAGAGTATAACCCTGGAACATATCCAGATTCGATACGTTCTATCATTTTTTTATAATAATTGTTCTCTTCTATATATTCTTCAATTAACTCTTTCTTATCATTTTCTGTCCAGTTTTCTTCTACTTCTTCATTCTGAACATCTTCTATTTCTGCTGTCTTCTGTTCAATAGATTCCCGTATAACTTCATTTATACGGGAGAAATTACTAGCTTTATATAGAGCATAAACAAATCTGCCAATCCAACTGGGACTTTTCCAGTATTCTTTGAATCCCTTTTCGAACCATTCAATTGCCTTCTCGTTAATGTTCAAGTAACTACCTCCGAAATAAATGAATTCAACTATTCCATATTATAATTTTAAAATGTAAAAATTGTAATTTCCATAAAAAATAAGTTCTTTCTCCTGTCTACATTTAATCATAAATTTGAATATCCAATTCGTAATGAATTTAGCATAGGCTTTTACAACACCACATAAAATTAAGCGCTGTCTCCAATATGTTTCCTTATTTATAATTGGTACAGTAAATCCATTAAAGTTCTGCTATAACAACAAAAGAGGGATACCAATTCATATGTGAATTGGTATCCCAAATTAATCTGTTTTTAATATCTCCCCACCGTCAACAAAACCGGTTATGATGCATGTTCATCTTTCTTCTTCTTCAACAGCGCTCTCTTCTTCATCGCTTTCGTTAAGTATCCGCCTTTAAACGAACGAATTTCATAAGAAGACATAAATGCTTTTGGTGCAATTTCATTAATAATTTCTAAAAGTTCTTTCTCTCTAGAGCGCTTAGCAACGATATCTAAGCGATAACGTATAGAATTAATTCCTTCACCTTCAAATACTGTAACGCCAAATCCACAGTGACGTAATTCATCTACTAATTCATTACAACGGTCTAGTAAACTAACTTGATACGTAATATATCCAATTGCTAATTTATTCTCTATATAACCGCCTAATAATAGTCCCGCACTAAAGCCAATGACGTAGGCGACAATGTTCATCCAATTTGATAAATCTTGAAACACAATCCCTAAACTGACAATGTAAATAGCACCTTCTAACAATCCTACACCAGCAGCGGATCTTGTTTGATTCTTTACAAGCAAAATCGTACGGATTGTTAAAACTGGAACATAAATAATTTGAAGCACAAAAATAAGTAACGCTTGTAACATTGGTATCCACCTCTTTCGTAAATTCTTTTGTCATGATAACATACATAAGCTTTAGAAATCGATGGGTTTTTAAATTTTTTTTTAATTTTTTTCATACTATTGAAATGCCTCAAAAATAAGCGTATTATGTTTGGCGTAAATCCGATAAATACCAGTAAATCACTCGTATTATCTCATTTATTTTTAAACGCGAAAAAGGAACCTGATTAGGTCCCTTTCCTCATAACTCTATGTTTTTCGAAGCATGTTCTCTTTGTTTCTCTTCTTCTTTTACTAGCTGCATATTTGCATAGGCTAAATTCGCAATCATTAAAAAGTGTCCACCTAATATTCCAGTACCAAATGCCCACATTTCCATTTCATGCTCAATTTCAAACATAATGATAGCCCCTAATATTGCGGCCGCAAATCGGTTTAAAACTCCTAATCCAGGAGCCTTTTCTTTCATCACAATACTTCTTCCTAATTTCTCAACTCTGCGAGCTAATAACCAAAGACAGTATGCACTTACAGCTAATCCAATACCGAATCCTGTCACTTGTTTTCCAAACGGAGTAACCGCCCACATTAGTAGTAAACCACTAAAGATCGTATACAATTGTACTCGATATACACGTAAGGCTACTTGAATCAAAATATCCGCTCCTAATTTCACATTTTATTATGTGCTAGAAGAAAAGCAGCAACTTACACAGTTGCTGCTTTCTCTTGTTCTTGTTCCATTTTTTGAATTTCAACACGTTTAATTTGATAAGCATCTTTTTCTAACACTTTAAATTCATAGCCTTCTGCTTCAACGCATTGTCCTTCTTCGATTTCATGATTTTGCATCATAATCCATCCACCGATTGTATCCACATCGTCTTCTTCAATGTGTAATCCAAACAAATCTTTCACTTCTGTGATAAGCACTTTCCCATCAACAATTTTATGATACTCGTTCACATGCTGAATTGGTGGTGCTTCATCTTCATCATATTCATCACGAATTTCGCCGACGATTTCCTCCAATATATCTTCAAGCGTTACAATTCCAGCTGTTCCTCCGTACTCATCATATAAAACAGCCATTGGAATTCGCTTCTTCTGCATTTGCAGTAATAAATCATGAATTGGAGTTGTTTCCATCACTTCAATAATCGGACGCATATACGTGCGAATCGATGATAAATCTTCTTGATCGTTGTTCATATATCGAATAAAGAAATCTTTTACATTGACCATACCGATAATATCATCTTTATCTTCTCCAAAAATCGGATAACGTGTGTATCGTTCATTTTGGATTACTTTCATGTGTTCTTCTACTGAATCTTCAAGATAGAAACCAACGATTTCTGTACGCGGTACCATGATTTCTTTCGCAATGCGATTATCAAATTCAAAGATATTATTTACATACTTGTATTCAGCTTGATTAATTTCTCCACTTTCGTAGCTCTCTGAAAGAATAAGACGTAACTCTTCTTCTGTATGAGCTACTTCATGTTCAGAAGCTGGTTTTAAACCGAATAAGCCAGTTATAACACGAGCTGAACCGTTCAATACCCAAATAAATGGATACATGATTTTATAGAACATCATTAACGGAGCTGCCAATAACAACGTTACTTGTTCAGCCTTTTGAATTGCCATCGTTTTCGGAGCTAATTCCCCTACGACAACGTGTAAATACGTCATTAGCATAAAAGCAAGGCCAAACGTTAATACTGATGAGATAGAAGGATTTATGTTCCATTTCTCAAATAACGGATGTAATAACTTTTCTATCGTCGGTTCACCTAACCAACCAAGTCCCATCGCTGTAACTGTAATACCTAATTGACAAGCAGATAAATATTCATCTAAATTTGTTGTTACCTTTTTCGCTGCTAAAGCACCGCGTTTCCCTTCCGCAACAAGCTGATCAATACGACTTGAACGTACTTTTACAATCGCAAACTCTGCTGCTACGAAAAATCCAGTAAATGCGATTAAAATCGCAACCATGACTAAATTAAATATTTCCAATGAATCCCCTTAGTTAAAAAACTAAGGTGTCCACCTCCTGTATACTATAATGTTTTCTTATTTGTTCGTTAGAAAACATAGCCCGATACAAAAATTAAAGAGGTCGGATTTCACTTATTCTATAATAATAGAGCAAGTGTTTGTATTAAAGCTGTCGTTTGACCTGATAAAGATTTCGATATTTTTTCACGTTGTGAATCAGTCAATTCATCTAAAAGAGGCTTTAACTCCGTTAGCTCTGCTTCTAATCTATGAATATGGTCTGTCACTTCATTCACTTGTTTCGAAACGTGTTCATTGATACCGAGCAGCTTCTTCTTCTCCTCGATTTTCTCTTTAATCTCACAAAGCGGCATATGCATTTCTTTGCACTTTTCAATAAATTGTAACGTCTCAAATGCTGTTTCGTCGTAATAGCGATAATTAGATTGAGATCGCTCCGCTTTTAAGATACCTAGATTCGTATAATAATCAATCGTTCGTTTCGACACGTGAGCCATGAGAGCCAACTGTCCGATTCGATACACCTTCCCAACGATCTTCCCCCCTTGTTTATATTACTACCATCATACAATACATAAACTGTACAGTCAAACGTGACGGTTTCTTATTCATAATTTATACAAAATTTATCGTCTCATCTTTTATTATCTAATCTATTAATTTAATTATATAGTGAAATACTTAGATTAAAATTAACGAAATATAACCATAGAATTTCCCGTTCCTTTCTAATTTTAAGTACATATCATAACAACATCGATATCAAAATCTTTTATACTTAGGAGGAAAAAATGAAAGCTGTTATTCTTGCTGGTGGATACGGGACTCGGATTGGGGAAGAAACGCATTTAAAACCAAAACCTATGATTGAAATTGGAACAAAGCCTATTCTATGGCACATTATGAGTTTGTATAGTCATTACGGCATTACTGAGTTTATTATTTGCTTAGGCTATAAAGGGTATGCAATTAAAGAGTTCTTTTTAAATTACAACTTACACATGTCAGATTTCACAATACATTTAAGCGATAATACAATTACTAGCCATTCTCATCGTATTGAACCGTGGAAAGTTACACTAATTGACACCGGTCTAAATACTGAAACGGGGGGACGGGTTAAAAAAATACAAAATTACGTCGGAGACGAACCTTTTTGCCTCACTTATGGTGACGGATTAAGCAATGTAAATATAAAAGATCTTATTGCGTTTCATAAAAATCACGGGAAATTAGCTACTGTTACAGCCGTACAACCTCCTGGGAGATTCGGTTCTCTCGTCTTAGATAAACAGTCTGTCACATCCTTTCAAGAGAAGCCACTAGGTGATGGTGGTTGGGTGAATGGTGGTTTTTTTGTTTTAAATCCTAATATTTTCAATTATATTAGCGGGGATAAATCTGTTTTTGAAACAGAAACTTTAGTGCAGTTAGTAAATAAGAATGAATTAGCAGCCTTTCAGCATACTGGTTTTTGGCATCCAATGGATACATTGCGCGATAAAAATAAATTAGTCGAGCTATGGGAAAATAATAAAGCTCCGTGGAAGGTTTGGTAATATGACTTCATCATCTTTTTGGAATAAGAAAAAAGTATTTATTACGGGACATACCGGCTTTAAAGGTTCGTGGCTCACCCTTTTTTTAACTTCATTAGGTGCAGAAGTAATCGGCTACTCTTCTCAGCCTCCATCCACCCCTAACCTTTTTGAACAAAGTAACGTAGCAAAAGAGTGCATGACAATTAAGGGCGATATTACAGATTACGATTCTTTATTCCTTGCCCTAAAACAACATAACCCAGACATACTATTTCATTTAGCAGCCCAGTCAATCGTCACCACTTCATATAAAAATCCTATCGAAACATTTAAAACGAATGTTTTAGGTACTGTTCACGTATTAGAAGCCGCAAAACATATAGAAAGTATACGTGGTATCATTAATGTTACAAGTGATAAATGTTATGAAAATGATGGGAGCGGTAATCGGGCATTTGTGGAAACTGACCGGCTAGGAGGTTTCGATCCTTATAGTGCTAGTAAAGCTTGCGCTGAACTAGTTGCAACATCCTATCAAAAATCATTCTTCCGCACTCATACTCAGAAACTTGCCTCAGTAAGAGCAGGTAACGTCATCGGTGGTGGCGATTGGGCAGAAGACCGATTATTTCCAGATATTATTCGAGCGTATTTACAAAATGATACATTAACTATTAGAAACAAAAACGCTATTCGTCCGTGGCAACACGTATTAGATCCTTTACACGGCTATATTCTTTTAGCTGAGAAGCTTGGGAAAGACGCCGAATATGCAGCAGCGTGGAATTTCGGCCCGATAAATGAACCTAACAGAACCGTTCATGATGTCATTCAATCTATAATGAAATTATGGAATCAACCACTAACAATCCTTTCTCCTCATACAAACACTCCTTATGAATCACCTATTTTAACACTTGATAGTACAAAAGCAGTAAATAAACTCGGTTGGACTCCTAAATTATCAACAGATCATTCTATCGCTTGGACTGTTGATTGGTACAAAAAATATGCATCTCGTGAAAATATGGAATCTTTCACGCGACAACAAATCGATGCATTCAAAAATTTATAAGGGGGCTATAAAATGGAACAAAAAAAATGCCGTTTTTGCCACTCATTACTAACAAATACTTTTTTAGATTTAGGAGTTTCCCCTCTCGCTAACTCATTTGTAGCTCCTGAACACTCATATAAAATGGAACCATTTTATCCGCTGCACACATTTGTTTGTAACTCTTGTTTACTTGTACAATTAGATGAATTTGAATCTCCGCACAATATTTTTCATGACTATTTATACTTCAGTTCTTACTCATCAAGCTGGCTACTACACGCTAAGCAATATGTAGAAATGGCTATGAAGCGTTTTAACTTAACAAACCATTCGAAAGTGATTGAAATCGCGAGTAACGACGGGTACTTATTACAATACTTTCAAAAAGAACATATCGAAACGTTAGGAATTGAACCAGCAAAGAATGTAGCAGAAATCGCTATCCAAAAAGGAATTCCTACTCAAGTTAATTTTTTCAGCAATGACTTAGCAAAAAAGTTACCGCAAGCAGATTTAATCGTCGCAAATAACGTATTAGCACACGTTCCAAACTTGCATGATTTTGTCGCCGGTTTAAAAACGTTATTAAAGCAAGATGGCACGATAACAATTGAATTCCCGCACTTATTAAACCTCATATCCTTTAAACAGTTTGACACAATCTATCATGAGCACTTCTCCTATTTTTCACTTATATGCCTTCAAAAAGTTTTAGCTCATCATCATTTACAAATTGTCGATGTAGAAGAACTTTCAACACACGGTGGTTCCTTGCGTATTTTTATAAACCATTATAGTGCCTCATCCACTATCCATTCCAATGTTACAAACTTAATCCAAAAAGAAGTAGATCACGGGCTAGATACATTAGATTGCTATCTCCTTTTCTCTAAACACATCGAACAATTGAAAATAAATATTTTAAAGTTTTTTATCGAAGCAAAAGCTTTAAACAAACAAATTATCGGTTACGGTGCTCCAGCTAAAGGAAACACCCTTTTAAATTATTGCGGGATAGGCAAAGAATTTCTAGCTTATACAGTAGATAAAAACCCTCACAAACAAAATCTCCTTCTACCAGGCACCCGCATTCCAATACAATCTCCAGAAGAAATTAAGCGTACAAAACCAGATTACATTCTCATACTTCCTTGGAATTTGAAAGATGAAATTATGAAAGAATGCTCTTTCATTCGTGAATGGGGCGGCAAATTTTTAGTAACGATTCCAGAAGTTGAGGTGATCGAGCCATGAAAAAAATCCTTGTAACAGGCGGTAGTGGATGGATTGGTAAATATGTTGTACATTCTCTTATACAAAAGGGCTATGAAGTGCACGCCACTTACAATACAAATAAGCCTTCTCACCTTTCTTGCCATTGGCATAAAATAAACTTACTTTGCGATGAAGAAGTAAAAAAACTCATTTACGACATCAAACCTAGTCATCTCATTCATTTAGCTTGGGAAGCAGTGCCGCCAGCGTGTTATGTATCTATTCATAATTACTATTGGCTTACATCCAGTATCTCATTGATTCAACACTTCACAACATGCGGTGGAAAGCGAGTCGTTGTTTCCGGTACTGGTGCAGAATATGAATGGTTTAACGGCGTACTATTTGAAGATTCACTGCTTCTTTCCTATAAAACCCCGTATTCATTATGTAAAAACGCTCTACACTCCTGGCTACAATCATACGCTGAGCAAACAGGCCTCAGCATGTGTTGGGGCCGCATTTTTCATATGTATGGCCCTCACGAACAAGGTAACCGACTCGTTTCTAACATTATCACGTCCTTATTAAATAATGAGGACGCACTATGTACACATGGAAAACAATCAAGAGATTTCCTCCATGTGAGTGACGTCGCTGATGCTCTCGTAACAGTATTAGAACGCGACGTTACAGGCACAATCAATATCGCTTCTGGTCAATCTGTACAAATTAAAGAATTAGTTTCTATCATTGCTAAAAAGATAGGAAAAGAACATTTAATTAAACTAGGTGCAATCCCTTTTTCTAAAGATGAACCTTTATTCGTCGGCGTTAATGTAGAACGTTTAAAAACTGAAGTAAACTGGAAACCAACATACGATCTAAATACAGGAATCGAAGAAACAATTTTATGGTGGGAATCATTTATAAAAAAGCATAACGATACGCACCACTAAAACGTAAATCCTTCGTTCCTCTCGCCAAATCCTTATACCATTCTTCTAATTTTTCAGGTGTAATAATATGATGTGTCCCCATCCCACCATGCTTACTAGCTTCAGAAAGAGTCGGACCAATTTGTAATTTGCGCTTTCTCATCGCATCGTTCCACGGACTAAATCCAAACCATGCAATACAAGCAAGAGGCGGATAGATCATAGATTCATGCGCGGATAAATGTCTTCCGACCGTATAACTTCCGTGTTCATGATTATGAATAAATCTACCTCTTCTCCATAACGCCCAATCTTCTGGTAAATAACCGTGAAATCGCTGTTTCATTAAAGGTATTCCAAAATTAAGGTCCGGATAATTATAGTTAAGATCATCAACCATAATAAGCCCTTCTAGCCAATACATCTTCCCTCCCAATTCATTTAGTGATTTCCAAAACTGATTTTTATCTTGCACACAAAGAAACTCAGTCGTATTTAAAATCATTTTCCACCCTTGTACTTCTTGCTCTATCATCATTACTTCATGATCTGTCGCTAATGCATCAAATTCCGGATATGCAGAATCTCGCACTTCCCAATGCGGTGCATATTTTTTACAAATTTCAACCGAACGATCTGTTGAACCTTTATTAATTAAAATGCCATGATCAAACAGTTTCGTATGATGCATAAGCCACCACGGCAATAAATACTCTTCGTTATAAAAATGAGAAATAACGGTTGTAGTTATAACAATCTCCTCCTCTTTCTCTATTAATCTATTTTTTCATCCTACTCTTACTATACTTATCAGTTATGTGATTGGTTTCTTTTATTTTAAAAATATGTTTTTCTACCATATACTATGCTTTCTTAGACAACCACCATTTCCATTTTCTAAAGAAACATCACAATAAACTGAAAATTAAGTTATAATATCATTATAAAATATGAAGGAGGAATGCACGTATGTACTACAACAATTCATTCGAAAACGATCAACCTGTAGGCCGTCTATAAACTAAGGCGGGCATTCATATAACACACTATGCCTCGTCTTAGGGAACTCATAATACCCTAAAAATAGACGGAGGTACTTTATATATGAAACAAACAATTTTAGGAGCTATATGTTTATCACTAGCAGCAAGTATATGGGGCGGTATGTATGTTGTTAGCAAATATGTACTCGACTTTATCCCACCATTGACACTCGTTTGGATACGCTTTATTATCGCTCTCGTTGTTTTATATTCCATTTTGAAAATAGCTGAGAAAAAGCAAAAGAAAAAAGTAACCATTCGCAAAAAAGATTGGCTCCTATTCGCCTGGATTGGATTTATCGGATATTTCATTTCGATCACTTGTCAATTTATCGGAACAAAATTATCGGACGCTCATACAGGCTCGTTAGTAACATCAGCCACTCCTGCATTTATGGTTATATTTGCAGCGATTATTTTAAAAGAAAAACTAACTGCTCGCAGACTGCTATCTACTATCATAGCGACAATCGGTGTCATTATCGTAATTGGATGGGACATTGAAATTGGCTCCTATTTTATCGGTACAATCATATTAGTCGGGGCCGCTATTACGTGGGCTTTACTATCTATTTATGTGAAGATTGCTTCAGCTCGATTTTCATCTTTAGTGATTACAACGTACGCCATATTCTTTTCACTCTTTTTCATTACACCTTTTATGATATGGGAATTTCAATCAAACCCGATTGAACATATGAACATGTATGTAGTATTAGGCGTACTTTATTTAGGAATCGTCTCAACGGCAGGTGCCTTTTTCCTTTGGAATAAAGGATTAGAATTAATGGACGCTAGCATCGGCTCGTTATTTTTCTTCTTCCAACCTATCGTTGGATCGTTGCTCGGTTGGCTCGTATTAAATGAGACATTAAATAGTAACTTTTTTATTGGTGGTATTCTTATTATATGTAGTGTTTTCATTACTACTTTTGAAAAGAAATAACATATTATTAGAAACAAATAAAAAGAACTTTAAACACCATAACAAAAAAACTAAAAAACACGAATCTGGTATTGTACCAGATTCGTGTTTTTTAACGAACTAAACTTTTTTTAATTTTATGTATACTTCAGTATTTTATCTAAATGATCTCTTTTATACCTTGTCTTTAAGTTTCATTTTTTCTTACGTGCCATTTAACTAAAAATATCAGCATCATACCTTATGTTATTTATTATGAAATTGATCTTTTATTTGCTGATAAAAAGCATTCCTTTCGTATTCAATTGTAATAAAAATCTTTAAAATAAGTAGCAAAATAATAGTGAAAAGAGTAAGGTCTCCAAAAATTATTACACTATCTTTAATAAATATTAAAGATAGTGCAGTTGATACCGTACTAACTAGTGAAGGGATTTCATATAAATATAACCGTTTTTTTACATCGGACCATTTATGAGAATTTTCTCTAAAATTCTCATATGCTATAGGTTGGAAGATTGCAGAGATTATAAGCATAAATAAAAAAAGTGATTGTAAAGTAATACTAATACTAATTTTCCCTATCCCAAAATAATCTAAGATTTCTTTTTTATTCTCCCAACTCATGAAAAAACCAGAAAACATATCTGCAACTATCAATAGTGACAATGCCCAATAAACTATTGTATATATTTTTAAACCTTTATACTGTTTTTTCGAACTATTTTCAATATATTCCTCTGCTTTCTTCCTAGCCTTCTTAGAATAATGTTTAGAAAAACCTTCTATATAGCCTCCAGCAGAAGTAGCATTAGAAAGCGGACTAAATTTCTTCCAAACTGAGTCATAAATGTAACTCTGTTTACCTTTATACTTGATTAACTTAATATTCCTTTTTTTATTAAATACTACGTTCTTTTGATTATCCTCTAAAATTTTCAATGCTTCTATCTCAGCATTTAGAAAATCCTTAGACACTAATTTTACCTTTTGTTCCTTTCCAAAATTATCTCGATACTTTAATTCATACTTCTCTTTAATCAATGGCATCTCTACATCTCACCTTTAAATACTATATATTAAAGGATGTATATATGATTTCACACCCTTCATTATATATTATAATATATAATTTTAAAAATTGGTGTATATCGGGATTTCTTTTAGTTACTCAAGATTACATCCACTATGTTAAGCTGACACATAACCAGAAAACATCATACATTTTCTTTATATTACTAAAATCCGCCTATTAACCATTCAGAAAAATCCCAAAAAAACATTTTCATTCTAATCATTTTACGCACTCCAATGCGATGGACGGGACAATAATTTCGGTAATTTCGTATGTTTGTCCCCTCTCGCCGCATTAACTTGAACTTGCGTCAGAAAAATACTATTTGTAAAATCGGCCCCACGAATATCTGCATCTCGCAAATCTGCTCCGATGAGATCTGCTCCACGTAAGTCTGCGCCATTTAAATTAGCCGCAATTAAGTACGCTCCTCTTAAATTCGCCCCTTGTAAATTTTTCTTTTTCAGATTTGCTCCCATAAGATCTGCTCCGCGGTGAATAATCCGTTTCTTTCGCGCAGCATTCATTTCCTTCCAAACTAGCTCACTCGTTTCTAAAAGTAACACATTTACTTCCGCACGGTGTAATGGAATATTTACTTTCATTAACTCGTCCGCATTTAAATTTGATAGGCGCTCCGTCTCTTCAATCGCTTTACTTAGTTCTTTATGAATCGATTGTGTCGCCTTTAAAAGAATTGCTTCATTCAAATACCACAGTATTTCATGAAGCTGATGCATAACTGGAAAAGCTTCATACATTTTTCTCGCATGCTTAGCATCTTTCCGCCAATCAATCCCGTTAAATGTAACTTGCGAAATCTTCTGTCCAGCGCCGAAACATTCAAATACTGTACAACCTTTATAACCTTTTCCTCTAAGATTTTTATGTATACTACATTTAAAATCTGATTGTAAGTTAGAACATGGCTTCCCACCATCTTTATTCACCGCAAAATCTACCGATGCTGCGAACGGTAACGCCACGCAACATAGACCGAAGCATTCTTCGCAGTTTGCTTTTAAATGATCGTTATAATGAGTCAAAATATATACCCCCTGTTGTCTTTTGACTATTTCATAATATTCCAACTGCACTAAATAATCAATTTTAAAATAAAAGAGCATCTTTCATTTCAAATCATAACTTTATCATTTGATTCCCTTTCAATTGATAAAGACAGTTTCTACCTAATGAATTATAATTAAATTATAAATATTCAAATTAAAAGGAGACTTACTATGGCACTAGCAATGAAAACAAACTGTCAAATTTGCGATCAATCTCTCGAGCAAGATTCTGAAGCATACATTTGCGTGTATGAATGTACATTTTGTGCACCATGTACAGAAGAAAGACAAAACGTTTGTCCAAACTGCGGCGGCGAGTTAGTACGTAGACCGAAAAAGAAACAATAAAAAAGCACTTCTTCTTATAATATTAAACTAAGTTTAATACAGTTACTTTTTCACGTGTCATAGACTCAAGGCTCTTGTGAATACCTTGTATGCCCATACCTGAACCTTTTACACCAATGCATGGGAAGTGGTCAGGACCGCTCTCTGTACGTCCGTTAGTTTGAACAGAAACAGTGTCGATTATATGATGCTTTTTATAAATAATTCAAATCTCCTAGGACAAGCATCCGTTTCGTATTTGTAAAAAGCTTAATATATTACTAATAGCTCATACTAATAGCTAATTGATAAGATGGGAGATGTTTTTTTGTCTGAACGTTGTAAGAAGTGCGGACATAGACACTGTAACTGTAGATGTCATAAAGAATGCAAAACATGCGTACAGAAGGTTGTTATCGAGGGACCACCAAGTGTATTTTCACCGGCTTTCGGTAATTTTTATCAGACTAACTTTGTCACATTAGTCAGCAACCAGCCTATGCCTTGGAATGCTACTGGGCAGACAGCTGGTGGATTAAATCTAGATCCTGATGGAGTGACTATCCACGTTGTTCAAGCTGGGGCATATTATATTGAATATTATGTAAGTGTGAATTATGATCCCGGTGTTCCTGGCGGTGACAGGGATTTGGGGATATTCATAAACGGGGTGGAAGTTCCCAATAATCAAACGCGATTTGGCGTTACTGATAACGAAGCTGATCGCAATGTTTGTGCCACTGTTTCTGGTGGTGCTATTGTGTTCATCCCAGCTAATGCTACTGTTCAATTGAGAAATGTATTAGATGAAGTTATAGACACTTGTGATGGTCGAAAACTTGCAGCATCAATTAATTTGATTAAATTATCCTGATATTACACTTTTAAAAATAACAGTAATTGGAGACATGATGAATAGTCTATAAGTTGTAAAAGCACCCTAAAATGGGTGCTTTTATTTTTTGCAAATATACCTGCGGTTTCCATATATACCACATAACGATTTATTATGTACACTAAGAAAAGGCATTCCTCACCTTATTTTTTTGAAAAGGGTGTTATAAGTGACCGCATCCTAATTCTTCCATACGAAGAACATGAATAAACAACTCAAGTTAAACATTCAAAAACTTAACACAAACAGGCTCTGGCACAACAACATCAGATTGTAAAAGTGTTAACTTTCCTGTAGATTCATTTCTTGAAAATAGCACAAGATTATGTGACTTTTCATTTGTAGCAACAAGAAACTTTTCAGTAGGATCTAATACAAAGTCTCTCGGCCAATTTCCTTCTGTAGATGTATGTTCAACAAATGTAAGCTGACCTGAATTTTGATCCACACTGAAGACAGCGATACTATTATGGCCGCGATTACCTGCATATACAAAACGGCCGTCAGAAGAAATATGAATCGCACTTCCTTGACTATTTTCACCAAACTCTTCTGGAACGGTAGAAATATACTGTAATTCTGTAAAGGACCCTTCTTCTGCATTATATGTTAACACAATAACCTCTGAACTAAGCTCCGTCATTACATAAGCGTATTTTCCATTTGGATGAAAAGTAATATGTCTTGGACCACTTCCTGGTTTCCCAGACAAGCTATTTACTTCTATTAATGTACTATCTTTTATTTCATACGTAATTAACTTATCAATTCCTAAATCAACACCGACCACATATTTTTCATCAGGAGTATATCCCGCATAATGCGCATGTGGTTTTTCTTGTCTTTCTTTATTCGGACCTGAACCTTCATGCGCCATAATAGATGAGGCAGGATTTACAGTTCCATTTTTTTCATTTACTACGAAAGACTCAATCGTTCCTTTATGGTAATTCGCTGTAACTACTGTATGGTTTCCACTATCAACACTAATATGACAAGGCGAAGCACCTTCTACTACTTGTCTATTTTTCGCTTTTAGTTCTCCAGTATGACTATCAATGGAATAAGCAGCTACACCGCCAGATTCGCCTTCCTTAACAACGGAATAGAGATATTCATTATTTCGGTTAATCGTTACATATGTAGGGTTATCCAGCTTGGCCGCAAGTGTTACATTACTAATTCTTTTCGCTTCTGTGTTTAAAGTAAACTTATATATTCCTTCACTATTTTCTTTCGTGTAAGTTCCAACATATCCAATAAACTCTTTGTTATCCTTCATTTTCATAACCCTCTCCCTATAGTTTTTGTTCATCATACTTCTTACTAAGTAGCCTTAAACTATTTATATTGAAAGAATATCCTAAAAAATCGGAGTACCTCTTTATACGTTACCATATTTTCTTGCTAAATAGCCTTTAAACCCATTTTTTTTGATAAGCTGCTATACTTTCATATTCTTCTTCTAAATGACGGGACAAACGAATATAAATCGGCGTTAAATCTTTATATTTTTTCACACTTTCCATATTTGGCTCATGATAGAAATTTGCACCTACCATTTCAGCAACTACGTCTAATGTATTTACTTCACCTAAGCTATATAAACCAAGGATAGCAGCTCCTAAGCAAGAGCTTTCGAAACTTTCAGGAACATATACATCTTGATGAAAAATATCCGCCATCATCTGTCTCCAAAGTTCCGACCTTGCAAAACCACCTGTCGCTTGAATTTTTTTCGGTTCGCCAATTAGCTCTTTTAAAGCGAGAAGAACGGTATATAAGTTATAAATTACCCCTTCTAAAACAGCACGGATAAGATGTTCTTTCTTATGATGCAATCCAAGTCCAAAGAAAGATCCTCGCGCATTTGCATTCCATAAAGGAGCTCTTTCCCCTGCTAAATACGGATGAAATAATAAACCATCGGACCCCGGATTCACTTTTCCTGCTATTTCAGTAAGCACTTCATATGGATCTTTTCCTAAGCGCTTTGCAAGTTCAATCTCTGAAGTGCCTAATTGGTCACGAGCCCATCTGAAAATCATGCCACCGTTATTAACAGGTCCACCGATTACCCAATGGTCTTCAGTTAGGGCATAACAAAAAATTCTACCTTTTGGATCTGTTACAGGACGATTTGTTACAGCACGTATCGCACCACTTGTACCGATTGTAACCGCAACAACCCCAGGATCTATTGCATTTACACCTAAATTGGATAGTACTCCATCACTCGCCCCTACTACAAAAGGCGTAGAAACAAGTACATTCATCTCTTTTGCAAGTTCTTCATCTAATCCTATTAAGCTGTGCGTTGTTGGAACAAGCTTAGAAAGCTTTTCATCTGTAATTCCTGCAACATGTAGAGCCTCTTCATCCCATTTTAAAGATTTCAAATTAAACATTCCTGTTGCCGATGCTATTGAATAATCAATTACATATTCCTTATATAACTTATAAAAAACATATTCTTTGATCGAAATGAATTTATAACTTTTTGCAAATAATTCTGCCTGCTCATTCTGTAGCCAAACTAATTTCGAAAGTGGTGACATCGGATGAATTGGTGTGCCAGTACGCAAATAAATTTCATGACCATTCATATCATTCTTTATTTTCTCCGCCCAGCTTGCGCTTCTATTATCTGCCCAAGTGATACATCTCGTTAATGGAGTCCCCTCTTCGTCTACAGCGATGACGCTATGCATTGCCGAACTAAAGGAAACACAAAGAATATCAATCGGTTGTACATCACTTGATTGTATAGCTTCTTTAATCGTATGTATCACTGCTTGAAAAATCTCTTCTGGATCTTGTTCTGCTATTTCTGGTGCTGGAGAATATAAAGGATATTCAATCCCGTGGCTTGCAATAACAGACCCATCAATCGAAAACAAAACTGATTTTGTACTAGTTGTCCCAATATCTACACCAATCATATATTTCGAGTTCACTATGTAACCCCTTTCAAAATATTCCTATAACAAAAGAGCACCCACAAAGTTCTTCCTTAAGTGAGAAGGATATTTACATATACATACTTGAGAGCACCATAATTTATACGAAAAAAGACTCGCCCTTATGAGAATTACGTTTTAACAAACTTTACTCTCATAAGGGGGGCCTTTTCCTATCTATTGTGCTATTTTGAAAATGAATCGTTTCTTTATTATATTGCCGTTTTCACGTAATAAGATGCCAAACTCTAGATTAATTTTAAAGGATGAAGTTACATAGAGAGTGGCCCTCTCGTGAAAAAGCAATTGAAAACTTCACTTCATTATAATTTAGGCGCTTTTGCCCAATCCGCAGCAAACTTTTCAATACCTTGGTCTGTTAATGGGTGCATAGCAAGTTGTTCAATTACTTTATAAGGAATTGTTGCAATGTGAGCACCTGCCATCGCTACACGAGTTACATGATCTGGGTGTCTGACAGAAGCCGCAATAATTTGTGTATCTAATTGATGAATATCGAATAATTCAGCAATTTTAGCAACTAATAGTACACCATCTTCAGAAATATCATCTAAACGTCCTAAAAATGGAGAAACGTACGTTGCACCTGCTCGGGCCGCTAAAAGAGCTTGGTTCACAGTGAAAATAAGTGTAACGTTCGTTTTCACACCTTTTTCAGTAAGATAGCGACAAGCTTCTAATCCTGCTAACGTCATCGGAAGTTTTATCGTGACGTTTTTATCGCCACCGTTAATTTTAATTAATTCTTCTGCTTGAGCAATCATTTCTTCAGCTGTAACAGCATCTGGCGTTACTTCTGCCGAAACAGACTCAACTTTAGGTACTGCCTGACAAATTTCTGCGATACGGTCTTCAAACTTAACGCCCTCTTTTGCTACTAAAGAAGGATTCGTTGTAACACCAGCTAAAACTCCAAGTTTATATGCTTTTTTTATGTCCTCAAGATTTGCAGTATCAATAAAAAACTTCATGATTAATTCCCTCCAGTTTTTAAACGTTGATGAGTTACATGTTTAGGATGCCTATCCCGCTATTTGCCGGGCAGTAAGACCCCCACCTCAAAATTCAGCGAAGCAAAGAAGTTAGATTTGGGGTCGGGCTTTCCGTAAAAGCCCGATTAGTGAAGGCTAATAATCAGTGGTGGATAAAGAACCCCCACTGATTAAAGTTTCACTTTACTTCTTTTCTACTGCATGTCCGCCAAATTCATTGCGCAGAGCTGCTACAACTTTCCCTGTAAATGTATCATTGTCTAATGAGCGGTAGCGCATTAATAGAGACATTGCGATAACAGGCGTTGCTGTTTGAAGGTCTAATGCTGTTTCTACTGTCCATTTCCCTTCACCAGAAGAATGCATAACGCCCTTAATTTCATCAAGTTTTGCATCTTTAGAAAATGCATTTTCAGTTAATTCCATTAACCAAGAGCGAATTACTGAACCGTTGTTCCATACTCTTGATACCTTTTCATAATCGTAATCAAATTCACTTTTCTCTAGAATCTCAAACCCTTCACCAATAGCAGCCATCATACCGTATTCAATTCCATTGTGAACCATTTTTAAGAAGTGACCACTACCAGCTTTTCCAGCATATAAGAATCCATTTTCTACAGCTGTATCGCGGAAGATAGGTTCAACGATTTCCCAAGCTTCTTGATCTCCTCCGATCATGTAACAAGCACCATTACGAGCGCCTTCCATTCCGCCAGAAGTTCCTGCATCCATAAAGTGAATGCCATCTTTCTTTAATTGCTCATATCGGCGAATAGACTCTTTATAATGTGAATTACCCGCTTCAATTAAAATATCTCCTTTTGAAAGCAATGGTGTAACCTCATCAATAACAGAATCAACAACAGCATGCGGAACCATAACCCAAAGAATTCTTGGTGATTCTAATGACTGAACAAGTTCACTTAAACTAGATGTACCTGTAGCCCCATACTCTTTCATTTCTTCTACTGCGCTCGTATTTAAATCAAATGCTGCTACTTCATGTTTATGATCAATTAAATTTTTCCCTAAGTTTAATCCCATTTTACCTAAACCAATTAATCCTACTTGCATAATATAATTCCTCCTCAGATTATCTTTTATTAAAAATCCATATCACTACGATTTTGAATACCTTTCAGTATCGATAAATCTAGAAAGGTATTCACAGTCATAGCTTAAGAATTCAATACATTTTGTGTAATGTGAACAACATTTTCTGCCGTAAATCCAAATAGATTCATGACTTCAGCTCCAGTTCCTGAAGCTCCAAATGTTTCAATTGATAATACTTTTCCTTCTTGGCCTACATAACGCTCCCAACCGAGAGATACACCCATCTCAAGAGATACTCGTTTTGTTACAGAAGACGGAAGAACCGATTCTTTATATTCTTGCGATTGACGATCAAATAACTCCCAGCTCGGCATTGCAACGATACGAACAGAAACATGTTCTTCTTCTAATTTTGCTTTCGCACTAACAGCCAATGATACTTCAGAACCTGTCGCAATTAAAATCACATCCGGATTTTCATTTGTTTGTGTTAATACATAAGCTCCTTTAGAAAGATTCTCTATATTCGCTTTCGTTTCATCAAACACCGGTAAATTTTGACGGCTAAGTACTAAAACGACTGGGCCATCCGTTTGCTGTAAAGCATAGGCCCAAGCACTCGCTGTTTCATTTGCATCTGATGGGCGGATAACTGTTAGACCAGGAATTGCCCGAAGAGCTGCCAATTGTTCAATTGGTTCATGAGTTGGACCATCTTCTCCTACAGCAATCGAATCATGTGTAAATACATAAGTAACAGGTAACTTTTGCAATGCAGCAAGTCGAATTGATGGACGAAGATAATCATTAAATACAAAGAATGTACTCACGAAAGGTTTTACTCCTCCATGAAGTGCCAGCCCATTCGCTGCCGCTCCCATTGCATGTTCACGTACACCGAAGTATATATTTCGGCCAGCAAACGATTCTACTGCGTACACTGCTTCACCTTTCATATCTGTCATAGTAGAATGCGAAAGATCCGCACTTCCACCGAAAATAGAAGGAATCGATTTCACATAATAATTAATAGCTTCCCCACTTGCAACACGAGTTGAAATTGTTTTTTCAGTATCAAAGGATAGAATATCATTCGCTTCGATTAAAACCTCACCTGTAATCGCTTTTTCTAATTCATCCGCTAGTGCAGGGTTCACTTCTCTGTATAAGTTAAACTGCTCATTCCAGTCGTTATCTTTTTCAATACCTTTTTGTTTCAGTTCATTAAAATGAGCTTTCACTTCTTCAGGTACAAAGAAATCTTCCTCATAATGCCAACCATACACTTGTTTTGTCGCTGTCGCCTCTTCTACTCCAAGCGGGTTACCATGCGCTTTATTTGTTCCAGCAACTTTTGGACTTCCATAACCTATAATTGTTCTAATTTCTATAAGAGTAGGTTGATCCATATTTTCTTTCGCTAATTGAATGGCTTTTGTAATAGCATCGACATCGGTTCCATCTTCAACTCTTACATATTGCCAATGTACAGATTCTGCCCTTTTCTGAATATCTTCAGAGAAAGCAATGCCTAATTCACCATCAAGTGAAATTTCATTTGAATCATACAGTACAATTAACTTACCAAGTTTCATATGTCCTGCCATTGACATCGCTTCATAAGAGACACCCTCCATTAAATCACCATCTCCAACTAAAGCGTACGTATTGTGATCTATAATAGAGTGACCATCCTTATTAAACTTCGCTGCTAAATGAGCTTCTGCCATTGCCATTCCGACAGCATTGGCAATCCCTTGTCCTAACGGTCCTGTAGTCGCTTCAACTCCAGGAGTATGACCAAATTCAGGATGTCCTGGTGTTTTACTATTTAACTTTCTGAAACTTTTCAAGTCATCAATTGAAACGTCATATCCAGCTAAATGAAGTAGGCTATATAATAGACTAGATCCATGTCCCGCCGATAAAACGAAACGATCACGGTTAAACCATTCTGGGTGACTAGGATTGTAATTTAAATGGTTCGCCCATAATGCATAAGCCATCGGTGCTGCTCCCATTGGAAGACCTGGATGACCTGAATTTGCCGCATTAATAGCATCAATCGATAACGTACGAAGTGTATTCACTGCTAATTGATTTATGTTTTGTGCCATAGTAATTCCCCCCCTAAATACCTTCATTAAAGAATGTACTTATTTTTCCGTTTTTTGATCTAACCACCATTTAAATTCACTTTCTTGTAACAGTGCATTAGCCGCATCTGGACCATATGAACCAGACTCATATTCATGAAGTGGCAATAAGTTTTCCTCGAATGCTTCGAGAATTGGTTGTACCCATTCCCATGACAATTCAACTTCTCTCCAATGTGCAAAGAATGTAGCGTCTCCACTCACAGCATCATGGATAAGTCTTTCATACGCTTCAGGTACTCCCACATCCGCTTGCTCGCAAGTAAAGTTAATACGAATTGGTTCAATCTCTCCATTTTTCAATGGATTTTTACTATTTAACTGTAATGAAACATTCTCACCTGGGCTAATTTCAATTATTAATAAGTTAGGTTCTGCATTTGGATTATTATCTTGATATTGCTGTTTTAACGTATTTTTAAATTCAATTACAATACGAGTAGACTTTTCTTTCATTCTTTTGCCTGTTCGTATATAAAATGGAACGCCAGTCCAAAACGGATTATCGATCCATAAGCGTGCAGCAACAAATGTGTCTATGTTAGAAGAAGGATTTACTCCTGGCTCCTCTTTATACGCTATAACTTGTTGTCCCTTTATCTCTCCCAAAGAGTATTGACCGCGAATGATATGGCTTTGAACGTCTTCTTTTTTCACTTTACGAAGCGTCTCCATTACCTTTCGTTTTTCCTCTCGAATTTCACACGCGTTAATCTTTTCCGGCAGATTCATAGCAGTCATCATTAATATTTGTAACATATGATTTTGAACCATATCACGAATGGTTCCTGCGTGATCATAATATCCGGCTCTTTCTTCAACCCCAACCGTTTCACTAGCTGTTATTTGTACATTTGCTATATGTTCTTTGTTCCAAATCGATTGGAGAACAGGATTTGCAAATTCTAGTGCTTCAAGGTTTTGAATCATCGGTTTACCTAAATAATGATCAATACGGTATATCTCGTCTTCTTCAAACGTTCGACTAAGCTTATCATTAAGCTCACGAGCAGATGTAAGGTCGTGCCCAAATGGTTTTTCAATCATTAGGCGTTTCCATCCATCCGTTTTATCAAGTCCGCTTTCCTTAATATTTAAAGCGATTGTCTCGAAAAATTCAGGTGCAACTGAAAGATAGAACATTCTATTACCTTTTATATGTAGTTCTTCTTCCCTTTCACGAACGACTTGTAATAATCTCTCATAGTCTTCCGGCTTACTCACATCTAATGAGCAATAGCGAAAATTATCTAAAAAACCTTCGAGTTCTGGAGTACCTTCTTCCCTCTGACGAGAAAACGTCTCTATTGATTCTTTTATTCTTTTTTGAAAATCTTCATGAGATACTTGACGTCTTCCAAGCCCGATAACGGATATTTGCTTTGGAAGCTTTTGATCTCTATATAAGTTATATAGTGCGGGGTAAATTTTTCGTTTCGCTAAGTCCCCTGTCGCTCCAAATAAAACAAAGGTCATTGATCCCAATTTCAGTCCCCCTCATGGTGTATAATCATTGTCACTATATTAAAACTGAATTGTACAGAAGCTCATACTCTTGTTGATTCATTCTCGCTTCTTCTTATCTTCTAACTCTTTTCTTTTTATAAAAAACAAAGAGTTATCAAATTTCAATTCTTTTATACCTTTCGCTTTCTAATTGTCCCCAATATTAATAGTGGCAATTCAAAGCATTTCTACCACAACTTGCTTATTTATCGAACTATACTTAATAATATATATTTAATTACTTTTAGTTATTAAATAACCTTACATCTAGCATATTAACTACATAAATTATTATCGTCAAGAAAAATGTCTCGAACTAAAGACTTTTTATTTCGTAATATTTTTCGATTTTTGTGTATTCCTGTTAAGGATATATCCATTAAATTTCAAAGATAATGATCAATACAATAAATATCAGCTTCGTCAAAAGGTTTACTTAACTTCGCATTTAACTCGCAAGTGGATTTGAAATTATGACTAAACGGCTTCTCCATAATAAGACGATTCAACTCTTTTGTAGCCCACAATCCACTCTCCTTAACATTTCACGCAATCTCCTCTTCTTTATATAAACTCCTCAAAAAAATGATTAACTTGGGGTGAAAGGATAGTAATTATAAATGAACGGTATATTCACAATATAAGATATTGCAAAGAAAACAGATTTAAGTACAGGCACAATCAGGTGCTACGAAAAATTAACCTTCTTCCCCTAGCTAAAAGCAATGAGAATAATAATAGGCAGTATGTTCAATTAGATTATAGATCGAATACTTTTCATTAATCACCTAAAGAGAACACAAATGCCCTTTAATACAATACAAGAATATATGAAATTCTCACTAGCCAAATTCATAATATTATACTTATTTTTTATACTTTGCTATGCTATAACCACGAACAGGAGGTCATAAACAATGAAGGCACAAATTATCCATTCTTTTGGGGATTCATCTGTATTTCAATTAGAGGAAGTTTCAAAACCGAAACTTTTACCAGGTCATGTTCTAATCCATGTAAAAGCAACAAGTGTAAATCCAATCGATACGAAAATGCGTAGTGGTGCCGTTTCATCAGTCGTTCCTGAGTTCCCAGCTATATTACACGGAGATGTAGCTGGTATTGTTATAGAAGTCGGCGAAGGTGTTTCGAAATTCGAACTTGGCGATGAAGTATACGGGTGTGCCGGAGGTTTCAAAGGAACTACTCGTGGTGCACTTGCAGAATTTATGCTTGCTGATGCACGATTGATTGCTCACAAACCTAAAAATTTAACAATGGAAGAAGCAGCTGCTCTGCCATTAGTTGCAATTACGGCTTGGGAATCTTTATTTGATCGTGCAAACATTAAATCAGGACAAAACATCCTCATTCACGGAGCTACTGGTGGCGTAGGACACGTAGCCATTCAACTAGCTAAATGGGCAGGTGCTAAAGTTTTTACAACAGCTTCTCAGCAGAACAAAATTGAAATAGCTCATCGACTAGGAGCGGACATAACTATTAATTATAAAGAAGAACCTGTTCAAAAATATGTTCAAAAACATACGAATGGCAACGGATTTGAAGTTATATTTGATACGGTAGGTGGCAAGAATCTCGACAATTCTTTTGAAGCTGCTGCGGTCAATGGTACTGTCGTAACCATTGCAGCTCGTTCAACCCATGACCTCTCTCCTTTACACACAAAAGGACTCTCTCTGCACGTTACTTTTATGGCTTTAAAACTATTACATACAGATAAGCGTAATGATTGCGGAGAAATCTTAACTAAAATAACGCAAATAGTAGAAGAAGAAAAACTTCGCCCATTGCTAGATTCTAAAACTTTTACGTTTGAGGAAATTGCTCAAGCACATGAATATTTGGAATCGAATAAAGCAATAGGAAAAATAGTATTGAAAAACGTTTGGTAACTATGACTCGATAAAAAACAATGCTTACTTAGTGCTGGAAAGTCGGCATTTATAAGAATATATGAAAAAATCCGTCCATTCTGGGAAAATGATAGTAGCACACTATCTCCAGAACGGACCGATTTACTAATAAAATATACAAAATTGATAAGAGCCCATCCATTTCACATATTTTATTTTCTTAGTAGACAGTTTAATAAACGCTCTTTTCCCTGCTAAGAACACCCAAAACACTCCAAAATTACATTTATTCACAAAAAACTATTGCATATTTTTATAATCACTTTTAAGGATTGCCATAATAATTTCATCCGAGTACGCATCATTATAATATAAGGATTGGCGTAAGGTTCCTTCTTTTACAAACCCAACCTTTTCATACGCTCTCATTCCACGTAAATTATGACTAAATACTTCTAACTGTAAACGTTTTAATTTGAGTTGTTCAAAAACAAAACTTAGAACAATCTTGATTGCTTCAGTCCCGTACCCTTTTCCTGTGAATGCAACAGAAGCCATCGATATTCTAAATCCTGCTCTTTGATTCCCCTCATCGATATCCAGAATTGATAACTCTCCGATCATTTCATCAGTTCCTTTTAAACAAATAGCGAAATCATAGCGACTTGAATCGTTATTCACCTTATCTATATGTGTCTGAATTTGCTCCAATGAAAAATTAGACTTCGTTCCAGTCATATAACGTATTTCTTCATCCATTGTGCTTTCTAATATAATGGGTGCATCTAACTCACAAAGAGTTCTTAAATAAATCCTCTCACTCTCTAACCTCACCTTTACTCTCTCCTTTCATCATATATCCCCAGCAAATTGTTCTTTTATATATTATTTAAAATGCATGAATCTAACTTCGATATTACATGAACCTTATAACGCTATGATATGCCTAGAACAAATAATAAACGTTTTATACATAACAACAAGTCATGCGAAATACTTGCAATTCCTGTTTGCACGAAAAAAGGAGCCCCTATACCATTCAGGCTCCTTCTCATATTCTAAATGTCCTTTTAGGAATACTTTTTATCAAGTGCATGAAAAGTATTAATTGTCACTAGATTGCTGTAGATATAGATACAGCACTTTTCGTAATCGTTTGCACAATAAAGAGTGATATAGCATTCTGTTATCGCAACTGGATTACCAGGTATCGTACTAGTCCATGTAACTGTTGCAGGTGCAACTACTGGACTTGGGTTAAATACGTTTACAGGCTGTGGTCCAATATTAGTAGGTTTAATTGAAAATACTATCGTTCCAGTAATACTGGATGTAACAGTAAAGGTAATTGTAGATACGATTTGACCAACTAGCAGTGCAACTGCGTTATTAAATACATTATCATATACTTGTAATAAGTATGTGCCCGGGGATAAATTAACTACGTTAATAGAAGCAGAAAAACCAACAACACTACCAGACCCAGCTGTTACATAAGGAAGCGTTTGTAAAGCTGCACCAGGTGATCCCGCTACAAGCTGAAATCCTGCATTAGTACCTCCAAACTGTATTGCCCCCTAAAATTTATTATCTATTCACTAACTACAACTACTGGTTTAAATGGTTTTTAACTGCTCTTATAACCAATTCATGATCTACTTCTGGTGGTAATCCTGAGACTGTTATCATCCCAATAACCCCTACGTTTTTTATTTGGATAGGAAAGCATCCCCCAAACGCAGCGTATTCTGAAGCATCTAAAAGATATTTTTCATTATATGAGATTCCAGTTATTTCACTTTGTATCTGCATATAATACGAGCTATGATTATGCAGGGAAACGACCCGTTTTTTACGCTCAATCCATTTCGTATTTTCCTCAGTTGTCCCTGTCATCTTGAAATGAAATAATTGCACACCATTTTTTGTTATATCAACAGCAATCAATTTTCCCTCTCGCTTTGCTGTTTCGACGATAAATAAACCTAATTGCAAGGCATCTTCATTTGTAAAAGAGGAAAATTGAAGAGTTTCCTCCTCTATTAAAATTTGTTTACTTATTTCACTCATATTTGAAGTACTCATATCCTTAACCTCCATAACTGTTTTATGCCGCACCGGCATTTTTAGGAATTATTAGGTTCTATAGTACAACCTTTCAATTATTCTGAATCTAAATAAACTGCTGTAACATCGTTAGTAACTAATATCATAAAGCTCGTTTTCTTATTACAGGTGTTATTATGAATTAAATTCAACACAATAAAAAGTACATACTTTAAAGTGCTATAGGTACTTTAAAGTACTTTCCTACTTATCCCCCTCTTACAGAGACTATTATGAAATATATTTAACACTTTAAAAATGTATGTACTAAACAATAATATTTTAAATATTAAACTTTTTCACTCAATGACCGCAATCCAAATTCATCTATGGAGTTTTTTATCAAGTGAAACAAAAAGAACCTAGTCGGTATTCAATTCTTTTCTGTTCGAAAAACACTCTTATATTTCCCGTGTCTTTATTCATAATAAAGACACTCTTCCACGATACATTTACATAAGTTACGATTTCACGCACACACTCTTTCCTGCCTTGTTACAAAAGACCTAGAATAGAGCTTCTATTAAAGGCTCATTTTAATTACAGTAAAACATTGATGGAAAGAATAAATTTTCAAAGAAAACTTGTTTATCATGTTATCATTTAAGGTCCATTTTTATAAGTTTCACAATTACACCACCTAAAAAACAGGAGGCAACAAAGATGAGTGAAAAAACAGCAGGCTTCTCGCAAGTAAATCACGTGGAATTACTGTAAGTAATTTAGAAAAATCTATCATTTTTCATGAAGCATTAACAGGTAAAAAAGTATCGAACATCGATGAAATTGGCGGAAAGAGAATAGCGCAGACCCAAGGACTTGAAGATACTCGTATTAAATATGCCAACCTTCACTTAGAAAATTTGAATATCGATACTTTAGAATATATTGTCCCTAAATCAGATAAAGCATGTTACTCAAATGATCAAATTAGTACAATGCATCTTTGTTTTGAAGTAGAAGATATTGATGCCGCTGTAGAACGTCTAAAAGCAATTGGGGTACAACCAGATGGCGCGCCAATTGTCTTTCAAGAAGAAGATGGCTTGAAATTTGGATTTGGTACAGGAGTTGCCTACTTCCGTAATCCAGATGGTACTAATTTAGAGCTTATCGCTCCAAAAGGTCTATTTAAACGTGACTAGTTAAAATATATTAAGGTGTTTATATTTTTTACAGCGCTACAATGAACTTGTGAAAAGATACTAAGTTTTGCTCATGTGAGTACCGAAAAAGCCACCTTATGTGAAAGGTGGCTTTTTTGTCGCTAGTCGGGAAAATTAACTAGCTCTTTTATGGCGTTTAATTTTGAAGAAAGCCCGATAAACCATTCTTCATCTCCGGTTACTAATGCCAGATCTATCAGAAAAAGGATTTGCTCCTTGTTTATTGCCTTTGATTCAGGAAGTTTTTTAACGTGCTTACTTAAAATTGAAATTGTTTTGCTTATTGTGTCTTCGTTGTCACATCTAATAACCATTACCTTCACTAATTCTCCTAGGGTATCAAATGATTCAATATAACCAGTTATTAATTCACCCTCCCTTGATATCCCTCGAACCCAATCTCCTACTTCTAAAACAGGATTATTATTTGACATCATACTTTTTCACCTTCTTACAAATGATTTTAGTATTAATAAAATAGAATAACTTCTCATTTTTTAGTGACGGCAAACAAGATATAAAAACCAAACTGTACTGTTTTTTATTACATTTAAACGTTAAGAACCTCACGGCTATATAACAATCAAACCGCTCATCTTTCTTGATTAATAAGATCAACAACTTCTTTCATTGTATAGTTCTTTAAATATTCACCTAGATGTTCTTCAGCACCTAAGAAAATAGTAAAAAGGACTTTTCGCATATTCGAACCTACAATACACTGGTCATTCGATTCTGGACATTTAGGTTGCAAAGCACCTTCTGAGGTTATTTGATAAATATTCCAGAGACTAACTTCACTTAAATCTCGAGCAAAAATAAATCCTCCACCAATCCCCTCTTTTGATTGTATAAACTTATGTTTTTTTAACAAACTTAGCACTTTGCGGATGCGTACTGGGTGAACACCAGCACTTTCTGAAATAGCATTACTTGTTGACATCCGGTCTGGCTGTAGAGCTAAATAAGTTAAACTGTGAATGGCCAAGGTAAAGTCACTGTTCATAGTCTTCCTCCTACGATATAAATTACTAATCACTTTTCAACATACTGTAACCATAAATATTACAGATAAGTTTGTCAAACGTTAAAATATATAAATAATTCTTACCATGAAGAAATAAATTTCTTTGTATTCTATCGGAGCTTATCTATGTTCCATTACTTCATTTAGCTCTTTAAGCGTAAAATAAATTTAAAGATTCCACTGTTTCTTGACTTGTTCTTCTGCCAATTGTTCAATTTTTGTCCAGATCGTATCTTTGCTCACAATAACATTTGTTTGATAATTTCTATTTTTATAATTAACTGTAACGCATACTTCAATCATCTTCTACTTCCTCCTTTCAAAAAATTTCCCTTAAGAAATATTACTTATTAATTAGCCAACTTTTGCAATTCGATGTTCAAAAATGTTCGAACGCTACGTGGTAAAAATTTACGAATTTCTTCCTCATTAAAACCAATCTGTAATCTTTTCTCATCCAGCATAATTGGGCGGCGCAACATTTGAGGATACTCAATTATTAATTTATAAAATTCATTAAGCGAAAGCGCCTCGATATTTATATTTAATTCCTGAAAAGTTTTGGATCTAGTTGAAATAATTTCAGTAGCCCCTTCTTCAGTTAAACGAAGAATCGATTTAAGTTCATCAGCCGTCATAGAATTTGATACGATGTTTTTTTCAATATAATCAATTTGATGCTCCTCAAGCCACGCTTTTGCTTTTCGGCATGAACCACAGCTTGCTGTTGTATATAGAATCACCATATTTTACACACTCCTTTATTGCTTTTTATCAATTGTACACTTATTTCAAATATGGGTTATAAAAGTGTATTAAAAAAAATTACAGTTTAGAATCAAATTCACGTAATGTTATTTATTCGGCAATGTTTAATTTATCTTAACTATCCGTTTCCTTTTAAAATGATACTTTAATAAAATGAATGTATCTACATTTTACAAATGATGACAACTCACTTCTAAAAACCATACTGTAATTTTAAACTTAACAGTTCTATTAATCAACTGTTAAGTCTTGGATTAATTCTATTAACGTAACAAATCGTTTTCTTTTGTGTGAATGCTCCCATAGTGTTACGCTAACCAATTCTAAATGCATTTTAAAGTACATGTTATTCATTTCTCGCTTACATGTGCAATTATGGAATATATTTAGCATAATAAAAAGTACGCACTTTAAAGTATTATAGGTACTAAAAAGTAACATATGAATTTTCTAGTGCAGTTCTACTTACTTCCCTCTTACATCGGTTATTATGAAATATATTTAGCACAATAAATAGTACGCACTTTAAAGTTTTATAGGCACTAAAAAGAAATATTTTAGTACGAAAACGTATGTAGCCTCAAAACTGAAATCTAAATTCATCAAAGGAGGTTTTTTAATGAAGACATACAATATTCCTGTAGAAGCGACTTTAGAAGTTATTGGTGGAAAGTGGAAAGTTGTTATCCTTTGTCATTTAAAGAAAGGAACAAAAAGAACGAGCGAATTAAAACGTTTAATGCCTGGTATTACACAAAAAATGCTAACACAGCAATTACGTGAACTAGAAGAAGACGATGTAATCCAAAGAAAAGTATATGACCAAGTACCACCGAAAGTAGAGTATTCTTTAACTGATTACGGTTCGTCTTTAGGAGCCATACTAGATTCACTTTGCGCTTGGGGAGAAGGTCATCTCGAAAAGAATGGGAACACTTCTATGCTTATTACAGCTGATGAATAATAGCTGTTCCTCAATATGTGTAAATTCTATCGAAGACATAAAAAACGGTCGAGACAATACTTGCCTCAACCGTTTTTTTATGTCTCTTTATAATTTTTTGCGGTAATGACTGTTTCAAATTCAAAGGTTTCTGGCAGATGATCGGCGTAAGAATATTCGAAGGTTCGTCCATCAGTCAAGTAGGCTACTTGTTCGACCCGCATTAGAAAGTCATGATTGGTTAAGTTCATAAATTGCTTTTCCCTATCATCTGGGCGAATTCCCTTGACCCTGACAACGGATGTTCCCACTTCTAGCCCAAGTTTATTTTGAATGTGCGAGTATATCGACTCCTCTAAAACTGAAGCTTCAACACCTGGGATGACCGAAATTGGCATCCATGTATGCTCCATAATCGTCGGAATACTGTGAATGATACGGAGGCGAATGATTTTATAGACAAAATCACCGACGGAAATCCTCAATTTTTCAGCAACTATTTCATCGGCACCTACAATTGTAAACTCGATAATTTTACTTTCTACCTCACTGCCGTAAACTGCTTTCGTACCTGTTAAGTTTTGAATCATTCGTGCCTTTTCCTGCTGACGCCAATCTTGAACCACTGTTCCACTTCCGCGCCGGCGAATAATGTAGCCGTCTCTTACTAACAAGTCCAACGCCTTTTTAATAGTAAGAACTGAAACGCCAAATTCTTCAGCAAGGATAGGGCTACTCGGAATTTTTTCGTTGATTTTATATTCAGCGTCTAAAATTTGCTGTTTAATTTTTTGATAAATGCCGAGGTATTTTACTTGAGTTGATCCACTTGCCACTTCCCTACCTCCTTTTATGCTTAACTACCTTCTATTCATTCAAATTTAAAGCTTCAAGTTTGTAAACTGAAGGTGAGGGTGCAGCAAATCCATTTTCCAAGATTTCAATATTCGTTACCGCTTCTTCGTCTTTCACAAGTTTTGGTGCACCATTTACGATTGTTTCATAAGCCGCATCATAGAAACGACCGTAATCACCAAGCGGCGTTTTAATTTGTTTTTCAATCCAGTCACCGTTTGCGTTGCGATATTTAGCAACGCCATAGTACATCGGGGAATCTTCACCAAAGCCCGCACTCTCAGGCATAACACCCGCTTTCAGATCATTTTCCTGCTGATCTTCACCGTATTTAATAAATGATCCGTTTGTTCCATGAACGATAAAGCGTGGATAATCTTTCGCTACAACATGGTTGGTTTTCAGTTTAATTTTCAGCTGATTTCCGTAATGTAGACCAACATCGAAATAGTTATCCACCGCACCTTCCACTTCATTATTACGAATATCGTATGTCACTATATCCAGACGGCCGAATAGTGAAATCATGCGGTCCATCGTATGAATACCTAAACTGTAGAATGAACCTTCTTCTTTTGGACCTTCGTGAGTGATTGAGCCTGGACGGAAGTAATCAATGTGCGATTCAACCTCAACAATATCACCAAGGAATCCTTGTTCAACAACTTGCTTCACAGCTAAGAAATCACCATCAAAACGACGGTTTTGATACGGCATAACTACTACACCTTTTTCTCGTCCTAAAGATAATAATTCCTTAGCATGTTCTACTGTATCGCAAAATGGTTTTTCAACGATAACCGATTTCCCAGCAAGTATAACTTTTTTCGCCAATTCGTAATGCGTATGCGCTGGCGTGCAGATCGTCACTACTTGAATTTCTTTGTCATTCAATAATTCGTCCAAATCAGTGGTGAAGTAAACACCTTTTTTCTGATATGGAGCTGCTAATTCTTCATTAATATTGCGGGCAAAAATCGTTTTTACTTTTATATTTTCACGTATTTTCACATAAGGTAGGTGATAACGGTTAGCTGATTTTCCAAATCCAATAAGGCCCATTGTCAATGTCATGTTCTTCAACTTCCTTGCTCATAAATTTTCGTTTCTATATTTATTATATATTTTCGTTACGAAAAGTATATAGTTTTGTTTTTTAAGTTATATATTAAATAAATATACCTTTTGCCATGCTCATTTCTTTACATACTCTTTCAGTTTTATTCTCCATAGCTCTTATAGTTATAGAAATCGCAAAAGCAATTTACATTTTCAGCATGCTGAAAACACCTAAAATATTAAATTAAAAAGCCGGGATAGAAATCATTTCGATTTTCATCCCGACTTTTTACTATTTTTGTGTAATACCAAGCATTAATTATTTTAATTCGCACGTTCTCTTTTTGTCTTTCTTTAAATGACAAAGAATAACTACTTTCCACTTCCCACCGATAACCTCTAAAGTTGCCTCCACAGGAATATTGTATGTCTTCATCTAAAGATCTCCTTTAATAATTTCATAAGGCAATTAAG
The DNA here is from genome assembly GCF_042796455.1 of Bacillus sp. NPDC057893. Lineage (NCBI taxonomy): Bacteria > Bacillati > Bacillota > Bacilli > Caryophanales > Bacillaceae > Bacillus > Bacillus sp. NPDC057893. The sequence continues at coordinate 1,484,381 of NZ_JBHVNG010000001.1, read as the reverse complement.
CTAAAACATTTAAATATTACTTTTAAGTATCTATAGCACCTTAAAGTACGTACTTTTTATTGTGTTAAACATGTTTCATAATAGCATACGTAAACAGTACATGAGTAGTACGGCACTCAAAAGTACCTGTATTACTTTTTAGTATCTATATCACTTTAAAGTACGTACTTTTCATTATGTAAAATACATTTCATAATAGCATTTGTAAGAGTTGAGTAAGTAATTCAGTAGTAGAAATTACCTTTGTTACCTTTTAGATACCCATCGTACTTTAAAGTGCTTACTTTTTAACTGTTTCAATACTTTTATAATGCATTTTGTCAGACGATGAAATGACATGTATTGATTTTCACATCCATTCACAATGATTAATTAATTTTCAAATACATTTTAGGAGGATATCTTTAATGAGTAATTTACTAAAAGAAAAAATTGGTTTTGGTACAGCACCACTAGGAAATATGTACCGTAATATCCCAGAAGAAGAAGCAATCGCTACAGTGGATGCTGCTTGGGAGAATGGCGTTCGTTACTTTGATACAGCTCCACTTTATGGATCTGGATTAGCGGAGATTCGTCTTGGTGAAGCACTTTCGAAAAGAAATCGTGATGATTACTTTTTAAGTACGAAAGTAGGTCGAACTATTTCGGATGAACTGGAAGATCCATCTGCACGTGATTTAGGTGAAAAAGGCGGACTTTTCAAATTTGGTCGTAAAAATAAAATGATCAATGACTATAGCGCAGATGCAACACTTCGTTCTATCGAGCAAAGTTTGAAACGTTTAAAAACAGATCGTCTAGACTTTGTTTTCATTCATGATTTAGCACAAGACTTTTATGGCGACGAGTGGATTTCACAATTTGAAACGGCTCGTACAGGAGCATTCCGTGCGCTAACACGTTTACGTGAAGAAGGAGTCATTAAAGGTTGGGGACTTGGAGTAAACAAAGTAGAATCAATTGAACTTATGCTTGATTTGGAAGAAGCGAAGCCAAATATCTCCTTGTTAGCTGGTCGTTATTCACTATTAGACCACGAGCGTGCCTTGCAACGAGCAATGCCTGCAGCTGTAAAGCATAATATGGATATTGTTGTTGGTGGCCCATATAGCTCAGGCATTCTTGCTGGAGGTGCTCACTTCGAATATCAAAAGGCATCACCAGAAATTATTGCAAAAGTTGAGAAAATCAAAGCTCTTGCAGATTGTTACGAAATCAGCATCAAGGCTGCTGCATTACAATTTCCACTAGCTAACCCAGCAGTTGCTGCCGTTGTTCCTGGTGCAAGTAAACCTGAACGAATTGTAGAAGACCAAACTGCATTAAACACAGTAATTCCAGCAGCATTCTGGGAAGAAATGCGCGAACAAAAACTAGTAGCACCTAATGCACCACTACCAATCAACGTGAAATAAAGTGAAACTTTAATCAGGGGGCCATCCCCCACTGATTATTTCCCTGCAAATAGCAAGATAAAAAGGAGTGTAATAAATATGGCACATACTACTACATCTATGACAGTTTTTGCTTCACCTGAACAAGTATGGCAATTAATCGGAGGTTTTAACTCCCTTCCAGACTGGTTACCTTATATACCTAGCAGCAAAGTAACTGAAGGTGGACGCGTACGTCATCTAGCTAATCCAGATGGTGATACGATTATAGAGCGCTTAGAAGTATTCAATGATAAGGAACGCTACTACACGTATTCAATAATGAATGCACCATTCCCAGTCACTAATTATCTATCTACAATCCAGATTAAAGAAGGTACTGAAAGTAACACATCGTTAGTAGAGTGGTCTGGTACTTTCACTCCTGTAGGGGTTAGTGATGAAGAGGCAATTAATCTGTTTCATGGCATCTACAGCGATGGACTGAAAGCATTGCAACAAGCATTTCTAGATTGATCTACTAAAAAACAATGAAAAGCAAAGCACCCAGTGCTTTGCCGCTTATAAAATCCCTTTTTACGTATGAAACAACTTTCCTTCTATCGCTTTCATATATCTTTCCGCAGAACGTTCAACTGCCTCATTTGCATTTTCTTTTACTACTCGGTGAAAAGCATTATATAAACGATTAAACTGTAACGGCTTCACTCGATTCGCCATTTCCTCCACTTTTCTCGCTGGTAATGGAATTAAGTTTGGATAGCTGTACATGAAACTCACCCATTGTTGATCCGCTACAACTTGAATGATATCACCTGTTAATAAAATACCTTTTCCATCATTCCCTTCTTCCCAGTGTAATACAGAACCGCCACTAAAATGTCCTCCGAGACGATGCACTGTTACTCCATCTGCTAATTGTAAAGACTCACCAGACCAATAAATAATACGACTACTCGGGCGCATCACCCACTCTTTATCATCTTCATGTATATAAATTGGTACATCGAATGTCTCTGCCCATTCTACTTGCGTCGAATAATAATGCGGGTGAGATAATGCAATTGCATCTAATCCGCCAAGCTCTTTTATTTTCGTAATTGTCGTTTCATCTAAATAAGTAATACAGTCCCATAGTAAACGATATGACTCTGTTTTGACTACAAATGCCGTTTGACCGATCGCAAATTCTGGTTTTGTTGTAATACTATAAAGCCCATTTTCTTCTTCTATAATTTCATTTTTATATGTATCACTCGTTTGCAAGTTTTCTAAACTCGTCCAAGACTGCCCTTTCGGATTAATATATTGTCTCTCCTCATCACAAATAAGACAACTTACCGGTTCTTCCACACTCGCTGCATACTGAACGCCACACGTTGTACAAACGAAATTATTCATAGTTATTCTCCTCTTCCTTTAATTTTTTATTAAGCTGATATTTGTTGATAGTTTTCTGCTTTTTTATTTTCAATTGATAAGCTTATAAGAGTAACAAAGTAGACAAATGTAACCGCCATAGGAATTACAATAAATCCTTTTTCTGCAAAAAGAATCCCACATACTGACGTTACTAATACAGTTCCTACTGATAAAAAACCATAACTTTTACTTTCATAAATCCATACATATGGTAAAAAATGAACACCTATTAACATCGCTACTACAAAAGGTAACCACTCCGGAAATTGAAAATATGCAAGTAATACAAACGGAATATTCAATACATTTATCCCACCAATTACTCCAGCTAAAGTCCCTAGCGGATTTCCTTTCGCAAACATGTCAATTTTTAATATAGTAGCTATCATTAAGCCGAAAGGAAACACACAGCCCATACCAATTAAATATACCCACACAACTTGCTTTTCTAAAAGAAGAACACCAGTTATGCTCGCTACAATCCAAAATAAAAGACCAGCTATTATAACAGGAAATCCCTTCTTCGTTTTTTGTGCTAAATCTCTTTTTGCTTCTGAAATGTTCATTTCTATATCTCCCCCAAATATAAGTGCTATAATGTCGTCTTATTTTCGTTATCGAACATAATCTCATTCATCCAATAACGCCAAGCTACTAAGTAATCTTCTAAATCTTTTGGGTGGTGTCTTAAGCATGTATCAATACGTAAATATAAACCTATTACTATTTCTTCATATAAATCTCGGTCCCTTTTACGAAATGCACATTGTTTCATCACATACTGAATAGTTTCTTTCGTTAAATCTTCTGGTGTTGAACAGAACGCGTAAATTAAATCGTATATAGGATCTCCTAAGACTGGTAAAGGATCTATCACACCGGTTAACTTATTCTTTTGAAATATAAAATTATGGAATCCAAGATCACCATGTAATAAAAACGGCCTATCCATTCCAGTACCTCTTTGTGGACTATTTACAAGTGTAAGAACAAGCTGATGTTCTTCATCACTTATGCACTGCTTCAAATTTTCACGAGCTTCCATTACATTTGTTAATAAAAACTCTGTCCAAGATTGAACCGGACTATCTTTCCATCCCCATCCATCTACCTCTGGAACTATTTCATACGTATTAATTACTTCTTTAACAATTGTACAAAGTGTGCTCCTCTTATACCCAAGTTCGCACGAAGTAGCCCCATCGAGAAAGGAATACACAATATATCTATTTAAAGGTTCCTTATACAAAAGCTTTGAAAATAAAGTATTCCCTTCATAAAAAGAAAGAAAATCAGCTTCTTCACGTATCACTTCTGATTCATTCAGCTTTACAATGTATTTCGCGTCCAACAAATATACTGTACTTGTCGTTCCTCCGTTCAACACTTTCATGCTTTTCGGATAATGTGAAATAACCTTCTCATTAACTAGTTGTTCAGCGATTATTGAAATGTCCATTTCTCCACCCTTAATTTAAAAGACAACTTTACTATTATTTGACAATTTCAAGAGAATTCCTTCCAATATCTTAATATAACAGAAATTAATTTTTAATTTATTAAGACTGCCTCTTTCAAGATTTCATCATATAATTCATTCCATTTATGATATTGCGATGCGATTTCTTCTACTCTAACAAACATCCTTTTATCAGATTCATACTCACCGTCAAACTTATGTACTTCATTAATCCCCATCCGGTAGAACGGCTGATATCCTACTTTTGGATACGGACTATTTTCATTCCAATCTGGATTATCACTATGGTCAACGATAATATATCCAAATAAAGTACATTCCCCTTTTACATAACCTTCTTCCCACGCTTCTCTTTTAAAACATTCTTCTGGTAGTTCCCCTTCTTCTATATGCCCACCAGGAAAGTCCCAACCACGCTGCTCATGGTCTATCAGTAAAACCTTATTATTATGAAAACAAAAACCGTGAATACTCGTGATTCTTTCGTATTCTGGCAATATACAATCTTTTTTCCACGTTAACTTCACTTTTGATTCCCCATAATTTGCATATATAGTTACCATTTCCCTCACTCCAAATGATCTTCATTTAATCTAGTAATTTCTATTGAATTATCTCTTTCTTTTAACTTACGAGCCAAACTTTCTACACCAAACACTTCTGTAAATGTGTGACTACCTACAATTAAGTTAATGCCTTTAAATTTCGCATGTTGCACTGTATATAATGTTTTTTCTCCTGTTATGTACGTATCACAACCTTTTTCTAGTGCACGCTCAATAAGGTTTGTATTGTTTCCTGCACCTGTTAATATCGCAATCCGTTTTACTGGCTTATCATGATTTTTCCAACTCTTCACTTCCTCTTCCATTCTCTCTTCAAGTTTTCCAACTAAGTTTGAAAAGGGAATCACTTCTTTATATTCTCCTATTCCCGGTAGCTCTTCTTCCTCATACGTGGAATATTCCAGTATTGTATGTATCCCAATTTCGTTAAATAACGACGTACACGTGCCAAACTTTACAAAATCTAACGGCAAATGAATCCAAAAATGATTCATTTCATATTCTTTTAATTTCTCAATACAAGCCTCTTCCATACCGAATAAAAAACTCCACGGTGCATGATGTGTAAGTATCATATCAACCCCATTTCGATATGCTTCTTCAATTGTTTCTAGCGTCAAATTTGTCGTGTATCCTATTTTGTGAAATTCCTCTTTACTAATATGAGTGAAGCCATACTCGTCATCACCGTATTTATTAAGATGCTCTTCAAAAAGTGATGTAATATGTTCTTTAAACTGCGTTATATTCATTTTCATTTCTCCTTTCATCCACTTTTATATTTCAAAAATAAGGAAATACTAAAAATAACGTTACATACATATAGGAGGACAATATGAAACCTGAATTTTTAAAAGCTATACATGATGCAATTGGGACCGTCGAACATATTCATATAGAAGAAAGTGGTGCAGATAGTTTACTCATTCATCACGATGATGCACAGCAATTAAAACAAGTTGCTGAAACGTTAGAACACAACAATTTCCGCTCTACTATAAGAACAACTGGGGATGCTTCGTATATTGAAGTGTTGAACAGATAAAGAGAAACTTTAATCAGTGGGGGGTTCATCCCCCACTGATTATTAGCCTTCACCAATCGGGCTTTTACGGGCAGTTGATCCCACACCTAACTTCTTTGCTTGCGCTGAATTTTGAGGTGTGGGTCTTACTTCCCGGCAAATAGCGGGATAAAGAGAAGTCCTAGCTATATGCTGGGCTTTATTCTTTTATATTGAAATTTCAAACTCTTTCACATATACCGCTGTTCCCGCAATATGTATTTGTAACTTCTCATTTTCTACATCTTTCGTTACATAAACCGTTACACGACCATCTTTATTTATTTCCTGTCCTTGCTCAACGATTAACTCCAGTTCATGGTCAAAATCTTTCTCCAAATACGTCGCATAATACGCTCCCATTACACCTGAAGCAGTTCCTGTCACTGGATCTTCTATTGTTCCAGAATAAGGTGATGAGAAATGACGACCGTGCATTTTTGCTTCTGCATCATATGTTTCCAAGCAAAGTGGATGGATCGCAACCTTTGGCATTTCTTTTAGCACCGATGGAAATTCATTATTATTAGGTTTCATTCTTTCACATGCATCAATTTTTTTAATAGGTACAATTAAAGTCCAAATACCAGTACTTCCATATACAATCGGTAAATTTCCATCTAAATCATTCACTTCAAGACCAATACTGTGAGCTAATGCCTCTTTGGAACCTGCAAAACTTTGAAACTTAGGTATTGCTTGTCTCATTTTAATAAAAGTTTCCCCATTTTCATTCGCACCTATATGTATTGGTAAAACTCCCGCCTTCGTTTCAATCGTTAACTTATGTTTCCCTCCCAATATTCCTCTTTCATGAAGTGCATATATTGACCCTACTGTCGCATGACCACATAAATCATTTTCATGACCAGGTGTAAAATAGCGAATTCTTATATCTGCTACTTCTGAAGAAAGAACAAAAGCTGTTTCGTTAAATCCAACCTTTTCAGCAATGAGTTGCATTTCCTCTTCCCCTAATCCATCTGCTTCTAATACAATGCCTGCTGGATTTCCCATGTTCGGTTTATTACTAAATGCATCATAATGGACTACGTTTACTTTTTTCATTCTCATATCCCCTAATCCTCTTTTAAAATTTTTTTGAAGGTCCAAATATATTTTGAATGGTTGTAAGATCGTACATTACCACTCCAACTCCCCTAAACCCGGCTCAATAAACTTACCCGAAACATCCTCATTTGAATCCATTACCCAATCATATATATTTTGAGCTCCTTCAGTAGGAGTCATATTCGCATCAAAAGCACCAATGTCAGTCTTTAATTTTCCAGGGTGAATTGCGGTTACACGAATTCCTTTATCCGCAAACTCTTGTTGTAAACAGAGCGTTAACATATTTTGTGCAGCTTTTGCGATCCGGTATGAATATGAGAACTGCCCTTGTGGAAATTCTTTTTCGGCCATTTTATGTAAAGAGCCTAAACGAGATGATACGTTTATAATTCTCGGCTGATTTGATTTAGTTAAAGCTGAATACGTACCTTTTATTGCTCGAATAACACCTAAACAATGAAGGTTAAATAGTTCCATTAACTCTTCTGAATTTGTACATAAAACTTCAGTTTCCTTTCCAGTAATTCCAGCGTTATTAATAACTAGATCAATATACTCTGTATACTCCTCAACTTGCTTCTTAATACACTCAGTACTCTCATCATCTGTCAAATCTGCTAATATAGGAAAACATCTAGAACTAAACATTTTCTTCAATTGCGTTACCGCAACCTCACTTCTAACTAGCGGATAAACAATATGTCCATTTTCATGAAACACTTTCACTAGCTGTAACCCTAATCCACGATTTCCACCTGTAATAAGTACCCTCATATATCCATCTCCTTATTTTTATAATAAATAAGAAAATCTGCCCACTTACCATTCCCCATAGAAAATGCCTCTCTCGTACATTCAAATGAAAAACCAGCTCTTTCCGCAAGACGAACGGATGGCTCATTATCGATATGTATATGTAATTCAATTCTATGAAATTGAAGGCCATTAAAAAATAACGGCAGCGCAGCTATTACACTTTCTACTCCGTATCCATTTTTCCAATATTGATTATGAATAGAGTAGCCCATCATTGCCCATTGATAGTCCATACGTAAAATTTTTATAAGCTCTAGCTTTCCAATATTGGCGCCATCTTCTTTCTGAAAAATACCTAGAACGTACATTTCATCCCGTCTTGCCGTCTTGCCGCCTCATCAAATCCTCTTATCCATTCCGTGAACCATTCTTTTGTTGAAGACGACATATCATGATAGCCATCATCGTATTTATATTGAGATGGTAACCTCTTATTGAATCCATCTAACCAACTTTCATAATCCTCTTTTTGAAATGGACGAATAATAAGTCTCTCTGTCTCTACTTGTAATAGTGGCAGCTTCATTTATATCTCTTCCTTTAATTGTTAATTGAATATTCTTTATTATCTTACACAAAATACAAAATCTAGTAAATTATTATGTTTTTGATAAACAAGGGTCTGTTAAACTACAATGTTGATTTTTGAGAAATACAAAAAGGAAACCTTGTTCTGAAGGGTTTCCTTTTTGCCACTACACTACCAATCTTATCTGTAATTTAAAACGTTGTATTCTGTCTTTAATATTCCATAAACATCAACATCTTCATATGTATTTAATAAAAGTCTATTCTGTCTCAATGTGCCTTCTTTACGTAAACCCGACTTCTCTAACACCTTAATCGATGATCTATTTCTAGAAATAGCAGATGCCCAAATTTTATTTAGACCTAATTCGATAAAGCCAAAATGAATCATTCTGTTTACAGCCTCGGTTGCAAAACCCTTGCCCCAATAATTCTTACCAATCCAATAACCAAGCTCACCTCTATTGTTGCCTTTGTCAATTCTTAGTGTAATTGTACCTACAATTTCTCTTGATTCTTTAGAAACAACTCCTAAAGGATATTCAATTCCTTGCCTTATAAGTTCTGGTTGCATATCAACCCAATCTTGCGCGAACTCCAATTTATATGGGTGTGGAAGCCCAAGAATATTGGCTAATTCCTTGTCATTAGCCAATTCTTTAATTCTAAACACATCATCATTGGTAAAAAGTTCTATACGTAAATGCTCAGTTTCTAATTTTATAGCCATATTTTCTCCCCCTTGTACTGAAATTAATTAGCTCCCTTTATTTTCAATATTACACCAAAAAACACAAAAAGTTTAAAATATTAACAATATCAAATAACAGAACCATAAACAAAAAATCCAGTTATGCTTTATACATAACTGGATTCCTCATCATCTAATAGCTTTTTATTTTACAAGTACATCTTCTCTTAATTCCCTCTTCAACACTTTCCCTAAAGCGTTTTTCGGTAATTCGTCCATAAATACAACTTCTGGTATTTTATAGCTTGCTAGTTTTTCTTTACAATGCTGAATAATCTCTTCTTCTGTTAAAGACGTTTGAATGTCCTTCACAAGATAAGCTCTTGGAACCTCACCCCAAAAGTCATCTGGAATTCCAACTACTGCAACTTCTAGAACACCATATATTTCATGAATGACATCTTCTACTTGATCTGGATATACGTTGTCACCACCGCGTATGATAACGTCTTTATATCTTCCCATAATATGTAGGAATCCATCGTCATCTATCATACCTGCATCGCCCATGTTAAACCAATTATCTTTTACTACCTTCTTTGTCGCCTTTTCATTATTCCAATATCCTTTAAACATGTATGGACTTCTTACATGAATCTCTCCAATTTTATTTGTTGTTAGTTCATCCCCTGTTTCTGGATGGACAATTTTCAACTCTACATGCTTAAGTGTTTTCCCTACAGAAGACATTTTTTCTTTTCCCATATTTGGATGCCATGAAGTTACTACCCAACCTTCTGTACTACCATACCCTTGCACCATATATATTCCTTTTTCCATATATTTTTGAATGAGCGTTTCTGGAACTTTTGTACCACCACTTTGCGCTACTTTAAAGGTCGAAATGTTACGCTCTTTTTTATTTAGTTCATCAAGCATATAACTATACACCGCTGGAAACGCAAGCATCGTAGTAATTTTCTCTTCTTCAATCTTATCCCAAATAAGAGCAGGATTTGAATCAGATAAGAAAATCATCGTTATGCCATGATAAATGCAATTTAAAATAGAAAGCACTCCACTCATATGAAACAATGGATGCACTGATAAAAAGCGTTCACCTGCTGGAATTTCTCTTTGCCCCGCAATCTCAGTAAAATAATGATGTAAGTTTTTATGACCAATTACGCATGCTTTTGCCTGTCCAGTCGTTCCTGAAGTAAATAAGTAAATCGCATCATCATCTTCATGAACTTCTACGTTCGGCTCTGTAATTGGCTGTTCTTGCAATTTTAATTCAAATGAACCAAAGCCTTCTTCTGTCGTTTTAATTACATAAGGAATTTCTTTAACAGCATCAACCTTTAATAACACTTCACTAAATTCTTCATCAATAACTAATACTTTTAACTTTGCTTCTTTTACAATCGTTTCTAATTCATAAGCTGTAAGCTGATGATTTAGCGGAATAAATACCGCTCCAATTTTCAAACTTGCCATCATAATACTTGGAAACGGATGGTTATTTTTGCATAGTATTCCTATGCGATCCCCTCTTTGCACACCGTTATGTAACAAATAATGTGCAAGCTGGTTTACTCGTTCATTATATTGTTGAAACGAATACCTTTTCTCTCCCCCGACAAGCGCTTCCAAATTTGGTGATTGCATTGCTCTCTTTTGTAATAATTGTCGCATCGTTCTCAAGTAAAACTCCCCTTTATATATGTTAGGGTTTTTATTTTACCAGATTAACTATTAATTTACTAAAGATTACACTTAGTGAATATAAAACACATGAAAAAATAGCCATCTACTTAACAAGTAAATGGCTATTTTTCCTTATATATTAGAATACTCCTTATTCATAACATATTTCACATATTCAGGTGCACTTTTTTCAATCTCTTCATCACTGATTTCATATTCTGCACCATATAAATAGAAGGAAGGAATAAACTCCATTCCCGTGTATAAGCATGTTGCTTGAAAAGGTTTCGTTAACTCAGCCATTGTGATCCGGCTATTTTCATAGTCTTTTTCTAATCCACCTATAGAAATAGCTACACCAAACTCTTTTCCCTTCACTTTATCCCCTTTAGATCCGTAAGCAAATCCATATGTTAATACATCATCGAACCATTTTTTTAATAATGGTGGTGAGCTATACCAGTAGAGCGGAAATTGAAATATATATCGGTCATGTTCTACTAACAGCTTTTGTTCCTCTTCAACATTAAACTCCCAATTCGGTGCCGCTTTATATAATTCATGCACCGTAATTTCATCTGAATAATTCTCAAGTTCTTCTACCCATCTTTTATTAATTCGAGACTTTTCAATATCAGGATGTGCTACAATTACAAGTGTTTTCATATATTTTCTTCCCCCTTATAAATAATTCAAACGCTTTAGTATTAGTATGAATGAGTCACATATAATTGAAAAGTACGTACTTTAAAGTGCTATAGGAACCTTAAAGTACCTTTGGAGGTGTTATATGAATCAAAATGATGATTGCCCAATTGCAACAACACTCGAAGTAATCGGCGGAAAATGGAAAGTTCATATTTTATGTGTTTTGGCGGATGGAAAAATGCGAACAAATGAAATAAAACGAGAAATTCCAAGCATTACACAAAAAGTTCTCACACAACAACTTCGGCAACTTGAAGCTAATGGAATTATCCATCGTACTGTATATCAAGAAGTACCACCAAAGGTTGAGTACACAATAAGCGCACATGGAAAATCTTTAATGCAAATTATGGATGAACTATTTGAATGGGGAAAAGACCATCAAATAAAAAGATTAAATGACTAAAAGAACCCTATCAACTTTGTTACATCTTCTATGTCAAGAATTCTTCTGAAATTTTATAATAGGGGTATCGTCATATCATTATTAAGCTAACAAAAAATACCCCTAAAATGAAAAAAAGCTTATTTCTCAAAGGAATTAGCTGTAGCGAAGGAAAATTACATATTCTTATAAATATAGCTCTTATGTAAATTTCTAAAAAATTATAGCCACAGAATTACTTTCCTATCCTCTTCTTAATTTTGAAGTCTAGAAAGTCAGCATTTAAACTAAACTTGCTAATATCGCTTTTGTACGATTGTCCGTTACCTCATAATAAATTTCTAATCCTTTTCGAGTACCAGTTACGATTTTAGCAGCCTTTAGTTTGGATAAATGTTGACTAATTGTACTTTGGGGCATTTGTAAATCCCCATACATTGTTGTTACATTAGTAGGGCCTTTTGCAAGCATTATTTTTACTAAGGATAAACGGACAGGATGTGCCAATACCTTTAATACTTCAGCGATTTCTTCATACATTTCTTTTGTTTTTTTCATATTTTTTCTCCCCTTTTATATAAATATTAATGATATCCATATATATAATTCGAAAGGATATACGATTTTGTGTCCGTCATTTAAAAAATTTAAATAATAAGAATTTCTTTAGTTTGAAACTAGAGAGATTTATTAACATGAAACGAATTCCCATCTTCAATATTCTATGGATTCTTCTTTTCATTCCCTTGATGTTATGTGGTAGGAATGTCTTTGTCCTCATTTTTAGGTCCGTTATTTTCGTTTGAATTACCTTTATTTCCTTGTTTTTATCCCCCATCGTTGTTTTCTTGCTAGTGTCCATTATTCCCTTGCTGAGATCCTCTACCGTTGTTTTCTTGTTGGTGTCCATTATTTCCTTGCTGAGACCCTCTACCGTTGTTTTCTTGCTGATGTCCATTATTTCCTTGCTGAGACCCTCTACCGTTGTTTTCTTGCTGATTTCCATTATTTCCTTGCTGAGATCCTCTACCGTTGTTTTCTTGTTGGTGTCCATTATTTCCTTGCTGAGATCCTCTACCGTTGTTTTCTTGTTGGTGTCCATTATTTCCTTGCTGAGATCCTCTACCGTTGTTTTCTTGCTGATTTCCATTATTTCCTTGCTGAGATCCTCTACCGTTGTTTTCTTGCTGATTTCCATTATTTCCTTGCTGAGATCCTCTACCGTTGTTTTCTTGTTGGTGTCCATTATTTCCTTTTATTTGCTTCGGTTGCTGTTCCTTGGATTGCTTTTGTTCTATATGCTCCTGCTTCTCGTATCTTTCTTCTTTTACAGGAGACGAATCCGATGATACTTCAGGAGATGACTTTGGTTGCGAATGTATCTCCTCATCGCGCTCCTCTTGATTAGACGGCGGCGCAGGTGGAGTAAGCGATTTCTGCTTCTCATTCTCTTGCTTTATATAAACACCTGTGCCAACTCCTGCTTTATTAGCATTCTCCCGCATTTGCATCGTACTGCTTTGATATACGACTGTAACATATTTTGTCTCATACTCTTTCTTTAATTTTTGCATAGCCTTTTCCAACTGTGGTTCTAGCGACTTGTCCTTTGTAACAGCTGTTAGCATAACTTGCTTATCATTCGTTAAGTACTTATCCTCTTGACTGTGTTTTATAATAGTACGTATTACGTCTTGCAGGTGTTTATTTTCCCATCGCTTTATTTCTTTTAAAATACGCCTTCCATCATCATTACAAGCTCGTAAATCTATAACACGAAGATCCTTTGTTACGCTCACCTCTAAACTTGGATTTATATCCACTGAGACATAAGCAAATACTTTTTCTTCCGGTTGGTTGTAGAAAAACAGCAACACACATAGAAAACAAGTAACAAGTAATGATGCAGGCTTTAAGAAAGAAGGGATTGAAAAACGCGGTGCTCTTTGCTCTTGTTCTTTAAACGAGATTTCCTCTCCAATCATGTAAGAGTGCGCTTTTCTTTTAAACGAAAGAAATTCTCCATTTGGAGTTAAAACAACTACGCTATGTTTTTTTATATCCATCACAATTCCTTTATTCATCATGCTTCCCCCCTCTTATATAATCAAGAATATATGTATAGTTGTTTGCAAAGATAATACACATTGCTATAATGTATTTTCTATGTCGCTCCAACGTTTTACGACTTACCCTAACACGTGGTTCAATATGTTTCAGCGGTAACTTTTTCTTTCTGAACAGCTCTTCCATCATTTTCTCGTCTTTTATAATAATCTTTACAATTTCTCTTAAGTGCTCACGCGTATCACGATGCTTAGGAGATTCCTTAGCAAGCTCTGAAAATGTGATTTTAAACTCAGCTAGCACACTTTGAAAATGAAGAATTTCCTCCTTACGGTTACTATTTTCCATCTCTTTCATATACTCCGTAAGCGATACTTGCATTTCTAATATTCCCTCTTGCTTATCTTCTTTTAAAAAGACAAGATTATGCTTAGACTCTTTGCGTATATAGTCAATTACATCTCTTTTTATAAGAAGATCAGCAAACGCTAGAAAAGATTTTCCTTTTTTATATGAATACTGTTCAATTGCCTCGTTAAACGCAAACAATCCAATGCTATATTCATCATCCTGTTCTGTAATATACCTGCGGCAGACAGACGAGATTGATTTTCTAATAAACGGCTGATACTGTACGATAAAAGCTTCCTTATCTCCTCCGTTGTTTTGTATGTTAAATACGATATCTTCTATTTTCGTTTTTTTTAAGATTTTCATTACTAAACTCAACACTAGTAATCTCCCTGCCTCCTTCTGCTTTAAATAGCAAAATGGTCACTAAATAAGTGACCATTCAAGCACATTTTCTTAGTACTTTTCTTTTGGCTTGTCTTATTTCTGTTGCTCATATTTTTCGAGGCCGACTTTTTTATATAACTATTTTTTCCACTTGTACTAAAGTGAAGTCTGTATTTTGTACTGCTTTCTTGTTTTCTTTTGCAATACCACTTGCTCTTTTCTATTTTAGCTGCAATCTTTGAATAACTCTTCGCTATATTTTTGGTAATTTTAGCTTTTTCTTTCATTTATTTTCTTCTACTTATATATATTCGAAGGAATAAATAATTTTATGGGGGTCAAAAAAATATTTTTTATAAAATAGTTATTTTTTCAAAAATAAAAACCATCAATTGGAAGAAACTCGTTATAACTCCTCCTTATGGTAATTCCTTTGTAAACCTTTTTATTTAAATGTATAATTGTATTAAAGTATAAAATTTCAGAATCGGAAGGCAGCGTCATGAAAAGTTTTGGTACGTTAATAATCTCTACCGTCATTTCAGCAGGCTTAGTGTATTATAATATCGATTCCTTTTATAATAAATTTACATCCGGGAATACATATTACTGGGTAAACGGTATCCTAGCTGCTGGATTCCTTATATCCTTAATTATCAACATAAAAGATATCATCAAGAAAAACTACACAACTTCTGAATCAAATTAAGGAGCCTATTATGGTTCCTTTTTCTATGCAAAATAAAAAAGCAGCTGTTAAGCTACTTTGAATTCTTCTTATCCCCAAATGAAATGATATATATATTCTCCCGTTACACGTTCATTAATTCCAGCGATCCTAGCGAATCTCATTAAGTCCGCCCCTTGAAGAAAATACACCGAGATCGTAACTGGTACTTGTGACCACATGAATTGATAAAGCTCATTCACTCTCTGATTCGTCGAAACGATTAAATCATTTACAGGTCCATGATTCCATGCAGAGGTTTGAACTGAAGTGAACGGAAGGTCTTTCCCATTAACCACTATTCTTACCACACTTTGAGTTATGTCCACAACAATCCCCTCCACTATTACAAAATTTAGACCTGTTTCTATACTCATATTCTTATTAATAATAAATGTTTAAGGCAAACCCCTATTTTCATTTCTACTCAAGAACAATTTATTTGATAAAATAAAAAAGCAGCGTATTCGCTACTTTAAAATCTACATAGCTCCCTTTTCTTTTGCTCTCTCATAAAGAACCGTGCGGCTTACACCTGTAACTTCACATATCTTCTTTACTGTAAACTTGTTTTCCTTTCGGTTTGCAAGCAGATCTAAAGCATGTTCCATATTAGGATTATCATCATCGTACTTCTTAGGGCGCCCTTTATAAACACCACGCTCTTTAGCTAGTTCAATACCTTCTCGTTGCCGCATTCGAATTAGGTCACGTTCTAACTGATTAACACCAGCCATTACAGTGAGTAGGAAAGTGCTGTATGGATTATCGCTTGTAGTATCAAGCCAATTGTCTTTTAACGACTTAATAGAAGCGCCTTTTTCTTTAATTGTTTCTATAAGTTTAAATAAGTCTTGTGTACTTCTGGTAATACGTGCTAATTCAGTTACTACAAATACATCACATTCACGCAGATTGTCTAACATACGTAATAACTCAGGTCTGTCTGTTGTAGCCCCGCTAACTTTTTCTTCAAACACATAATCACATCCATAATCACTCAATTGTTTGAGTTGCCTTGCTAAGTTCTGATCTTGTGTCGATACACGAGCATATCCAAGCATCATTCTATTTCTCCCCTTTGTCCGTTTAAGTGTCCATAAATTAACTATAGCTTAATAACATCATTTATTTTCCGTACATGTAAACCGGACATGAAGAGAGTTGTAAAATAAGTATTTTGAATATGTCTAAATTGTGAACGGATGAAATTCTAAATAAGTAGACCCATATCGGACGTTTTATCCTCTATTTTCGTTCGTTGTGTTCGTTTGTTTTGTTATCTTTCCTTAACAAGAAATCAGACCAGAAAATCCATGTACCAAAAAAGAGTGCTTTTCTTCAAAGCACCCTCCAATAGGAATTTACCATTCTCGACGCTTATCACAATCACAGTCACGATCATGATTACGTTTACGACGACATTCATCACAATCACAGTCACGGTCACGTCTACAACGACGGTCATCACAATCTCTGCGTCTGCAGAACATTAAATCATCCCAAAATCTATCACAATCTCGGGAACGTCTGAAATTACAATTACATCCCATAAATATAATTACCTCCTCTTAACTCTAGGATTCATCATATTCTATGCTAAAAAACAAAAACAGCTTGTTTACTAGTCTACTTTCTGCATTTTAAAGTAATAATGTTATTATCTAATCTTTAAGTTTCAAATCTATTTTACCCCTTATCTTTCCTTAACAGCAAACAAGACGCCACCCAGATCACGGCAGCGCCTACGAAAATTGCTATACACTTAATCAAACTCATTTATCCTCACATTATTTATTTCTTTGCTTCCATACCCCATTCTCTTTACGATAAGTATTCTTTCCATTCATGAAGTCAGCTGTATTACCAGGAATACTATATTTCTTATTCTTAGCCTTCTTCTTCAGCCTTTTTTCTTCTTGAATAGCTTGCAAATCCGCCTTCCATTGTTTCAACAAATCCTTTTCACGTCGCATCGAATTTGTACCCCTTGGATTAAAATGTGAACCAAATAATTAGATTCTTCCTATTTATATACTCATTTAAACCAAATGTCCATTTTGTTCAAATTCACGTTTAATGTGTACTAATTTATGTTTTTTCTTCTAAATAGACCAACGATATATTATAATCCTCTATATACCCAAGGAGGTTTACCATGCTTAATTTTCATAAAATATTCCCCATCTTAGGATTCTTTTGGTTTTTATACGGTTTCATTGGCCTCATCTTGTTATTACTTTCCTTAGCGTGTCGTAACAGCGCTTATAAATATATGTTTAATGTATAATTTCTATATAACAAAGAAAAAAGCATCCATATTGGATGCTTAATGTATACTAATATTAATATTAAATAGCTTCATTGATAGACTTTCTAGAACAATAAATATACTAGCTGAAACTGATCTATATCCGATATTCTTTCCTGTAACATTAATAGTAATCTCCGCCAAATGGGTTGGTACATCATCTTTTTTCAAAAATTTTATCTTCAACCTTTTCAACTATTGCTACATTATCCACTTCTTTAAAAGTTTTCAGCAATTTTGTTTCTAATAAAGTAAAATCAAAATTTTCATCTTTAATCACATCAAATATAATCTTCATTTTTCTTTCCCCATTTTTAACTAGTTAATATACTAACATCAATTCAAGTTTCCGTAAGGTAACGAAAAAAGGCGCTTTCCCGAACGAAAACGCCTTACTCAAGGTTCTGTATTTACGTGTAAAAGAACTCCAAAACAAATGGAATGACGGTCATATCCGTAATTGGTCAATGGTGTTGAATCAACTTATGGTTAACGATAAATTCGCCAAACGTATTGAAAAATATAGTATTTACCTACCGTAATTTAAATGCTTCGTTTGTTCGATAAGATAATTTGATATATCTGTGTTGGTGCCATTTCGCAAGAGGAATTCCACTAAATCTTGCTTTTGAAGAACAGGATTAATAACGGCTCCATCTAGCTGACTTAGAATCTCAACGATGCCATGATGTGAAAAACTCTTGATTGCTTTAAAAAGTTCTGCATCACGTTTCTTTCGTTCGGCGGATTCTTCAGGATACCCAGTATTGAACGGTTCTTCAAATAGTTTCTCAAGCGTGAAGCGAAGATTTAATTCGCCCGCCCAACCGAAGTTCAATCCAAGTGGCAGTGATGCACAGTTTCCGTTATTTATCCTACCAAATAGGAACGCATCTGTTGGAGTTGGCAGATAACCGCTAATGACATTCGGAAGTGTATTACAGGCAATCGACATACCAACACCACTACTACATCCAGTGACGACAAAATCAACTGCACCTGAATTTAGAAGTAGACCAACAGCTAAGGACACTTGGATATAGCTTAACTCGGATTCTTCAACTGTAACACCAAAATTGAGTACTTCATATCCATGCCTCGCCACAGCCCTTTTTGTCTCTTCAAAAATCAGTTCATTTTTGCTAATTTGGGTACTTGCTTGTATCACGGCTATCTTCATTCTTCCACGACCTTTCGATTTAATTATCACACAAACCGAAAGTCAAAAGAAGATAAAAAAGACAGAAGCGACCTTACCTTAATATTTGCTATTCTATGTGTTCGTTTCAAAAACTTACACAGATTTCTTGACAATCCCTCCTTGTTGTTTTAAATAATCCGTAAGGCTGTTGCAATTGCCATAATTGCATTCTTTTTCTGGTAATAATACCAATCATTAGCTAATATCATTTGAGCCTTTATCGCCTTATCACTCATTACACCACTCTTTAGATATTTCCGCTCGATTATCTCCCTTTGCTCTATATCCAATGAATGTTCTATTGCTCTTCTAATCTGTAAGTATTTGTAATCATTAATCTTCTTCGTATCACGTAATTCTGGGAATAACTGAATACTTTCCCTTTCACATTCGCTTTGGTTCATCATACGGACTGATAGATCCTTGTAATCTCGCAATACCTTCACTACTGCTTTTTGTATTAACTTATATTCCTCGTTATTTATTTCTGGAAAGAATGATAATTGCTCCATCTGTAATCCCCCTATTTCGAATTTTGGTTTTTATATTCACATCAGGCGCGTGAAATTTTACTATCTCTTTGTTGAATAAAGGAAACGTGCATAGAGAGTAGCCCCCACCATCCACTCTGCATGGTTTCGCTATCCATTAAGCCTTTAATAATTTACGTTTCTTGCTGGCCATCTTCTCTTTTACTGCTTCAATGTTATTTGCTACCTTTTGATGGTCCTGATCAAATTGAATCATGCCATCAAACATAACTGGAGCTACTGCTTCATCGACATATTGTAAGTAATCCACTGGCGCTCGTTCCGTCTGTTCTACTAAGTACCCGTAAATATTAAAAGCTGCCCTTGGTATCGACTTCTTGCCTTTTGGCTGCTGTGACATCCTTACGTAAGATTGGATGACTGATAGTGGTACAACAAATACTGACTTGTCCTTACTGAACTCAATAAGAAAGAAACAAATCGCTCCCATATTCTCCGCTTTCTCCAGGTAATCCAATTGGTGCTGCGCAATGTTCTTTAAATCAAATCGTGTAGAATTTTCTGTAGACTTCGCTTCAAATGCTATAGCCCGTCCTTTATACACGCCGTCATAGTCTACTGTACTCTTAGCTTCATAGAATCCATTTAGCACACGGCCACCTTTACTCTTTAACACCTTCACAGGAGTCGGACGTTTGTTTATAAGCACCACTCCCCCTCTTTGATACATTTCATTCGCTAGATTGATAAGCATTTCAAATGCCATCCCACGGTTTCCGAGTCCCATTGTTATTCCTCGCTTTCTATTAAAAGGATTATTTTGTTAAAAAATTAATTCTAATTCATAACCTCTATCTTTTTCTTTTATTTCCCATTAAAATTGAGTAAAACTATTTTGATAACATAGGAGAAAGCTATGAAGCATAACCTCAATCTATGGTCCTTTATATGCTCTTTGATTTGCGTTGGACTATTCCGTTTATATTTTGAAATTCCACTTGAATTATTCAAATTTTTCACGGATTCATTACACATTCACCCTTTATTTATATTACTAGTTTTAACAATAGGAACTTTTTTTGCTGGCATTATAGGATTTTCTAATATGAATAATTGGATTGCGATGCTTAGGAGTGTAGCAACAGTCTTACTAACATTGTTATTATCAGTGTTTTTAACACTAACTTTGATTGTGGGTAATGCATTAAGTTAAACGTAGTTTTTTATGAGTAAAACTCAATATTCCGTCAATAATATAGATGACATTAGTTTTTTCTCCTTGTTCCCCCTTGGAGATGAGCAGTTAGTTTTTGCTAACTGCTCTTATATTTATAACAAAGATAAGATTCTTTAGAATGATTCTTCTTTATTTTTCAATATAAGGAGCCTTGGATTTTCATTAACACTCCTGTAGTATATGAACAAAGAGTAAGGTAAGAGTTACTCTTTGCCATTTTAGGAAGGTCCTGATGAAGACAACGGGGCCTTTTTACATATAGAGATAGTTTTGTTTAATTTTTCACCATTAACCACAAAAAAATATCTTATAATCGTTATATACTAAATTAATTAATGGATTAGGAGTAGATCAAATGCCAGTTACACTAGAACTTATTCTTTTCATTCTTCTAGCAATTAGCGCTGTTGGCTATTTAGTAAAAGAATTTCAAAAAACTAGGAAAAGAACACTTGGAATTTCACTAGAATTCTTGGTTCTTTTCTGGTCAATATGGAGAATATCGACTATCATAATCTGATTTGTAAAACATGAATTCCTTCGAATAAAAATCAATATTATGTCCATAATGTTGATAGGCTGTATGCCAAAATCCATTTAGTTTTCTCTGTATCTCCTTGTATTGAGCAGTTAGTTTTTGCTAGCTGCTCTTTTATTTATGAAAAAAGATAAAATTTTTTATAATGATTCTTCTTTATTTCTCAATATAAGGAGTTCTGGATTTTCGTTAACAATCTTATAGTATATAAACAAAGAGTAAGGTAAGAGTTACTCTTTGCCATTTTAGGAAAGGTTCTGTTGGAAACAGCGGAACCTTTTTTCGTGATTTAAAGGTACTAAGACAAAATAAAATATTTACCATGAAGGTAATTGTTAAATATTTTACGCTTATACAGTATAATGGGATAGTTATTGTGTATTGGCATTAAGAGGAGCGTCCTGATTAAGCGCTTCTCTTTTTTTATAAAATAGCTCCAAATTACTTGGACACATTTACCAGTTTATTCAACACAAATATCATGTTAAAATCCCTTGTGAATACGACATAACTCAACTTGGTGAAGCCCTGTAATATTTCCTGTAGGGCTTCTTTTTTTACAAGCAGTTATTTCATTACGCTGACTACCTTGTTGTGCAAAATAACGATTTTGTTCACTTTTTTGATACATTTATAAAACATTCATATGTTATCTTCAGTAAGTTCTATTTCCTTTATAATATTGTGTGAAGTATACCAACGAACGCAGCCTAAAAAACTCTAATGAAGTGATGAAAAAAACCTAATTTCTCTACAAAACATTGAGAAATTAGGCTTTTTAATAGAAAAAGTAGCATTCATAAACAATGAATACAGTTTAACTCTTCAATTCTATTTTCACAGATTCATATATTCTTCTAAAGTCAGTTTTTCCTTATATATATTTTCAGCAATATCTCCTACATAGCGAATATGCCAAGGTTCATATGCATAACCCGTAATACTTTCCTTCCCCTTAGGATAACGAATGATAAACCCTGCACGATGCGCGTTTTCTTTCAGCCATTTTCCTTCCTTCGTATTCGCAAAGGATAGCTCTAGTTCATTGTTAGCGCTTTCAGATGAAACATCCATTGTTAAGCCTGTTTGATGTTCACTATGCCCTGGCTTTGCGGAGAAACGATCTGTATGCTCTTGCCCATTCTTTTTAACATTGCTGGCATACAAGCCTTTTTGATACTCATAGGAACGAAATCCTGAAACAGCATTCAACTGGATACCATCTTGCTTAGCTAAAAGAAATAATTTTTCTAACGCTTCCGCTGCCTCTTTACGAAGATGACTCTTTTCTACGGTTCCACTAAATGAGAACGGTACATTTGGTACAATTAAATCCTCTGGCTTATAGTTTTCGGGTAAACCATATTCCTTATTTACTACAGCCTGTATACTAGCAAAAGAACTTGCTATCTTACTTGAATTCCCATTTTTCTTTCTATTTTTTTCATTATTTATGGAGTTTTCACTAGTTTCATGGTTTGTCTTATATGGTTCTTTACCAATAGATATATTCGTGTAAACTATAAAGATACCTAACACTACTACTATACAAGTTAAGGTTCCTACTAATTTAAGTCTCATTATTCATTTCCTTCCTACAACTCCTACTGTTACTCATTCATCATACTTCAACCATGTCAAATCCATTTTAATTCCCTGTGAACTTTTCTTCATAACGTACTTCTTAATAGATTGATAGTATATCTTCCCGTTCTTTTGACAGCCTTAAAATATCAGTTCTATTCATACATGTAGAAAAATAATCTAAAAATTTGTATAATGAGATGAGAAGTGTAGCATTCTATTATAGAAAGGTCTTGGTATGATGCTAGGTATTGATGTAAAAAAAACAAAAGAAGAGTTAATTATTTCATGGCAATTGGCGAAGATTACGATTCCGTTACGTGATGTGCTTGATGTTACCGAAGATGCTACCTATGCGGGAGTTGAAGAACCAACTGCAATCCGTATCGGAACAGCATATGGGACAACTGATCGTATATTAATTAGAACTGTAAAACAAAATTATGTATTATTTACTACAAACAAAGTGTCGATTTTAAAAGCTATTCTTGCTTAAATATGGTCATATAAATAGACTCAAACAAAGTTCGAATAAAGCAAAGGAGAGAAGTCATAGAATAGACTCCTCTCCTTTGTTTAATCGAAATAAATTTTATAATCCATACTCACTTCAGTATAGCTTTTACAACATAAGTACGTCTTACTGTTTTGATTCTAATATTACTAATCTTATTAAGACCAAATCCACACATCATCATTATTTTGAGTGTTATTGTTTACCTCATGCACTTTTTCGATATGATCAACTGTGTTGTAATTAATAGAAATGCCGCCCCAACCTACATACTTCATATCAATTTTAACTTTCTCACCTGTTTTAAATACTTGTCCCTTTGTTAAGAACACGTCAATAATGTCTTTCTCCCCATTTAGTGATGGATACTCAACAACGACATATTTAGTAGCACTGTCTTCCATCTTACCTACTTCTGATACTTCACCAATCACATAATCAGGTGAGCCATTTTCTTTCAAATGCATACCTAATTTGTTTGTAGTATTTTCAACTTCTGTTGCAACCATATATTCCGTAAAATTACGCATCATAGATCCAGTCGCTTTTACTTCGTCTCCTACTTTCACATTTGAAAGATTTTCTATATACACACTAACAGGTTCTTCGTATTGTTTAGATTTCACAACAATCACACCATGATCCACTTCTACAACGTGTCCTTCTAATGTCGAGAAATTCGTTTCAATAGAAGCTGCACTCGCTTTTGTTGCTTCTAATCCTGGTAGATTCGTTCCTGATAATGCTGCGAACCCTAAAGCACCTGCTAAAATTAATTTTTTCATACCCATTCTATAACATCTCCATTCATGATGATTGTATTTGTTTGATTGGTATCGACCAACATGTAACCATTATAGTTACAGGTGGTCGAAATTGCAACCATTTTATTCATGCAATCCTGCATACTACATTTTCGCAATATATCTATGTAATTTTCTTATGCCTGTTTCTAACTAACAAAAAATAACTTGATAAGGTAATTAAAAGACCTACTATTTATAATGTAATCCTCGTTAGAACACAAAAATGCAAACAAAAATTAAAAGGCTAATACTTTCTTTTTTTGGTAAAATTATCTTCATTGAGATAACAGGAAAGGATTTGTTGCTTTATCACGGCAGAAAAAACACAGTTTGTAAAAAAAGAGCATTATATCCCCCAGTTCTCTATGAGACCTTTTGAAATAGCTAAGGGATTTTGTCTCACAGTGAATTTAGAAGCTGACACTTTGGAAGCTAAGGAAAAGAAAACAGGGAATTATTACAACAACTCAAAAATAAGCAAATAGATTAAAATACTGTAAATAGGACTAAATTATTAACATAAAAAATAAGCACATCTTGTAAAAAAACAGATGTGCTTATTTTTTAATTTTTATGCATTTTTACGTTTTAGGAAAATCACTCCACCAACAATTAACAATAATGCACCTGCAGCCATAGAGATCCAACTTGTAAGGTCAGCGCCTGTTTGCGGTAACCATCCAATTTTAGATTGAATTTCTTTCTTAGGTTGTGGTTGCTCTTTTACTTGCTCTTTAGGTTGCTCTGATGTTGGAGTATTTTTATCTTGATTCGGCTGTTCTGGTTTAGGTTGTTCCGGTTTTACCTCTTTGAATTTCACTGTTTGTCCCTTATCTTCAAATTCAGCGTGAATAGCTACTAAGATATTATCTTGATACAGTTCTTCAAATACTACTACTTCTTTACCTTGTAATGCAGAAGCATTAAATGTGAAATCTAATGTGATAGAACCATTTTTTTCTTTTGCAGTAAACTTAGATTCTACTGTTACTTCTTTATCATCAACTAATAATGGTTTTTTTGTTGCTTTATCCATTAGTTTGCCTTTTACAACGTACTCTTTACCCACGATTAAGTCTTTGTATTCCACTTTATCTTGGATTGTTACAGATTTAGAAGCATCTAACTCTTTAGAACCATCAGCTTTGTTTGTAGCTGTCGTTTTAATAGAAGGCTCTACAAATCGAACTGTTTGACCTACATCGTTAATGTCAGTGTGAGTTGCAATTACTTGACCTTCATGCAATAAGTCTTCAAACACAACTACTTCTCTTCCTTGCTGTTCAGCACCAACGAAAGTAAAGTCTAATGTTACAAAACCATTCTTTTCTTTTGCAATGAACTTAGTCTCTGCTGTTATTTCTTTACCATCAATTAATAATGGTTTGTTAATAGCTTTGTTCATTAATTTACCTTTTACAGTGTACTCTTTACCAACAACTAAGTTAGTATACTCTACTTTATCTTGAATAGTGATAGAATCCTTTGAATGAATCTCTTTTCCACCATCAGCTTTGTTTGTAGCAGTTGTTTTTACTGATGGCTTAACGAACTTAACTGTTTGACCTTTATCATTGATATCAGCATGTGTAGTAATAACTTTTCCGTCTTTCAGTAACTCTTCGAATACTACTACTTCTTTTTCTTCTAAACCAGTTGCATCAAAAGTGAAATCTAGTGTAATAGAACCGTTTGCTTCTTTTGGTGTAAACTTAGTTTCAGCAGTTACTTCTTTACCATTTACAACTAATGGTTTATTAGTCTCTTTATCCATTAATTTACCTTTTAAAGTGTACTCTTTACCTACTTGTAGGTCTTTGTATTCCACTTTATCTTGGATTGTTACAGACTTAGAGGTGTGCATTTCTTTTGTACCATCGGTTTTATCAGTAGCTGTTGTTTTTACTGATGGAATCTTTTCATCTTTGACAATATGTTTAATGATTTGACCATTCTCTTTGATCTCAAAAGAGAACGTTTCTTCATTCAATACATAACCTTTTGGTGCAACAGTTTCCTTATATGTGTATTTTCCAAATGGTAACTTTTCAAACTTCGCGATACCTTTATCGTCTGTTTTTCCTTTTACTACTTCTTTCCCTGCTTCATTATAAATTGTAAACTCTGCATTTGGAAGTTTGTTGTTTCCATCAGCTACATCAACTTTTGTAATTTCTAGATCACCTTTAATAAGATGATTGACTGCCAATAGCTCAATAATTTTTCCGTGTTCCTTTATTTCGAACACAATTGGTTCTGTAATAAGAACATAACCATTTGGAGAGGCCTTTTCTACAAATGAATATTTACCATACGCTAAATCTTTGACGTTAACTTCACCATTTTTATCTGTCTTATATTCTCCAATTACTTTCCCACTTGCATCTTTTAGCTCGAATACTGCACCTTCTAAATTATTGCTGATATCTTCATTATCTACTTTTAGTAATTTTACACTACCTTTCACTTCGGTATTTTCCACTGTAAAAGTAAGTGTTTTATTGTGCTCTTTAATTTCAAAAGGATACTTTGTTTTATTTCCAATATATCCATTAGGTGTTTTTGTCTCTAAGAAATAATATTTACCATACGTAAGACCTTCAACGTTTGCAATTCCATTTTCTTTTGTTACTACTTTTTTCACTTCTTTTCCATCTTCAGTGAAGACCGTGAATTCAACATTAGGTAAAACCTTTCCAGAATCACTAAGCTTTTTAATTTCGATGTTACCTTTTACTTTGTTGTTTACTACTTGGACAGCTCCTGTTTCTTCTGTCTTAACTTCAATAGTTTGTGGTTTGTCACCTGAAACATAGCCTGTTGGTGCTTTAATTTCTTTTACTGTATAGGTACCAATTTGTAGGTTATTTAATACTGCAGTACCATCAGCACCAGTAGTGATTTTTCCAACTGATTCATTATTTGCATTAAAGACTTCAAATACTGCACCAGCTAAAACTTCACCATCTTCTCCAACCTTTTTAATTTTTAAAGAACCAGCAGCTTCCCAATTTACTGCAAGGTCACTACTAAGCTTCTCTTCATTTCTTTCTAGTAGTACTGTAGCATTCTGAACAGTATCAGTACCGCGGTAAGCAATTGCTTGAACTTTAGTTAAGTTAGCAGCTACACTTAGATTAAATTCACCTGTTTTTGTATCTTTAGGAATTTGGATACGGAATTTTTCCCCAACTGAAAGCTGATCTTTCACTTCTCCATTTTCACTAATAATTTTAACTCCAGTAGGTGCATTTTTCGCTACTACCTTATAAGAGCCACTCTTAGCATTTGTTTGTACTGTGTATAGGTTTGTTTCAAAGAACTCACCCTTTAATTCTGCCTTTTGCTTTTCAGCAGGAATCACGTTCATAAAAATATCTTGAGTATCTTCACTTGTATTTGCAGCATTAATAATTGCCTTAGCCGCTTTTTCAACATTTTTATTCTCATGCTTTAATTCATTTACATCAAGTTGACCTAATGCATTCCAAACCGCAAGCTGAGTTGCATAATGTGCTTCATTCTTATTAGCTACTCCCAGTTGTTCTACACTTTTTTGTGGGAAACCATTTAATAGGACCCTATATACTACATTATCTGTTTTCCCCATTTCAGGAAGATCTTCACCATTTGGTGATTTTAAGCCAAGAGTTAAACAATAAGCAATTTGGCCGCTTGAATTTTTAATAATTTCAGTTCGAATGTACTTACCTAAACTGTTGCTATAACTCCAGTTCATTGAATACTTTTCATGCGTCATAACCTCCGCATTTGCCTTCGGTAGAAACACATTAAAGAATAATGCTAGTACTGATAATAATGCAAAAACTCTTTTAACAACTCTTTTCCCCAATTTTAAAACCTCCCTAGATAAAATGAATCTGATGTATTATTCAAATATTTAAAATAATCACAACGAAGATATTTCATATTATAAGACATAAAGTTACAAATATTATATTATTTTTACAAATTATTTATTTTCTCAACATCCACTATAAATTATGATATTAAAACATTTCATTTCATAAAAGTAACAATATTAGGATACCTTAACAAAATAAGAAACTTGGTAAAATACTAGAATAACGGTAGTTGGAGTACGGAAACGATTTTTGGCATGAAGGACCACTACAAAGATATTTTGATATGTAAACAGATATTTTCAGATTGAATATATGTATTAATAATGAAATTTTATTGCATTTACACCTGCAATGTTTATATAAAAGATAGTAAATTATGTTTTTATAGGATTTTTTCTATTAGTTTACTGGAAATTTGCATTATTATGTGACAATAAATATCATTGTATTTAATATAAAATGATATAAAAAAAAGGGGTACGTAAATAATTATTAGAACTTTCAATCAATTAATTATACTAAAATTAGTATTAAGAATATTAGTAAAAAAGTAACAACGTTATTACGAAGTTCGAATATTGGTCTAAGTACCCTAGCATCTCAATGGTAACCTCTTGAATACTTTTACGTTTTTAAATAAATTAAAATAACAAAAAAATAATAATTTTTAATTTTTTCTTTGTAATTTAATAAGTTACATGTTAATATGGCGAAGGTTATAAAATGGATTTCGCCATACACAATGTTTTTTCGGAATATTCACTCCAGAGAAACGTAACTATTTCAGTAATTTGCTTCATCTTTTACCTATACAAGGGCTACTTTCAATTTTTTTGTTCATAAGTAAAAGTAACTTTTTATTTCTATCTTCCTCATCGATTTTAATATAAATGGTAAAAAAGTACTTTTTCAAGTGCCCTTCCTTTTCTTTTTTAAAGATAGAAAATCTAATAAAATCAAACACCTAGATTAAACACATACATAATCCTACTTACAAACTCTCAGAGAGGTATAAACTATGGGAATTCCTACACTATTATTAAATACATTTATTATTATTATTTGTATCCTTAGTTACCAAGTATTTTGGCTAGAACATAAAGAAAAAATGGCATGTAATAATATATTAATTTCTGTACTTTCCTCCACTGCAATTATTTTTTGTATGACTTTTCCTTTTCATTTACACGCTGGGTTCATTTATGATTTACGTTTTATTCCCATTATATTAGTTTTTCTATATGGAAATACAAAGAGCATTATTTGTATTGGAGTTTTATATCTTTCTTATAGATTTTACTTAGGTGGAAGCGGAGTCTTCCCATCATTTATTATCTTTACTATTATTTCTGTTATTACAATCATGTTTCGTTACTTGTCACCTACTTATTTCAAGGAAAAGAAGATATTATTAAGTATTCTACTTATTTTGATATGTACAACTTCCCTTTCTATCTGCGGTATTGTAACGCAAATAAATACAGGTGGTAAAATTGACTCTACTCTCATTGAATTTTTATTCAATTATATAATCATAAATATTTTCACAGTATTATTATCAGTTTATTTAATAGAAGGAATGATCGAGAAATATAAAATAAAAGAAAGAATGCAAAGAGCAGAAAAATTTTATATAGCTAGCGAACTAGCTGCATCGATCGCGCATGAAATTCATAATCCACTGACCACGGTACGTGGATTCACTCAATTACTAAATGAAGATGAGAGTGCTAAGATGTCTCAAGATAAGTACTTAGAAATTATGTTACTTGAAATGCAGCAAATACAATCTACTATTAATAACTATTTATCTTTAACCAAACCACAAAACATTATAAAAGAGGAACTAGATATTAATTACATATTAAATCAAGTGAAAGATAATATTTCACCACTCGCTCTTTCATATAATGTTGAAATAAAACAGCATATTACAACAGATTCCCTTTACATAAATGCTAATACTGAAAAATTAAAAATATGTCTAACCAACATCATACAAAATGGAATTGAGGCTATGAAAAATGGTGGCGTATTACAAATAAATATACAAAAAATAAAAGATAATATTGTAATTGATATTATTGATACAGGAATAGGAATGTCTTCCCAACAAATAAAACGTATTGCCTTGCCATTTTATTCAACAACAGAAAAAGGTACTGGGCTTGGTACTATGATTGCGTACAGTATTATTAAAGAATTAAACGGAGATATAGAGATAGAAAGTGAACTAGGAAAAGGAACACACTTTTCTATCACTATCCCCTGCTAATATAATAGAAAATTTATTTAAATGATATTATTTTGTAGCTAATATAACCATATAAAAATGTTAGTTAGAAACATAGAGTAGCAATTTCCTTTTCATTTCTATCTTATGAAGCTAAGCCAAACAATTTATGAATAAATTGTTTCTCGCTTTGGACAGACTGGTCCGGTAAAACAAGTGGTTCTGATGCAAAAATAAAATACAGGAGAATAAAGCACATATATTCCTAACGGAATCGTATCTTATGCTGCAAGTCCAAACAATTGATGGATGAATTCTTTCTGATTTTGGACAGACCGGTCCCGTAAATCCAGCTGCTCTTTTTTAATCATATGCATGGCTTCTACTCCAGAAAGAATGGATGTAGCTGTGTCAAAATATTTGAACCCTAGCATAGAACGGATTCGCTTCTTTATAAAGCGATGATCTTGTTCTACTATGTTATTCAAGTACTTTTGTTGTCTAAGTTGCATACCATCAGGTATGCTTTTTTCTTTTTTCAACTGTTCAATTGCTATCGGATAAGCTGGATTCTTATCGACTGTTATCACACGTGGCTTTGAAACATGAAAAGACCGCAAAGCTTTCTTGAAAAAGCGCCTTGTAGCCTTATGATTTCTTGTTTTGCTTAGGAAAAAATCCATTGTGTTTCCGTTCGAATCAACAGCACGATACAGGTACATCCATTGACCTTTTACTTTGATATATGTTTCATCGACTCTCCAAGAGTCATTTATTTGTTTGAGGTAACGTCGGATCCGTTTGTCCAATTCAGGACCATACTGATGAACCCAACGCATAATCGTTGTATGAGAAATGGATAAACCCCGTTCCTCCATCATTTCCACCAAATCACGAAAACTTAGGTTGTACCGTAGGTACCATCTTACCGTGAATAAAATAATATCAGGCTGATAGTGCTTCCATTTGAACCAATTTTTCTTTTCCATACCGATCACACACCTTTTTAGAGTAATAGTATCAGTATGTCCAAGTTTTAGAGATTACTTGTAATTACCTTGAAGTTTTTGCACCAGAACCATAAAAAGGTTGCAAAAATACGTGTATATATAAATCTCCCACAGCTTATTGCAATGATTAATATCCAGCATTAAAAAAAATCAGAAATCCAGATAGAAATAAGAGATGAATTAATAGCTTGTTCATACCAAATTGAAAGTAAAGAAGATCTCCCAAAACGAAAAAATGCGCTTTTTTATCAAAAGTTAGAACAAAATTTCGTTTTGGGGGTACTATAAAATTTTAGCTTGATGGGCATGGGGCAGCGTCAGGAAAATGCGGATTTACAATGCAAAGCAAAATTTCATAAGAAAAAGCCGATTTCCGGTACTCTAAGAGAATAATTGGCTTTTTACTGTTAAGTTGTTTGTAGTGATCGTAGGGAGTCTAATGATGCAATTTATTTTATACTAAATCGGTATTTTCCTAGAATATTAATGTGTTCCCATTCTAATTGAGAAATATATTTCAATTCTTTTTTGTTTGTAGAAATTTAATGCAAAAAAACAGAATCCTTATAATAAGGATTCTGTAACAAGAAATGACAGATATATAGCAATAAAAAGAGTTACTTATATTATAATTTAAAAATGCAACAAACACATTGAGAAAATTCAAAATAAATTAAATATTATTACACATTTAATTATCACATATGTTTCTCATGCAATTTTTGTTCAAAATGCCAATGTTATTTAAGACTTTCTCCACAATAACTGAATTAATTATCTTTAAACTGTAATTCTTCCGTAGAACCTTTCAGCGCTGTCGTAGATGAAGTTCCACCCGTAATCACTTGTGCTACTTCGTCAAAGTAACCTGTTCCGACTTCTCGTTGATGACGCATAGCAGAATAACCATGCTCTTTTGCTGCAAATTCGGCCTGTTGTAATTCAGAATACGCTGCCATACCACGTTCTTTATAGCCGCGTGCTAATTCGAACATACTGTGGTTTAACGAATGGAATCCTGCAAGTGTTACAAATTGGAGTTTGTAACCATATGATGCCATTTCTTTTTGAAAGTTTTCAATTGTTTTTTGATCTAATTTTTGTTTCCAATTAAACGACGGTGAACAGTTATATGCGAGTAACTTTCCTGGGTATCTCTCATGAATTGCTTCTGCAAAACGCTTCGCATCTTCTAAATTTGGTTCAGACGTTTCACACCAAATAAGATCTGCGTACGGTGCATATGCTAGGCCACGTGCAATTGCTTGATTGAGCCCCGCTTTTGTACGATAAAAACCTTCCGTTGTTCTTTCTCCTGTAATAAATTCTTGATCAATTGGATCAATGTCGCTCGTAATTAAATCTGCTGCATCTGCATCTGTTCTTGCCACGATTACTGTCGGCACGCCCATAACATCCGCAGCTAAACGAGCAGAAATTAAATTACGTACCGCCGTTTGTGTCGGTAATAATACTTTTCCACCTAAATGTCCGCATTTCTTTTCTGAAGACAACTGATCTTCAAAATGTACACCTGCTGCACCTGCTTCAATCATTCCTTTCATTAATTCAAATACGTTTAATTGCCCACCAAAACCAGCTTCTGCATCTGCAACAATTGGTACGAAATAATCTATATCACTGCCACCTTCCATATGCTGAATTTGATCAGCACGTTGCAACGTTTGATTGATTCTTTTTACAACAGCGGGCACACTATTCACTGGATATAAACTTTGGTCTGGATACATATGTCCAGATAAATTGGCATCAGCAGCTACTTGCCAACCACTTACACAAATTGCTTTTAAACCTGCTTTCACTTGCTGCATTGCTTGATTTCCTGTTAATGCACCAAGCACATTGATGTAGTCTTCTATATGAAGCGATTGCCAAAGTTTCTCTGCACCGTGGCGTGCTAGTGTATGTTCAATATCGATAGATCCTCGAAGACGAATAACATCTTCGGCACAATACGGGCGTTTTACCCCTTTCCAACGTTTATCTAACTCCCAATTTTCTTGTAATTGTTGAATCCTTTCGCTTTTCATTTCTTCCATCTCCTCGTATGTTATTTTTCAGTTATTCTTTCGAGTAACTATTACACTAAATATTTTCTTGGCCACCTGAGTATATTCCTGGATAATGAAGATAAGAATCAACGCTTTCTTTTATTTGTTCTTGGAAGAAAGAAAGATGCTAATATTTATTTTCCTGTTGAACAAATCCTATTTCTCTAGCTAATTTATCCAAGATATGTAATGACATATGTCGAGGGAATTTCTCAGTAAACAATTGTAGTTCATTTTTGGGGAACAATGAGTTTCTTAACTTGATGGCAATGCGTCAGGACCCCTAATAGAGGTAGAGTCACATCGCTATTAAGCTAAGAAAATACAGCTACCCCCAGAACGAGATTTTGTGCTAATTTGTAATAAAAAAGCTCATTTTTTCATTTTGGGGCTGATTTGTTTTCTTAAGTTGATGGGCATGTGGCAATGGCCCATATAACAACAATTAGTTAAATTAATATTTTATTCGTTATTTTATTTCTTTAAAACGATCATGTATTAATTTCTTGATATCCGGGTGATCCTTATATAAGGTAACGGTATACATGATGGAAGATGCAAGAATAGTAGACCATATTAACCAAGCTCCAGCATGAGAAAGAACTTTAATTATTTCACTCGTAAACTGTTCCTGTCCCTCTTGAAATGTCGATACGAGCGAGTTAAGATTGAACAACAATAAAATAACAATCCTGCCCAAAAGCATAATAATCCATCCGATAATATACGTATAGCCTCCAACACTACATAATTGATTATTATGATGAAAAACTTTCACCCTCTTAGCTTGCCAATAACCAACTATCGCTCCTAATATAAGCAAGCTAATTAATTCAATTGTAATGATAAAGTCCAATCTATTTGGAAGACCCATATAAGTTCTGATTATAGCCATGATTGGTATACCAAGAAGATCGAAGCTATCTACTTTCTTCGGGATAAGCTGCCTAATAATCAATACAATAACGACTACAAGAATAATAATGAAAACCTTATTCATGCGATTAATCCCTCTTTTTTTCTTTTAAATAATACTCAATAAGTTGATTTACTTTTTCTTCTGGATATGATTCTGGTGTTTGAAGGACATGAATTACTAGCCCATCAATAAATCCGTACAGTATCTCTAATTCAAATTCTCTATTGTGACCTGGTGTGACGTATCCTAGATCCCTCATTAAATCTAGAATTATTCCCATAAGATACCTCGTATGGTCATCCATTTTCTTCCGAAGTTCAATAAGTTCTGGAGAACTAAAGGATATACCCAGAAATGTAATCCAAACCTTCCCTTCCAACATTTCTTCTTTATTAGAAGGAATAATAAATTTCATTAATCTTCTAAGTGCTTCTTCTCTCGTTCCCTTAAATTCACTTGTACGAGTGTTTGCCCGTTCTTCCATTCGATTCAATACTAAATTCATTGCATAATGAATTAATTCATTTTTAGACGAAAAATGATGCTGAACAAGTCCAACCGAAATGTTTGCTTCGTCAGCGATTTGCTGTATAGAAGCTTTATCAATACCTTTTTCTAATATTACACGCCAAGTAGCAGTGGCTATCTGATTCTTCCTTTGTATTTGATCAACTATTTTAGGCACTCATATCCTCCTCTTTTTTTATAATATGATCATATTATAAAAAAAGCACCTAAAACAATATGATCATATTGCTTTAGATACAATAGGGCTCTTGCCACATGGCTATCAATATAACAAAACAAAGTTTCCCTAAAATAAAAAAATACGGCATTCCTACCGTAGCATTAAAAAAGATCTTCAAATTTTTTAGATACTCTTACTGTCGACGTTCAAAAGCTAGACGTACAGCAAGACCTGTTAAGACACTTGCCATAAGCCAACGCTGCACTCGTAGCCACGTTGGGCGTGTGCCAAACCATTTCGCAATTCGACTTGCTGTAAACACAATTAAGAGGTTGACTATAAAGCTAACAGTTATTTGCGTAAGGCCTAAAACTGCACCTTGTAGAAGCAACAATCCCTTCTCAGGATCTTCAAATTGAGGTAAAAGTGACACATATAAAATAGCAATTTTTGGATTTAGAAGATTAGTCATAAGTCCCATCAAAAATAATTTCCGTGGTGGCTCATTAGAAATAGTACGAGGTTCCATAATAGAAGTAGCACCAGGTTTTATCGAATTCCAGGCAAGCCAGAGCAAGTAAGCGGCACCTGCCCACTTAACTGCTTCATAGAGAGATGGAACAGCAAGGAAAAGAGCTGTAAGTCCGAACATCGTTGCGATTATATAGATTATGAGGCCAATCATGATACCCAAAAGAGAAATGAATCCTGCCATACGCCCCTGCGTAATCGAGCGAAAAATGAGATAAATCATGTTAGGCCCAGGTGAACAAACCATGCTAAGTGAAACAATTGCAAAAGCTAGCACAGTGCTAAAACTGAATCTTCCAACCCTTTATCTTACATAAATTTCTTATCGTCCATTTTATCATGATTGAGGAGAAAAAAGATTAATGTATGCCTATTCATATAAGGTTAACATAACGTATTATTATCGGGATTCACTGTATTTAGAAGACTATGAAAAGTCCTCCATTTTTTTAAGCTGGGGGACTTTCGTGATCACAAGGCTTTAAAAGTAACCTATCCATAGTGATATTATAGTTACTACTAACAGCGCAAGAAGAAATGTGATATTTCGAATCCACTTTTGTATATCATCAAAATACCGTTCTACAAATGCAACGTTGATATAAAACATGAGAAATACAACAAAGAAGGTAAAGTTACCAAATTTATCGTTCAATTTTTCATTGGTAAATGTGCTTACATGAAGGAATACTAAAGCAAAAGTTACTAAGAATAACTCAAATAGCCTTTTTTTGCTCACCCCGCCACTCCCTTACAGTAATTTCCTTTTGTTTCATTTTATCAAAACGTAGCGTGTAGCAGACTATGAATATTATACTTATGTAAAAAAAGGCTAACATTTCAAGATTGTTAGCCCTCACCTTCCGTAATCATGCCTTTTAAAATACAACATACGACTCGATTCTTCAACTTGAAATATATTCTCCCTTAATTACAAAAAACGAACCTCGAATTGTTCCAGCAAGTTTAGACTTCTGCCTAGCAAACTTAAATTTCTCTTCTAACTCCTTTGGTATCTCCATTCCCTCAGAAAGCTTAAATCCAACAGCCCGCTTCTTCGGATTATCCAATGTATACATGACGTTGATTGCAAGACCATCCTCATAGAAGACATAGGCAAATTTAATATTTTCCACTTGAAAACACGATGTTTCTAAAGGTTTAGCCGCAAACTCAATATCACGTTCTTCTTTCAAAATGCGGTTCACATAATCAAGAGTCTTCTCGCTTTCACTAGCTGCTACAACCGTAAATTCATGCTTGTATTTGTTCATAAAGTAACGTGCTTCATGGGCACGTAAACCAGCAAGCGCTTCTGCTACAGGTGAAAACTCTAATCCAGCTGTAGTTACATTTTTAAAATCAACGATATTGGACAATTCCATCTCTCCTTTTAACTCTTTACTTCCTAACAACTGGAATCCACATTTCACCAAATACTAGGCCGTTTTGCTGCCCCATCTCAACTGTTGTATTTGGCCCACCAACATAGGCAAAATCTTTTGCTTCTGCTAATGCTTGGCCAAATGCAATACCAGTAAGCTTATTACTTAGCTCCTCAGATGTCTTGCCCTCCCCTTTAACTACTAGGTATTCTCCCCTCGGAAACTGGATAACTCTAGATTCTTCTTGTATCGTTGCCTCTGTCATGACACCAGCGTAATACATCATCTTGTTATTCACCGCTTCACTCACAGCAAAAATGTAATCATTTGTAGCTAAAGCTTTTAAAGTGTCCAACCTTCCATCTTGTTCGACAGCCAGCCAAAAGTCTGCCTTTTCCTTGTTTATGCCCGCAAAGTCTGTGTAGTGGCTCTTAAGTTCAGTTCCAATACCTAGCACGATAAAGCTATCTTTTTCTTCTATTGTATAATTTTTCATATTCAAAACCTTCCTCACTTTTAAATGAATCAAACGATTTATCTTTTCACTTGATGAGTTTATAATATCCTTAAATCATGTCAAAAAATGATACTGTTTAGGAGAGCAAAATGAAAAAAGTTGAACGAATTAATACGATCATGCGGTATATCAACAACCGCTCCCACTTTACAATTTCTGAAATCATACGAGAATTTAACATCTCACGATCGACAGCTATTAGAGACATTAAAGAAATTGAAGCCATGGGGATGCCACTCGTCGCTGAAGTTGGAAGAGATGGGGGATATTTTGTCATGCATAACTCTATCCTGCCCGTTGTTCGCTTTACTGATAACGAGGTCAAAGCTCTTTTTATTGCCTTTATGGCCACAAGAAATCAACAGCTTCCCTATCTAAAGAGTCGTCAGTCTTTAGCTGAAAAACTACTAGGACTCATCTCAGAAATCCAGCAAGATGACCTTGTTCTTTTAAATCAAATCTTGCTTTTTGAAGGAACTAACCCTCATAATCCTGACCTACTTGAGCTTTCTGACCTCCCCCATCCTATGTTAGAAAAACTCATCCAAATCCTTCTTTTGGATAGTCATTTATTGATTACCGTAAAAGAAGAGGAAGAAATCAAGTCTTATCCAATTTATCTACTACACCTTTATCAAGAAAAAAGCCATTGGATAATTGAAGCCTTTGACATAAAAGAAGAAAAAAAGAAGATGCTCCCTGTCGATCATCTCGTCAATGTCGAACCCTATACGACGAAAAAGAGATTAAGTAAGAAAAAGATTTTAGAAAAACTAAGTAAGAAGGACGAAGCAATCAACCTTGTACTTGAACTTGGTCCAAAAGCGATTGCCCAGTTCAAAAAATACCATCCTATAAAAATTTCTATTTCCTATACAAATCCTTACCAATCCACAGCCATTCTAAAGACTTTTATCAATGTTAACAATCTCGATGAATTAACAGAAATAACAAATTGGCTACTTTTCCTAGGTAAAGATATCAAAATCAAGGAAGTGCCTGAAGAAGTGTTAGAAGGTTTAAAAGAGAGATTATGTTTATACTGCCCATAAGCAGTGACCAGTTAAACCCAAAATAATATTGAGTTTGACTAGATGCCAGTTACTTCTATTCAAATACCTAGTAAAAACATTTTATTTACTACCGCTACTTTAAACGCTCTTCTTGTAATAACGCCAACACAAAAAAGACATGAACTAATCTTTGTTCATGTCTTTTTATATTAGAGTTTAACCCTCATTAAATTACTTGTTTAAAATTCGAATGTGGATTTATCTTATCCATAATCTCTTTCATTCTTTATTCATATCCCACTATTTTAGCACTTGAACTAACAATAACGAATTAGAATAATGACTTAATACTTGCTAGGACAGTAAGTATACCTACAATAATGACAAATACATTGCTCATTTTCCCTCTGTATTTAGCCAGTACTGGTACTTTACGAATCGCATACATTGGTAATAGACATAAGATCGCAGCAACTAACGGACCGCTAAGGGAATCAATGATTCCAAGAATACTTGGATTTGCATAAGCAACATACCAGCATGTTAATACGACAAAAGAAAGAATCATTGTCTTAACTGTTTTTTCTTCGATAGCTTTTCCGCGTGTTTTACCAAACTTGATAATTACGTCACGCATTACCTCATATGCCCCTATATAATGGCCAAGGAAAGACTTTGTAATAGCCACAAAAGCAATGATAGGCGCTGCAATAGTGATTACAGGCGAATTAAGCTCATTAGCAAGATATGAAAGGATCGATAAGTTCTGCTCTTTTGCCATTTTAAGATCATCTGGAGTCAAACTTAGTGTGCTACTCCAAACAAAGAACATAACAACAACGAATGTCATGATATAACAAACCTTTTGTATTTGTGCACATTTGGCATCAGTAGCTTCTATTCCATACGTAGCCCTCTGTTTCACAACGAATGATGAAATCATAGGTGAATGATTAAATGAGAATACGATGATTGGTAGTATCATCAATATCGTTCCAAAATATCCTGTTCCTGTTGAAGCAGTAGAAACACTTGAAAAGCTAAGCATTGACGTATTCCATTGTGGAATTAAAGATATTGAGATAAAAAGTAAAGAAGCTATGAAAGGATATACTAGCATGCTCATTACCTTTACAATGATATCTTGACCAAAGTTTAGTATAGCGATAAGACCGAGTACTAATACAAGTGATAAAATTGCTCTTGGAGGCTCCGGCATGTGCAATTGATGCACGATAAAACTACTTGCAGTATTTGTAAGTGCAACCGAATACATCAGCACGATCGTATAAATTGAGACGAAATATACTATGTTAAAAATTATACTTGCCTTATTGCCAAAATACTCTCTTATTGTGCCTGTAATCCCCTCATCAGCAGAATTAGAAGCGTATATCATTTTAGCAAGCGCCCTATGTGAGTAATACATAACAGGAAATGCAAGTATCGTAATTAACAGTAATGATAATAAACCACCTGAACCTGCATTAATAGGTAAAAAGAGTACTCCTGCTCCAATTGCTGTTCCAAAAAGGCTCAACGCCCAGGTAGTATCTTGTTTATGCCACTTTTTAGGATCTAGATATTCCTCATTTTTCACTGCAGTATTTTCAGCTTGAAATTCTATTTTTTTTGCAGTATTCCCATTCATATAATAAATCCCCCTTGTATCCTATTCTTGCGTCTCTTTTTAGGCTTAAGAATATAGACCATTTTTGAAAAATGAATCGCTTACAAAATTCTCTATACTGTAAACGATTCCACCTAAACCTGTCTCTCTTAATGTGCGAGGCATTTATCCTCCAACCCTATACTTCGTTGATGATATTGTGTACACCAGCTAGTACGATGTCCGCTGCTACTAAACTATTTTGAAGAAATTCCCCTTCTAGTCACACACCTTTCTGCAATTAATCGTTTCAGTCTGTCCAATTTTAAAATGTTTGATATTTTCTCCGTAGGTAATCGGTTACCTCTCGACGCCCTCATTATAACGTTTATATTTGCGAGTCTAATTTTTTTTTATTTTTAGAAAGACAGAATAAACAGAATTATGAATAGATAATAAATTACAATTGGTATATAGCAATTGTGTCTATTTTTTGAAGCTGTATTAGTTAGCAAAAAGGGGAAAATAATACAGATATCCTTTTTGTTAACACGTTGATTATATTGGGAACTCATTATAAAGATAGTTATATTCCCCTTTTCTGAAACATCTTATTTTAAACGTGGAAACTGTTATAATAAATAATCATTGTAGATATAAAGGAATAAATTAAGAAAACATAAAATCATCTAACTGAATATTTATCACTATTATCGAATCAATATACATTTTTCAGAAAAAAAGAACTTCTCTCACTTAGTACCAGCGCACCTTCTATAATGATTGACATGTTACGCCTTTCAAAAGAATAACACCATAAGTTTCCATTTACTATATGTAATATTTATTAAGTGTAGTTTCTCCTAAATATGCATAATTGCATAAAGTTTGTAAGAAAAAAGAGTATACTTTTGTATTGTGTAATAAAGATATAGCCCGCCTATGGAAATAGGTAGGCTTTTCATGTATAAAAAAGGCATCCTAAGGTGTTTTCTTTTTTCTTAAAGGACCTGCTCAATTCATGCGTAAAATCATAAAGTAATGTGAACCCGTTAAAATACATGAGTGACCTTAAATTTCCCCTCTTACTCAAAGGAGAGATTTATATGGGATTTGGTGGTAGCTGTGGCGGCGGCTTTGCTGGAGGATTTGCTTTATTAGTTGTATTATTTATTTTATTAATCATTGTTGGAGCTAGCTGCTTCTGCTAAAAAACTATTAGAAAAAACACTCTTATTTGAGTGTTTTTTCTTTATGGGGAGTAATTGGCGCATTTGAAACATGATAGAAGAACAGAGTAGAATGGCAATCAATTGACCATATAAATGGCACTCCAATCGTTCTGGCTTTATCTTTTTACAATGATGAATTTGAAAGGATGACTTCCACGTTTCAAATAAAATTTCGATTTGCCAACGCAAAGAATACCAGTCAGTTGCTGTTGTTTTGTTAACCGATGAACAATTACACGAGCTGGCACTTTATCAACCATTCCTACATAAGCATCACCCATACACATAAAGCTACTAGATCTTTTGATTAAACTTTTTACAAATTATCAATCTTTATTATTAATGATCAGACTGATTTATAAATTATCGAACCTTATTTTAAACCCACAGTAGTTGGAGGAAGTTTGACGCTAACAAATGATACACCTCCTGAAATATCAGAAAAATAAAAAATGGCCTCTTAGAGACATGCTGTCCTAAGAGGCCATTCTTATCAATCTTTATTTTAAATCAACAGTTATAAAGAGATTGTATATGGCTTACGAAAATATTTACTTTGCTTTCTTAAACGTAAGTGATTTACCTTTTGTTTCTTTTACTAACATGATACATGAAATTGAAATAATACTTGAGATGACTAAATAAATTGAAATTGGGATGGAGCTATTAAATTTATTTAGGAGACTTAATGAAATTAATGGTGCCAATGATCCTGCCAAAATTGGTGCTACTTGATAACATAAAGACAAAGCTGTATATCTGATGTGCGTTGGAAATAACTCTGTCATTAATGCGGAGTATGGTGCATACGTCATCGATTGTATGAATAAACCAATAGTAATGGCAGTCATAATTAACCAATCATTTCCTGTATCCATCATTGGAAACCCGATAAATCCCCAAAATGCAGTTAAAACGGCTCCTGTCATATAGATTGGCTTCCGTCCCCACACATCACTCAAGTGTCCCATTAAGGGGATGAGGAAAAAGTGAATTGCATGAGCACCAAACATTAATAATAAAATTTGTGAAGTATCTTTATCGACCACAAGTTTTAAATAACTAATAGAGAAAGTGACAACTATATAGTATAAGATGTTTTCTGCAAAACGAGCTCCAATACCAGCAATAATCGCTTTTTTATGGTCTTTAATCACTTCTATAATACCTAATTGTTGTTTTTCTAATTGAGCTTGTTTTTCTTGTGATTCTTTGAAAATAGGGGCATCGTCTACACTTTTACGAATCCAAAGACCAATTAGGACGACAACAGCAGAGAACCAAAATGCTACACGCCAACCCCAATCCATAAATTGCTCTGGGCTTAAATTTTTAGATAAAAGTAAAAGGATAATTGTTGCTATTAAATTCCCTAATGGCACGCCTGCCTGGGGCCAGCTTGCCCAATACCCACGTCTATCACTAGGGCTGTGCTCAGATACTAAAATAACAGCTCCACCCCATTCCCCACCAAAAGCAAATCCTTGAATTAAACGTAAAGTAACAAGTAAGATCGGAGCCCAATACCCAATACTACTGAATGTCGGAATACATCCCATTAAGAAAGTCGTTATTCCAACGATAATTAAACTAATCTGTAATAAATTTTTACGCCCAATTTTATCACCATAATGACCAAAAACAAGTCCGCCGATAGGTCTAGCTACAAAGCCTACCGCATAAAGAGCAAATGCAGCCAGGATACCGTCAATAGCATTTCCCGTTTGTTGGAAAAATAATTCTCCAAAAACAAGAGCAGAAGCGGTTCCGTATAAGAAAAATTCATACCATTCAGCCACAGATCCAATCATCGATGCAACAACAACTTTTTTTAGTTGCTTATTATCTGTTTTCCCCATGTTTACTCCCCCCAAAAAGAAAATTCAGATTATTATGATTGAACGTACCAAATCACTTTTGTCCGTACATATTGTTCAAAAGCTTCTAATCCATTGTCTTTGCCACCAAAGCCAGATTGTTTAAAACCACCAAATGGGGTGGTGATATCCCCTTCACTAAAACCATTCACAGAAACGGTTCCAGCTTTAATGGCACGTGCCACGCGCATCGTCCGCTGTACATTTTGGCTATAAAAAGAAGCAGCTAACCCGTAAGAGGTGTTATTGGCAAGGGCAATTGCTTCTTCTTCCGTTTCGAACGTACTAACCGCTAAAATCGGACCAAATACTTCATTTTGGAACAAGGTCATGTTAGCGGTTACATTTTCAAAAATAGTTGGTTCTATGTACCAGCCGCTGCCCACATCACTGTGAATGTTCCCTCCAGCAACTAAGCTACCCCCTTCTTGAAGCGTAATATCCAAGAACGATTTCACTTTATTAAAGTGTGCTTCTTCAACCATGGGGCCAATGGCAACTGACTCATCCATCGGGTTACCCAATTTCCAGCTTGTTAAGCCAGACTTTAATTTTTCTAATAATTCCTCTTTGACAGATT
Source organism: Bacillus sp. NPDC057893 (assembly GCF_042796455.1). Classification (NCBI taxonomy): domain Bacteria; kingdom Bacillati; phylum Bacillota; class Bacilli; order Caryophanales; family Bacillaceae; genus Bacillus; species Bacillus sp. NPDC057893. The sequence continues at coordinate 1,440,795 of NZ_JBHVNG010000001.1, read as the reverse complement.
CATGCACTATCAAACGGGAACCGCAGCTGCAGTTTTCACTCATATTCCAAAAGGCAGCTGATAAAATATGCGGAACGGCCGCATCCAAGTCAGCATCTTCAAACACGACTTGTGGGCTTTTGCCACCACACTCTAAGACAATTTCTTTGAGGTTACTTTCTGCTGAGTATTTTAAGAAATACCTGCCGACTTCCGTTGAACCGGTAAATGATACAATGTCCACATCCATGTGACGCCCTAATGGTTCGCCAACTTTTTCTCCTAAACCACACACTAAGCTTAAAGCACCTCTTGGAACACCCGCTTCATAAGCAAGTTCAATCATACGGTAAGCACTAAGTGAAGTTAATTCCGCCGGTTTCACAATGACAGAATTCCCTGCAGCTAATGCAGGTGCCACTTTCCAAGCAAACATTTGCGCGGGAAAGTTCCAAGGTAATATCGCACCAACAATGCCAATCGGTTCAGTGACAATCAAGCCCAAAGCATCTTTACCCGTAGGAGCGACTTTGCCAAAGATTTTATCAATCGCTTCAGCGTACCAATAAAACGTATCGATCGTTGCTGGCATGTCAGTATTTAAACATTCGGTAATCGGTTTTCCAGCATCTATACAATCTAAGGCAGCCAGTTCTTCGCTATGTTCTTCGAGCAATTGTGCCCAGTGAATCATCACTTTCTTACGCTCATTAGGGGATAATTGACTCCAAATCCCTGCTTCAAATGTCTCCCTCGCCACTTTAACAGCCGCATCCACATCCCGCTCATCTCCATCGGCAATATAGCCGATGAAGCTGTTGTCGATGGGAGTGCGGTTTTCTAATTTGTCGGCAGAACTCGTAAAACCATCAATTAAGTTGCCTGCCCATAGCTTTCCTTCTTTAGCAAGGGCAAAAATTTGTTCTCTTGATACAGTCATTTGTCTCTCCTCCAGATTATTTATTAAAGAAAGCTATGAATTCCACCTTTTCCTCTTCTGATAAATCAGATAATGGGAGGCGTACCGCGCCAACGTTAATCTCACCTTTTAGGCAGCCTAGTTTGGCCTTTTGGTTGTAGTTTCCAGATTCCATTGAATGAATAGCAGGGTGGATTTCGCGCATAATTTGTCGAGCCTTGTCCCAGTCACCAGCTTGCGCAGCATTAAACATGGCAACTTGCTCTTCTGGGAACACATTCCCTGCACCAGCAATCCAGCTTTTCGCACCCCAGAAGAAAAAGTCTACAGGTTGATCATCACAGCCACAAATCACTTCAAAATTCTCAAATGGGGTTTGTAGCAAGTGTAAAGCACGACTAAAGTCACCACTGCTCTCTTTAATAGCGACAATATTCAGATTTTTCGCCAGATGCACCACAGTGTCATACTCAATTTCAATGCCAATGCGAGCAGGAAAATTGTACATGATAATCGGCAAATCTGTTGCTGATGCCACAGTTTCGTAATGGGCAATCACACCCGTTTGGTCAGGCAGGCTATAAGGAGTTGGTGATAACATTAAGCCTTCATAACCCAATTCTTTCGCTTGCTTGGCACGGTTAATCGCTCCTTCAGTTGATAAATCATTGATACCTGCAATTAAAGTTACGCGACCTTTAGCCACTTCTGCCACAGTTTTTAAAACGGTTCCACGTTCTGCTTCATTTAAGGCGTAATATTCGCCAGTCGTGCCACACACCACTAAACCAGTAACACCTTTATCAATAAATGTGCTAGTCAATTGCTTTAAAGTATCTACATCTAAACTTTTATCGTTTTTAAACGGGGTCACCAACGGAACTAAAATACCATGAAAATTCATCTTCATTCTCCTCAAGTGTTTATTCTTTTTAGTAATAGATCACTTCAATTAAAAATCATTTTTGAAGTGATACTTCAATTATTTATGATAATAACACACCGATTTTCTATTGTAAATGGAATTTTCAGAATATTTTTAGATATATTCTTCTTTTTTGAGCTAGTATCACTTACTATTTAAGTGGCACTTCATTTTAAAGTGGATTTTGGCACATCGATTTCTTGTTATCGTTCTTTAATTAGGGCTATTGTGTTATTCTTATGAACGTGTGCTCCTTATATTTAGGATTTGGACAAAAGTACCAAACCTAGTTATAAGGGGTTTTAATATAGCTAATCAGTTCAACAATCTATAAACTAACCATTAAAATACATTTATTCGAAAATATCTTAACTAACCTTTTTATTTTCATCGTGAGGTTACATCCAGCACCTTACTAAATAAATTCCCCTAGAATAGTAATCATGATTAATGTCCGTAACGGGAGTGGAGAAAAGTGAACGATTTAATTGGAGTAAAAATAAAGAGTTTGAGAAAAGAGCGTAAGTTAACATTAAAACAAATTGCTGATCAGACGAATCTTTCAATCAGTTTTTTATCGCAAGTCGAACGATCAAAATCATCCATAACGCTCGAATCATTGAAAAAAATTTCTGAAGCACTCGGTGTCAATCCGAGCTACTTTTTTTCAGAGTCCGAAAAGCAGGAAACACCAACAGTTATGAGAAACATCATTAGTAAAACGAACACTCTACATAACCAATTTTTTTATAGGAATTTAGCGAGCAACATTGAAAATCCACTATTTAATCCTATTTTAGTTTTGCTTAACCCAGGTGCTAAAAGAGAGGAATCTTATTCACATTCGGGGCAAGAATTTCTATACGTTCTAGAAGGAAAACTGACGATCATCATTGACAAAGAGGAGCATATTTTGAATCCTTATGATTGTATTTTCCTAGATTCAACAACACCTCACAATTGGGTGAATAAAACAGATTCGATTGTAAAATTCCTTTGCGTTTCAAGTATTCCTGTGTAAATTTCAACAGGTTCATTAGACATGATCTATGATTGAGGTAGCTGCGAGTCATTCGTCTGAATCACTCGCAGCCCTTTCCGAACCTGGTTGAATCTTCCATGGTACTGCATCAGTAACTTCAAATTTATTTTTAAGAATTGGACATAGTCATTCTTTTTGCTTTCCCTGTACAGGGAAAGCGAAGTTTCTATAGACTTCAGATATTTCTAATGAGTAGTTATCTATTTTAGTAGAGAAGTAACTAATTCCATCAATATCATCTGACTGCCTAATAAATTGTATAATTAATTGCTGGACAAGTCTGTCTAAAATGAAGTGAAGTTTATTTATCAACTATTTGGAATAGAGGTAACATTTGCACCGGAACCACATAAAAAATACCGGAATCCTTCCCATGAAGAATACCGGTACTTCTCATTTATCCCGCTATTTGTGGGCAGTAAACGCACGATTGGTACGGACTGATTAAAGCTTCACTTTATCACCCATACAAAACCGCATGAAATATGCCTAACAGTAAGTATTGATCTTGTATATAATCATCATCATATACATTCATCTCGATGTAATACATATCTTCTTCAAGACGAATATTCCAATCTGCAATTACATAGCCCTTTCGTAATAACTTTCCAATCCCAAGTGAATTTTTGTGAACAACATATTATCTCTTCCTCTTTAACTCTCTCAGTCTGCTTTTTCTCAACGCCTGAGCCTACTTACGTACCAACTGCATAACCAGTAAGAATACTAACAATTATAGCAATAACTATGATTAATGTGATTTAAATCCATTTTCCCATATATATTATTCCAGAAGATTTAGTTGCCATAGTGCACCGAACTGGTGGTGTTACCCTAACTGACGTTTAAATGCTTTACCGGCGAAGAAGTAAGCGATAACCATAATGCCAATGCACCAAGCAAGTGCGATCCAAATATCGTTGCCAACAGTCCCTTCATATAAGAGGGCACGAATCGCATTCACGATTGAAGTCACAGGCTGGTTCTCAGCGAACGCACGAACAATTTTTGGCATGGTTTCGGTAGGAACAAAGGCCGAACTAATAAAGGGCAGAAAAATTAGCGGGTACGAGTAGGCTGTCGCCCCTTCCATAGACTTCGCTGTCAACCCAGGAATGATAGCCAGCCATGTCAGCGCCAGCGTAAACATCCCAAGTATTCCAGCTACCGCAAGCCAATCCAGAATATTAGCGCTGGAACGGAAGCCCATTAAGAGCGCAACAAGGATAACCACCACGATAGTAAGCACATTAGCAACAAGTGATGTTAATACGTGAGCCCATAATACCGACGAACGCTTGATGGGCATAGTAATGAAACGTGCCATCAGCCCACTCTTTACATCCGTAAACAACCGCACGGAAGTGTAAGCGACACCGGATGCGATAGCCATCAGCAAGATTCCCGGCAATAAATAATTGACGTAGTTATCCGTTCCTATCTCTATGGCACCACCAAATACGTAGACAAACAACAGCAGCATCATAATCGGTGTAATCGCTACCGTAATAATCGTATCTGGACTACGCATAATGTTGCGCATTAAGCGCCCTAGTAATACCCCTGTTTTTCTCTTCATTTACATCTCCTCCTTTTTGCCGATGATCGCAAGGAAAATTTCTTCCAATGTCGGCTGTTTCTCGATATACTCCACTTTTGCTGGTGGGAACATTTCTTTAAGTTCAGTAAGAGTACCAGTCGTGATAATTTTTCCGCCATGCAAGATAGCGATACGGTCCGCCAATTGTTCTGCTTCCTCCAAGTACTGGGTTGTCAGCAAGATAGTTGTGCCGCCGCCGGCAAGTTCCTTGACGGTATCCCACACTTCAATACGCGCTTCGGGATCAAGCCCTGTCGTCGGTTCATCGAGAAAAATGACTGCTGGCGTCCCGATCAAACTCATCGCGATATCAAGCCGGCGCTTCATCCCTCCCGAATACTGATCTGCCCTCTGGTTGGCTGCATCGATCAAGCTAAATCTTGCAAGCAAATTGTCAGCGACTTGAGCGGGACTAGAAACTCCACGCAACTTGGCGATCATTATCAAGTTTTCTCTCCCCGTGAGCATACCGTCTAAAGCTGCGAACTGCCCTGTCAGACTGATGCTTTGACGAACATGATCCGGTTGACGCTGAACGTCAAAACCGCAAATACCTACTTCGCCGCCATCTTGCTTCATCAGCGTCGAGAGGACATTGACCGTCGTCGTCTTGCCCGCTCCATTTGAGCCCAGCAGCGCGAAAATTTCGCCACGCTGCACTTCAAAATCTACCCCTTTTACCACTTCCTTATCTTTAAAGGATTTTTTTAACCCTTTTACAGAAATCGCTGCATTGGTCATACTTTTTTTCCTCCTTATTAAAAATGTTTTGCAAAGCTAGATTGCCTACACTCCTCTATTTAGTATCACTGATAATCTGTATTACTTAGTACCGGTTTGAAAATATAACTGAATAGCGATGGTGGCAATTCACATTTGTAACCAGCTAATCAGTCGGTATTACCTTTTGCATTTATTTTTTTCTCAATTGCTTCATGATACTCTCGTTCAAATCTTCACGATACTTGGAGACATACGTTTTAGCGTTTGCCACTAATTCGTCAGCAAAAGATGCCACGTCCTCCCCAGTGATTTCAAGCACTTGTCTGCCTTCCACCGCACCAGCTTCAAACAAATCGATTAATTCATACTGAATGTGCAGCATATCCATCCCGTTGCCCGCTGAAAAATTCCACATGTAGTTTTGAATTTTCTTAAATACAAACTGGTAGTCCTCTGGCAGAGCCCCAACTCGTGCCATCATCATTTTGTACTCTTTTTTATCACCAATTAATTTTTTGAACATTTCTAACATTTTATTTTCCTCCTTTTTTATAAAGCAGAACAAGAAACCCTCAAAATATCGGCCGGAATATTTTATTTTATGAGGCTAGTTTGACTTCAAGACGTTAATTTTTGACGATACAAAATCCCATTTTTTCCAAAACAATTCAAGCTCCTGGCGGCCATCATCATTTAACGAATAAAACTTACGAGGCGGTCCCATATCTGACGGTTTCTTTTCAATATTCACAAGTTTTTTCTTCTCTAATCGCACAAGGATGGTATAGACCGTTCCTTCCACAACTTCAGTAAACCCAAGATCATTCAGGTGGCGGGTAATCTCATAGCCATAGGTTTCACGGCGGCTGATGATTTCCAGCACACAACCTTCCAACGAACCCTTCAGCATTTCAGTTAAATTTTCCATATTCTAATCCTCCTTTACCCCCTATTCTGTCTGACTTATATTCAGTATCACAGAGTACTAAGGCTAATTTTTACTGAATAGCTTTTGAAAAACCACACTATTCAGTATTACTTATTACAAGTACATTGTATGACTAAGTAGAGAAGAATGTCAACTGATTTTAAAATTTTTTCTAAAATCCGCTATTCCCTATTGTTTACTGAATATATTTTGAGCAGTCATACTATTTAGTATCACTTATTACAAGTACATTGTATGACTGAGTAGCAGGGAATGTCAACTGGATTTTAAAATTTTTTCCAAAATCAGCTATTCCCCATTGGATACAGCCTATTTTCTTTTTGAAGAAGTCTCGCCACATACTTATCAAGGTTAGAAAAGCGAATATCTCCAAACGAGAAAATGTGCATTTTCTCGTTTGGAGAGCGTTATAAAATTTTGAAGTTGATGGATGTGGCAAATTCCCTTTATTAATAAGAAGGATCAGTTTTATGTTCTTCTACTAACACACCTACGAATGTAATTCATGAGTTTGCGAATACATACAAATTCTTTATAAAGCCAACTCTACATATAGGATATCCTTTTTGTTACGATAACATCATATTCATATCTTCTGCTGCGGTTGTAATCAGTTTTAAACCAAATGTTTCTTGTAATACATCAAGCACACCAGGTGAAATAAATTCAGGTGCCTTTGGACCAATGCGAATATCTTGAATACCAAGACTAAATAGCCCAAGTAAAATGGCAACCGCTTTTTGTTCAAACCATGATAGGACAATACTAACTGGCAATTCATTCACTTCACATTGAAAAGCATCTGCTAAAGCGGCCGCTATTTTCACTGTAGAAATTGAATTATTACATTGTCCTAAGTCAATGTAACGTGGAATCTCCGTACCGGGTACAACACCATAACTTACATCATTAAAGCGGAATTTCCCACAAGAAGTTGTCAAAATAACCGTTTCTGGAGGAAGTGACGTTGCTAATTCACGATAGTATTCCCCGCCTTTTCCTGGTGCATCACAACCTGCGATAACAAAGAAACGCTTTATTTTCCCTTCCTTTACTGCCTCAATAATTTCTGGAGCTAACGATAATACGGTATTATGGTGAAACCCTGTTACTAACTGTTCATCCGACTCCATATGTACTTCTGGAAGTTCTAGCGCTTTTTGAATCAATGGTGCAAAATCATCATTTTCAATTTTTTGTACGCCCTCTAAGCCGGCAATATCATACGAAAAGAATCGATCAGAATATGATCCTTTAATTGGCATAACACAGTTCGTTGTAGCTAATATGGCACCGGTAAATTTTTCGAAAAGACGTCTTTGATCATACCATGCCTTACCAATGTTCCCTTTTAAATGTTTATATTTTTTAAGCCTTGGATATCCGTGCGCTGGTAGCATTTCAGAATGTGTATAAATATTGATTTCTTTTCCTTCTGTTTGCTTTAATAATTCCTCTAATGCAAATAAATTATGACCGGTAACTACAATTGCTTTACCTTCTACATGGTTTTGTGTAATTTGAACAGGCTCTGGAACACCAAAGTGATTCGTATGCGCCTCATCTAACAACTCCATTACTCGTAAAGCTGATTTCCCTACTTTCATAGCCATATCAATATGTTCTTGTTCATTAAAATTAGAATTTGTTAATGTCATGTACAGTGCTTCTTGCGTCGTAGCATCTACAAATGCATCAGTATACCCTAGCTGAGCAGCATGCGTACGATAAGCAGCAATTCCTTTTAATCCAAATACAATCGTATCTTGTAAACTTGCAATGGTTTCATTCTTACCACAAACACCCATCACTTTACATCCGCCTGTTGGCGTTTGTTCACATTGATAACAAAACATTATCATCCCACCCTCTCCCAATCATTGCTTACAACCTAAGCATAATACCCATTGAGGAAAAGGGATGTGATATCAATCACAATAATATATGAAAATTTGTGACAGTTCATATTGTTGACATAATATTTTTATTGACACTCTAAAATTTATACATAAGCATGTACACTTCTGTTGATGCTTCCAAATCGCTAAATAATTGCTTTAAAGAAAGTCTAACAATATATAAATAAAAATGAATCTTTTACTAGCTCATTGTACAAAACTAAGATTTCTTACTATATTTGGCGATAGAGCGTTTTGAATCTCTTGCGTAAATAATTTTGATTTATAAAATACAAAATTCCACATATAAATACGCTATTCTTTCTTATAATCCAATAGAAAGAATAGCGTATTTTATTAGTTGAGAATGTTTTAAGATTATTATGGGAACTCCCTTTATTTACAGTAGTTTTACACTACCTTAACATTGTTTACATTATTTATATGATATATTTATATAGAAACTACTTAAGAAATTTCATGTACATTGTTATCTTTATGATTTCTTATCTAATTGATAAGAGATCATGTTATATTTTTATAACAGGGGTGAATTAGAATGACTGAAACTTTAAAGACACTTATAATGCTTGATGCTACTTACGTTATTATAGCAATTATGACGGTACTGGTATTTGTATACTTGGAATTAAAATCTCAGTAACGTATGCAGGCGTAATTGATAGCTTCACATTTAAATATAGCTAGAAGAAAGCGAGGAGGAAATTGTTTCTCCTCGCTTTTATATTCCCACAGTTTCTTATTTCAACAAATCCAATGTATGTAAAAGTAATCCCCTGTCCCCTACTTCTCCATGACCAGGCACTACTAAGTTCATATTTCCATATCGGTTCAACACATTTTCAATTGATGTGGACCATTCATTTACATACGCATCAGCAACATTCCCTAAATCTTTCGCTTCAGCAGATTTCACTAAACAGCCTCCAGCTAAAATTTTATATTGTGGTAACCATACAACAATATTATCTTCTGTATGACCTTTCCCCGGATAGAACGTTTCTACTTTCATATTTCCAAACTTCATATTCGTAATTGTTTGCAAGTCTCCAAGCGGCTCATCATATCCATTTTTCTTTGCTAATTCTGCGGTTAATGCTGTACTATGCGCTTTAATCCCTCTCTCTTTCAACGTTTTCATTCCACCAATTCGATCAGCGTGCGCATGTGTAATAATGACATCCGTTACGCGCTTCTGGAATTTCTTTTCTACCATCTCTATTAGTTCCTTCGCTAACTTATCATCCCAAGAAGAATCGACAAGTACTAACCCTTTAGAAGTATTAAGAACTAGACCGTTCGAAGGAACTGCTTCTCCATTAAAATAACCTAACTCCGTATGGACCCATACATTTTTATTTAACTGAGAAATTGAAATAGTTCCTGTCTCATTCTTTATTATTTTGTTCTCTACCTTTTGTTCTGCTTGTACAGAAGAAATTGTGCTAATAAATTGAGTTGCTCCTAGTAAACTAACACATAACCCTATTTTTAATAACGTATTCTTTTTCATCCTTATCAATCCTTTCTTTCAAAATAAATAGTTATTACCTATAATAGACAATTCATTCCAAAAGTTTGTTCCATCTTTTCTTACATATTTTTCATGCGATTAATAAAAAAGCGTACAAAATTCTGTACGCTTTAAAACTTAATCTTCTTTTTACCATTCACGCTTTTTATTAATTTTCATTTTTTCTTCAAACGCCTTCTCTAAATCAATTTCTAACTTGTTTGCTAAATCACATACATTCCAAATTACATCAAACATTTCTAAACCAATCTCTCTTTTCGAATCTTGTATTTTATCACGCTTTAATATAACTTCCGCTAATTCACCTAATTCTGCCATCGCATACATCGTACGCTCTTCAATTGTTGTATGCTGGAACCCTTTTTCTTTACTGAAACTCGATACATATTGCTGGAATTCCGAAATATTCATATGTAATCTCCCTTCATCGTAAATATCTCATTTTTAATAAACTTAAAATCAAAATTGTATTTTGTTAAATTATAACATTCATACTATAATTTATTTATAGCCCATTAACGGAGGTGTTTCTGGTGACTCTCTTCGCATATCCATCATTATTCATAATAGCAATTATTTCATTTGCACTAGCTTATTTCATCGGAGTAAAACAATACACTTGGCTCTTATCAGGATTCAATGAACGCCGTGTACCTGATAAAGTGAAACTTTAATCATTGGGGGTTTTGTTCATCCCCCAATGATTATTAGTTGAACCAATCGGGCGTTTACGGGCAGTGGATCTCCCGCCTAACTTCTTTGCCCTAGCTGAAGTTTGAGGCGGGAGTCTTACTACCCGTTAATGCGGGACAGAATGAAGTTATCAAAAATAGTTGGTCTTTATAATCTAATTGCTGGTGTCATTGCTACAATCGGTAGTGTCTTCACTACTCCTAATGTCAAAATCATTATTCCTATCATTGTAATTGGACACTTTATAATAGCAATTTATGTAAATACACGTATGATTCATTAAAAAAAGATCATCCAATTGGATGATCTTTTTCATAATTTATCTACATATTGCTTTGCTTCTAGTATTGAAAAACCAAATGCTTCTCTTACTCTCTTAACTGCTGTAATCGTTTTTCCATCTTCCACAAGCTGACGCAATTCTTTATTAATCTCAGGTTCTCTTTCTACAATTCCCATTTCTTTCGTAATCAGTTGTAATTTATCCTCAATCCTCTTTAAACGCACATCATTTTTCTTTTCGATTTTATTTAATTTTTCAGCGATATACATAAATCCAAAAGCCACAATTGGCATGACAATCCAAAATTCCATGACTGCTACTCCTTTACTAGCTTTCATATGTTTTATTTAAGTAATTTATGCAAATTTTACCACATGACACATTTAATGTATAATAGTAATATACAACACTATTAATAAAACCTTTTATTTTAGGGGGACACTTTATGAAAAGATTTTTGAATACACTACTACAATTTGTAGTTCTTTCAATCGTACTACACTTATTATTTGATATAGTTGGTTGGCTTGTTTTCAATGCACCAATTAAAAATAAAGAAATCATTATTTCCTTAATAACAACCTCATGGCTTATATACATGTACCGAGATAAATTTTTTAAAGCATTCACTTCGAATTAAATTAAAATAAGAAAACACTTCATCGATAAAAGGTGAAGTGTTTTCTTTTTCTCTCATTCTCTCTATTTACTAATGTATAATAAAACTAATATTCTGTTTTTTGAAAGAAGGGAGCTATTATGAACTTGAAAATTAATAATATATACGAGAAAATGAACCAATATTCCGTTGCAGGTTTAAGTCTTGCTGTTATACATGATGGCAAACTAGACGAAACGTCTGCCTTCGGAACACTTGAATTTGGAACAAATAGAAATGTCACTACAAATTCCATCTTTAACTCTTGTTCTATTAGCAAATTCATCACTTCAATGCTCGTACTAACGTTATCAGATCAAGGAATCGTACATTTAGATGAAGACGTAAATGATAGACTCACATCTTGGAACATCCCTACCAATCTATTTACTTCACAGAAAAAAGTTACGTTGCGAAACTTATTAAGTCACCAATCTGGAATCATTGATCCTCCTAATAGTTTTGAACATTATATGCTAGAGAAAGGAATACCTAAAATTCCTGAACTCCTTTCTGGTAGAACATTATATTGCCCAGTACCTATAGAAATGAATTATGAACCAGAAAGTGAATTTCACTACTCAGACGCAAACTTTTGTATAATCGAACAACTACTAGAAGATATTACGGGGAAATCATTTAGTCAATTACTAGAAGAACTTATCTTCCAGCCACTACAAATGAAAAATAGTACACTCTTCTCTCCCGAAGTCATAGATAAAGCCGATGCTTTTGCTTGCGGGCATAATAAAGATGGAACTGTAACAAATGAGAACTATCCATTTTATCCATTCGCAGCTGCTTCAGGCATTTGGACAACACCAACCGACTTATCAGCTTTAGTAATCGAACTCATTCATTCCTTGCAAGGAAATGGAAAACTAAAACTTTCTCAAAAAACAGTTCAAGACATGATTTCTCCTCAAGGCTGCTCAAAATGGACTGGGTTAGGTATTTTTCTAGATGATTCTAATGAAGACTTACAAATTTATTCACTTGGCTGGGGCGTTGGATTCCAATGTATGATGGTTTGTTATCCTTATAGAGGTAATGGGGCTGTTATTATGACAAATACAGACTTAGGTGTTCATCAAATGGAGGGCATCATTGGTGAAGTTTTAAAAACACTATCCTTATAATGAATTAGACATATATAAAGAAAGAAGCTGATTCCCCCAGCTTCTTTCTTATATAACATTTTTCGCAACAATTTTTATATGTTCCGGTGCGATAATTTCCGTTATACTTTCTTGAAAATCTTCACGCAACATTTCTTCAATATGTTCTAGTTGTACTTCAACATGAGTACATTCTAAATTATGTATGTTTAATAATGCATAATGATCTTTTTTCTTAATTACTAAATATTGATTTTCCTCTGTTACGAGCATTGAACCTAATCGGGCTCCTAGTAGGCGTTGATCATCAAACTTCATAATTGCTTCTCCTTCCTTCACATAAATGAAATCAAAATGAAAATAATTACATTTATGGATAATACTCTTTTTTAGACTATATCATAATTTACTAAAATATAAATATCATTTTTCCTTTTAATAAAAATTCCTATTCTTTCATATATTTCGATACAAAAAACTTTCTCAACATAAAATTAGAATTTTCAGTTTTTATTCTTGTGAAAATCTATTATAATAAAGTTAATAAATGTTTGACCTCTCCTAATTCATGTACATATGGATGATCAGTAGTTGCTGCTACTGATCTATTTTTTTGATTTACAATATATCTTCAAAATAAAAAAGAGTAGTTCATTATTTGCTGAGCTACTCTTCATTCTACTCTCCCAGTCCTTAATGCAACTGCCCAATCATGTCGACCACTATTTTCAGCTAGTTGAGCCGCTTCTTCCCAATTATAAGAAACAGATATTTGTTCAACTAGCCAATCTTGTGCATTTTTTTCCATTATTACATACTTTGCATGTGGTGTTCCCGATTCCATTTTATGCACAACCGGTAGCTCATCTTTGTATGCCGGAAGTCCTACACTCCCCGGATTTATAATTATCTTTCCATTTGCTAAATAAACCACTCTAGGAATATGCGTATGTCCACATATTATTATTTTTTGCTCAACATTTTGGAGTTGATCCATTATAATTTTTTCATTCTTTAATACCGCACCATCTTCAGTCATCTCTTCTAACAAATACACCTCATCTGAAGTCGGTGTACCATGACAAAATAAAATATCGTCTACAATAAATTGTGACGGATGTTGTTTTAACCAATCTATATGATTATTTGTTAATTGATTTTGAACAAAAGTTAGTGTAGTAGATTGCTCTTGTATAGGTTCCCAAAGTATGCGATCACAATTCCCCTTAATATGTATCATCTCATTATTCATTAATATTTCAATTGTCCCTAAAGGATCTAACGGCCCATACACACTATCCCCTAAATTGATTATCATTTCGGCCTTGCGACGTTCAATATCTTTTAATACTGCTTTTAATGCGTGACTATTCCCATGAATATCTGAAATTATAGCTATTTTCATCTAAATCCCCACTTTAATATATTATTTATATACATCCGCCGCCAATTCCCTCAAAATATCCACATTCATCACTTCAAAGCATCCATTGTTTTTCTGTATTATCCCTTTATCACAAAAGGTATTTAATGTTCGTAATAAATGTCGATAACTTGTTCCTAACAATTCAGCTATCTCCGTTAAATTCCCACTAAATACAATTCTATTCCCGTGTTGTACCTCCCTTTCTCCAGCTACTAACATGTAACTCGCGAGTCTATTTTCAAGTGGATACAGTAAATTAATTGTACTATTTTTTGAAAGACGATTTAATTTGTGGGCTAAAGAACCGCAAATGCATCTTAAAAATTTCGCATCATGAAACAACTGATTTCTAACTTTCCCTAAAGGCAAACCAACACAATAAGAATCTGCCATAACTTGTACGTTTGAAGTGATTCTTTGAGAGTGAATTAACTCTACATCTCCTAGCAACTGCAAACTGTCATAAAAACATAATAATACAGATTTCCCATTACTTAATGTATTAAATGCTTTCGCTTTTCCTTCAACAAAAAAATATAAATAGTCTATCTCTTCGTTTTCTCTGCAAATGAACTCATTCTTTTTAAAAAATATAAGTTCCATATATGGTTTCATATCACTACTAAAAAATGAATCAATATTATTTCGTTTCATATACTCTGCTAATTTATTAGAATTACATACTTTCTTCATAGTCCCCCACCTTTACAACTACTCCCCATTGTAAACAAAATTTTCTTCTCTCACTATGACATATGTCATAGTAATACACAATTTCAGCATGATACAGTCATTACAAATATGAAATATAAAAAGGGGATATTACATTGTATAACTTTCTTTCTGTCTTTATTGGTGTACTTATTGCCATTATGCTCCCATTGAATGGGATTTTATCTGAGTTGATTGGCAATTATACAGCGAGTGTTGTCATTCATCTTGTAGGTTTAGTAGCAGTTATTTTCGTGCTAGTCCTTAACAAAAATAAAATTCACTTTGAAAAAGGTATTCCGCTTTATTTATATAGCGCTGGAGCGATTGGTGTATTCACTGTTCTTTTTAGCAATGTAAGCTTCTCTGCTCTTGGTGCCTCTATTACTATCGCATTAGGCTTACTTGGTCAATCTATTGCTTCTATCGTAATTGATCATTTCGGTTTATTAGGTATGAAAGTTGCGAAGTTTGAAAAGAAAAAACTAGTTGGGTTATTATTCATCTCTTCTGGAATTATTATCATGACAATTTATTAATGGGGGCAAGAATATGTTATATATTTGTATCGCTATTTTAGTTGGAGTATCCATCGTTGTTGCTAGAATTATTAACGCGAATTTAGCAAAGAAAATTGGAAATTGGGAAGGTACGTTTTTTAATTATATTACTGGATTATTTTTCTCTATGTTATTTTTAATTTTCAGTTCAGATTCGTTGTATATTTCTAGTCATACACTGCAATCCATACCTATCGCTGTATACTTAGGCGGATTAGTAGGCGTTATCGTTATCTCATTATCAAACTATATTACTCCTAAAATTCCAGCATTTTATTTAACGTTACTCATCTTTATCGGACAATTATTTACGGGGACTATCATTGATTTCTTCTTGTCACACGAACTCTCAATAGGCAAAGTTGTGGGTGGAATTTTCGTATTAATTGGGCTTACTTACAATTTACTCGTTGACCGCCCTATAAAAACCGTGAAGCATAATCACGTTCAACTATAATACTTTACGCTTACCTATCATATATTAATAGAAAAGCTCTTCACATGAAGCAATAGAGAGGAGAATATCCTATTAAGAAAATCATTTTACTGCTAGGTAGCGCATTCATTATTTTTGGAATCGTATGGTTTTTAAACTCTGGAAAATCTATTCAAGATTTCTATACAACAAATAAACCGAAGAAAAAAGCTACTATTATTTCAACTCAAAGAGAACCAGATGCACCTCCTATTTTTTTAGGAAAACAGGAAATAAAAGATATACATGTAGAGTCAATTAAAACAAAAAAGGATATCTTTCTCACAAAAACAGATGAGTTGAAAACATTCATTAACAGTATGGACACAGCAAAAAAAGGCGATTTAACGCTAGATGAAGAAGGTTCTGATTTAGTAGATTGTAACATGTGGATTACTTTCCAAGATGGGACTTATAAACAATATTTAATTTGGATAGTAGATCACAACAGTAGTGAAGTCATGATTGCCCAACAAAACTCTCCTGATGACGTAGATCTTACTTATTATCAATTAAATGAAGGTAATTCGAAAAAAGTATATAACTTATTTAAAAAGGTTATTTAATAGAAAAAGTCATGAGCTACTAGGCTCATGACTTTTTCTATTTATATATATTGAGGGAATACTTTACAGCTCTTTTCCTGCTCTATATCATGTCCAAAGAAAACAATTGGGTTCTCTTTCCTAACAACTTCTTTTAAACGTTTAATTGAAGATAAAGCTAATTCCGAATCAACCCCCGCGAACGGCACTTCATCTTCAAAATTCTCTTTCGTATACGATGCATCGATCGTTAATAACACTGGGCCAGAGTTCTCCGTCTCAATGAATAGTGACTGATGCCCTGGGGTATGTCCTGGTGTATACAATAATTGAACACCTGGTACGACTTCATAATCCCCTTCAATGATTTTGTAGTTTAAATTCGGCAATATACATTCTTTCATATATTCTTCTCTATGAAGGGCTGCCTCATATTCAGCACGCTGCACAATAATCGGTGTATTTGTAAAAGCGCCATTTCCTCCCGCATGATCAAAATGCAAATGAGAGCTAATAATATAAAGAAGGTCGTCCGGCTCATATCCAACGCGCTTTAAAATATTTATGATTCTATCTTCTTCAGTCATTTTCGGTAAAATCTGTCCTTCAACAAATGTACCGTTGAAAAGATCTTCGTTATTAACCGCACTTTCTGGCATACCTGTATCTACTAAAATAGGCCCCTCTTCTGTCTCCAACAAATAGCACCATACAGGTAAGTTCAATAAATTCCCCGGTGTGAGCGTACTATTAACAGAAGAATGATCTAACATACAACGACCTGCTGGAACGAAATAAAGCTTCTTTACTGTCATTATGTATCCACCTTTACATTTAGTTTTGAATAAAACAATATAGTAAAGAATTCCTCTTGTTAGAAATAAACTCCTTCTCACTTTTCATTGTTTCAGCTATTATTTTTGAGTCATTCACAAATTCTCCTTACATCGTTAATTACTATTCGTTACCCCCCTAAGAATCGAGAGTAATAAAACAACTGTTTGTATTCTGAAATAAAGTTCGAAGTAAGAAAGTACTTTAAGCAATACAGAAACAAACGCTAGTATACGAATGGAACGGATACACACTTAAACGAATGTTAAATATAAAATAACCGACTACCTACATGTTGAGAAAAGGAGTCAGTTATTTTTCTTATTTATTATTGCTCTTTATGTGTGGCGAGCTGAGATTATAAAAGATAATATGCTATTGTTTTTTCACTGTAATATTTCCGTTATGTGTGTTTAATTTAATTAAATTTTCTCCCTTTCCAATAACCGTATTCCCGTTATATTTATTCAGGATATTCGCGTTGCCATTGTCGACAGAAACATTAAATTGCACATTAGTTGGTTCTTTTTCGGTTTCAATATTAATTTTTCCATTGTGAGTCGTAAAATTGAGATTTCGATCCAGTTCATTCGTTTTCAGAGTAAGACTTCCATTTTTAGTTTGCCCCTCTATTTCACCTTCAACATGGTCTAGCATTATTCGTCCGTTGTTCGATTTCACATGAATATTTTGTGCCAATATATCTTTGAAATCCATAATTCCATTGTTTGTTTCCGCGATAATTTTTGGCGAATTGATTTCTCTTAATTCAACACGTCCATTGTTTGTATTGGCATTCAAATGCGTTGTGTTTAATTTTTTTATAGAAACGAAACCATTACTATTAGAAACTTTTAATGAATCATATTGCTTTTCAGGCAGATAAACATTTAATGTTAATGGGGCCAATACTTCGGAAATGTTGAAGTTAAACCATCTCTGTTGTTTTTCTTTGTATGAAATAAGAAGCGACGAATCTTTATCATCCGTAATCAACGTTCGTTTTATGTTAGGATTAACTTCCCCATCTAATGTTATTTTAATGTTACTATCTGTTGTAGGATAGGTGTTAACACGAACATTATTCGTATCGATAATGACGCTTGACACATTATTATTGTTAATGACCTTTTCTTCTGAAATTGGTACTGCAGCAATTGAACGAAAAGTGAGTAGACTTCCTATAATACCAATAATGAAAATAATACCTGCAATGATTGAAAGACTCTTTTTATTTATCATGCTTCAAACCACCTTTTACTAGTGCTATATTGAACTTTAAATAACGAACAAATCCATTCTTTGCTAGCTTCGTTAAAAATAACATAGCAATTACAATGAAATATCCAAGTCCACAAAGTGCTAAAGAAACGAAAAGATTAAATAGCAAGAATGTATTTGGATGTATAATAGTATCAACTAGAACAAGTAATGGTGAACCTAAAAATGAGATTCCTAGAACCCACCCTGAAAAAATCAATGCCGCTAATGTAATTGCAGGTCCAAGCACGATTAACAAATTGAAAAAACCTAATCCAATTACTGCCCAAATTGCCCGAAAAACATTTCCTGTTGTTGCACTTGCTGTTACTTTCTCAATATGATAATCTGCTAATAACTCTTTGGCGATTTGAGCTGGAGAACCTAATGAAGCTACAATTTCTTCTTCACTTTTCCCTTCCTCTAATCCGAAAGTAAAATGTTCTTCATAATCTTTTAAAATATCTGCACGCTCTTTTTCAGATAATCTTTTTAGAGATGCATTTAATTGTTGTAAAAATTTATTTTTCGTCATTACGTACACCTTCTTTTATTAATTGATTAACACCTTGTGAAAACTCATTCCATTCCTCCAAAAGTTGATACAAATACGTTCTACCTTTATCCGTCAGTTTATAATACTTCCTTGAAGGCCCTTCTGAAGACTCCTGTAAATACGTTGTAAAATATTCTTCTTTAGTTAATCTACGAAGTAGAGGATAAACAGACCCTTCTGATATTTCAATTTGATTGGAAATACTCCGAACTAATTCATACCCATAACGGTCTTGCTTATCAAGTAAGACAAGAACACAAAGTTCTAAAACTCCTTTTTTAAATTGTACATTCAATATTCATTCACCCTATTCTAATTGGCATCTACTACTATTTATTGTTTAGTACTATTTTATAATAAGTAACTACAAGTATAATATAACACTTGGTATTGTTCATTGCAAGGTACACTGGAAAAATAAGTATACCTTTCATCCGACGCTTATAACATCAACACGATGGCTCCTCTCCAGTTACATAGTTCTAAATGAGGCTGAAACAAGCCTTTAATAAAATGGAAAGGACCCAACTTTTTTACATAATGACACTTTACCTACTATAATAAAAAAGAACAGACTCTTACTTTAATGGAGGGAATAGAAATGAAAGCAATTGGTTTACATGAATACTTACCTATTGAAGAAGAAAACAGTTTAATTGATATTGAAGTTGAAAGACCTGTTGCCACAGGAAGAGATATGCTTGTTAAGATTAATGCGATTTCCGTTAACCCAGTTGATACAAAAGTCCGATCCCCGAAAGATAAAAAAGAAGATATAGCGAAAATACTTGGCTGGGATGCTTGTGGTGTTGTTATGCAAACTGGCGAAGGTTGTACGTTATTTAAAGAAGGCGATGAAGTATTTTACGCTGGAAGCATTACGAGACAAGGTACATATAGTGAATACCATCTAGTTGATGAAAGAATCGTTGGTAAAAAACCAAAAACGTTGAGTGATGCTGAAGCTGCAGCACTTCCTTTAACAGCCATTACAGCATGGGAAGGTTTGTTTGAACGTTTAGGGATTGATTATAATAAGAAAGATGAAAATTCATTTAAAAACATTTTAATTATCGGCGGAGCTGGTGGTGTAGGTTCCATCGCAATTCAGCTTGCGAAATGGGCTGGACTAAATGTAATCGCAACTGCTTCACGCAACGAAACAATACATTGGGTTGAAAAATTCGGTGCCGATTATATAGTTAACCATCACCAACCTTTAAAAGATCAACTATTAGAATTTGGACTAAAAGATGTAGATTACATCTTCTGCTTGAATAATACAGACCAACATTGGCACGCGATGGGTGACATTATTAAACCACAAGGAAAAATTTGCTCTATCGTAGAAAATGAACACCCTCTTGAGATGGGAATTTTAAAAAGTAAAAGTGCTACATTCGTTTGGGAGTTTATGTTTACAAAAGCGATGTATGAAACTGGTGATATGAGTACGCAGCATGAACTATTAAACAAAGTGAGCGAATTATTAGATGAAGGTATCCTTCGTACAACTTTAAACGATACGTTAACACCTATAAATTCAGAAAACCTTAGAAAAGCACATGCATTACTTGAAGGTGGACGTACAATTGGGAAGATTGTATTAGAAAAGTTTTAATAAAAAAGTCCGATTTCTAAATAAGAAATCGGACTTTTTTACCTTTATTTACTTGAAATCTCTTGATCATTTTGAACGTCTAACGGAGCTCTCTTCCCTATTCCGAAAGCATAGAAACTAATTGTTACGATAGCTAAGAAAACAATACCTACAATTAGTGAAATACGAGTATCATCGTTAAACCACATTCCGATTAATACCATAATTAAAAAGGCAATTGTTAAATAGTTTGTAACAGGAGCAAATGGCATTTTGAATGGATGATCTTTCATCTCTGCTCCCTTTTCTTTTCTAAAACGCATTTGACTAATTAAAATAACAAACCATGGTACCATACCAGGAAGTACACTCGCACTATATACATATACGAATAAGTTTTTCGGTGCAATATAACTTAAAACAACACCAACCGCTAAACCGATAATTACACCAACTGTACCGAATAAAGGTACACCGTTATTAGAGATCTTCGTAAAGTATTTCGGTGCTTGTCCATTTACACCTAGTGTATAAAGCATACGTCCAGCACTATAAATACCACTGTTACAACCAGACATTGCGGCTGTAATAACAACGAAGTTAATAAGTCCCGCAGCTGCCGTAATACCAACTTTCGCAAAAGTTGCTACGAACGGACTACCAATTGAACTTAATTGATCCCAAGGATAAACAGTTACAATAACGAAAATAGCACCAATATAGAAAATTAGAATACGCCAAATTGTGCTTTGAATTGCTCTAGTAAGTGTCTTCTTCGGATCTTTCGCTTCACCAGCAGTAATCCCGATTAATTCCACACCTTGATATGCCCCAACTACAAGTGATAGCGCAAAGAAGAATCCTGAAAAACCACCTGTGAAGAAACCACCATTTTTCCACAGATTAGATATACCAATTGCTTCTCCTCCGTTCCCAATTCCAAAGAAAATGAGACCGAATCCGGCAATAATCATTAATAAAATCGTAACAATTTTAATCATTGCAAACCAAAATTCAAATTCACCAAATGACTTAACCGAAATTAAGTTAGCAGCACCAAGAATAACCATTGCGATAACACCAGGTATCCAAGCTGGTAAATCTGGGAACCAATATTTCATATATGCCCCAACTGCGATAATCTCTGACATCCCAACGATAACCCACTGGAACCAGTTACTCCACGCTGTCATATAACCAGCTAGCGGATGAATATACTTGTGACCAAATGTCGCAAATGAACCTGTGCTTGGCTCCATATACAACATTTCTCCCATGGCGCGCATAATGAAGAAGATGAAAATACCTGCAATTGCATATGCAAGCATTACTGACGGACCTGTCCATTTAATCGTGCTGGCTGACCCCATAAACAAACCGACACCAATTGTTCCGCCTAAAGCAATCATTTGAATATGACGTGCTTCTAAACCTCGTTTCAATTCTTTGTTTGCCACTTCATTTCCCCCTCTTAGATGATTCATAGCCGCATTTAAAGTAAGATGCTTTACCCTAATTCCTCTTTGGCTTGAAAATGATGAAACAAACGTCATTTTAGACTAACTTTAAAGCTATCCTAAAATCTTATTTTGCCTCTTATAAAATTTCCAAAACCCCTCATCTTCCTATTTTCTATAAAACTTAAAATTGCTTACTTCATATTAATTCATTTATCTGAAAAGTTCAATTATTTTTTCAATAAATCATTATACATAAATCTGATTAATTTTTAACTAAATTAACAATAAAATACATCTTTTCAATATGATTCTAGTATGAATATTATTACAATATAAATAACCGAGGAGAAAGTATTCACCTCGGTTATTTATCACATACACATTAATATGTATTGTTTATACTACACTTTTCCACCATTTAAATGAATTTCATTTCCATTGCTACTGTCAATTTTAAATTCTATTTCCACATTCCCCATACGCTCTGTTCACATATCTGCCTGAAGGTTTAATATATTAGTACAATTACTTCTCTTTGCATACCCAATACATCCGTCCAGTCTTAATCACTCAATTCTCATTTCTGAAAAGTGGTCCTTAGTAGTACAAAAACAAAAAAGCCCAGCAATTCATCACTGGACTTCTTCTTTATCTTCCAACAAAACTTCCTCATCAAAACGAACAAATTTACTCTGTACTTCCATTCCAGCTGCTTCATATACGCGAGGTGCTCCTGTAATATTCTCTGAATCTACATTAAATTTTCACTGATTGTTCTTCTTGATAGATAATTTCTCCATCAATAATCGTTGTTTCTACTTTTAAATCTTTAATTTGGTCTGGATTGACATTTAAAATGCTGTCATTTAATACAACTAAATCCGCTAACTTTCCGGCCTCTATACTTCCTTTTATCTCTTCTTCAAAACTCGCATAAGCGCCATTCAGGGTGTATAGTTTAATAGCTTCCATTACGCTTACAGATTGATTCACACCAATCTCCATCCCAGACTTACTTTTTCTATTAACGGCAACATGAATTCCTAATAAAGGATTATAATCAGTAACTGGCGCGTCCGAACTACCTGCTGCAATGATGCCACGATCAATAAAATCACGAACAGCGTACATGTGGTTAACACGCTCACCATAATGCCGTGCATATATCTCTCCAAATTCATATGGAAAAGGAGGATTTGGAATTGGAACTATCTCGAGGGTTTTCATTCTCTCTTGTAAATCTGGTGAAGAAATTCCCGCGTGCTCAATCCGATGACGGTGATTCTTTCTTGGTGATTCCTCTAGCGCCTTTTCTACACAATTCAAATACATTTCAATAGCTTTATCACCTTGTGCATGTACAGTGATTTGATAGCCTTTTTTATGTGCTTCACCTAAAACTTGATAGATTTCTTCCTCACTATAATAAAGAATACCATAATTGTTAGAGTCACTAGAATATGACTTACGAGTTGCAATTGTAGGACCCGTGCTGCTTCCATCTGTAAACAATTTAGCTGGTCCAACTTTAAATCTCTCATCTCCGGTACCAGTTACCACACCAGCTTCGACCATTTTATTAACAAATTCATGGGAGTTATTTATTTGACATATCATTGCATATATTCTGACACGAATATCCCTACTCTTCACAGCTTGTTGTAGTAAACGAAAACTCTCCGGTCCATCTCCACCTGCGTCATGTATACTCGTTATGCCAGCTGCAACGAAATGATCTGATGCAATTTTCACTGCCTTCATCAGTTCACTCTCTTTATAACTTGCAACCTCACTCATCCCCATATTTGCTGCTTCAATTAACCTTCCTGTAAGCTTT
Organism: Bacillus sp. NPDC057893; assembly: GCF_042796455.1. NCBI lineage: Bacteria > Bacillati > Bacillota > Bacilli > Caryophanales > Bacillaceae > Bacillus > Bacillus sp. NPDC057893. Next base: position 1,417,186 of record NZ_JBHVNG010000001.1, on the reverse strand, counting down.
CCTGCCTGATCCTTTTCAATAACTCCCCCACTCGTGTTCGGTGTGTTCTCGTTAATTCGCGCAATTTCTAATGCTTTGCTGTTCACTACGCTTATATGGTGGCAAGTACGAGTTATAATAATAGGATGTTCAACTGAAATTTCATCCAGCTCAGTAATTGTTGGATAACGCTTTTCCTTCACAGCGGTTTCATTAAAGCCCCAAGCACGTATCCATTCACCTTTTGGCGTTTCTAATGCCTTCTTTTTCAGATCATCTAACAAAGCCTCGATAGAATCAATATGTTCAGCTTTACAACTGACAGCCAACTGATTTTGCCCATAAGAAATGAGGTGAAGATGGGAATCAATGAATCCAGGAAGAAGCGTTTTTCCTTGCAGGTCAATTACATTCGTTTTTTCTCCTATAAAACTCTTAACCTCCTGATTTGAACCAACAACTGCGATACGATTATCTTTTATTGCTACAGCTTCGGCCACTGTATTCTTTTGGTCTACTGTAATAACTTCTCCATTTATCAATACAACATCAGCTTTCATAAACTCAGCCCTTTCGGAATTACTCTTTTAGAGTAATTCGTTCCATATTTAAAGATATATCTCTCGAGATGCTGTTCCGCTTCCCAGCAAAATTCATCAATAATTAATTACAGTTGAGCTAAACATTCTTTCATTGTTTTAACGATAAAAGTAAAGTCTTCCTCTGTGATGCTTAATGGAGGCGCAAGCTGTAAAATATTATTGTAACCTGCAACAGTGTCACCATTTTTACCAATAATTAGACCTTTTTCTTTACAAGCATTGATGACTTTGTTCATCTTTTCAATAGAAGCCGGTTCTTTTGTTTGCTTATCCTCCACTAGTTCAATACCTAAAAGAAGGCCTTTTCCGCGAACATCTCCTACGTTTGGATGTTCTTTTACATCCTCTAGTTCATATAACAGTCGTTCACCCAATTCTTTGGAACGCTCAATGAGTTTCTCATTCTCCATAATTTCTAAATTCTTCAAAGCTAAGGCGCAAGCAGCAGGATTTCCTCCGAACGTATTTACATGGCGGAAACGATCATAATCATCACTGCCTACGAATGCCTCATAAACCTCTCGTCTAACTGCTGTTGCTGACAAAGGAAGATACGCACTTGTAATACCTTTTGCCATTGTAATGATATCTGGTTTAACGCCATAATTCATAAATCCAAATGGCTTCCCAGTCCGGCCAAATCCACATATAACTTCATCACAAATGAGCAACGCACCGTGCTTCTCGCAAATTTCTTTTACTTTTTCCATATATCCATCAGGAGGCATCAAAATGCCGCCCCCGGTAATAATCGGCTCCATAATCACGCCGGCTACTGTTTGACTTAACTCCCATGTCATAACACGATCGATTTCATCAGCACTTGTCAGTGTACGAACATCATCTGGATTGCGATACGTATCAGGCGGTGCTACATGCAAGAACCCTTGTCCGAGTGGTTCATATTTATACTTTCGCTGTGCTTGACCTGTTGCCGCAAGAGCCCCCATTGAGTTACCGTGATAAGCACGATAGCGTGAAATAAACTTATAACGTGCATGATCACCTTTTTGTTGATGGTATTGACGAGCAATTTTAAACGCCGTTTCATTTGCTTCCGATCCACTGTTAGAAAAGAAAATGACATATTCATCATCAAGCCATTCATTCAATTTCTCTGCTAATTTAATAGCAGGAACATGACTTTGTGTCAGAGGGAAATATGGCATTTCTTCAAGCTGTTCAAAAGCCGCCCTTGCAAGCTCCTTTCGACCATACCCAACATTCACGCACCAAAGACCGGACATACCGTCTAAATAACGGTTTCCATCAATATCCGTCACCCATGCCCCTTCTGCTTTTGTGATAATTAAATTCGTTGGACTAGGGGCTGCTCCTCTCATTGCATGCCAAAGGTACTTTTCATCTGTTTTTTTCAAACTTTGTGTTTTCTCTGTCGCTTGCACAATCACCAACTCCATTCTATCTTTTTATGATTTCACATCACTCTTTCAATAACGAGCCGTAAGCATTTTCTTGCGAGTATAGAATTCTACGCCATCTTTTCCATTTGCATGGAGATCACCATAGAAGGATTTCTTATACCCTGAGAATGGGAAGAATGCCATTGGAGCCGGAACTCCAAGATTGACCCCAAGCATACCTGCATCAATTTCTTCACGAAATTCACGAATGGCTTTAGCACTATTTGTGTACAGGCATGCACCATTTGCGAACGGTGATGCATTAGCAACATGAATCGCTTCCATCAAGTCTTTTACGCGTACCACAGAAAGAACCGGTGCGAAGATTTCATCTTGCCAGATTTTCATTTCCTTTGTCACATTGTCAAAAATCGTTGGGCCAACAAAATAACCTTGGCTGTTTGCTGCATCGTCTTCACGTCCGTCACGAATAAGTGTCGCTCCCTGCTCTACACCGGATTGAATGTATCCGAGTGTACGCTCTTTATGTCCGTCACGAATAACAGGACCAAGGAAAACACCTTCTTCCAGGCCATTACCAATCGTAATAGCATTAGCCTCTTGTAGTAGTCTATTAACGAGCTCATCTGCAACATCTTCTTCCACGACAACAACAGCTGCCGCCATGCATCGTTCACCAGCTGAACCGAAAGCAGCATTTGTAATTTCTTTCACTGTAGAACTAAGGTCCGCATCTTTTAATACGATCGAATGATTTTTTGCCCCTGCAAGAGCTTGTACACGTTTGCCGTTAGCTGCTGCTGTTTTATATATATACTCAGCCACAGGTTGAGAACCAACGAAAGATACAGCCTTGACATCCTCATTGTCAAGAATGCCGTTAACAACGTCATGTGCACCATGCACAATATTTAGTACTCCATCTGGAAGACCTGCTTCTTTAAACAGTTCAGCTATGCGATTAGCCAATAGCGGTGTTCTTTCAGATGGTTTTAATACAAACGTATTTCCGCATGCAATCGCGAGTGGAAACATCCAGCATGGCACCATCATCGGAAAGTTAAATGGCGTTATTCCTGCGATTACTCCGATCGGGTAACGATACATCCCTGATTCAACACCAGTAGCAATATCGGGAAGTTGTTCTCCCATCATTAAAGTGGGTGCGCCTGCGGCAAATTCAACACATTCAATCCCCCGCTGTACTTCACCGTATGCTTCTTGATAACTTTTTCCGTTTTCCAAGGTTACGAGTTTAGCTAACTCTTCCCAGTTTTCAATCAATAGCTGTTGATAACGAAAGAGAATCCGCGCACGCCGAGGAACAGCGATCTTTCTCCATGTTTTGAATGCTTCTTTAGCAGTTGCTACAGCTCTATCTAAATCTTCTTTAGTCGAAAGCGGCACACGAGCAATAATCTCTCCTGTTGCTGGATTTGGTACATCTTCAACTTGCTTACTTGTGGATTCTATCCATTGTCCGCCAATATAGTTTTTCAACGTTTGTACATTTTTCGTTACTACCATGGTGAAACCTCCTATTTTAAAATAACCATCCTATGTTATTGCACTCACAAAAGAAAGCGCATTCATTTGACGGTATGTAAACTTATTTGCATCCATTTCTTCAACATTACTAATCTTAATCTTATCCATTGCATACGCAGGAGCAGTCATCTGCTTAGCATTTGTCCACTCCCCCAGTTCACATTATTTCAGATGGATCTCATGGTTCATCTTATAATTCTTTTTCAAAAATACTGGGCAATCCCATTCACAAACGAGGTCCTTAGCCAAGGAAACAACCCAATCCTTTGTAACATGATACTTTTTTCCATCAACAGTAATAAACACTTCACCGGCTGTCACATAGAAAACTTCCTGTTCTTCTACATGCCACGTTCCTTTATTCGGTTCGCCTACCCACGGTTCCCATGCGTTGGCACGTAGTTGCTCTGCTTCTTCTGCTGTAATTTTTTTCGCAAAAAACATGATGATATCCCTCTTTCTTATTGGTAATTTTGACGGAATACGTTCCTATAAATCTACTGTTTTAACATTGGTAGCTGTATTAACATTGGTAACTTTTAAACGTTTGAACTCTTTTCTCATAAAGTATATGGCAATGAGAACACCTGGAATTTCTGCAGCAGGAGCAGCGTACCATACACCTTCTACACCCCAGAATTTCGGGAAAATAAATAGAAATGGTAACATGAACAATAATATTTTGCTTACACTAATAAACGTTGCGGACCAGTTTCTCTCCTGTGATTCAAAATAACCAGAGACAAGCAAGCTAACTGCACTAAGTGTAAACAAACAATTGAATACAACCGTCGTCCAAATGCCCAGTTTTTGCAATTCAGGATTACCACCGGAAAAAAATGACACAATTGGATCTGCAAAAATGATTAATATGGCTGTCACAATTACAAAGAAGGAAACTGTAAAAATGAGTCCCATCTTAATTGCTTGTTTCACACGATCAAGGTTGCCTGCACCGTAATTATAACTAATAATTGGTTGAAGCCCTGTCATCCCACCGAGCGCCGCTAAAGCGAGGAGATTTGTAATGTAACCATTTTGAATCGTGAAAGCTGCAACGTGTAGACCACCACCGTAGCTTTGCAGTAAATTGTTGGTGAAAATAATTGCAATAAACATCATGAACTGACTAGAGAAAGATGCAAAACCTGTCCAAACTACTTCACCAATTTTCTTGAAATTTATCATCATGTCTTTCATTTTCGGCTTAAGTTTTGTTTTACCAAACCAGAAATAAAAGATTAAGAGAACAGGAATCGATTGCGAAATCGTATTAGCCCATGAAGAACCCATCATCCCCATGTCATACTTCACTACCATAATCCATTCCATAATTCCAGCCACAGCCGCTGCGACTAACCAACTGTTCATTGATAATATAGGTTTTTCATCGATATTAGCTAAAATACTTAATACAACGGCCAATATCGTTAATGGCAACGAAATCCATAGTAGTCGGCTATATTGCACCGCATACGGAAGCGCTTCATCACTTGCTCCAAATAGAATCATAATATCAGTTTCAAAGGCCAATCCAAGTATAGCTAACAAAGAGGAAAGGGAAAGAGTAAACCATAAAGTTTGTCCCATAATACTTCTAGCTTCTTCTAGCTTTCCTTTTCCCAGTCGAAGTGAAATGACCGCTCCGGCTCCCACACCCAAAAGAACACCGATCATACGGGTAATAACCATAACGGTAAATCCAATTCCTATCCCTTCGATTTCCAGCTCCTGAAAGCCACTGACGAAATAGCCATCGATAACCGATACAACTCCTAGAATTACATTAGCCATAATTCCTGCCAAAGCAAACCGTAAATATAGTAACGGAATACTTTTGGTTCCGAGCACTGAATCATCCACCGACTTATTCATTCCTTCTGGCTTCTCTATGTTCGATGACGGACGGTTGTCCACTATTTTCATGAGCATATCCCCTTACAAATAATTTATATAGCAAGTTAAGCTCAATTAATTCACATACCAACCTACAGGATTGGCATGCTGGTGGATATTGATTTGCTTCGTTTCCATAAAGTGCTCCAGTCCGGCAACACCTAAAGCCCTACCGATTCCACTTTGCTTATATCCGCCCCAAGGACCTTCAACATAAGCAAGATGATAACTATTAATCCAAGTAATTCCCGCACGCAATTTACTAATGACACGTTTTGCTCGGTCCATATCTTCAGTAAATACAGCACCGGCTAATCCATAAATGGAATCATTCGCTTTTTGGATCGCATCTTCCTCATCTTTAAATTTCTGTACAACAAGGACTGGTCCAAAAATCTCTTCCTTAACAATACACATATCTGCATTTACATCAGCAAAGATTGTTGGTGCGATGAAAAACCCTCGATCAAGCCCATTTTCTGTTAAACGTTTACCACCACAAACTAATTTTGCACCTTCTTCAATTCCACTCTTTATATAATGTAAAACGTCATTCATATGAGACTCGGTTGTGAGAGCTCCCATTTCGATATTCTCGCTTTCTCCGTTTCCAACTACAATTTTGTTCGCACGCTCGGCCAATCTTTCAACAAACTTATCGTAAATGGTCTCTTGTACAAGCAAACGGGATGCAGCTGAACAAACTTGCCCAGCGTTGTGGAAAATACCAAACATCGCATTATCGACTGCCGTTTCAAAATCCACATCGTCAAACACCATAAGTGGAGATTTCCCGCCTAATTCAAGTGTGACTTTTTTCAGATTGCCCGCAGCTGCGCGCATAATACTTTGACCTGTTTTTGTTCCACCGGTAAAGGCAACTTTGTCAACATCGTGACTCTCTGCAAGCTCATTTCCAACCTTTGAGCCAGGTCCTAATACTAGGTTTGCTACTCCGTCCGGAAGTCCAACCTCTTCGATGATTTCAAATAATTTGAATACGCTTACAGGAGTGACGTCGGCTGGCTTAATTACAATTGTATTTCCTGCGGCAAGTGCAGGAGCAATTTGCCAAACAGCTAGCATAAGCGGGAAGTTCCAAGGTACAATTAGTCCACAAACACCAATTGGTTCATGAATAACAATCGTTTCTGAAGAATCATCACGATTGTAAGATTCCTTTTTCATACCTTTAATCAAGTCAGCATAATAGCGGAAGCATTGAACCGATACAGGAATATCTACATAGGTTGTTGCACGAATAACTTTACCGTTATTTGCAGTTTCCAAACGTGCAATTTCAGCTGTCTTCTCTTCAAGACGGTCTGCAATCTTATATAGATAATCAGCTCTTTCATCAGCCGATAAATCTGACCAAATTCCGCTGTCAAACGCTTTACGAGCCGCCTGGATTGCTATCTTCGCATCATCTGCTGATCCATGGGCAGACGTCGCAATAACCTCTTCAGTTGCAGGATTGATAATATTTCGTCTAGCACCCGATAATGCTTCTACCCATTTTCCGTCAATGAACATGTTAATTTCCATAAACACCTCTCCTTTACGCAATAATATCTACCAGTTTGAAACCAATATGTGCTATATTAACCAGCATCGTTTTCTGATTATAGAATGGGAATGATTTGAGGCGTTCCTTTTCAAATCGATATCCACCTGCATTCCCCGTAACAATCCATTGTGCCAATAACTTACCAAACAATGTTGAGAGAGACGCGCCGTGGCCTGTATAACCAGTTGCAAAATATGCGCCTTCTTTAGATCTACCGATAACCGGGAACGTATCAATTGTCACACCGATAAATCCACCCCACCTGTAATCAATCTTGCTTCCTTCTAGTTTTGGCATTATTTTAACCATGGCATCGTAAACACTTTGATAAACGGCATCACCTAAGTTCGGACGAATATCACCACCGCCAAATACGATCCGATTATCTGGTGTACGCCTGAAATAGTAAAGAAAACTACTCGTATCAAAAACCATGCGATCTTTAGGAATGACGCTATTCAAAAGTGTTTCTGAAAGCTGTTCAGTAGCAATAATGCGTGCCGAAATTGGTAGTACGCCTTTATTCAGTTCAGCCATGATTTTTCCAGAGTAACCATCTGTAGCAACAATAATGTCTTTCGCTGTAACAGTACCTTTTTCTGTAACAACTTTCACACTATTTCGGCCGTACTCAATAGATAGTGCTTTCGAATGCTCAAAGATTTTTGCACCAATTGATTTAGCTGCTTCTCCCAAACCAATTGCATAGTTCAGTGGTTGGAATGAGTAACTCGAGTTGTCGACTAAGCAACCATAATATTGCGGGGAATCAATTTCTTGATGCAACTGACTTCGATTAAGCACGCTACATTCATATCCAAAATTTTTGTTTAAGTATTCGCTTTCATGTTTCAATCCTTCAAAATGCTTGGCTTTGTAAGCTGCCACAATGTGACCTGTCTTTCTAAAATTACAGTTGATTTGATGCTCGTCGATAATGTTTTTAACTAATTCAACACTAAGCAGAGAAAGATCGTTAAGCTGTCTCGCCTCTTCGGCACCATACTTCTTGGCAAGCTCCTGCATCGTTGACTTATAGCCCGGCAATACCATCCCGCCGTTGCGACCGCTTGCGCCATATCCGATTGTTTCCTGCTCAAGGACAATGACACTCTTCCCTAACTTTTGCAAATGATATGCAGAAGAAAGACCTGTGAAACCTGCACCAATAATGACAACATCCGCCTCTTCATTTCCTTCAAGAGGTTTTCCTTTGTCATAGCTGTTTGCAGTCGCTTTCCAAAGTGAGAGAGTATCCATATGATCCATCTTATCCATAGCTAATCCTTCTCCTTTCGTGACATGTATGTTACAATACAGTCAAAAATATTCAAAATATTCACATTTATTAAATTAATAATATGACTTGGAGTTTCCTCCAAGTCAATAGCCATTTGAGAGTTTTTTGAATTCATTTTGCGAAAAAAGTGGAGTAACTCCACTTTTTTCATCAGGGGGTACATCTATGAAGATTGGTACATTTGCGAAGCTTTTTCATGTGACAACCGATACAGTTCGTTATTACATTGAACTAGGATTATTAATACCAGACAAAAAAAACACCCAGTATCAAATGAACCAATTGTGTTTCGACGACATGACTTTTATTACTGAGCTGAAAAAATTCCATTTTTCATTGATAGAAATCCAACGAATTTTATCGTATCGACGTGTCACAAACTTCTCGGACCATGAGGATATCGACTACTACAACAACTTACTCACTGATAAAAAGAACGAGCTAAACAATAAAAAAGAAGACATATCAAAAGCGATTCATTTGATTGAAAAGGCGGTTCAAACTAGCTCACCTTCACCTAAAGAAGAGAATGTTACAGGGATTCCACTTGACTTTGTAAATCTGCTCTATTGTCCGAAATGCCGCATTCCCCTTGAAATGAAAGATGTAACGATTAAAAAAGTCTACATTCACACGGGGAGTTTAACTTGTAGCTGTGGATACGAAGCAGCTATCGAGGAAGGTATTATTATTACCGCAAACTTGTACGAGACGTCTCCTTATCCATCTTATTTTTACGATAAAGAAACGATTAAAGAAATCAATCCCAAAATGATTAACTTATTTGAAAAAATTAATTTTCAATTTCAAAAAGTTCTACAAAATATAGATTTGAAAAACAAATTAATTGTGGAAACAAACGTTGACGCTTTCGTGTCACTACCCAAATATATCGATGTTCTTGAAACGAGCGCATCCTATGTATTTAGTGGCTATTCACTTGAGATGCTCAAGAAGGTTAGAAACAGAATTGAGCGTATGAATCCGAAGCCACGCGTCCTTTATATTTTGAATTCCGATTTAAATCTACCATTGAAACCGTTTAGCATCGATGTTTTTGTGGATAGTTTTACAATAACTGATTTTTCACTACTAAATCCGCAGTTTCCGCTTCACGTTCTAAAAAACTATTTACATAACAGTTCAACGATTGTCGGCGGATACTCGTATTATGATAGCTCGGCTAAATCCTTGAAAAACATTTCAGCCTTATATCCAAATTCTCACGAACATATTTTATATCCAAAATACTTAGAAAAAAATTTTTCAGGTCACGAATTTCAAATCACGCAAAGTGAAAATATTGGTTACTGTACAGATCCAGGACCTTATTTTGATTATCATGTAAGAGACGAAAAATTCCACATGCTCATGTATTTGGCTAGTACAAAAAAATAGCACACCACACTTCACCAAAAAAAGCGCCATCACACAAGTGACGGCGCTTTTTATATGTAAGAGCTACTAGAAGATGTCCTTCTAGCCTACTCCCATTTATAAGTCCAAAATTGTTCAAGTTGCAGCCATTTTAATGTTGCTGCATCTTTATTTTTTATTTTTGCATGCGTGTCTTCAAGCATTGCTTCTGTTTGTGAACGGTGCGCACTTAGTGCAGCTAATTTCTGTTCAAATACTTCACTAATATTATTTACAACGTCCGGTTCACCTAGTACAGCTTCACGATTTTTCGTAATTGCAACTGCATGAATGACTGGGCGCTCTTCTTTTGGCATACGTGATACAGCGCGAACTACAGCGCGGCCAAATGCATTATGGTCTGGATGTACGCCGTGCTCAGGATAAAATGTAATAATTCGAGATGGATTTACTTCTTGAATGATCGCTTCAATTTTGTCTGCAACGAAATCAACATCTTCAAACTCTAACGTTTTATCATGGAAGCCCAGCATTCTTAAATCTTTAATGCCCATCGCTTCACAAGCTTCTTTCAATTCTTTCTCGCGGATATTTGGAATCGTTTCACGGTTAGCGAATACGTTTTTCCCCATGTTACGTCCCATTTGTCCAAGAGTACCACATGCATACGTTACAGGTACTCCTTGATCTGTTAATAAGCGAATTGTTCCTCCCGCAGCATACGCCTCATCATCTGGATGCGGAAATACAACAAGTACATGTCTCTCCATAAGTTTCCCTCCTTCTTACTTAAATGGTGTTAAGCTTAATTCAAGCGCAACTGCTAGGCGGCCTAGATTATCATGTCCAGCTAGTAATAAACGCTCTTGATCGTCTACTTCCCAGTGCGTAATACCTTCAGCATATACCCAGCCATGATCCATTTTTAGACCAACTCGGTATGGATTTATTCCAGTTATTTTCCCGCGTTCAAAACGAATGATTGCATTTCGAATGAAAGCACCAACTGTCATCATCTTTTCATTTATGTGTGATGCATACGCTCCGTTTGTCGTTTCTAAATGAATATATACATCTTTATTTACAAAACGTTCAATTTCATTTTGAATAAGAGAACTATCTTTTACTATTTCCATCGGAATTCACCTCTTTAAACCATTTTACGCAAAAATAATGTAAATTGCTATCTCTATATTAGAGGACAACGCCCACTTTTCCTAATAATTTGCACTGTGTTTTGTTATTTTTTTATATCCTATGTAGAATTCACATTTTTTCCTTCACTTTGTTAAATAGTTTTCTTTCTTTTTTGAATTTGCTACAATATAAATTATGCAGAGGGATGCATTTTTACAATTGAATACATACTTTAAAGAAGGTGACAAGCTTGGAACATTCAGCACATGAAGTAGCAAATTGGCAATATTATTTTGCAATTGCCGTATTTTTAGTCACATACGGTTTTATTATTTCTGAGAAATTGAATCGTGCTGTAATCGCACTATTCGGTGCTGCTATTATGATTATTTTTGGAATTGTAGATTTACATACTGCTTTCACATCACATATTCAATGGGAAACGATCACCCTATTAATCGGGATGATGATTCTCGTACATATTACGAGCCAATCAGGCGTATTTGAATTTGTAGCCATTAAAGCGGCAAAAGCAGCTGGTGGAAAACCAATCCGCATTTTATTATTGTTATCCCTATTAACCGCTGTCGGTTCTGCATTTTTGGATAACGTAACGACCGTATTGTTAATCGTACCTGTTACACTATCCATTACACGTATTTTAAAAGTAAACCCTGTTCCTTACTTGATTTCAGAAGTACTATTTTCAAATATAGGCGGAACAGCAACATTAATCGGTGATCCGCCTAACATTATGATTGGATCAGCAAATAAGCACTTAGACTTTAATGCTTTTTTACTAAACTTAGCTCCAATCGTAATTATTATTTCTATCGTTACACTTGGCATTATTTACTTCATGTATCGTAACAAACTAAAAACAACAACTGAGCAAATTAAAATACTAATGGCATTAAACGAAAAAGATTATATTAAAGATCAAAGCCTCCTTTTAAAATCCATTACGATTTTAGGACTAACTATTTTAGGATTTGTACTCCATTCTATCATCCATGTAGACGCTGCCGTTATTGCGATGACGGGTGCTACACTTCTTATGTTAATCGGTGTGAAAGAACATGATATTGAAGATGTATTTGCCCACGTTGAATGGGTAACCATTTTCTTCTTCGCCGGACTATTCGTTCTCGTTGGCGGATTAATTGATATCGGACTCATTTCTTCACTCGCAAAAGAAGTACTTGACGTAACAAATGGCGATATCGGTTTCGCTGCCATACTTATCTTATGGGTATCTGGCATTGCATCTGCGACAATTGACAACATTCCATTTGTTGCAACAATGATTCCACTTATTCAAGATTTGGCTACAGGACTCGGACTATCTGTCGATTCCCCGCAAATCGAAGTATTATGGTGGGCATTATCTCTTGGAGCTTGCTTAGGAGGAAACGGAACGTTAATCGGAGCATCAGCAAACGTAGTCGTTGCTGGTATTGCAAAACGTGAAGGACATGGATTCTCTTATATGGACTTCTTAAAAATCGGTTTCCCCTTAACTATCATTGCGCTATTGTTATCACATGCTTACATTTATTTACGTTATTTAATGTAGAAATTGTAGTGTACGAAATTATATCATCAAATACAAAAGGTTTGCAGCACTATGCTACAAACCTTTTTTCATCACCAAAATATACCTATAATTGCTAATCCACCTAAAATCATACCACCAATTTGTCCGACTATTGCTGGTGATAGTTGAACACCTTTTCTCACTTCAACGACCGGTCTTTCATGCCTTAGTTGCTGCACTTCACTTTGAAGTTGGTGTACACTTCCGTGCAATTCTTTAATTAATTCTTTTAATTCAGCGACCTCTTCGTTTACTGGCTTACTTTTTTCTAAGTTCATCTCGCATGACTCCTTATAAATTCAATCAGTACACTGTAAAATTCCGCCAATTATCATTATATCTCCTGCATACTACATATATAATATTGAATATACTTTCTAATCTTGCAGCTCTATCCATTCATCCCTCAATATCCCCATAATGATACGATCAAAACACTTTCCATCTCTTTGAACTGCTTCTCTCATACACCCTTCCATTTGAAAACCCATCTTTTTATATAGCGCAATGGCTGCTTTATTATAAGAAATAACATCCAGACCGACGCGGTGTAAATTCATTTCATAGAAGGCATACTTTAAAATAAGATGTATTGCTTCTTTCCCATATCCTTTTCCCCTATCTTTTGTATCTCCTATACCAATTGCTAATAAACCTGTTCTGTTATTCCACTCTATGCCATGAATTGCAACAAAACCAATTAAACGATCATCATGAACTGTTCTTAACATGAAAGAAATACTATTCGATCTTCGTCCCTTAAATAGTCCATCACTCGCTATTTCATGTAAAGATTGCGGGCATGCTAAGTCTGTATCTACATTTCTTAAATACTCACTATCCTCTTGCCACTTAGCCATTACTTTAGTATCTGTTTCTCTAACAGCTGATAATTTAATTGTTTTATCTTGAAAAAGATTAATTGTCATCTGAAACTCCCCCTTTTTAAATAGCGGGGACAATAATTCTAGCCTATTTATCCCCTTTTTCCATATACTCTTGTATGAACGGGATACTTACAATAAGCGCTGACATTGGCACATCTCCTCTACATTAAATTAACTTCATTGTATAATTTTTTATTTATTCTAACAACAAAAACAATAACAACAATAAAAACAATAAAAATAATAAAAAGACCCTCCAAATTTAGAGGGCCTTTCCTAATAGCAAAACTGTATTATTTCGTAAACATTTTCTCTGCTTCATCCATTGCCATTTTGTTACCTAAAGCAGAATAGTCAAGCCATGGTTGGTCATTAATAATGTATACATGCTTGCCTTTAACAGCTTTTAAATCTTTCCAAATTGGTGTTTCTTGTAGTTGTTTAAATGCAGCTTTTGCTTTATCATCTCTATTTACGACAACAAAAATAGCATCCGCATCAAAGTCAGGTAGTACTTCTTGTGAAATGACTTCGAAAGGTCGGTTTCCATCAATTTTCTCTACACCATTTGCAGGTTGTAATCCTAAGTCTTGGAATAAAATTGGTCCCATCGGTCTTTTCGTACTAAATACACGTAATTCTTTTGCAGTCACGCGTATTGCCATTACTTTTTCGTTATTACCTAGTTCTTTATCTATTAAACTTTTTACTCGTTTTGATTGTTCTTCATAGTCTTGAACATATTTATCTGCTTCTTTCTCACGGTTTACAAGTTTACCTACTTGTTTTAAATGATCTCTCCACGTGCCTTCATCTAAATTGAAAGAATGTGTTTTTGCAATTTTTTCGTATTTCGCTACATCTTTACCAGCATATTTTTCATCCACATAAATTTCAGATGGCTTTAATTGTAGTAATGCTTCCATGTTTGGATCTGTTACAACGCCTAGTTTCTTCGTATCTTTCAACTGCTCTTTTGCGTGCGGTAAGAAATCTTTTAAATCTCCACCAATAACAGAACCTACTGGTGTAATTCCTAAAGCAAGTAAATCATTTGTTAAGTGAATAGACATTGAAGCAATTTTTGGGTCATTACTTTTTTCCGTTTTTTTAGTCGCCTCTTCACTAGATTTCGTTTGGCCACATGCTGCTAATACTAAAATACACATAATGCTAAATAAAATAGTTAGTTTCTTTTTCATATGTTCTCCTCTTTGAAGTATTTATTTTGTTTTTGTAAGTAAATAAAGAAAATACGGCGCTCCTAAAGCCGCTACTACTACACCAGCTGGAATAGAGTTTGGCTCGAATACAGAACGACCTATCGTATCTGCGAGTACTAAAATAATCATTCCAATAATGCCAGCTAACGGAAGGAAGTGCTGATATGTACTACCTACTAACTTCCTTGCAATATGCGGAGAAACTAAGCCGATAAAGCCAATTCCCCCTGCCATCGATACACTTGCACAAGACAATCCTACCGCTGTAGCTAAAAGTAGTAACCGTTCTTTTTGAACAGATACACCAAGTCCTGCTGCTACACTATCACCTAGTGACAGTGCATTTAACGTTTTAGATTTCAGCCATGCGTACGGAGTTAGTATCAAAATCCAAGGTAATAATGCTAGGACATGAATCCAATCTCTTCCCCACACGTTACCAACTAACCATCTAGAAGCGAATGTATACGTCTCATCATTTAACTTGAGCGAGAAAAATAATGAAAGTGCACTAAAACCAGCTGAAACTGCAATACCAACAAGAATAAGTCGAATAGGAAGTAAACCTTTTGACCGATCACTCGCAAGCAAAACAATAAGAAATGCAGCTAACACTCCTCCGCCAAATGTAAATAACGGTATTAAAATCGATGCACTCTCGTTAATAGAATGAAAGAGAGTAACGAATACAATAAGCCCGAAAGATGCACCCGAATGTAATCCGAGAATACCGGGATCTGCGAGTGCATTACGAGATAGCCCTTGCAAAATCGCACCAGAAACCCCAAGCCCAATTCCTGCTAACATTGTAATAATTATTCTTGGCATACGATAATCGTATAGCACGGTTGCACTCTCAAAATCACCATAGCCAATAAGCGTTTGAATTACTTTGAGCGGTGCGATGCTCAGCGTCCCCGTATTTAAGCTAATCAAAATTACAGCGATACTTATACATCCGAAAATTGTAGTTACAGTAATAGCTCTCTTTTTATCCGTGTTAAAAAGATCCTTCACTTATAACTCCCTCCCAACTTTACGTGCTATATAAAGGAAGAACGGAACTCCAACAAGAGCTACCATAATTCCTATCGCAAGTTCTTTAGGAGGATTTACTGTTCTTGCTCCTAAATCAGCTAACACTAATAACATAGCTCCTAATAATGCTGACATAGGAATAATAAGCCGATAATTAACACCAACTAATTTTCTAGCAATATGCGGAATGACTAGTCCTACAAATCCAATAGAACCAACAGCTGAAACAGAAACACCTGCAAGAATGACTACTATAATCATCCCAAGTATTCTTGTACGGTTCGTTTTCACACCTAAATTCGTAGCAACATCATCCCCCATTGATATGAGTGAAATAGATCGCCCTAGCACTGTCGCAAAAACAATCGTTATGAGAATAATAGGCACTAAAAATTTCAAGTGTTCCCACTTAACCCCCGCAACACCACCAGCAAACCAAAACGCTAAATCCTGGCTTAAATCATAATAAATTGCAATACCCGAACTTAATGAGTGTAAAAGCGCTGCCATAACTGCCCCTGCAATCGTTAACCTCATCGGTGTTAATCCGCCTGATGTTGCCGATCCGATACTAAAAATGAGTACGGTACTTAAAACTGCTCCAACAAAGGAAACAATCATTAAGTAGGAATACGGTATATGTGGGAAAAAGGCAAAACTAAGTGCTACTACAAACATCGCGCCTGCATTTATTCCAAGCACTCCTGCATCAGCTAAAGGGTTTCGTGTTACCCCTTGCATAACAGCTCCAGCGACTGCAAAAGCAGCTCCTACAACTGCCGCACCAATTACCCTTGGGAGCCTTAATTCATAAATAATTTGATGCTGCGTTAATTTCGGATTGTAATCAAAAACCGCTGCCCACACCGTTTGCAAATGAATATCCTTTGCACCGAATGCAACGGCTAAAAATATAGATCCCATTAAGCATAAAATTGTTAAGCTCATGAAAGAAATGAACTTAATATGTATCCAGCGATTATTGCCAGCATGTACAGTAGACTTATGTAACATGTTTCATTTCATCCTTTATATTCAGTTGTTTTTTATAATTATTTTTTATTTATAATCATTATTGATAATAATTATCATTTTCATTTAGATATTATATCCCCACTTTTTTTAAATAGCAAACTATTTTTTTACTTTGCTACAATATTAAAATACTTATTACAATTCCCTTCTAAAACTTACAAATACATGCAAAATAGACTACTGGATTATTTTTCAAATTGCAGTATACTTATTAATTATTTTGATTTTTCCAATAAAACACCAAAGGTGACACAATGTTCTATATAAAACAACTACTACATTTCACTTACGAACAAGCATTATCTTGCTTATTCCCAGTCGTCATTTTTTTAACACTAGCCCTTTCAAAAATCATTTCAATTCCAGGATTATATCGCTATGATTTCATACTCATCGTTTGTCTTCTTATGCAATGGATTATGTACAAAACAGGTCTTGAAACAAAAGATGAACTGAAAGTAATTACTGTTTTCCACCTCATTGGCCTTTTACTAGAAATATATAAAGTACATTTCGGTTCATGGAGTTATCCTGAAGAGGCTTATTCAAAAGTTTTCGGAGTTCCGCTTTACAGCGGTTTTATGTATGCGAGTGTCGCAAGTTACATATGCCAAGCGTGGAGAAGATTGCATTTACAAATGTATAATTGGCCGAAAGCTATTTTTGCAGTACCATTAGGCGCTATGATTTACTTCAATTTTTTTACACATCATTTTCTATATGACTTTAGATGGGTATTAACTTTACTTTTATTTATTGTTTTCTTTCGAACTTTCGTGGAGTTTTCATTACAAGGCGTTACATATAAAATGCCACTCGTACTCTCCTTTTTCCTTATCGGATTCTTTATTTGGATTGCGGAAAACATCGCAACATTTTTCGGAGCATGGCAATATCCAAATCAACGCGAAGCATGGAACCTCGTTCATCTTAGCAAAATTAGCTCATGGTTTTTACTCGTTGTTATTAGCATTATGATTGTTACACAACTCAAACATTTGAAGCAGTCGAAAGGATAATGCTGATTACGTTAGAAATATTAAAATTAATTAATTTTCTCTACTTGCTCAATAAAAAAACGAAATCCATCTGGGATTTCGTTTTTTTAAGCAATTAAATTCAAAACTATAGAGATTTCACAAGACGTTCCATCGCCTTCATTTGACCAATATGATCCGCTTCATGATAAAGCATCATACCGTAAAGCTCCCCTACTGTTTCCAATCCTAAGAATGGCTCTGGAAGTTTGTTTTCAAATGCTTCTGCTGGAATTTCATTAATACGCTGTGCTTGTTCTTGTAACTGAGACTTTAACACTTCTAATGATGGTCCTTCTGTTTCCCATTTAGATGGTCTTGATCCATATCCAAACATACCTGGATATTCACTTGGTAAATGTTTAAATTCTCTTCCAAACATGAAAGTCTCTGCTGCAGATAACACGTGACCGATATGCCAGCGGATTGTGTTATTAAAGCCATCCGGCTGCTTATCGGCAGTTTTGTCATCTAACGTTTCCATAAATTTAAGTAATGCTCCACGCGTTATTTCAAATTGTTTTAAACCAACTATTCTATTCATTTTATCGTCCCCTTTTTTATGTACAATTTATTATGAACTAAGAATGTTAAACTTATTAAAGTTTCACCTTGTTTAATCTATCAGAAACAATTAAGAAAAACATCTAATATGCTTAACGTACTTCGGCAATATGTCTTTTTAAAAAGGTACAACCCTCGTAAATATAGAATTACTTACAGCGCAAATATTTTAGTAAACAAAAAAGGAGTGTAATTACGTGTTAGATATTTTAAAACAACAATATAATCTTATTAGTTCTACAAGAGAAACTCTATTTACATTTTTAGAGGAAATCCCATTAGAAAAATTACACAGCACAGTTCCTAACTTCGGAAGCGGTAGCATTATAAAAACCCATATTCATGTAGCCGATTGCTATCGATACTGGCTCGGATCATTCGCATTTAACCAAAAACGAGCAGATTTTTCATTTGCTAGCGATTATGAAATTGAACATGCAGATGTCGCAAAAGTCCGTGCCAGGTTTAAGTTAGTAGATGAAACTGTACAACGCTTTTTAGATGAATACAATGACCGCTGGCTCGAAAATATAGCAAATGAAGTGAAATGGCAAAAAGAACCTTGGAGTACAACTCCGCTATGGCTTTTAACTCATACGGAGACACATGAATTTCATCATAAAGGCCAAATTGTATCTATGGCTCGTCACCTCGGATACACTCCTCCTGACACAGACCTTAGTTAATTCAATTGTTCTAACAAATGAATTACTATAACTGTCGTTAGCATTGTTTATGTATACGGAAAGGCTCTTCATTCTTTTTGATGTTGTTTATAGTTTTGCAAATTTTTTTGCGGCACAAACTTGTATTATATTTTAATTATGTTTGTGTCGTGTTCTTATTAATTAGTTTCATATCCATAAAAAATATATTAATATGTTTCCTTTTATTATTTCAGTTACCTAATCAATAAGAGGTTCTTTCTTTTTATTATGACTTTATACACGATAAATACGAAAATTCCGAAAATAAAAGTTGAAAATACTGGTAACACTTTATCATTTGGCACGTACACACTCCAAAAAGAATTAAGAAGCGCATGAAAAATTAGACACATAAAAATACTTTTAGTTGCGTTAATAATTGTAGTTAATAAGAAAGATACGGCAATTGTCGTAATTATAAAGGCTATAAAATCCCTTTGAGTTTGATTCGTACCTGGAATAAACCATAACGGCCAGTGCCAAATAGCCCATATAACGCTCACAATAACCGTACTAAAAAATGCCGAAAACCTTTTCTGAAGGGCAGGTTGTAAGAACCCTCTCCATCCGATTTCTTCAAGACCGCCACCAATAATCATTATTGGAAAACTAAGTAATGCCACGTATAATGGTTTTTGCATCGTTGCTCCACCAAATATCGTTGGAAGATAACAGCTAATAAAAGCTAGAACAACGATTAGAACATACCATACAAAGTAATGCCTAGGATTAACAATATTTTTAATAAACACTCTGAACTCTTCTTTTGATCCATATTTTTTCTTTAAACTAATTGCAATGATTGATGGCATGATCCCTCCGAAAACAAATAATATCATCGCTAACGGTGTACCAAATGTCGTAATGTTTAATTTTATTAAGCTAATTAATAGCCCCCAAAGTATCCATGTAAATATAAAAGTGCGTATTACATATCGTTTAATCTCATTCCCCATTTACTTCCCCCCTTTATTTTAATTAGAGCATAAATTTAGAGATATGAAAATCACTTATGATAAATTATTCCAAAACATTAAAGGAACCTCCCTACTCTATCAGGCTTTTCTGGATAGGCCGACTCCTACCTACTTTGCTTCGGTCAAGGTTCGAAGTTGGAGTCTCACTATCCGTTAATACGGGATAAACAAACAAAAAGAAAAAGCATGTTTTGAGAACCAATCAAAACATGCTCTTGTAAAGTGACAATAACGTTATTTAATTCTTGTTTAACTACGGTGCAAATTAGTGGTACATGCTTATCTCCCACTAAAAATATCTATAAAAACTCATGTTCATTTAAAAGCGGAATGAAAAACAATAATAATGATATTAGCAAAAAGTTTAATGATGTATTTTGTTGTGTATAAAACTTTTATTATTTGTTTTAGGTATACCATGCCATTATAAAATTCATGTAATATCAAAGTAAGACACATTCTTTTCAAACAATACAAAAAATAAAACTCTTCTTCAATGTAGATCAAAAATATTTATATACTCTATCACCAACCTTAAGGAGAAATTTATAATGAGATTAGAGAGTGAAAGAATTTATTTAAGGCCTCTTTGCGAACTAGATGCATCCATTATATTAGAAAGTACGATGGATACAGAGATACGTTTTATGACTGGAACTAAGCCCACTTTTTCATTGGAGCAAATTAAGACACATATAGATCATATAAATAATGATTCAAGTCGCTATGATTTCGCCATTTGTTTACAAAGCACTGACGAAATGATTGGAGAGTTGTCGATTTTAGATATGGATGAGGAGAACAAAAGAGCAGGATTCAGAATATCAATGCTTTCCATAGCATTAACAGGGCAAGGCTATGGAACTGAAGCTATTAAAATTGTTTTAAGATTTGTTTTTGAACAACTATCATTAAATCGTTTACAGTTAGAAGTATTTAGCCATAATTTACGCGGAATTAGAGCTTATGAAAAGGTTGGGTTTGTAAAAGAAGGAACCTTACGTCAATCCTTATTTTATAACGATACGTACTCGGATGAAATTATTATGGCAATACTTAAAAGTGATTATAAAAATATGCTATAAAGAACCGATGCTTGTTTCATTCAAGCATCGGTTCTCTCTATACAAAAATGCTAATTCCCTTTCATTTGAAGCAAATATTTCTCCACTTAATCCCTTGCAAAAAACTCCCGCGTTACCTCAATAAATTGCTGTAACGGCGCTGTCATCCATTTATCTTTATGCCAAGCAATTTGCGTAAAAATTGGAGAGATTGTATTTTCTAGCTGTAACTCTTTTATCGTCCCCTCTCGTATATCTTTTTCTACTACTATTGCTGGCAAAACCGCTACACCTAAATCTGCAATAACACATTGCTTAATTGCCTCTACGCTAACAAACTCAATCTTATTTGCCGGATATACGTCTTCCGCACGAAATAACTCTTCAAATAACGTCCGATACGAGCAACCTAGTTCTGTGAGTAAAAGTGTTTCACTCTCTAAATCTTTTGTAGAAACTGAAGGTTGTTCAAGTAAACGATGCCCTGGCGCCGCTACTACTTTTAATTCTTCTTTCATAAGTGGCTCCACATGTAAAACATCTTCTGTTTTACATTCGTCTAAAATAAATACAAGGTCTACTTTCCCCTCCATCAATTGCTCTTTCGCATCTTTATTGGAATGCGCAGGTTTAAATATAAGTTTAATTTGAGGAAATTGTGCCTTAAACCTCTTTAATATAGAAGGAAGCCTGTATGTACATTGACTTTCTTGTGCACCAATTATTAACGTACCTGCTAGTTCCTCATCATCTTTCACAGCCATTTTCGCTTCATCACTAAGTGCGATCATCTTATCAGCATATAATTGAAACTTCCTTCCTGCTTCAGTTAAGAAAAGGCGTTTTCCTAATCTCTCAAATAATGGCGTACCGAGCTCAGCCTCTAATGTTTTAATTTGCGCCGTTACGCTCGATTGGGCAAAGCTTAATTTCTTCGCAGTTTGTGTAAAGTTCAAAGTCTCTGCCGCTACTTTAAATGTAATTAATTGTTTTATCTCCATTTATCATCCCTCTTTTCAATCGATATTTCCGATTGATTCCATCGAAATAATTCTCTTTGTCTATTGATATTTGTATTGTATGATAAAGAGCATCGACAAACAATATAAATGGAGGTATTCCATATGAAAGCACTTTATTTCGAACAGTTCGGAAATACTGATGTACTAAAATATAAAGAAATACCTGATCCAATCATACATCCAAATGAAATTCTTGTTCGCATGCAAGCAATCGGTTTAAATTTCGCTGATATTTATAGACGCCGCGGTGATTATCATCTCGCTGGCAATCCGCCTTATATATTAGGTTATGAAGGGGCTGGTATTGTTGAAAAAGTAGGAGTTGACGTTACGAATATCCATCCTGGAGACCGCATTGCATTTGCTGACGTTCCATTCTCAAATGCAGAATTAGTTGCCGTTCCATCTGAAAAAGCAATTACACTTCCAGATTCTATTTCTTTTGAAACAGCCGCTTCTGTCTTATTACAAGGATTAACAGCACATTATTTAACGAAAGATAGCTATCAAATAAAACAGGGTGATATAGCTTTAGTACATGCCGCAGCTGGTGGTGTTGGTCAGCTTCTCATCCAAATGATTAAACTACAGGGCGGAAAAGTAATCGGCCTCACGTCATCAAATGAAAAAGCAAAGATAGCCACGTTAGCTGGTGCTGATCACGTATTTTTATATACTGAAGCATGGCATACAAAGGTAGTCGAAATAACAAACGGTGATGGAGTAAATGTTGTATATGAATCAGTAGGTTCTACATTAGAGGAAAGTTTTAACGCAACTAAAACTGGTGGTACTGTCGTATTTTATGGAATGGCCGGTGGTAATCCTGCACCAGTTGATCCACGTATGCTTATGGATACTTCAAAAACTTTAACTGGCGGAGACCTTTGGAACGTGCTTACTACTTCTGAAGAACGCAAGCAGCGCTCTACTCAATTATTTGATTGGATCGCTACTGGAAAATTAAACATTGCGAGCCCTACTACATTCTCTTTACAAGATGGTGCTCTTGCACATGAATTATTAGAAAGCCGAAAAAGCACAGGGAAGATTTTATTAATCCCATAATTCACAAAATAAAGAAGGAAGCTAGATTTTACTAACTTCCTTTTCTTATATCTATTTGAGATAGGATTATATTTCCACACTTTCTGTTCCTTTTGCAACATAACTCATATCTCCAACCGACTCGACGACATATTCCCCGTCTTTATATAAAATTTTCGTTACACTTGCATTCTCCACTCCAAGCTTTGTTTTACTACGATCTATCATTTCTATTAATGCAGTTATCAAAAGCCCATGAACGACAACTAAAACGTTGCCGCCTCCATTTGTAGCAGCTTCTTCACTAATTTTATCAATCTCTGCTTTTATACGAGTAGAAAATAATTCCCAATCTTCCGCCTGTTTCGTAGGATCTGCTGCTCTAATAAGATCAATAACTTCTTGAATAGAAAACTTCATAAGTTCTTCTGGTGATGCAACGCCTGCAGCTTTTCCAACCACATCCCACATATTTTCAAGTTTTTCACCTTCAAAAATACCGAAATTTAATTCTCGCAAATCTTTTCTTTTCTCAAGTTTCAATTTTGATTGCTCACTATATTTTAATACTAAATTAGCAGTTTCAATCGCGCGGCCGCTATCACTACTGTACGCATTCGTAAAATGAATATCTTTTAATCCCGTTCCTAAATTTGTGGCTACTTCCACACCTTTTTCTACTAATGGAGAGTCTGCCCAACCTTGCGCGCGATGGTTCGTATTTAATATTGTTTTACCGTGTCTTGTAACATATAACGTAACTACATTCTCATTGCTATCTGTTTCTCGATTCTTCATTCTATTCTCTCCCTTTACATTTCTATATCAATTTTACCACTTCAATTATTCATTGAGCAAAATATACGTCAGTAGATTTGCTTAATAAAAAAAGCTATCTTTCTGTATATCCCTACAAAAAGATAGCATCTTTTATGATTACATTTCTTAACCGATACTCCTACTCAGCAAAAGCACTCGAATATTGTACAATTCCTTCTACACCTTCAAGAGCATTTTCTGTTAATTCCATTACCATAAACACTTCTTCAGGCACTTCAAATGGTGCTTTTATATTCCACTCACTTGCTTTTTTAAATCCGAATTTCGGATAGTACTCTGGATGCCCTAATACTACAACTGACCCGTATCCTAATTCTTTCGCTTTTTCTAAAGCAGCCGTGATAAGCTTTCCACCAATTCCTTTCTTCTGATGGCTTGGTGCTACTGATACTGGCGCAAGCGCTAATGAATCTACAGAAGCCCCATCTTGTTCTATTGTAATTTTCGATAACATAATGTGACCAACGATTTCCTCATCTACCGCAACAATTGATAACTCTGGAATAAATGCGTCACATTCTCTAATACGTTTTACAAGTTCATGTTCCTTTTTATCGCTAAATTCTTCATTTAAAAATGCTTGTTGTACAACTTCTTCTGTTTTTCTATAATCGTTTTTTTGTTCTTGTCTAATTGTTACCATTTTAACTTATCCTCTATTCTTTCTTATTTCTTTTTCAATTTTACGAAGCGCTTTTTTCGATCCGCGCTCTATATCACGTTGCATTTTTCTTTCTTTATAATCCACAAATAGTGTATTTAAATCATATCCTTCTGGGTATAATTCTTTCGCCGCTACCTCTAAAGTAATACGTTTTACATTCACTTCAATAAATTCACCGTTATAATATACAACGACATTATAGAAATTATCTTTTTCCTTATATACAATTCCGAAATCATCATGATCCAATAAATTCACACGGTCGCCGATTTTATATTCATAGTCATTTTCTCTTTTTTCTTGCACGAATTTCGGTTTTCTAATTTTGCTTTCATTCACTTTTTCTATAGCGTATTCTTTATTTCCCATATACGCTTTCGCTCTTTGCAGTACATGTTCTTTTACATTCATTTTATTTGCAATCCAAAGTGCATTACTTTCACCTGATTTTCCGATAACTAATTTATAAAGTGGCTCTAGTGTTTCACTATTAAATTGCATTGCTGCGTTCATAAAATCACCGTGCATTTCTGAAAATCGTTTAATTTCACCGTAATGTGTACTCGCAATTGTAATACATCCCGATAGATAAAACTCTTCTAAAATAGATATCGCAAGCGCCGCACCTTCATTCGGTTCTGTACCGCTTCCTATTTCGTCAAATAGTAGTAACGTATTATTATTTGACATCCTCATAATTTCAGAAAGATTTTTCATATGAGATGAAAATGTGCTTAGTGCATTTTCGATACTTTGATTATCACCAATGTCTACAAATACATTTTCGAAAATAGCAATTTCCGTTTCTTTATCTCCAGCGATATGAAGGCCTGACATTGTCGCTAATGTTAACAATCCGATTGTTTTTAGCACAATTGTTTTCCCGCCCGCATTTGGTCCTGTAATAATTAAACTTCGGTAGTTTTGACCGATTTCAAAGTTTAACGGTACTACTTTCCCACTTAAAAGCGGATGCTTACAATTCACTAAATGAATGTAGCCATGATCATTTAATTTCGGCTCTATTCCATCGATTGATTTACTAAACTTCGCTTTCGCAAATACCATATCATATTGGCTAATCAACTCCATATTAATTTTTATATGATAAATGTTTTCTAATACCATTCCTGATAAAGTCGCTAAAATTTGATATTCTTCCATCGCTTCTTCTGCTTTCCAACTTGCTAGTTCCGCATTTAACTTTGTAACCGTATTCGGTTCTATAAATACAGTAGAACCTTTTGCAGAAGCTTCAACAATGCTTCCAGCAACTTGATTTTTATAGGAAGATTTAATCGGAATCGTATAGCGATCATCCTTTTTACTAATAAAGAATTCCTGAATATACTTCTTATTTGCACTACTATTTAAAAACTTCGTTAAACGTTCTTTTATTTTTCCATCTACAGAATCAATGTTATTTCGAATTCGTTTTAACTCTTTACTAGCCGCTGCATCAATGCTATTTCCTTTAATCGAAAAGTTGATTTCTTCTTCGATACTTTTAAATTCAGACATTGAATTTGCATACGAAGATAATACTGGCGCAAAGAATTCTTTATCTAACATAAATTTTTTAATCTTTCTACATCCACGTAAAAAGTCTGAAACACTCACTAACTCTTCTGGATCTAAAATCATCCCTTTTTCTAATTTTTGAATTGTACTCGCGATATTAGAAATTCCGAAAAAAGGCACATGCCCTTCCGCATCTAATATAGCTCGTGCTTCTGTCGTTTCATTTAAACGATTTCTCACTACTTTTATACTCGTACTAGGCTCTAATTTATTTATTAATTCTTTTCCTAATCCACTTACACAATATGATTTCACTATTTCCATTAATTCGTTATATTGTAACTTTTCAAAAGTCATCGTATTCATTTTGTTTCTCCTCACTATGATTGGTTTTCATCATTAATGAAGATACCTACTCATTAGATTCCAATGAGTTCTACATTATTCAATTACCATTTTTATACATCATAAATATATACAAAAAAGCTGCGGGGATACCGCAGCTTTTACATTTACAAGGCATGTGTAATAACATATGAGTAAATAAGCCATAAAAACAGATGGCAATCCCCTTATTACACGCTTTATAAAGTATTGTAGGTATCTTCATAGGTATCGAAATAAATCCATGACAAATTTAGGGGTATGATGTACATAAAAATCCCCTGTTCTTATCCGATTTATTTCATTAAATTTTTCCTATTTAGTACCTACCGCACTCACAAAAAGCACCTCTCATTAATTTATATTTTATGTTCATTGAAATCTAATTTATTGAAATCATCATACTATATGTTGTATAAGAAGTAAAGGTGTCATACTTTAATAACTATGCAGAATGTAAAAAAGAAGAGGAAAACTTATATTTCAGTCTGCCCCTTCTTTTTCATCACAAATTTACTGCTGAATATATATTGAAACTGAGCCTCCACTTACATGGAATTGCCCCCATCCATCCTTATTGATTGTTACAGTATTTGTTTGATTACCCGTAATATCGTACCATACTTCCCCAGCGTTATTCTTTCCAACATCCATCCACTTTGATCCTCCTGGTCCGTCTGAGAGTAATGTCGCTAAACCAGAATTAGCATGTACACCATCACCTTCTCTTGTCCAGCCAATCACATCTGGATGGTCTAAATAATCACGCTGCGTACCATATGCAAAGTTTTTTCGTGCCGTCAAAATTGGATCAATTTTATCTTTTAACGCTGGAATTTCATAACTACTATTTCCGCTTGTCCCATAGTAATCACCATAGAAAACTGAAGGATAGCCCTCTGCACGAGTTAAAATAAATGCATATGCCAGCGGCTTAAACCACGGACTTACTACAGATTCCAATGACTGCCCAGGTTGAGAATCATGATTCTCAACGAGAGTAACTGCGAGTGCAGGATGATTTTTCATTACTGTTCCATTTAAAATATTTCTCATATCATAATTCCCATTTCCTGTTGAAGCATAATGAAAATTGTAATGAAGCGGTGCATCAAATACAGATTGATTATAATTGACTTTCGCCAAATAATTGTTTAAAGTCTGGATATCATTTTGCCAATATTCAGCCACCGTAAACATTTCTTTCCCCGTTTGCTGTCTGACATGATTTACCCAATCGCGTAAATATTCATGATTAATATGTTTAACAGCATCTAAACGAAAGCCATCTAAATTTAATTCATTCGCATACCATGTTCCCCAATTTTTCATCTCATTCGCAACATCTGGATGGTCAAAATCAAGATCTGCATACATCAAATAATCATAATTTCCATTTTCGCTAGACACTTCCCAGTCCCACGTTTTACCTATACCCCTAAATTTATAAATTCGATTTAATTTCCTTCCTTCATCCCAATCCGTTCCGTCAAAATGATACCATTTCCATTTGAAATTAGAATAAGCATCTCCGCGCCCTGGAAAATTAAAACCCGTCCATGCACTAATTTCATAATCACCTGATACTTCAATATTTCGATTGTTACGGTCTACCTCAACAGCTGTTACGGTTTCAGTATAATCAGCCCCACCTTTATGATTCATAACTACATCACCGTATACGTCGATGTTTTGCTTATGTAAAGCGTCAATTGCAGATTTCAACTGTGCTTTTGTCCCATATTTCGTCCGCACCGTTCCTTTTTGATTGAACTCCCCCAAATCATATAAATCATAGGCCCCATACCCTACATCATTTTGCGAAGTCCCTTTATATGCTGGTGGTATCCATACAGATGTGATTCCTTTATGAGCTAAACTTTCAGCATCAGAACGCAAACGATTCCAATGATTCCCATCATTCGGAGCGTACCACTCAAAATACTGCATTAATGTTCCATTATTTATCGTTGCTGCTTCTGCCTTATTCCCCCCATATATATTAGGAAAAAGCAAAATAAACAATAAACAGACTACCGTAATCCTTTTCAACATATTTACACCATCCCCTTCAAGAAAACGTTTGCATAATTCGTTAAAATTATTATAATATTCGTTCTACAGTTAGTAAAGTAACAATCTTTTAATCTCTCGCATTATTTTTCAAAATATGAATTCAACTATTCCACAAGTACCCCCACATAGTTTAAAATTCACATCGTATTCAAAATTGTATACAATTTATCTATAAAAGTATGATGGAGGGATTTCTATGACAGACTTTCAAAAACAATTTTTCGCACGTTTACATATAGAAGAAAAAGAAACCGTATCATTTGAAGATTTATCTCAAATTATGTATAGAATGGCGCAAACTGTTCCATTTGAAAACTTAAATGTTCTCGAAAATAACTTTAAAGAAATATCAAAAGAGAATTTAAAAGAAAAAATTTTAGTAAACAACCGTGGCGGTCTTTGTTATGAACTAAATCCTACTATGTATTACTTTCTTAAAGACTTTGGATTGGATGTTTATTTAGTTTCAGGGACAGTTTATAATGCTGCAAACTCTATATGGGCTGTCGATTCCGGACATATCGCAACTGTTTTAAAACTTCATCATGCACTTTATTTAATTGAAGTGGGATTCGGATCATACTTACCTCTTGCACCTGTTCCTTTCTCAGGTGAAGTCGTTCACTCAGTAACAGGAGATTATCGTATTCGCAAAGAAACAACTGAAAAAGGAAATTACATTTTAGAAATGCGTAAAAACAATGAGTTTCTGGATCAATCTTCTGCTGATGATTGGACGTTAGGCTATGCATTTTATATAGAAGAAGTGGATGAAACGAAAGCGAAAGCGAATGCAGCACAAAAAATCATCGTTGAACATGAGGACTCACCATTTAACAAAGTACCTCTTATTGTAAAACTTACACATGACGGACACGCTTCTTTAACAAAAGATAGTCTTACAATAACAAAAGACGGTAAAAAATCTAAAGAAGAAGTTACAGACGAGCAATATACAAATCTTTTACATTCAAAGTTCGGAATTACACTATAACTGTTTAATCCTTGCTATTTACAGCAAGGATTTTTATTTTCCAGCAGGGATTTTTTGCAATTTGTTGTATTTCATAGTTATATAGGAATATAACCACATGTTTAGAAAGGAAATGATTATGACAGAACTTAAAGATCGACTACAAGTCGCTGATAAAGAAAAATGGGATTTAACGGACATTTACCATACAATTGAAGACTGGGAAAACGATTTTAATAAAATTGAAGTATTAACGAATGAATTGAACGAGTTTAATGGAAATATTCATGATGGGAAGAGTCTGCTAGCTTACTTAACAAAGAGTGAAGAGATATCTAGCATATTATCAATAATGTTCGCTTATGCAAGACTACATTCTGACCTTGATACACGTGATACTTCAAACCAAGCTCTTGTCGATAAAGTATCGCAGTTACATGTGAAAGTAAGTGCGGCTAAATCTTTCTTTTCACCATTCTTGCTTAGTGTAGATGAAAACACATTACATTCTTACATAGAAGAAACAGAAGGCTTACACTATTATAAAGAAGACTTATTTGAGTTATACCGTTATAAAAAACACGTTTTGAATAAAGACCAGGAAGAGATTTTATCTCAAATGGGTGAAGCACTCTCCTCCCCGCAGCATACATTTGGCATGTTAAATAATGCAGATATGATTTTTGGTGAAGTGACTACTGATGATGGAGAGAAAGTAAACTTAACACGCGGAATGTATGCAAAGTTAATAGAAGATGAGAATCGTGAGAAACGTAAAGAAGCTTATAAAGCTTATTACAAACCGTATGTTCAGTTGAAAAACTCCATTGCTTCTACTTTATCTGCAGCTATTAAAAATAATGTTACTGTTTCAAAGCTACGAAAATATCCATCAGCTTTAGAAAAATCATTATTTGGCGATATGGTTCCGAAAGAAGTATATGAAAATTTAATCGATACGACGAAAAAAAACATTCAATCATTACATACATATAATGAGCTTAGAAAAGAAAAATTAAATGTAGATGAACTACGACAATACGACTTGAGTGTTGATTTAGTAAAAGGTGTAAAACAAGACATTCCATACGACGAAGCATTTGATATAATGATCGCGTCACTAGCTCCTTTAGGTGAAGAATATATCGAAACATTAAAAAGCTTTAAAGATAAACGCTATATAGACGTGAGAGAAACACCTGGAAAACGTTCTGGCGCTTATAACTTTGGTGTATACGGTGTTCATCCTTTCATTCTTTTAAATCATCATGATGATTTAAATAGCCTTTTCACTCTTACTCATGAATGCGGTCACGGTATGCATACGCATTACTCACACGGATACCAACCAAGAATTTCTGCACACTATACTATCTTTGTTGCAGAAGTCGCTTCTACGGTAAATGAAGTGTTATTAATTCACTATTTATTAAAAGAAGCAAAAGAAACGAACGTGCGTAATCATTTAATTAACCACTTTATCGAGAGCTTTAAAGGTACTTTCTTTACACAAATCATGTTTGCTGAGTTTGAAAAAATCACACATGAAATGGCTCAGCAAGGTAAACCATTAAACGCCCAAGTCTTTAGCGAAATTTATGAAAAGCTATTTAGAGAATATAACGGTGATTCACTTGTATTTGATGAAGAAGTAAAATATGGATGGTCTAGAATACCGCATTTCTATCGTCCATTTTACGTGTACAAATACGCAACTGGCTTCGCTTCTGCAATCCAAATTGCTGATAAACTTTTAAGCGGTGATCCAAATGTTCAGAAAAACTATATCGAATTCCTTAAAGGTGGCAGCTCTGATTATCCATTAAACCTACTGAAAAAGGCTGGTGTTGATTTAACTACACCAGAACCGATTGAAAGTGCATTAAATCGATTCACCCAACTCGTTGAAGAGTTTTCAGCATTATAAAAAGCATGCAGAGTGTATACTCTGCATGCTTTTTTCATTTCGGTTACTTTATGCTAAATGTTGCTGCGTCACACAATGAATCATACCACCATACGCATACAGTGCATTTACATGAATACCAACGATTCTTCTGCCTGGAAACTGCCCTTCAATGATTTGCAGTCCTAACTTATCATGTTCATCACCGTATATAGGAACCAATACAACTTCATTGCCAATATAGAAATTCAAATACGAACCTTTACAGTCTGCCTCTTTTACCACTTTTCTTGTTACCGGTACTGGGATGAGTTGAAATGGACTTCCATCTATATTTCTCGCTTGTCGCAATTCTTGATAATGCTTTTCTTGCGCATCCAAAAGGTACGCCTCTCCTTCCCCGAAAGGATCATATTCATAAAGAATCGTATTTTCATTTACAAAACGTGCTGCCCCATCAATATGATAATCCGTATCTTCATCATAATTATCTTCACCGCGAATACCAGTTATCCATATAAAATTCGTTACCCCTAAATACTTCGTTAACTCCATTTCAATCTCTTCCTGACTTAGTGTAGGATTTCGATTTTCATTTATAATAGAAGTTTTTGCCGCCATTAAGGTCCCGTTTCCGTTTATCTCTATTCCTCCACCTTCTAGACAAACACTTGCTTCAACTTTTGGAATGCTATACATTTCACTTATTTTCTCTGGAATATCAGCGTCTTTTTCATACGGGTATTTATTTCCCCAACCATTGAAAATCCAATGTGTTAATGAAAAATTCCCTTCCTTATTTTTCACAAAAATAGGCCCATTATCTCTTATCCAAATATCATCAGTTTCTTGAATTAAGAAATCAATTTTATCCATATTCACTTTCGCTTCCATTAACTTCGATTGGACATGTACTTTTTCTTCCTCATCAAATACAACTATATGCACATTTTCTCCGTAATGAAGCTCCTTAGCCATCGCTACCCAAATACCATCTAACTTAGCTCTATAACCTTCACCTCTATGAGTTCTATCATGAGGCCATTGAAGCCATGTCCCCTCATGATTTTCCCACTCAGCAGGCATATGAAACAAACTATTCTGTATATTCATCATACATGTTCACCCCTTCTTTGAATGTAAGTTCAGTTTAAACTTTGACATCGTGTTAAGGTCAACAGAAATATCTTTATTTTACTTGCGGAAACTTTATAAGATCACTCGCTATTTCTCCTTATGATAAACTACTTCCCCTTGTAAAACAGTCATTAAAACTTTCGCATTTGGAATCTTATCGACACTCATTTTAGTAATATCCTCATTTAGTACTACGATATCCGCTGATTTCCCTACTTCAATCGAGCCAGTAATATTATCAAGACCTAATGCTTTAGCTGGCTTAATTGTATAAGCATCGATAGCTGCATGTACATCAGACAAGCCTTTCTCATCAATACTTAATGCATTCGAAATTGTCACAAGTGGATTCAGTTCGTTTACATCCCAATCACTACTAAGTGATACATTCGCGCCCGTTCCCCAAATTTTCCCTAACGGCATAATTCGTTTCATCTGTTGATCTGAAAAATACGTACTTGCCCAGCTTTGTTTAGGATCTTCTGCAAAATCATGACCTACTTGAAAATCAGCGCTAATACCTAACTCAGCAAAACGTTTTATATCACTATCTTCTACCATTTCCACATGCGTAAGCGTATAAGGCTGATTCGCCCCTTCTTTTTTCGCTGCTTCAATTGCATTTAAACTCTCTCTTACCCCGCCGTCTCCAATCGCGTGAATCAATGCACCATAACCAATTTTATTAAGTTCAGTCAACCACCACTTCATCTTTTCTTCTGGAATATAGTTCAAACCATATGGAGTCCCTTTAAACCACTCAAATTTATATTTTTCTAGTATTTTAGCTGTGCTGTTAATACTAATTCCATCACTATACATTTTCACTTGATTAATAAGCATTCGAGATGATACATCATCACGCTTAATTTTTTTGAAATACTCCATTTGTTCTGCTTCATTTAAATTCGGATACACCCACGGACGAATTACTACTCGCGACGTTAGCTTTTTCTCATCATTTACTTTATTCCAAACATCTAACCAGCCTCGTTTCCAATAGAGACGTCCATCACCGACTGTAGTAATACCATTCTTCGCAACTTCATCTAAGCCGTCCAGCAAACCGTCATAGTTTTTTTCAAAAAGATTTGATTGAGAATTCCATGCTTTCTCCATCACGATATCCCCAGCTGTATCATAAAGAATACCAAACGGTTCTCCTGTTTCTGGATCCCGAATAATTCTTCCGCCTTGCGGATCTTTCGTATCTTGATTTATACCAGAAAGCTCCAATGCTTTCGAGTTAACCCATACAGAATGAGAGGTTCTTTCCATAATTAATACTGGGTTATTAGGAAATAACTCATCAAGAACTTGTAATGGAGTTTGTTGTTCTGACTTTTCGTCCATATCTTTTAACAGCTCTTCCAAACTAAATCCCGTTCCACTTATCCATTCCCCATCTTTCACATCTTTTTTACAAGCCTTTAAATATGAGCGTTGTTCTTGCAGCCCAGCATCTGGTGAGACATTACAATTCCCCGCTGCTGGTGATTTCGCTTCAAAAATATGATTATGATTGTCCACAAAACCAGGAAGGATTTGACGTCCTTGTAAATCTATCACTTTCGTATCTTTATTAATCAACTCTTCTACATCCTTATTTGAACCGACAAAAGTGATTTTCCCATCTTTAAGCTCTACAGCTTCTGCCATTTCTTGCTTTTCATTAGAAGTATAGATTGTACCATTTTTAAACACTACATTTTTAGGCAACTGACTAGGTAGAGCAGAGCTACCATTCTCACCTTCTCCTACTTCAGGCGTACATGCTGAAATCCATACCATACTAAGAACCAGACAAATAAGTAAGATTTTTCTTTTCATATTCTTTCTCCTTTTTATTATGATAAATCGCTCTCGTATATAGAATAAGGATTGACATAATGTTAATGTCAATCCTTATCCTCATCCTATTTTCGTAACTAAAAAACAAATTTGTGTCACATACTCCTCTACTAAACAATCACATTCAGGTCCCTTTATATAAACTTCATATGGGTGACTATCTATTATATAGCCATTACTTTCCACCCACTCTTCTAATGCCATATAAGCATAACCTATATAGTCATAGCTGCCATAATGCATAGTAGTAACAATTTGATGCTGATTTAGCTTTTTTATTTCGCACTCTTGTAATACACCTTTATTGTCATCATCCATAATCGGAATTCTTAATTCAATATCACTGTGATTTGGAATATACTCTTTATCATAAAAAACTACGGATGGAGAACCGACTATTTGAAAGCTATTTTTTTGTACATTTTCATATAAGTCATAAAAATAATCATCCATATCATCTATATCTATTTGTAATCTTTGAGCAATTACCGTTATTTCATTTCTCATTCCAATTAATATATCGTAACTTCTATGACGAGCAATATTAAGACCATTGTTCATACTTACCATTTCATTCATTTCAGAAATAACCTGTAAATTTTGTTTCACCTCATGAGACAACTCTATAATTTGCGCTTGCATATGTTTAATAAATGAATTTTGATCTGCTGACTGGAGAATGACTTTAATTTTCGGTAAAGGAAACTTGTACTCTCTCAGCTTTTTAATTTTCAATGCTATTTCTAACTGCCCTTGCTCATAATATCTATATCCATTTACCGGATTCACATATGCTGGTTTTAATATCTCCTCTTTATCATAATGCCTTAGCATTCGTGTACTCATTTTACAAATCCGTGAAAATTCAGTAATTGTATACATATAAATACCCCTTGAATATATTTTCTTATATAAACTTATTTATTAAAACCAATCAAATATTTTTCTGATTGAAGAACCTTCATTCTGATCGTTCAGCTTTTTCATTTTTGAAGGTAACAAATGACTAGGACAATACCACGTTAAACAATTCATCGCGCCTCCCATTGTCGATATTTCTCCTACATGAATTTGAATAGCTTGTTTCTTAGTATGTTGTTGAATATATCGTAAAACTTCCCCATCTTTAGCTAATCCAAACTTAGGAATGTAAATCGTATCACATGTTTCTAACATATTTATATATAACCCTTTTGCCGATGCTATTTCTTGATCATATTGTCCTTTCTCTGTATATGAAGAAGGAACAACTATAAATTCAGCTTCTGGCATTTGCTCTTGAATAATTTCTTGAACATTATATCTAAATTCATGATCTCCTAAAAAATCACTAATAAACATTGTATGTTCATCAATAAATTTAACCATTCCATCTGCGTGTGCAAGTACATCTCCTTCTTCAGCAGGAATAATAATAACCCGACTCACATCTAAATCCCATTCCAGTTGCTCTATAATTTCTTCTTCCGTCCAATCATAATTATCATCAAATATGCGTTCCGTTAATATAACGGTATCTTTTTTATTCCAAATAAGATTTCCACCGTCTAATATCAATGGAGATGTCACATATTCAAAGTCGTTCTTTTTCAACCATTTATTAAATTGTTGATCTAAATATCGTCCTTGATCTTTCGGTAAGTAATTTGGTTGATATTTAAATTTAACTAGATGATTTGTTACAACTGGTGCAACATCTCTTAGCCAAATATCATCATACTCAAAAAAGCTTGTATGAAAGTCTTGCTCTTCAACAGATAAAGATATAAGTTGATCGGTAAATGCTTTATTTTCATTTAAGTATTCATTAAAATAAATAATGTCTTCATAAAATGGTTGATAATATTCATTCGATTCGTCTGGTATTGCAGTAAAAATAATTCCATTATGTTGTTGTTCCATATTATTTACCTCACTTTTTAATAATGATTGAATAACTGTTTTCAATAAGCCAACTATTCCCCAATTCATTTCTCTTTTCATTACAATTTTTGAAACGTGCACATTTCATGAACGGATTATAGCACGGAGAAATATTATATATTTATATAAAAAATATAAAGCCGTCGCTAAGCCGTAAACTGACTCTTGACAAGATTTTAAAATTTCAATCGTCGTACACAATGAAGGATTAGATGATTTTTTTATCAAG
The DNA here is from genome assembly GCF_042796455.1 of Bacillus sp. NPDC057893. NCBI lineage: Bacteria > Bacillati > Bacillota > Bacilli > Caryophanales > Bacillaceae > Bacillus > Bacillus sp. NPDC057893. The sequence goes on along the minus strand of NZ_JBHVNG010000001.1, from coordinate 1,380,690 downwards.
ATTCAAATCCATGACTTCTAATAGGGCGTTTTGATTATATAAATTTACTAAATGCGTTTCTACCCCTATACAAATTGCTTCAAGCGGAAGATCGTTTGGATCCTGACCAAATGGATCCTCAATTTCAACCCCTATTGCTTCAATTCCTATAAATGCAAAACTTATAAACGTAGTTGCAAGTACCGTAAACCATCCAAGGCTATCAACAAGACCAATCGATAAAGTCCCGCAAAATATGAGCAGTAAAATTTTAATATGAGCAAAATATGCAAAAGGAATAGGCGTTGTTTTGATCCGATCACATCCACCCACAGCCGTAAGCAGGGTATTCAAATCAGCTTCCATATTAATTATTGCATTTGGATGAATTTGACCCGTTTTCAAACCTTTTGATAGTATAGTTTTTAACATAAAAACTATACTAATCGGTAAATGAATAGACTCCGTCAACATTTCTCTTTCCTTCTCAGAACAAATATCAAACAATGCTTTTATTTCAGATAAATCTTTTTCATCTCTCAAATGTCCTTTCGCTATCTTTGGAAAAGCAATTAATAGATGTAAAAATTTTAGTTTTTCCTGATCCGTCTTTTTCCCTTCGGGCTCCCAATAACATAAAAAACTAACTGCTAAATTTCTAGTACAAGCACCAATCGTACCAAATAACTTTCTACCTTCCCAATACCTATCATAAGCAGTGTTAGTACGAAAAACTAACAGTAGACCTAAAGCCCCTCCAACAATTACCCAAGGAGTTTGATTCATTTTTATTGCTACATAATAATAATTAATCACAGTTACTACCGTTGAAACGCATATATATAATAAAATTTGCGGAAAAATACCTCTTACAACTGTTCCCTTTAATGTAAATATTTGATGTAAACTATTTTGATTATTGTAATGAACCATATTTACCAAAACCTCTTTCTTGACTACTATTGTACACTTTCTTTCATCTTAAAAATTATGAAAGGATACAATTAAATAGTAGAATCATAAACCCTATTATTATGAAACTGGTTAAGATTATTTCTTTCAATACCGTTACTCCTTTTTACCAAAAGATAAAACATCTTTTTTGATTTAAACAACAAATATTCACTCTTCTAAATCACGACGCATTATTCTAGAATTTGCAATGAATAAAGCACTAATTAATACAAGAATCGCGCAAGCATATAACAATGAATCCATTGGACTATCATGGTCTATAATAATTAGACGAACAATAGCCGTAATACCTATATATATAAAATAACGTAATGGAAAATGAAAGTTCATTTGAAAATACTTTATAATCATTACGATGAATTCAAAATATAAAAAGAATACGACGATACTATCAATCAAATGATAACTAGATTCCTCACTATTGAATTTAAGTTCTTGTATAAATTGAATAACTTCTTTCATCAGAAACACACTTAAAACAATTCCCAAACAGATCAAAGCAACATTTAAAATGTACTGTAGAACGATAGGGAACAACGAAAAAACTCTTTTTATATTCTTTAACACAAACATTTTTCTCCTTTTCCATATAAAACAATACTGACAATATATTTATATTTAATTATCATTACATAATAATTATACATTTAACTCTTATTACAGATGTTAAAACAAGACAAAATAGCGAAACTATAATCGATTACTTCAATTGAATGGGTTGTTGCTGTGTAACACAATGAATCATTCCGCCATTTTTATAAAGTTCTCTCACGTCAATTCCCACTACTTTGCGATCTGGGTATAACTTCTGAATCGTATCGTTTGCAATTTTATCATTTGGATCATTATAATTAGGAACCAATACCACTTTATTCCCAATATAATAATTGATATACGATCCCTTATAATCGAGAGTTTTTCCACCTTCTAAAGTAACTTTATCTTTACTAAGCGGTAAGTATTCATACTTATATTTCTTTCCTGAAGCATTTTTTGCATCTAACAATTTATCCATATCTTTGTTTGACAAGCCCCATTCCGCCAAGTCATCTTCTTTCATCGTTACAATGGTAGATTTATCATGGAATTTAGCAAATCCATCAATATGAAAATCCGTAATATCTAAATTAGGCACTCCGTCTAACCAAATAAAGTTTGTCACCCCAAGGTCACTTATATATTTTTCAATTTCCTTTTCTGTTAAATCAGGATTTCTATTTTTATTCGTTACTGCACTTCGAGTTAATAAAGCAGTCCCATTGCTGTCTAATTCAATTGCGCCACCTTCAAGGACGAATTTCCCCCAATCAATTCTTTCAATCCCTAATTGTTTACTAACATTCTCACGTACACGGGCATCATTTTTATAAGGAGTTTTCTTCCCCCAACCATTAAATGCTGGATCTAATATTTTTAGATTTTTATTATTGTCATAAACAAAAATTGGTCCACTATCTCTTGCCCATACATCATCAGTAGGAGCGATAAAGAAATCAATTTTCTCCATATTTAGCCCTTTATCTATTAAAAGCTTATTGATTCGCTCTTTCTCCTCCTCATCGTATGCAACAATGTGGACTTTTTCACCCTCAGTTAAAGCACTTGCCATCTTAATCCAAATAGGTTCAACTTCCTGCTTATACTCTTGACCATATGTGTATTCATGTGGCCATTGTAGCCATGTACCTTCATGTTTATCTTTTTCATCCGGCATCGTATATTTTCCAACTTTTTTCTGTGCCTCTACCTTTTCACTCTCTTTCCCTTTTGCATTTTCATTACCTCCTTCAAAAGAACACCCACTAATAATCATTGTAGATAATGTAGCTATTAAACAAAACTTTACTATTTTTTTCATTTTTCAACCTCCTGTTCATGTCTCCAATAATGTAAGGCTTAACATAGTGTGAAGCTCAAGCTTTTTCATCAATGTAAAAATTACCAATTATTCTTCCGCATGATAATCACATAATTTCAATACAAATAGATGACATTCACAAAGTAAATTTCCTATATTTAACACTACTATCATTTAACTTCCTTCATAAATTTATTCTATTATTAATCCCCTCTCATACCTGCTTGTTCACTAAATAAAAAAATCGGTATTGATAATTTTATATCAATACCGATTTTCAAATAATTATTTTCCTTCTATTAAATCTTTCGCCATCTTTCTAAACTCTTGATTAAATGCATCATTCATTCCATTTTGCACGTTGGAGAAAAGAATTACAAAAGTTCGTTTATCCCAATTAAAATTATTAAATGTGTTCCAACCAGCTAATACACCATGATTATGATAATAATCTGGGTAAATATAGAAACTAAATCCATACTTTCTAGCGGGTGATACAGTAAACATATCTGATAAACTTTGTTTAGAAAGCAGCTTCCCATCCATAATTGCCTCATCTAACCTTCTCATATCATCAACTGTAGTGTACATTTCACCACAACCATATAGCCAATTCATTCTTAAACGAGGCGTAACTACTAACTCATTATCTTTTTTCGTATATCCTTCTGCTAAAAACATATCTCCAGGAAAAGTTGCCCCCATCCCAGATTCATGCATTCCAACAGGAGTAAAAATATTTTCTTTCACATATTCAGCCAGCGTTTTATTCGATAACTTTTCTACAATATACGCAAGTACCATATAATTATAATCTGTATATTTCCATCCTGTTCCTGCAGGAAATTGCAACTTTTGCGCTCCAATCCATGTTACTAACTTTAAACGTGACGCCGCATCAACACTACCTTGTCCCTGATCTGGTAACCCGGACGTATGTGTTAACAAATTTCGTAACGTAATATTTTTATCTGCCGGAAACGATGGAATATACTTATTTACATTGTCTTCAATATTCAATTTCCCTTTTTCTCTTAGTTGCATGATAGATATTGCAACGACTGTTTTCGTAATAGAACCAATTCGATATTTCGTTCTTGGCGTTGTTAATACTTGATCTTTCACATTCGCATACCCGTAGCCTTTTCGTAAAACTACATTATTTTTATCTGTTACGAGAACCGTTCCGTTAAATCCTTTATCTTTTAAATATTGATCGAGTTTCGTTGCTGCAATATCATAACGTTTTTGCTGATTTGCATCAACTTTCGGTTTATCATTTCCAACCTTATCCTCAAAATTCGAAAATGCCTTCAAACTGTATTTCTTTTCTTTATTTGCATGTATGAGTGCAGCGACACTCCCACAAAAAATAGCAAAAACAAAGAAAACGATTAACCATTTCTTAAACATATAGGAACCCTCTTTTATCCAATTTCACTTTATACTATTCTATTCCATTCTATTCTTATGCTATATCTATTAATTTTCAAACATTTTATAATCTATCTATCATTCATCATATTACACTAGATTCCTTTTTCTTACACTCAAATTTTGACTACTCTCTATTGTATTTCTTTTTTGTAAAATTTCCACCTTACAATCGGATGCATCCAACTTGAATTTCAATTTCTTATGTAACATTCGCTACACATTAACAAGAATGGAGCTGTTAATTTGAAAAAGACTGATAAACGCAATCGTTTAGATGATTTGATATTTCATTATCAGGTAACAAAAAATAAAATGGTTATAATTGAATATTACGTAAAATAGATTATATTTTTAAAAGGAAATGACGCTGAAAAATTTTTAAACAAAATAACTCGGGCAAATAATGAAAAAGAAAAACAACTTATTATGGCTAAAATTACAGGTAACTTCAAAAGAGGAAATGAACGTTAATGAAAACGAATCTCATTTTTAACTTGATTATACAACATATTAAAAAAGAAATGTCACTCCTACGACATTTCTTTAGATTTTCTTCATAAAAGATTTACATTTTTAACGCTCTTTTCCTTTTTACATAAACTTACCGCTGAAATACAAGCAGTGCTTCTTATTTAATTACACAATAAATGCTTCATTACGTCTTCAAGTAATTCGTTCGGCTTTAAGACCTCGTTTTCCGTACGCCACCCTATAAATCCATCTGGTCTTATTACTACCGCTCCTCCATTTTCTATCCCGTATAATTTTCTAAAAGAGTTACCTTGATCGATGAAATCACCACTTAAACCAACCCGATATACTTTTATACTTACTCCTAATTCAGATGAAACGTCACGTGCCGCTTCAGTCCAAGCACTATGCCCTGCCTCAGTAAGTAATACAAAGTTGCTACCAAATAAATCAAGTATCGAAACTTCTTTTCCTCCATAAGTTCCAAAAAAATGTGGTGCACGCGTTCCAGGGCGTCCGTTCAAATCCACTATATCCATTCTATGCGAAGTGTTACATTCGTCTATAATTGCTTCTGAGCAATACTGATAACCAGCAGTGACAGCTAAACTATCCATATTACTCAAATTACCTTCCTCTCTATTCGCTGCACGAAATAATATACTACTCGCATGGTCCGTCGTTAATTTCGCAACAGGATATCTCTCTTCATGATACGTTTCTAATAATTTGGGATTTGCTTTCCCTTTTATAACAGCCGCTAATTTCCAAGCTAAATTATGTGCATCTTGTATCCCTGTATTTGAACCGAATCCTCCTGTTGGCGGCATAATATGTGCCGCGTCACCAACTAAAAAAATGCGATTGTCCTGAAATTTCACCGCTGTACTTTCACTCGCTTCCCACGGCAAAACACTTAATATTTCTGGCTTAATATCCGTACTTCCAATTGCAGTTTGAATAATTTGTTTACAGCGTTCTATAGAGAAATCCTCTGGTCGCTCCCCTTTTACTGGATCATAAGCTACATGATAAATCCATTTACTTTCGTTATCGACTGGAATAAGCGCACCAATTACTTCTGGATTTAGTATCATAGTAAAACCGAATGCGTCTCCTTTAATACATTCACTTAAATCTGCTTCAAAATATATGTTCATATAATAACCACCGATTGTACCACGGCCCTCGGTTAAAATACCTAACTGTTCACGTATTTTACTTTTCGCTCCATCCGTTGCAATTACATAATCACAATGAATCATGCTCTCTTCTTTCGTTTCACGATTTCGAATCGTTGCGATTACTCCGTTTCCATTTTGCTCATAAGAAACTAGTTCATGATAAAAAGATAGCTTCCCGCCTAATCTCTGTGCTTCTTGTAACATCATCTCCTCTAAAGTAATTTGATAACAAGCAGTTTGTTTTGATGGGCTAATCTTTTTCACTTTACGAACTAACTTTTCGTTATTTTCGTACTGAGCCGCCCTTATTTGTTCCAACTCTTCATTCTTAACCTCAGCTATTGTTTGAACCGCGATTCTCCCGCGACAATTCTCTAATGCTTTACCAGCTAATCGAATTCTTTTTTCTAGACCTAATTCTCGAAATAACTCCATCGTACGAAAAGTAATCCCGCCTGCTTTCGGATGAATTGCAGTAGACGGATGCCTTTCAATAAGTAAGTACTCAATGTTCTGTTTTCCAAGAAATAACGCAGACGCTAATCCTGATAATCCCCCTCCAACAATTAAAACTGGTACATGTTTTGATTTCATATATTTTCCCTCCACATATATTCTTCTGAGCTCAGCGACATAAATATAATCAAAAAATCAACGAAAATATAGACTTATATTTCATTTTGAATTATCATATAGATAGATTACGCCCCAAATTTCTTTTTTCCTTTTATACATCTACAACTATGAAGACTGTGTATGAATAAAAGGAAAAAAACAAAAAGAGCCTTCGTTATATAACGAAGGCTCTTTTTGTTTTTTTGACAGTTAAATGGACACAATGTAATGAAGTCCTTACAATAGATTTCAAGGGGATCATTTACAATAAACGTATAATATTTTTAGTTTACCTCACACAGAATACATATAAGTACAAGAAAATAATTAAAAACCAATTACAATTCAAATTTCAAACACACACACAAAGGAGGAGATACGATGACTAATAAAAACGAAACTGGTTGGAATTTAGAGAGTAGTTATACTGACCTGCCCAAATCATTTTTCACCGAAATCCCCCCAACTCCTGTACACTCACCGGAGTTAATTAAACTAAATAATTCTTTAGCAATATCTCTTGGCTTTAATCCTGAGGAACTAAAAAAGGACGCTGAAATTGCCATTTTAGCTGGAAATACTATTCCAGAAGGAGCTCATCCACTAGCTCAGGCATATGCTGGACACCAATTTGGTCATTTCAACATGTTAGGAGATGGTCGCGCCCTTTTAATTGGAGAACAAATCACCCCTTCAGGCGAACGGTTTGATATTCAATTGAAAGGTTCCGGCCCAACTCCATATTCGCGCCGCGGTGATGGCCGTGCTGCACTCGGTCCGATGCTACGTGAATATATTATTAGCGAAGCGATGTACGCGCTTGATATTCCAACTACTCGCAGTTTAGCAGTAGTCTTAACGGGCGAACCAATCTATCGCGAAACAAAGCTACCTGGAGCTATTTTGACAAGGATTGCAAGCAGTCATATACGCGTTGGAACATTCCAATACGCTGCAGCTCGCGGCTCAATCGAGGATCTCAAAGCGTTAGCTGACTATACGATAAAAAGACATTATCCAGAAATTGAATCTACTGAAAATCCATACGTTTCATTACTACAAGAAGTTATTAAGAAACAAGCCAGCCTCATCGCCAAATGGCAACTCGTCGGCTTCATTCACGGCGTAATGAATACTGACAATATAACGATTAGCGGTGAAACGATTGATTACGGTCCTTGTGCCTTTATGGATAGTTATGACCAAGGAACAGTATTTAGCTCTATTGATGTAAAAGGCCGCTACGCATATGGAAATCAGCCTTATATGGCTGCATGGGACCTTGCACGATTAGCTGAATCTTTAATGCCGATTCTACACGAAGATGAAGAAGAAGCGCTAAAGATTGCACAAGATGAAATTTCAAAGTTTAGCGTGCAGTACGAAAACAATTGGTTCCTCGGAATGAAGAAGAAATTAGGACTATTTAGCAATGAAGAGCAAGATCAATCACTTATTGAGAAACTTTTAAAAGCAATGGAAAAATATAAAGCAGATTATACAAATACATTCCGTGCATTAACTGACACTACATTAGAAAATGCACCTTTATTTGAAAGTCCTGAATTTAAAGAATGGTACGAGCTATGGCAACCTCGGTTAGAAAGACAAAAAGAATCGAGAGATGATGCATACAAATTAATGAAAAATAACAACCCAGTAATCATCCCTCGAAACCACAGAGTAGAAGAAGCACTAGAAGCAGCTGTTAAAGATGGAGACTATAGCGTAATGGAGAAACTTCTTCAAGCGTTAGCAAATCCTTATGAATATTCTCAAGAACAAGCGGATTACTGCACGCTTCCAGCGCCGACAAATCGTCCTTATAGGACTTTTTGCGGGACGTGATTTAGAGCACTAAGACTGTTTTTCTGCTCCTAATTGTATTATTTATTAGTGTAATTCCCACTAAATTCAAGTACACGATTCGTTATTTGCCATAAAGGAACATTATAAATAGAAAAGGTGTTTTCGTATAAAAAACACCTTTTCTATTTTTTCTCCATCTTGTGAAAAAAATGTAATTTAATACTCTAGTTTGCGTTTCTTTTATGTATTACATATCGATAGCATATTCTATGTGATTACAGTTGTATATTATCACCTCTATCAATTTCCTCCCATGCGAAAAAGGTACATACACCAAACAAGCTGTCACGAACAAAAGAGAGCTCTTTACTTCCTACCTATTTCTTTCCAAATCCTTTACCTTCTAATGCGTTAACTTGGTAACTGTTCTATTAAAATTCTTCTATTCAATCTTCAGTTTTTCTTATTATATCCAGGTACATCGATAAGGAACAACTATTCCCGAATATAAAAATCCAGCTATTGTACAAATGTTGATAAAAATAAAGGAGAAGAGAATGAATCCATTTTAATATTACTAATGAGAATTTGCATGCTCCAGTATTTTCACTATATTCCTCCACAATCTTTTATTAAAATTCATTACAATATTTTTCAGATTATGATGGATTGCTTTCAACATAATTTGAAGGTAGCTCTAACAACAAAAAACTGGCTTGTAAACTTTTAATGTTTACAAGCCAGTAAATAATATCAACTTAAGCTAGCACTCTTAAAATAATACTTTAGAGTTGTCTTCCCTCTAAGTATACTAACTCAGGTCTCGTTGGAGACCACCCTTCTCCGTGAGTCGATTGTAACTTATTGACGACATTATTTGCGGTTGCTGTTTGTTGAATCTTTGGAGTAGTATTTATCGTAAAAACTGTAATACCTGTAACAGCTAAACTCATTACCATTAAACTCAGTTTCTTCATTATTTTAACGCCCCTTTAGCTAAATTTGTTTTTCTTGCTTCAAGACTTAAACAAAAATATTCACTAGACGTTTTATAATCACACACCTCATATAATCTAGCTGCCATCACCTCAGCATATTCTTCTACATAATAAGAAAGATCCTCTTCTTTGAAATAAGAAATCCCCGCAACAATTACCCTTTTTAATTCCTCGATAGTCATACTACTATTTAATGTTTTTAAAATATTGAAATGATGTGTATATTCTTCATTCTCTACTTCTGAACAAAGTTCCAATCCTTTTTCAATAAGAGTAGAAGATATATTTGTTTCACCTAACTTAGAATATTCCCTTGCTTGTAAAAAAACAGCTTTGAGATGATTAGGTATTTTCTCTGTTACTTCTGATAAGTGACGGATAGCTAATTCAGAAAGGTTTTGATTTGCATATAGCCACCCTAAGTTGTGCCGCACGAATGAAATTAATCTTTCTTCATTATTTTTTTGTAATAAATTTAATGCAGAATTTAAATGTTCCTCGGCCTGTTCAAACTGTTTTAGAGATACACAACTCATTCCAATAGTATTTTCGCAAGAAGCAGTATTACTTTCATAACCTTGGTGTTTAGAGAAGATATCTTTTGAAATAGTTGCATAGTGAATAGCTAAAAGTGGTTCATTATTATTATGATAGAATAAGGCTAACTTAGATTGAAATTCAGCGTGTTCGATTTCTTCTGGAACGTCTTTCAAAAAAAACTCTGCTTTTTCATAATATTTTTTCGCTTCTTTATAATCTTTAAATATAGTAGCATATACCGCTTTACAAAAATGGTAATAATAAGATAAGAAACCATCTGTCGGAATTTTAAAAGAATCTATTTCGTCAAAGCTTCTCTTTGTGATACTAAATCTATCAACAAGCGTTTTATAACGAAAATCTAGTAAGAAATAATATAATAAATTTTGTTCTTGCAACATTTTATTTGATTCTTGTTTCAAAACATCAATATTTTTATCAATTTCTTGTTTTAAATTAGTTGCTTTTGACAATTGTTGTTGTAATATTGCTTGATACCATTCATTAAGTTGCTTTGTAACCTGTTCGCTTCCCTTCACTGGAATGTTCATAAGATCCCCCTTTTTTTGAATATTCTCACACAAATAATAACAAATAGATATTAAGATATAAATACCTCATTAATATTTCTCAACATTTATTTAACATTAAATCCATTAAATTAATCACATGCTGTAATTTTTTTAAAACACTAAAGAAAATTGCCCCTCATAAATACAGCGTCTAAATCACTATAAAAACAATATATTAACACTTTATAAATGTGTATTCACACTCCACCATTATTTTAAACACCCTTCTTCATCAACCCTGCAATCCCTTTACTCCCCTCACTACCAACTTTCTCAAGTTCTTCTACAACTAATTTCCGTCTCTCCACAGAATGATTTTGACTTAACTTCGCTTTTCCTTCTATTTTATTTATCTTTATTTTAAACCCAACTATTCCCCTACTTAATCCTTCCATATAATTCGGATCTACATCATTCAGTGAGTAGGTGCTCTTTGGATTTTCATATTTATGTACTAAATCTTGAAGAGAATCTATTAATTCCTGTTCATCTTCAACAATTTCTAACTCACCATATACATGCACCGCAACATAGTTCCATGTTGGTACTGCTTTATTTGTTTCATACCATGACGGAGAGATGTAACTATGTGGCCCTTGAAAAACAGCTAACACTTGTTGATTTCCACTATCTTTCCACTGCTCATTCGGACGTGCAAAATGCCCGTATAAAGTAAGTACTTCCCTATTTAACAATAACGGCAAATGCGTTGCGTATGGATTTCCGTTATGTTGAGAAAATAAAGTTGCAAAGCTATTTTGTTCAATAATTTCGTACTTCTTCTCTTCATCTTGTATAGTGAAATGTTTTGGTATGTACATAAACGCCCTCTTTTCTTATCTTCTTATTATATTTATGAACTTTATTATTGGGCAGGGACAGATGATAATTGTTTTATAAGGTCAGTGCATATAGTAAAACCTTTGTTTCAAAAATAATAGGTGGCATTATATGATTTCTGCCACCTTAGTCAATTTTTTTATTTATACAAATTCCCTTATTCAACGATCCTTCATAGCTTTTTCTAATACATATTCAATAAATTCCGTTTTACCTAAGCTATAATTTAAGCGATTTCCCGCCGTTTCTGCTAACTCTTTCTTTAACTTCCCATATTCAATAACAACGTTTGGATTTCCACGAAGATACTCACGAAACGCTACATGTCTTCTTAACTCTTCACTATTCTTATCGCATACATATAAATGATGTTCCATCCAAATTGTATTCTTCCCGTCCCTCGGAACATATTGACCCTTTCTCCCAAAAGCCTCTCTCCCCTTAAAACTCGACTCTTCTTGATGAAAATAACCTATCTGTTCAAGTCTCTTTATTACTTTAGAAAAAACATCATAATCTTCTATTACAACATCGACATCTAATATCGGTTTAGAAGCAAGACCTTTAACAGATGTACTCCCAACGTGCTCTATAGAAAGAATGAGTTCTCCCATTACGTTACTAATAAATGTCTGTAATTTACAAAATTCACTTTCCCATTGTGTATTATATTTCTCAATAGTAATAAATCGTTTCAATTGATCCATCCTTCTCAAATCACTTTTATAACCTCTGAATATGCGTATCCTTAAAATCCGTCTCATACTTCAATCCATACCCAATCATTCGATCCATGCCAATATGTGCTGTCCATATTAAACCAATCATTAAAATCGTATCCATCTTTAAATAGACCCCTATTAAAACAAGTAATATTGATATGATATATGTGTGAAATAGATTATAAATTTGTGCACCGACACGTTTGTTGATAGCGTACGCCACCATTGCTAAATCAGGTGCAAAAAGTAATACGATAAATAATAACCAACTAAATCCACATAATGCATATATATAAATCGCAGCTAATAAGACGACCAATCCTTCAAAATGTATAATTCGTTTCTCCAAACTTCATCATTCCTTATCTTTTAACTTAAAAATTTTATTCGGATTTAAAATATTTTGCGGATCAAGAGCTTTCTTTATTTTTTCCATTACTAAAAGCGCAGCCCCATGCTCTTCTTCTTGATACTTCTGCTTCCCTATTCCAACGCCGTGCTCTCCTGTGCACGTTCCGCCACGCTTAAGAGCATACAGTACGATACTTTCGTTTATTTCATCTGCCTTTTTCACTTCATCTTTATCATTTGGATCAATCATTAAGAGCACGTGAAAATTCCCGTCTCCTACATGACCAAGAATACCACCAACAAGACCAACTTTATCTAATGTCTCTTTCGCATGTTGTATTGCGCCAGCTAATTCCGAAATTGGTAAACAAACATCCGTACTCATTAGCTTTTTACCAGGGTAACTATGAACGTAAGAGTATGCTAAGTTATGTCTTGCATCCCATAATTTATTTCTCGCCGCAGTTTCAGTTTCAAAAGCAACTTCTTTACATTTATGATCAAAAACAATTTCCTTCGTAAACTCGATATCTTGCGTTAGACCTGCTTCATTTCCGTGAAACTCTAAAAACAGTGTTGGTTCTTCTCTATAATTTGTTTCATTATAATGATTTACTTGTTTCATAGAGAGTTCATCAACAAGTTCTATTCTCGCAATTGGAATGCCAGCTTGCAGTATAGTAATAACAGCTTCTACTGCATCATTTATAGTTGGAAACGATGCTCTCGCAGCCATAATATGTTCTGGTATGCCGTATACTTTTAAAGTTAGCTCTGTAAAGCATCCGAGCGTACCCTCTGATCCTACGAAAATACCATTTAAATGATAACCTGATGATGACTTCGCCGCTAAATTGCCAGTATGTATCACTTGCCCATCAGCAAGCACCACTTCTAAATCACGAACTTGATCACGCATTACGCCATACTTAACCGCTGTCGTTCCGCTCGCATTCGTAGCAGCCATGCCTCCTAACGTTGCATCTGCACCTGGATCTACACTAAAAAACAAACCGTACTTTTTCAATTCTTTATTGAGCTGAGAACGAGTAACTCCTGGTTGTACTTTCACAAGAAAATCTTTCTCTCTTATTTCAAGTATTTTGTTCATTAATGAAAAATCAACTGTAATCCCCTTTTCATAAGGAATTATATGACCTTCTAAACTAGAACCTACTCCAAATGGAATGACAGGTTTTTTATGCTCACTCGCTACTTTCATTATTGCTCTAACCTCTTCCATCGTTTTTGGAAAAACAACTACATCAGGTAAACTACTATTATGGTAAGATTCATCTTTACTATGTAACTCTCTTACCGTCTTATTAACCACTACTTGATCTTCAGGAAGTACATCCTTTAATTCATTTACTAAACGTTCAATTGTTATTTCCATTACGTACTCTCCTTTTATATTATTTACTCCACATTAATTATACCATTTTTATACAAAATAATCAGAATAGTGAAATTTATATAATTTTATATATAAAAAAGAACTTGCAGTATTCCCTACAAGTTCTTTTTTAAAATTACATCTTAGACGATTTCTTCAATAAAATCATAAACCAAACTAAAGTAAATGCCATCATAGAATGAGAGAATCCTACAATATAAGTTAACCCTTTAAAGTCCGCTCCATTTAGTTGAAGAAGCCCTCTCGCTGCCAACGAACCTAGCATTAAAGTTAATGCGATATTATGTAAAATAAACCAGTTATTAAATCCTTTCACTTCATGAAACGCGAATACTTTTGCTAATCCTAAAGCAATTAAAAAGAAGAAAAAGCCAAGTACTAACGTATGCGTATGCAAAAGATTTAATAAAGTAGAGCCTAAAATCCCTTTATATTTCCCATACTCCCTAGCAAATATTCCTGACAATAAACCGATAATCAAATAAGTAAACGATGCATTATATAATTTCTTCATTATGTACCTCCTTAAGTAGAATGTGTAGTGTGTCATATTTAGTAATAATGATAGTTATATAGTAAAAACTCCTAGTTTCCTAGGAGTCATTGTATAAGTATCTCACTCTTTACAATCAATCCTAATTATAAAATATCCTTTTATACAAAACAATCGAACTTTATGTGAACAGTAACTCTCAATTAAAATAACTTGCACTTTTATTTCGCACAATCCATACTAATTGTTATAACTTTTAAAGGGGGTGCGATAGATTGATAGTTCTTGAAACTGAAAGACTCACTCTTCGCTGGCTCGATGTAAAAGATGCTCCGTTCATTCTCGAGTTAGTAAACGATCCTGCATGGATTCAGTTTATTGGTAATAAAGGGGTTAAAAACTTAGAAGATGCAAAAAATTACATCTTAAACGGACCCGTCGATATGTATAATAAAATGGGCTTTGGTCTGTACTTAGTTGAACGAAAAGAAGATTTCACTCCACTTGGCATGTGCGGCCTTATTAAAAGAGATTCATTAGAAGATGTCGATATCGGCTTTGCCTTTTTAGAAAAATTCCGTTCGAAAGGATACGGCTACGAGTCAGCTTCTGCGGTAATGGAATACGGTGTACAGAAGCTAGGAATGAAACGAATTGTAGCAATTACTTCTATAGATAATGTTGCTTCAGGTACGCTGTTAGAAAAAGTAGGATTGCGATTCGAAAAAATAATTTCAGACTCAGGAGAAGATCTAAAATTATTCGGGTATAACGCATAACAAAAAAGGGTCGCCATGAATGGCGGCCCTTTTTTTCACTTCACTTCTACCGTATAATTCCCTGTTCCACCACCATACTGGTATACATGTAAATAGTACTTCCCTGGATACGTATAGTAACTACCTACTAATTTATTTCCTTGTTGCTGTGCATACGTAACATAATTATTTAAATCTGCTTCTGAATAAAGAACCCAGTTTACTCCGATATTATTTTCCTTCGTTACATTAATTTGAAGGTTTTTCGCAGTTTCTATATTTATTTCAAAGTAATCACTCGTATCACCGTTTCCTAAACTAGCACGTAAAACTTGATTTAACTGCAGTTTATTTGCCGTTTGGAATGAATTATTTGGCTCTTTTTCTACACTGTTATCTTCTTTCTTTTGAACCGTTACACTTGTTGTAGCAGTATTAGTTAATCCTTTATCGTCTGTTACTGTTAATTTCGCCGTATACGTTCCTTCTTTTGTATATACGTGAGTTGGATTTTGCTCATTACTTACCGCACCATCACCGAACTCCCAGTTATAAGAAGCAATTTTCCCATCTTCATCTTTTGATCCATCACTTTTAAACGAGATTGCTTCATTCACATTTCCGCTATACGGACCATTAATAACCGCTATTGGCGCTTTATTCACAGCACCTTCTTCTGTATTAATACCGTGGAACACAACATCATATTCAAATTGCCCTGATGCATTCACACGATAATTCACAAAGTAAGCTGTTACAGTTTTATAGCCTGTCCATTCTTTTGCACTTAAACGTTTTAACGTATCATTAACGTTTTGCGTAATTGTTTTCCAGTCTTCATATTCTCCTTTTGCAGCAGTACCTGTATACGTTCCTTGCAGTGTAAATGTATTAAAGAACTGTGATTTATTTTTCTTTACCGATACATTATTTAATTTCGCTTCCGCTGTAATTTCTGCCGCAATATCCGAAACTGGTTTCGGTGCATGAGTTGCTAAATAATCATCTGATACTAATGGGACATTATATTTCTCACGGTTATCAACAAGCATTTGCATATAGTCTTGATACTCTTTGTTTAAATTGGCATCTTTACTTAAAGCAGAGCGATATACATCATATGCTGTTACATCATTTTTCCTAATAAGATCATGAACTTTATCAAACATATCGTATCTCTTATTGTACATATACGATTGTAAAGCAAAGGAATAATTATAGAAATCCCACGTTCCATACTTTGCATTTAACGTTCGCTCTGCCGTATAACGTTCTGCTGGATTCGAAGATAGTCCTCCTATAATGCTCTTTCTTGGAACGACATTGTCCGTTCTCGTTGCACCTGCAAAGAACTCAGCATTCCCTTCTTCAAACCAAGATAATCTCTCATTTTCATAAAACTTACCTTGTCCCCAAAGTCCTGGCACTTCATATCTACCTTGTAAATAATGCGTGAACTCATGTCGGAATAACTCTTCTAAACTATATATACTTTCTTCTGGTGTACGTTCATAAGTAAAGAACGTTCCTGTTCCTTCTATATACATACCACCATTATTTGTTTCATATCCGTATAATTGACGATTAAATTGATACTCAGCTGGGCTATTATAAATAACCATCGTTAATACATCATCTGGATTTCCTTTTTCTAAAGGTTGGTCACTTTCAACCGTACGATGGAATTGTGCCTTCACTTCTTTTGCTGCCCAATATAAACGTTTCACTTTCTCTTCAGTCACTTTATCTCCGGCTTTTAAAACAATTGCCCCATCATCAAACGTATACGTTTTTGGTAAATATTTTTTCTTACCATCTTCTCGTATTTGATCTAAATCAACCAATTTACCATTTGCATCTTTCCCGCCATAATTCGTCGTAATTTGCTCAGCTGCTACGAAATATTGCTCACCTAAATAAGGATAGATTTTCATCGCATCTGTTACAACTTGTAATCCTTTTGTCCCTGTACTATGGAATGTACCGAGTCTACCTGTATAATAAATGCCATTATTAATAAGCCATCCGTTTTTCTCTGTAATCGTTCCCATTAACGCAAATCTACTTAACTCATTAATATAACTATCTATTTTCTGATACCATACTGTATCTTTCGGTGCTTTTCTCGTATCGTACAAATACGATTGAATATCGTAATCAACACCTTGCATAATATCGTAAATCGCATTTCCAGCTGAAAGATTATCTACCAATGTAGAAAAATTATCATTATATTGCTTAAAAATCTTTGCAGCCGATGTTACCGTTTCCACATCACTCGAAGCATTTCCTATTAATTTTCCGTATGATGATACAACTCTATTTTGTTCCAATGTACCGAGCTTGAAATTTGGATTGTTCGCAATCGTTTTTAACGCCGGCAAGCACTTGTCATGATAGCTCCGCTCATTTAGTTTACTTAATTCCGTATTATAAAACCCTAAATAAAATCCAGAGCGCAATACTTCTACTAATGTCTCAATCCCTTTTGAATCATCCTTCGTGTAAGCTTGTCCTTGCTGCTTCAATTTATCAATAATCGCCTGCATCCTACTATCATTTTGATAGAATGCAAGGCTGTCCTTATTAAACTGAAATAGCCCCGTAATTTGCTCCCAATCGATTGTTACAAGTAAATCTACTAACTGCTGATTGCTTAATTGATTTAATTCAGCAATTGTATATGTTTTGGCTACAGCTAATTGCTTACTTTCCTTTTTTACTTCAGGTGGTCTTTGCGATAAATCAGCAAATTGTAGCCTTTTCTCAAAAGACTTGCTTTCTAATACTTTCGATGAATGAGCTAATTCTTGCACTGGCAGTTGTACACCAACCGGCTCCATTTTGAGCACATTGCGATAAGAAACTTGCTCTCCCTTAGTATCTTCCGCCAATATGTTCCCTTGAAAACTACCTAACATTAAACTAGCAAAACTTACCCCTACTAACACTTTTTTTGAATAGCCTTTCATGCTCTCCCCTACCTTACATTTTTTAGTGTCCCACTTCATTATTTTACTATTCTGACTATTTATTATGTATTGAGAAAAAATAAGGTAACGTTCACACACGTATCCATTTAAAGCAAAATTAACGCTTGATTCTCCATGCCATTTGTGTCAAAAAAGGATAGATAATAGCGAAATTCCTGCTACATCTAACCCCTTTTTCAACGCTATGATTTTAACTTGATAAACGTGATTTCCGGTAATGTTTGCATATACTGAATTAATGCATTCTTTTCTTCAGGTGATATATTTTTCAGTTGCATTCCTACCTTATAAACTACACCTGTATCTCGCTGTAAAGATTCCACTTCATATGAAAGTATTGGAATACCTTTCACTTGTAGCGTCTCTAATATTTGTTGTACCGCTTCATGTTTATTCATACAAATTTGCAATGTTATATTTTGCGGAAATAAAAATTGCACCTTAAAAATACGACTTACAATCTCTAAACCAATTAAAACGAGAATCGTCGCTCCAACGCCCACTACATACATACCTGCTCCAATTGCTAATCCAATTCCTGCTGTAGCCCATAAACCAGCCGCTGTCGTTAACCCTTTCACCGCCTGCTTTTGAATAATAATTGTACCTGCACCTAAAAACCCTACTCCACTAACAACTTGCGCTGCAATACGACTTGGGTCAAGAGACATATGATCTTTAAATACAATATCTGAAAAGGCATATTTCGAAACAACCATTATTAAAGCACTTCCTACCGCTACGAGGAAATGAGTCTTTAATCCAGCTTCTTTTGATCGAATTTCCCTTTCAATACCAATTATTGCTCCTAATAAACCGGCAACACCGATTCGTATAATAAAATCAATATGTAAGCTCACGGGCACTTCCCCCTTTCATTCATTATAGATAGATAAAATAAAAATTATCACAGACATCCGTTTATCGATATAAAAGCATTTCATTAAAATATACTTAATATACCAACCGATTTATGTTAATATTTTAAATATTAACATAAATAAAAACCAAACCACTTTTCATATGAAAAACTGTAAATTTCAAACCGAAACTAATTTTTATTTAAAAAAGGAATGTGGATTGCATAAAATGAGGTTGAGAAAATAAGAAAACACTTTCATTTAACGCCACAATTTTATGAAATAAAACGTCAATCAAAGGAGCCTATAAACAATGAACGTCTCTTTAATTACACCTACTACCGATTTACAAGAAGAATACTTAGATTTTTATAACGAATGGAAAGCTAGCGATGAAACGATGATTCCGTGGGTTATTTCAAAAGATCCTTCTAATTTCACGGCAATGATTCAAGAATTACACGAGGCACATAACGGAATAAATATACCTAAAACATGGGTACCAGATTCTACGTATTGGCTCGTTACAAATGAAAATAAAATTTTGGGAGCAGTTAATATTCGTCATAGTTTGACGAAGCATTTATTTAATGCTGGCGGCCATATCGGTTATGGCATTCGCCCTTCTGAAAGAAGAAAAGGATATGCTACAAAGTTACTAGAGTTATCATTAGAAAAAACGAAAGAATTAAACATCACGAAAGCACTTGTCGTTTGCGATGAAGTGAATACAGCTTCAGAGAAAACGATTTTACATAACGGCGGTCTCCGTGATGAAGATTTCACTGAAGAAGATGGTAATGTTGTGAGAAGGTATTGGATTGAACTCTAAATAATCAAAAAAAGCCAGAAAGTGATTACACACTTTCTGGCTCCTTTTATACTGCTTCTATTTCAAACTGCACTGTAATACCACTCGGATCTACTACTGTAAATCCATTTGTTGTTTCATTTATTTCATGTTGTTTTTCTATTAATCTTTCTTTTACTTCATCTAACGCTTCTTTATGAGGCAGTACAATCGTATACACTTTTAGTCCCGTTGCATGTACTGGTGGATGCGGGTTATTTACCCCATTCCACGTATTTGCACCGATATGGTGATGATAACCTCCTGCCGAAATAAATAAGCAATCATCTTCACGCTGTTGTACTTCAAAACCTACTGTATCTACATAAAACTCATGTGACTTCTCGACATCAGCTATTCGTAAATGCACGTGCCCAACGACAGTGTCAGCAGGTAATCCATCAAACTCATAATCAACGAGCTTTGCTAGTTCTTTTAAATCAAGTGGCGTACTCCCTCCTGGTCCCTCTCCCCATCGATCACGCGGACGGTCTGCATATATTTCGATACCATTACCCTCTAAGTCTTGTAAATAAAACGCCTCACTATACGTATGATCACTTGCGCTATTAAACCTTGAAATTGGTAAAATTTCATTTGAATATGTATAACGTCCTTCTTGCTCAATCGGACTATCAATTACCTTTTTATTACGAATAACACCAAATAGTGCCGAGGCAAAAGCTTCACGAGTTGGAACTAAAAAAGCGACATGATATATACCCGTCGTACGTGGTTCTTGAAGCGCTGCATCTTCCACCTGCTCAAGAACGAGTAAAGCATTCTTACCACCTTTTCCAGCTAAATATGCTTTATTCCCCTCTTGCTTAATTACTTCTAACCCTACTACATTCTCATAAAAAGCAATTTGACTCTCTAAATCTTTCACTTTAAATTCCACATGACCAATACGTGTTTTTGGATGAATTTGTACCATGAATAACTTCCTCTCCAGTTTCCTTTAGTTTTTTATATAAGTTGATAGGCAATAACTCTATTCAACGAATACACCTTAATTTTGTTTTTTTGTAGCATCAACTTTTAGCCATTTTTCCGATATTTCGCTTAATGTTCCATCTTGTTCTAATTCTTTTAGCGCCTTATTTATATCTTCTAACTTTTCACTCTTTTTTGCAAATGGAAATGCAATCTCTCCCCATTCAAGTGGACCAAATCCAACTTTGACATTATCTAGTTTCGCCTTTGTTATTGTTGTTTCCACTTGAACTTTATCATTATAATAAGCATCGACGCGTCCAAATCCTACTTCGTTCAATTCCGCCGTTGGATCCTCTGAGTACGTTTTAATCGTAAAAGCATTATTTTTATTTAAAGCTTTTAACTCTTGCTCGCCTGCTGTACCAAGTCCAACACCTACAGTTTTTCCTTTTAGATCCTCTATCGATTTAATTGTATTATTATCTTTCTTCACCGCAAAAACAGAACCTGAATACACATACGGGATCGAAAAATCATATTTCTTTTTTCTTTCCGGAGAAACGGATAATTCATTTGCAATCGTATCAATACGACCTGAATCTAATAAACCAAATAATCCTTCAAAATCAGAAACATTCCATTCTACTTTATATCCAGCCTTTTTAGCAGCCGCTTCAATAATTTCAGCATCAAAACCTGTTACTTTTTCACCTTCTTTAAAAATAAATGGGCTACGACCTGCAGAAGTCCCAACTTTCACTACTTTTTCATTTGTTTTTTCACTTGCTGCATTAGAACCACAAGCAGACAAAATCCCTACCGACACCGTTAATGCTAATGTTAGTAATAATGACGATTTTTTCATAACTCTTCCTCCTAAATAACGAAATGATTGCCTTCTTCAGAAGCATTTAATTGCCGTAAAAACTTTTTCGTACGCTCATTTTGTGGGTTTCGGAAAATCTCTTCTGGCGTTCCCTGCTCTACGATAATTCCATCAGCCATAAATATAATGCGATCCGCCACCTCTTTTGCAAAATTCATTTCATGTGTAACAATAACCATCGTTATATGCTGTCTTGCCAATTCTTTAATAACTTGCAATACCTCATTAACTAATTCTGGATCAAGTGCTGAAGTCGGTTCATCAAACAAAAGTACAGCTGGATTTAAAGCCATTGCTCTAGCAATCCCAATCCTTTGCTGTTGCCCGCCGGATAACATTGCCGGATAAAAATCTTCTTTATCAGCTAAGCCTACTTGTTTTAATATTCCTCTCGCTATTCCCTTTGCCTCTTCTTCACTTTTTTTCTGTACAACCGTTAATGGTGTTGTAATATTTTGCAATGCTGTTTTATTTTTAAATAAATTATAGTTTTGAAAAACCATAGCTGTTTTTTGCCGTAATTGTATTATTTCTTTTTTATAAAGTTTCTTCGCATGAATCTCTAAATCTTCAATTCTAATACTTCCGTCATTCGGTTGTTCTAATAAATTTAAACATCTCAGTAGTGTCGATTTTCCTGAACCAGAAGGTCCAATAATTACTACTACTTCCCCTTTTTTCACAGTAAGTGAAATTCCCTTTAACACTTCATTATGTTTGTAGGATTTATACAAATCACTTATCTCAATCACATATTTCACCTCATTTCTGTTATAAATACGGTGCATCAAGTTTCTTTTCTAACTTTTTCTGCCCCCAGCTAATTACGATTGTAATAATCCAATACACAATCGCTACCGCTAAATAACTTTCCATATAACGATACGATTGCGCCGCTAGCATTTTCGCTTGCGCTAAAATTTCAGCCACCCCAAGTGCAAAAGATAACGAAGATTCTTTTAACAATCCAACAAAATTATTTCCAAGTGACGGCACAGCTACACGAATAGCCTGCGGAAAGATGATTTGTCGCATCGCTTGTGCTTTTGTCATTCCTGCTGATAAACAAGCATCCATTTGTCCTGATTCTACAGCATTTAATGAACCTCGAATTATCTCTGACAAATAAGCAGCATTATTTAAACTGAGACCAATTAAAGTTGCTTGCATAGCTGTAAGTACTGTAAAAGCCGGAGATATTTGTGGCAATCCGAAATACAACACAAACAATTGAACTAATAACGGTGTTCCTCTAAAGAAAGAGATATACACCCTTGCAATTGGATATAAAAATTTCGTTTTGTTTTTTGTAATGATCGCCAGGCCAATCCCTATAACGAAAGAAATAATCATTGAAACAACAGTAATCCCTAAAGTTATGTATACATACTTAAATAATTGCGGAAAACTTTCTAAAAAATACGCCACATCAAATTTCACTTTGCTCCCCCTTTCTAGACAAAAAACTCTTCTTACACATATAAGAAGAGTTGAATGTTAATCCATTTCCCCCATCTCCCAAACGCCTCATACGTTTGCTGGAATTAGCACAGTACTTTTATAGCCTGTTGCTGAGATTTCATCGGGCCAGTCCCTCCATCTCTCTTGATAAAAAACTAATAAATTTTTCCATTTATTAATTTGTTATTATGAAGAATACAGGTAAATCAAAACAATGTCAATAGGAAAACTAAGAATTAAAGCCACACTTTTTTCGAACATACAAACAATACACCATCAAAATTACTATTCTTAATAAACTGTACACAAAAAGCCGGTACTTCTAACAAACTTAGAAATACCGGCTTCAAATCTTTTATTCTTATAGCTTATGATATTTATCTCATTTTATGTACTTCAGCAACTAACTTTCCGCCCTGAATGCCCATATAAAGCTTAACAGGAGCATCATTCGTGTTTTCAAATACTAAGTCTAAATATGGATATGCAATTGTAGCATCTCTTCCCTGCGGGACATAACCTACTGTTTTAGAGTGTGTCGTTCTCTCTACCATTTTCAAACCGGCTTGATCTGCCGCATTATATAACGTTGATGATGTTTGACAAACACCACCACCATATCCATCTACTAATTTACCATCTACAATTTCTTTTCCTAATTGGTACCCTTTATCTGGTGTTGTATCTCCAATTAGTGCATTAAAAGAGAAACGGTCTCCTTTCGCTAAAACAACTCCACTTACGCTCTGAGCAGATAAACGAATATTTTCAATTCGACCACCTGTTGAACCACCTAAATTCGTTTCATATCTACCAATTACAGTACCACTGCCTTGCGCATCACTTAATGTTGCAGTAGGTTTTTTCTCCACAATTGGTAACTGATAAGTAGAATCCCACATACCTACATTTAATAATTTGTCTACTAACTCTTTTTCCATTAATTCATACGCAGGTTTTCCCTCTTGCCAACTTCCATCAGGTGCTAAACGTGAAGGAACCATCTTTTTATCGACGCTTTTCCCAACTTCACCAGCAACCTTCGTTACCGATTTTTTGAATTTCGCTTCATCTTCAAAATAGCCTAAACTCGATAAATCTAGTTTCTTCACTTCAGTACCAGTACGACCATCCACTAAGCTAATGTTATCCTGCACTTCAGCCTTAGCTTCCACAACGTTCCCACCGATATCACTTACTAATGCCACATCACTTACTTTTGTACCACAACCACTTACTACAGCTACGCATAGCACCCCTACTAATATACCCTTTACTTTACGGAACAATATACTCTCTCCTTTTCCCCAACATCATTTCTTATGTATTATTTCATTTTATGTATCTTTTGTTACAATCATTTTACAATATATTTAGAAAATGTTACAAGTTGTTTTTTACTCTATTAAAATTACTCTTTTCTTTTGTAAATGTCTATACATATTTATATAAATTTTCGAGTTTGATAAGATTGTAACTTTTATGCAACCTATTTATATCCAGTATATACCATTCAACAGATGAAATACAAATGTAAAACTCTTTCATTTCACCTCTCTATTCACCTGCATGCTTCAAAAACCGTAATACCGATTTCTCATATGTGATCATTATTAAACAACTTAAACCGAGTTTTTATAGGTAAAAACAATTAATCCCTTCAGCGTATATAGGTATTTGCCGTGCCACTACTCCGCTTTTGCTCATACATTATGATGAATTTAACCTATTATAAAGAAATGGAGGATGTTTTTATGTATCCCTACAATCCTTATGATCCATATAACCAATATGGTTACCAACCTCAGTATGATTTACAAGCACAATACGAACAATATATTGACCAAACAGAAGAAGTTAATCCATATGATCAAAATCGACAATTTCAACTTCCAATCTCTTTTCCTGGCACTGGAAACCGTCAACTAGAACGACGAGTAAATGAGCTTGAGCAAAGAGTACGTCAACTAGAAAACACAGTTGAGCGTCATACACGTAGATTAAACCGCTTAAATCAGCGTTTACGTACAGTAGAAAATAGACTAAACATTCCATTTTCAGCATTAGAAGATGGTTTTTAATTTCGAAAAATAACAAATATATAAGGAAGGGACTCCCCCTTCCTTATATAAATTGACGAAAGTTTTTTCCATCTCTATACTGATAAGAGTTAATGAAATGAAACAAGGTGATAAATATGGATTTTGAAATAAATTTTCTTTCCTTTTATGTAGTACAAGTTGAAGGAAAAGGTGAAGCAGTTGATAAACGCTATAAACATTTTCAAACATTAGACGCTGAAGAGTATGAAGATAGCTCTTTAAAAGAATTTTTGAATGGTGAATTATTAAAAATTTCAAAGCGAAAAGTAGAACGTCACGCAAAAACAGAACAAGCCCCAACAAAGATTGGTCGCTTTATTGTAGAAGAAGGGCACGAATTTGATTCAAACCCTCATTACAACTTATTTAATCGTATTCGCTTTGCAGAAACAAAAGAAAACTTCAAAGATATGAGCGAACCTCTCGTTTATACATACCTTGACACAAGCGCTGTACGTGGTGGTATATTTTTAATCGCTCAAGCAAAACTACGCAAATACTTTGATGATCCATTCGTATTCGTAATGAAATGTGACTTCGAACCAAAGGTTGCTTCCATTTCTGATGAATCAACACTTATTCGTAACGTTGAAATGGCCATCACAACAAAGAATATGAAATCTATCCAATATCCATACATGCCTGAAGAAGGTATGGTCGAGCCTGGCGAACTAAAAATACATCAGGCATCACACGCCCGCTACTTTGAAGACTTCTTAAAATTCGTCGAGTACGAACGCTCTATGCCTGAAATTATGAAAACACAAGTAATGGACATGGTATATGACCAAATTGAAGATGTATTTGAAGAAGGTACTGAAGAACGCGAACAATTTGACCAAGCGATGGAAGTATGGGCTGCCAGTCCAAAACGCGAAATTATGGAACAGTTTTCAACAGAGGAAGTAATGGAAGCAACTGCTCAAATTGTCGAGCACGCTCCTGAAGTAGAATTAAAGCTAAAAGCAGATCATATCTCTGTGAAGGCCCTGCTTGCTGATTTCGGAGACCTAATACATATCGCAAAGGTAAATGACCGATACGTATTAATGATTGAGGCTGATACACTTACGTTTGAGAAAGGCTTCTCTCCGATTGAGTTTCTGAAGCCAGATGAATTGCAAGATGTGATTGAGCGGATTGAGAATAAGCAGCAGTATTCTTATGATCCAAATGGAATTGAATAAATGCTTCCATATAACTATTTTTACTGAGCGCTGTTAACAAGCGCTCTTTTATTTTGGTCACATTTTCATATCTATTTTGTGGTCACTATAGGTATATGAATACTAAAACCACTTTTTTTATAAAATTCCACCTTACTAACCAATCGAAAGTCTGACCATTTTCTTCTAATGTACTTATGATCGAGGCTGTTACGCTTACGTTTGAGAAGAGGCTCTCTCCCATCGAATTTCTAAAGCCAAATGAATTACGAATAGTTATGCAAAAAATCCAAAATAAGAGTTAATATATTTTTATAATGTTAAAGAAGCTGTACATGCTCTTTATACAGCTTCTTCCTCTCAAAAACTGCCGATTTTTAATGATTGTACGGCATTCCGCACGAACAACGATGCGAACCGAATAATAAGTTGTAAGACGCAGGAAATTCTTGATTTACACGTTGTACTTCTCGTGCAAATTCTTCTTCGTCTTTTGGTACTCGAAAAAGTGCATCTGCTTTTTCTTGTGTATCTATATTGGCTCCAGGCGGCACAAACCTGTTCGTCGCAACACGCACACCGTTTGTTACTACTGCATTATATGAAATAAACGTTCCTTCTCCAATAATCGCATTATACACAATTGCTTTAAAACCGACGAACACCTTATTCCCTATATAACAAGGACCGTGAATGAGAGCGCCATGCGCAATACTTACTTTTTTTCCAATATAGATGGAATACTTTTTATCATCAACAGAAACAAATTTATTCAATAAACCATGTAAGATAACTCCGTCTTGCAGATTTGTGTTTGAACTAATATAAAATGGAGTTCCTTCATCCGCACGAACGCTTACATTAGGAGCTACATATACATTATCTTTAATTCTCACATCGCCTATCACACTAGAAAACGGACTTATAAAAGCTGTTTTATCAATTTTTGGATAACGTTTAATCGGATTAAATGAGGTAATAGGATTGGGGCTGATAAAGGGAGCAAACGACTGATTGTGACTTCTACAATTTCTTTTCGTCAAGAAAACATCTCCTTTAAAATCATATATACAGTATTTTATGTACATGCTGCTATTTTGGAGACAAGTTGTTAAAAGATTAATACAGTATTATAGGGACTTGCTGGCGGATTCGCTTACGTTTGAGAAAGGGTTCCCTCCGATTGAATTTCTAAAGCCGGATGAATTGCAGGATGTAATTGAGCGGATTGAGAAGAAACTGCAGTTTGGATATGATCCGGGTGGGATTGAATAGAACTCTGAACGATCAATTGACTTAAAAAATAAATACTAAAAAACTCCTATATCTATAAATGGAATAGGAGTTTTTACATTGCTCACTAATAAATTCTCCTCATAACAAGGACTAGCCTTAGCTACCTTAATACATTTACGTTACCTTTCCCTCTTCCTGCACTTTCTCCATCTCAGCCAAATACCTAAGCTGCCGCTCCGCTTTTCTCACCGCCGTAGGAAAGTGTTTTTTTAGAAGTTCTACTGCAGATTCACTTATATAATATCTTTCCGTTATACTTTCCCACGTGTCACTGCTTTCGAATGCACTCCATACAAAAGGATGCTCTGTATTTTTTCTCATTTCTTTAAATACCCATTTCCGCATCTTTTTTTTCGCTTTTTCTGTTAGTTTCCCGTTCTTTACAAGTTCAAGCTCACCATGTCTTTTATATCGTTTGTTAATATCTCTCTCGCCATATACTTTAAGAAATATATTTGCTGTATTCTCAGCATCTGCTAAAGCTCGGTGTTGCTTCCCTTGCCATGTTAAACCGATCTGTTCTACTGCGAACTGTAAACTTGGCGTATGTTCAAACAATTCTTCATACGCTTGGAAAACGAACTTTTGCAAATCAAACCTGCTCTCTTTTTCCATACATGGGCATTCTACACCGTGTAATGTACAATCGTGAGATAGAAAACGATAATCTTCTTTTCCCCATGAAATAAATATAGAATCTTCTCCGATGAACTGAATAAATTCCTCTATAATTTGAGGGAATTTCTCTACACCAATTAAATCTTTCTTTGTAATTCCAGTTAATTTTGTTGTATGACGAGTTAATGGGGCACTTGGTTTTACTAACTCTGAAAATTCTCCAATAACCTTCATTGTACTCACATCTATTTTTATAGCTCCAATATCAACTATTTCTGACGGATCTTCTGATTTATACGGTCTAAAATTCCTCTCGATATCAAACACAATGAACTGTGTAGCGCTTTTCAATTTATTTACCTCTTTCTAAATGCCTTTTCATACACATACTTTATTTTCAGTATTTATTTATTCATGCACTTTATGCATGAAATACCTCGTAAAAAAACAAAAATTCAGTCTTATTATCATATGTACATTGGAGGATATTCAATAAGAACGCAAAAAAAAAGAAGGGCAAGCCCTTCTTTTTTTCATAATTACTTCTTGTTTACGTTTGTTGCTTGAGGTCCACGGTTACCTTGTTCTACTTCGAAAGTAACTTCTTGACCTTCTTCTAAAGATTTGAAGCCGTCGCCTTGGATAGCTGAGAAATGAACGAATACGTCTTCTCCGCCTTCAACCTCGATGAAACCGAAACCTTTTTCTGCGTTAAACCATTTTACTTTACCGTTTTGCATTTAAAAAATCCTCCTACAATGTACCTATATGTACATATTCATTTTCAACCACTTTACAATAATACTCTATAATTTAAAAAACTGCAACCCCCCGAAGGAGATTTAACATTGCTATCCTCCTCGGAAGTTACAGCTCATTTAAATCTCTATATTATTAAAAGTAAAATGGTTTAAAGTAACTATATCATATCAATATAATAAAAGCAAAGTTTTTTTAAAGCTATACAGCTTTTTTCTTCCACTGCATCGCTTTTAATTCACCCGATCCAGCTACAACATAGCCTTCTTTTTCATTAACAATGCGCCAACCATGCCCTTTAACCGAATCACATACTGTAACAATTCCTTCTTCAAGAAGCACACGGCAAACATTGCTAATCCCCGCCTTATTTTGCGCTGACGTTGTATATAACACATGTTGATCTACACTTAAGTCTAAATAGCTACTAGCTTTTTGTTCACTTTGACATGTATGCCAACATATTTTATCACTTTCGACACTCTCATCTATTCTACAAAAAGCAATATTCCCGCTAATTCCCCTGCAAGATCCACTTGCCGCTACTAAATAGGAATTATGTATAGTCAACGCAGAAATCATCTGATTCATCGCTATTTTAATTCTTTTTAATTTACGTTTCTCTAAATCAAAAAGCCAAACACCACCATATTTAGTATGTATTTTCGTACCGATAAATAAGTAATGTTTATATAAAAATAATGATCGAATAGATGGTGCCTCACTACCGTAATTAAGAAATGGCTGAATAGTCTCCCATGTGGCACCAAAATTATTAGAATGATACAGTGTTTTATCTCCATGAGCAATTACTGTTCCATTCTCATTACTACATACATTCCAGCTCGTTGCTTTCGTTGGAAAGCGCTGGATCGTCCACGTTTCTCCACCATTCATACTACGAATAAAAACTCCTTCGTCTCCTACTCCGTAAACTACGTTACCTTCACTATGTAAATCTCGAATTCGTTTTTGGAAACCAGTTAAAACCTGTTTCCATTCTCCATCTTTTTCAATGAATAAACCATTATATGTAGTAGCTAACAAAAGCTTTCCATCTCTTAACTTTGTAATAGCAGTTGCACTTAACATTGTTTCCACGTTGACACTCCCATTCCTAGAACTTCTCGGCAAAAGCAATTGCAAAATCACTGCATTTTTCAACGTCTTCTTTATCTTCTGGAGCTAATTCAATTTTCAATCCTTCTTGTACGAGTTCTGCCCCGCATTTTACAAGACGTTCTTCAAATATCGTTACCGCTTCACAAAACAGTTCATACGCCGTATCACCTGATCCAAAAACAGCCACTTTTTTACCCGTTAAATCTATATTTTCTAACTCATCATGGAAATCTTCCGCTTCAAATGGTAATTCACCATCACCCCACGTATAAGATCCTAAAATGATTCCATCATAAGCTAATAATTCTTCAGCATCCATACCTTCCATCTCTTGCAATACTACTTCATGATCAAAGGCATCTAAACTTACTTTAATTAAATCAGCAATACTCTCTGTATTCCCTGACATACTTGCATACGCTATTAAAATTTTCGCCACTTTGGCATCCCCCTCTTACAATAAATGATTCTCATTCTCATTATATTAATAATGAGAATCAATTTCAATTATTATTTTCATCCGATTTATATCCTTTTCATTTATGTTAAAAGAAATCGTACATCTGACTATTACTTTTTCATTTTGAGTATTAACATTCATATTCATCTATTGCCAAATCTAGTTTCTCAACTTATTGTATATACATCCTTTCACATTTAATATGTTGCATATATAATGCGAAAGGCCATTTACACATTTCATTTTTTTCAGGTAACAAACAATTTCGATTTTACAAAAAGAGGAGTCTTTATAATGAAAAAAATTTTTATTAGACTTTTAAAAATATCATCCCTTTTGACAGCACTATTATTAACAGTGGGTGCCATTATTCTATTTGGCACTTCATACGGCCATAATTTACGTGTCATCGCAGCGGAAAGTATTTTAACGTCTCAACATCCGCAATACGCAAAAATTACATTACTGTCTGATAACGAGTTAAATGATATTTCTCAATCCATTACAAATCCAAAGTGGAAAAATAGCGAGTTTGCCAATACAAAACTTTCAAAACAAGAATTAGAGCGAAAGAAAAATTTACCACTAACTGTTTCAATTGAAACAGTTAAGAAAAAATATAACGACCATTTTTTCGAAGGTAAATTAATGACTATTAGTAATCCATTAAATGTAAAGCTCGTTACACAACAAGGTTCACAAGGAAAAGACGTTGGGGAAAAAATATATGTCATGGCAAAACGAAACCATGCACTTGCTGCTGTAAATGCTAGTGGGTTCTGGGATGAAACGGGGCATGGTGGTGGTAAAACAGGCATCGGTATTGTTATGGAAAACGGGAAGGTCATAAACACACCGCAAGACATTAATACCCCTACTCTCGTCAGTGGACTTACAAAATACGGACAAATGGTTTCAGGAGAGTTTTCTGCTAATCAACTGTTAAATAAGAATGTCGTTTCCGCTGCTGGCTTTATGCCTCAACTAATTGTAAATGGCGAAAAA
The DNA here is from genome assembly GCF_042796455.1 of Bacillus sp. NPDC057893. NCBI lineage: Bacteria > Bacillati > Bacillota > Bacilli > Caryophanales > Bacillaceae > Bacillus > Bacillus sp. NPDC057893. The sequence goes on along the minus strand of NZ_JBHVNG010000001.1, from coordinate 1,349,154 downwards.
ATGATTACAAATGATGGCGGATGGGGCTATGGTCCCCGAAGTATTATGGCTCAGAAAAAAGATGGATCAATTATGTTTTTCATCATTGATGGAAGACAGCCTCATAGTATCGGAGCTTCTTTAAGAGACTGCCAAGATATTCTTTATGAAAAAGGGGCCATAAATGCAATGGCAATGGACGGGGGCTCGTCAGCGACATTGTACGCAATGGGAGACATTTTAAACATCCCTTCAACCTTATCTCATAAATCACGCTATTTACCAAACGCCTGGGTTGTTACCGCGAACCCTAAGCAACAAGTTCATGTAACAATAGACGGCAACCCCGCAAGCTCTCAAAAGATTTCCGAAATGACAGGATCTACTGCTGTAGCTATCAATAAATAAATAAATAAATAAATAAATAAATAAATAAATAAAAAAGAACAGATGACTATACAATCATCCGTTCTTTTTTATTACTTTTTAAAAATACCAAATGGTTTTCCAACTGGTAATACAACTTTTCCGAAGTGTGTATTTAACACGGCTGCTGCTGAACCATAGAAAGATAATAATGAAATACATAGTTCAGAATACGCTGCTAAATTATGCATTGCGTGCGGCATAACACCTAAAGTACTTAATGAAAGACCGATAAATAAGAAATCAATAAGGACGAAAATCATAAATAATACTTTATGTGTTTCCATTGCACCAATTGTCATAAAGATCGTGAAAATCAAGTATCCGATAAAGGCTACACCAAGCTGTTTTGAATCTGCAGTTTGGGCTAATTTTTCGCCAAATACTCCAAGTTGAATTAACCAAGTCATTCCAACACCTAACCAAAATAGGCCGTACGCACCAAATGCTGTTGTACCGAACGTATTGTTATGCTTTGCATCGTGAATGCATGCAAAGATTTGTGCAAATCCTCCTAAAAAGATTGCCCATGGTAATACAAGTGAAACGCCATCTGTTAAGCCTAACTTTTGAGATGATGCTACAAGTGTTACCATCGCTAATCCAAATAGACCGATTCCAGATGGATCTGCTGTTGTCATTTTCACATGATGTGTAGTAGTTTGATTGCTCATATAAACCTCCTGATTATAAACATACTCGAATACAATACTTAAATCAGAAGGCTATGTCAATGGTTTTTTTTGTATGTTGTCAGACCTTATCTTATATAATAATCGAAGATACTTCCAACCACTTCATAAGGTTTTATATTTACATTTTCCAATTCATTTACCGGCATCCATAAAGGAATATAGCTGCCTCTATCTTTCCGTTTGAATTCCTCACCTTTACCACTTCCAAAAATTCCATCTATAATATGGGCATCATAATAATACTCGGTACCGTTATACTCCACCGTTGCAATAAGGTGCCCCATTTGTATATGTACCCCTAATTCTTCGTAAACCTCTCGCTTCGTTGCTTCTTCAGGTGTTTCTCCTTCTCCAATTCCCCCGCCCGGAAAAACAAAATATACCTCACCTTCTCGAACACGTTTTATAAGAGCGATTTTACCATCCTGTATAATTATGGCTGCACCGCGATTTCTTCTCATATTATTTTACCTTAATGCCAATTGCAACTGTTCCCCACTCTTGCTCTTGTTCTTTCGTATATATTTTGTATGTACTTTCTAACTTTTCCTCTAAACTAACATTTTCACAATCAAACAATTTCCCATCAATTTGTTCATACATTTCTTTAAAGCTCTCGTATCGCCTTACCTCTGTTACCTTTACAACAATTATTTCTGCCGTCACAAGGTTAGTAAATACAATTTCATCACCTTGTTTTATTTGTTGACGCTTTTTATCATACAATCTAACTTCATATACTTTTTTACCCGAACAAATTGATTGAAAAGGTCCGTTATATAGCCCCATTTGGTGTCTCATATTTTCCCCCTCCTTATAATTAGTTTAACATACAGCCTATATTGTACGAGAACTTGCATGTTTTTTCTCTTGCAAGAATATCCACCTTCCTTCCAACTTGCATATACTGTTCCATATCCATTACTTGCTACAGAAAGGATGCTAAATTAATCATGTTATATTTAAATCAAAAACCTGAATACGCCCAATATGATATTGGTGATTATACCTATAGCAAAGTAGGCCCTACTATTTTTTCGTGGAATGATGAAACAAAATTAAAAATAGGCAAGTTTTGTTCATTAGCAGAAGAAATCGTTTTCATACTTGGCGGTGAACATCGCGCTGATTGGATAACGACTTACCCATTTAATGCTCTTTTCGATGAAGGAGCACATATTACTGGTCACCCTTCGTCAAAAGGTGATATCGTAGTCGATAACGATGTATGGATTGGTTATCAATCCTGTATTTTATCTGGAGTTACAATTGGTAACGGGGCCATTATTGGTGCGAAGAGTGTTGTTACAAAAGACGTACCTCCATATGCAATTGTGGCTGGGAACCCTGCCAAACTAGTTCGATATCGTTTCCCACAAGAAACCATTGAAAAACTAGAAAAACTTGCATGGTGGGACTGGGATATTTCTGTCATAAAAGGAGCTATTCCATTTCTACTCTCCAACAAAACCAACGAATTTTTCACCTCACCCGAAAAAGAATCTACATGATTGATACACATAAAAAAGAGCATCCTATTCTTACAAGATGCTCTTTTTGTATTTATTTTTTATTTATTTGCAAGTGATTACATGGAGAACATTGAAATGGAATTTTATCTAAGCAATTAAAGTTCGTTTCGCAAATTTGTTCTATCGTTGGAACAAATGGAATGACAACTATGTTACTATCTATTATTTGTGTAACAGGTGGCAATACTGTACCTACTTGATGTTCGAAGCGGATACTCGCTTGATTAATATAATTCCCTGAACCACTTGGTGCGCTCTGAACTGCTACTTGAAACGAAACTGTCCGCGCTTCACCCGGATTTAAACTCCCTATAAGAAACCCCGATACTGGACTTACATTTCGTAATGGAACACTATCGACTATTACGCTTCCAGCGATAAATCGAACACTACTATCTAACATGTCTTGAAAACGAATATTTTGCATGACAGTATCACCTGTATTTGTAATGACTGTCGTAAACGTAATGACATCTCCAATTGTTGCTGTTTGAAGATCTGCCGTTTTTACAACTGTCGTTGAAACATTTTGAGGGATAAACGGGATAACAACTGTATTGCTATCGCCTTCAACTACTACAGGCGGCTCATTCGGATTTACAGTTGCGAGTCCAGTCGCTGTAGCAGTATTTGTAACTAAATTATTTATTTGTCCTCCTGTTATTACAACTTGGAAATTAATAATTGCCGCATCATTTGGCTGAAAATCACCTAGCGGGATACCAATATTTGGATTGGCAAATGGAAGAGGTACATCATTTACCGTTACCGTGCCATTTATAAATAACGTATTTGGATCAATGATATCTGTTAAAACAATATTCGTCACAGGAACTGTACTATCATTTATAACGGCAATTCCGTAAGTGACAACATCTCCTACCATTGCTACTTCAAAATTCGCTCCTTTTGCAACAAATAAGATTGCAGTATTTACTGTCACAATAACTGTATTACTCGTGTCCATCACTGTAATCGGCGGCTCTCCTGGTACTAAAATATATTCTGCTAAAGCCCCAGCAACGTTCACTACTGTACCACCATCTGGAAAACTTGTAATCGTAGCTTCATATGTTACAATCACCGTTTCACCGACTGGGATATCTGGTATCGTAAATCCGGCCTGTGGATTTAACCCCGGCTGCGGAACTCCATTAATTGTTACACTATTTGGTACAAAAGCAGCTTCCGGAGATAGCACATCAATAAATTGAACATTCATCGCATCAGCCGTACCAGTATTTAATATGCGAACACGGTACGTTACCGTTTCTCCTACTCCAACAATTGAATGATCTACTTCTTTCAGCATATCTAAACTGCCTCTATTTACTGGTGTGACTGTCGTATTACTTGAATTCGTAATTGTAAACGGAGGTTCTCCTGGAATCAATACAAAATCACCAGTTACACTCGCCGAATTCATAATACTATTAGAAGGTGGTATTGCGATTACATTTACTTCAAATGTAATTAATACGCTATTACCTACTGCAAAATCCGGTAATGAAAAACCTACAAAAGGATCTAAACCTACTTGCGGGATCCCATTTATTTGTACACTTCCTGGAACGAATTCTAAACTAGGCGATGGAACGTCAATAAACTGAACATTTGTCGCAGTTACCGTTCCCGTATTTGTAACCTGCACACTATACGTTAACGTATCTCCTAATCGCGTTGCTTGTTTATTTACTGTTTTTATTATATTGAAGCGCCCTCTATTTACCCTCGTTATTGTCGTATTACTTGGCTGATTTACTATAACTGGTGGTTCTCCTGGCACTAAAATAAAGCTTCCCGTTATATTTGCAACGTTCGTAATTGTTCCTGATGAAGGGATGGTTGTAACTGTCGCTTGAAACGTCACTATAACAGTTTCGCCAACGAGTATATCTCCAACTCCAAATCCAGTAATCGGATTTAAGTTTGGTTGCGGGGCTCCATTTACCGTGACACTATTTAGTACAAATGATGCTCCTGCTGAAATCGTATCAATAAACTGAACATTGTTAGCTGTTACTGTTCCTGTATTCGTTATTTGCACTGTATACGTTAATACATCTCCAACTAGGGTAGCAGCTCTATTTACTTGTTTAATAACATTAAAGCGCCCTCTATTTACAGTTGTGAGTGTTGTATTACTTGGCTGATTTACTATAACCGGTGGTTCTCCTGGTACTAATATAAAGCTTCCAGTAACATTTGCCGTATTGGCAATCGTTCCATTTGATGGAACGCTGACAACAGTTACTTGGAATGTGACTTCTACACTTCCCCCTGGATTTATATCTGGAAGTGGGAATCCATTATTAGGATTGAACCCAGGTTGTAACACACCGTCTATCGTTACACTGTTTGGTACGAATGTTATAGAGGAAGGTAATACATCACTATATTGAACATTCGTCGCTATCACTGTCCCTGTATTTTGAACTACTGTTGTATATGTGATTGTATCGCCTACTGCAACAACCGGCTGACTTACTGATTTTAAAACATTCAAACCAGATTCATTTATTTCAGTTAATGTCGTGTTACTTGTCGTCGTTTCAGTAATAGGCAGCTCTGTTTCACTTACAGCAAATGTAGCCGTAACATCCACAAAATTAACAACTGTTCCACCTTGGGGTATGCTCGTTACCATCTCTTGATATGTGACAAGTACAAAATCACCTACAGGTATATCTGGAACTGTAAAGCCTAGGAACGGATTGAATCCAGGTTCTGGTATTCCGTTTATACTCACACTTCCTGGAACAAATGCTACACCACTCGTACTAGAATCAAGAAATTGAACATTCGTTGCCGGCACTGTTCCAAAGTTAAAAATTAGTACATCGTAGGTTAATATTTCCCCAACCGTTGCTGACCCTTTATCTACTAGTTTTAACGGAAAAATAGACGCTATATTAATCGTCGTAACGACTAAATTCGTTAATATCGTTTGCGTAATAGGTGGTTCCTGCGGATTTGGTTGTGAAGTAAATGTAACGTCAGCATCGTTTAGTATGACTTCATTATCTGGAATCTCTGTAATCGTCACTTGGAACGTTACCGTAATACTTCCACCAGCAATTAATAACGGCGTAACTGTAAATCCTATTTCTGGATTTACACCTGGTTGCTGTATTCCACCTATCGTTACACTATTTGCAACAAATGTCGTTCCTTCTGGAATTACATCTTGGAAGAACACATCTGTAACAGGAATAATTCCTACATTCGTTATTAGCACTGTATACGTTAATACATCGCCAACAGCTCCAGCGGCAACATTTACTGTTTTTGTTGCTGTCACCTCACCAGGAGGTGGTAATGGTATTGTAACTACCGTCGTATTACTTGAATTTGTCGTTGTTACAGGTGGTTGTAAAGGATTTAATAAGAAAGTGGCTGTAGCAGATGCTGTATTCAAAACAGCTCCGCGTGTAGACGGTGCAACAACTGTAACTTGGAACGTTACTGTCAATGGTGCCCCAGCTGCAATATTAGGAAGCGCAAAACCTACATTTGGATCAAATCCAGGTTGAGAAGTTCCATTTATCGTTACACTATTTGCGACAAATGTTGTTTCTGGAGCAACTGTATCAATGAAGGAAACATTCGTTGCTGTAACTGTTCCGTTATTTCGAATGACAACAGAATACGTGTAAGTTTCTCCAAGTGCTGCTTGTTGTACAGATGAAGATTTTTGTATATTTAACTGCGCTGTATTTACTTGTGTCACTACAAAATTACTATTCGTAACAGTCGTTATAGGAGGTCCTGCCGGATTTATAAGGAAACTTGCAGTAACGTTCGATTGATTTCTTATATTCCCTCCACTTGGAACACTCGTCACTGTAACTTGAAACGTAATCGTAGCGGTTTGCCCGACTGGAATATTTGTAACCGGAAAACCTGCTATAGGGTCTGCACCTTGCTGAACAACTCCATTTATCGTTACACTATTCGCTACAAATGTAGCTCCAGATGGGATTGGATCTTGAAAAATGATATTTGTTGCAGGAACAGTTCCTGTATTTTGAATAAGAATCGTATACGTTAACGTGTCTCCTACACCTGCTTGCGGCGTATTTACACTTTTTATTACATTAATTGCTCCTACATTTACTCGTGTCACAACGATATTACTAATCGTTACAATTGTAATCGGTGGCTGCAGAGGGCTTACTTGAAAATCAGCAGTGACATTTGCATTATTCGGAAGTACTCTATTCGTCGGTACACTTGTTACCAACACTTGAAAAATGACTGTTACCATCGATCCAACCGGAATATTAGCAAGCGGAAAACCAATAGTCGGATCTGATCCTGGTTGCGGGGTTCCGTTAATCGTTACACTATTTGCTACGAATGTTGTACCAGCTGGTATCGGATCGAGAAATGATACATTTGTCGCTACTACCGTGCCGCTATTTTGTATAGTAACTGTATACGTTAACGTATCTCCTACACCTGCTTCACTTGCATTTACAATTTTCATCACATTTAATCCTGCAGAATTTACGACTGTCATTACGGTATTACTTGGTACCGTCACAGTAATTGGTGGTTCTGTTGGATTTACAAGAAAATCTCCAGTGACATTCGCATTATTTACAACATTATTTCCTTGTGGAATTGAATCAATTAATACTTCAAACGTAACAATTACACTCGCACCAGTAGGTAAATTATTTAATGTAAATCCAAGTTCTGGATCTGCCCCTTCCTGTAAAACACCATTAACCAATACACTATTTTCAATAAATAACGTCCCTTGTGGAATTGAATCTTGGAAAAATACATTTGTAGCTGGTACACTACCTGCATTTATTATTTCGATTGTATATATTAAAATATCTCCTACAGTTGCAACACTCGTATTCACAGATTTTATAACTTCAAAGCTCCCTGTTTGTACTGTCGTATTCACGACGTTACTCGGAACAGTAATCGTAACTGGTGGTTCACTCGGATTCACTTGAAAACTTGCGGATACAGTTGCACTATTTAAAATATCTTCATTTGGCGGATCCTGCTCAATTAATACTTCAAATGTAACTACAACTGTCTGAGCCGCAGGGATATTCGGAAGAGTAAATCCTGAATTTGGATTTAGTCCACTTTGTGGTGTTCCATTAATTGTTACAGAGTTTGCAACGAAAGAAACCGCTGAAGAAGTAGTGTCTTGGAAAAATACGTTTGTTAACGGAACGTTACCTGTATTTTGGACGGCAATCGTGTATGTTAAAGTATCACCTACTGCCGCTTGAGCTGTATTTACTTCTTTTATTACATTTAAACCACCTGTATTAACTTGTGTTACAACGGTATTCGTTTGCCTATTAATCGTTACTGGCGGTTGATTCGGAATAACGACGAAATTAGCAGATACATTACCGCGATTCGCAATCGTACCTCCTGATGGGGTAGATGTAACTCGTACTTGAAAAGTCACCGTTCTACTTCCACCTGGAGATATATTCGCTACTGTAAACCCAGTCGCTGGATTTGCCCCAGGTTGCGAAACTCCATCAACAGTTACACTATTTGGTATAAAAGTCGTTCCAATTGGGATTGGATCTTGAAAAATAACGTTCATCGCCAGTACATTTCCTGTATTTTCAATTGTAACGGTATACGTAAGAACGTCATTAACTGTCGCAAAAGCTCTATCTACTGTTTTTCTCGTTCTTATATCAGCTATATTTATTGTAGTAAATACTGTATTACTCGTCGCTTGGCCTGAAACTGGTTGTTGACCAGGAACCGGAATAAAGTTAAACGTTGCACTTGCACGGTTCGGAATTGGATTTACAAGAGGATTAGATGTCACTCGAACTTGAAAGCGCACTACAGTCGTTTGCGAAGCATTAATGCTTCCAAGATTAATACTACTTGCTGGATTCGCTCCTGGACGCGCCACTCCATTTACCGTAACACTATTTGTTACAAACGTTGTTCCAGCAGGTATACTATCAACAAAAATAACATTATTTGCAGCGACATTCCCATTGTTCGTGACATTCACTGTGTAGGTTAGTACGTCATTAAGTGTTGCCGTCTGTAGATCTACAGATTTTTGCAAACTTAGATTTGCACGGTTTACCGTCGTCTGTACTGTATTTGAAGAAGCTGTACTTGTGATAGGAGGACTTCCGACGAAAGGACGGAATTGGTAAGATACCATTGCACGGTTGGAAATTGGATTTGGATTTGGGAATGACGTAACTCTCACTTGAAATGTAACAATTCTTTGAGCGTTATTTGGGATTGTACCTAAATTTATTCCACTAGCTGGATTCGCACTCGGCTGCGTTACTCCTCCTACTGTCACACTGCCGGCTATAAATGTCGTTCCATTCGGAATACTGTCTTGTAATACAACGTTATCTGCACTTCCCGTCCCTGTATTCGGAACGGTAATCGTATAGGTGAGAATATCTCCAACCGCTGCAACTGTTTTATCAACCGATTTAACAGGATTTATAATTGGCCCCGTCGCATCTATTTGAACACCAAAACCAGCCGCTGCATACCCATCTCCATTTGTAATGAAGCGAACTGTCGCTGACGTTTGATTATTTACTAATGATGATGAAGCATCTACATTCGTAATATCCCACCCTTGTCTTCTGACAGCCAAGGCTGCCCCTAACGGCTGATTCAAATTCCCAAACGTGCCGCTCGTATCTAAATTCCCATTGTCATTACAAATTTGTGATTGAAAGAAATTATTTGCGGGATTTCTCGGCCCGAATAATGCAACTGTAGCATTCGCGTTCGGCCCAAAACGAAGTTGATCTCCAACAATGTTAGAATCACCTTCTTGAGCAGTTACAAGTACTCTTCCTGTAACTGTCCCCGTAGACGGCGTTGCAAAACCTGAAATAATAGCATCAACTGGTGGCGATGAAGCATCGATGATTTCTTGACCTGCATACACTGATAAATTTCGAAGTGGTAAACTCGCATTTTGATAAACTACCTCAAGTGTCCAGCCTACCGATCGACTAATAGTTGAATTGGCAGCAGTTCTCGCAGCAGGAACACTCCCAGTTGTATATGTCCCCGCTCCTCCTCCATTAACAAAGTTTGTTACATTGGCAGATCTAACGTAATAAAACTGATTCCCAACTGATCCTTGTTGAGCAGTTGCAGGATCTGGTGCAACTGAAAATGTTCCTGCTGGTGTTGTAAACGAAATATTATCATTTAAAAATGCAGTAACATCCTCAGTATCAGTCCTGTATGTGCCAGCCCACACTAGTTCTGCGTATAAAACACTACTCCCTGCTGGAAGGTTTAAAATTGCACTTGAAGAATTTAATGGCCAATCATTTGTCGTTCCTGCTGGGAACCCTGGCACTTGAAGCGATGTATTTACTGTAGTAAATACATCAATCGTACCGAAGTTATTGCCTGGTGCAGGAGATGTAGGACTGAGTCCCAACGTGTTCCCAGTGAACGTGACGGCACCAGTTACTGTCGTTGTAAAGCGATTCATAAAAGGCACATAATCATCTCATTTCATTTATAGTAAAAAGTGCTCTATACTATAAAATGTAGACAAACTATAGAGTGTACGTTGTCCAACAAAATTCCGCACATACGAGAGGGGTTTATAAAACTATGCGCTACGTTATCGTAACAGGAACTTCACAAGGTTTAGGTGAGGCAATTGCCACGCAATTGTTAGAAGAAAACACAACGGTCATCTCTATTTCTAGAAGAGAAAATAAAGAGCTTACAAAACTCGCAGAGCAAAACAGCAGCAATTGTATTTTCCATTCCGTAGACCTTAAAGATGTACATAATTTAGAAATTCATTTTAATGACATTCTTTCTTCTATTGACGAAGGCACTGTCTCATCTATTCATTTAATTAATAATGCGGGCACAGTTGCACCAATAAAGCCCATTGAAAAGTCAGAAAGCGAACTATTGATTACGAACGTTCAAATTAATTTAATCGCACCTATGATTCTTACATCCACTTTCATGAAACATACGAAAGGCTGGAAAGTAGATAAACGTGTTATAAACATTTCATCTGGTGCAGGAAAAAATCCTTACTTTGGCTGGGGTGCTTATTGTACAACGAAAGCCGGTGTAAATATGTTTACCCAGTGCGTCGCTACTGAAGAAGCGGAAAAAGAACACCCTGTAAAAATCGTCGCTTTTGCGCCAGGTGTTGTTGATACAAATATGCAAGCACAAATTCGTGAAACAAATAAGGAAGACTTTATTAACTTAGAACGATTCACCGCATTAAAAGAAGAAGGAAAACTACTGTCACCTGAATATGTTGCGAAAGCTATTCGTAACTTACTAGAAACTGCAGACTTTCCGCAAGGCGAGGTTATTAGAATTGATGAATAATAAAAAGGTGTGCTAAAATAGCACGCCTTTTTATTCTACTTCTCTAAAAATATGAGGACAGACTCCGCAATTTGTTCATAACCAATTTCTTGATAAATTTTATTAGATGTTGGATTTGCTAGATCAGTATATAGTGTAGTTGTTTTGTAGCCTTCATCTAACATACGTTGACTGAGTGCCGCCACACAATTAGATGCGTACCCTTTTTTTCGTGCTTCTTTCGGTGTATATACAAAATTGACTGTTATATTATTTGTAGTCGGTCTCGTTTTTGCAGCTACAGAAACGAGCTTACCATCCACTTCTAGACCAAACAGACGATTATTAGTGATTAATGTATGTGCGGTTTGTTTCGCTTCTTCTTTCGTAGTTGGGAGCTTCACGTCTTCGCAAAATTGATATATCCATTTTTCTATTAATGGTAGCTCATCACTATTTATTTCTCGAAAAATCCCCTCCTCGTTCCACTTTTTCTTAACTTGTTGTAATGCATACACACCTTGTTCCATTACAACATTAGTTTTCTTATTTTCTAACACCGCAACCTCTTCCGCTAATTTCTGTACATTTTTCTTATTACCGATTAATCCAGGAATATCTGGATATACTTTCGTTAACTCTTTTGCAAGTTTCACTATATCTACTTCCGAAATTTCAGAATTTGCAACAATCATTTGTATCTTCTCTTCTGTTTGAAGAAATACAACTGTAATTTCTTCTCCTCGTTTCGCTACACCCATAAATATCGGTTCTTGAGCCACTTGTAATACACCTAATAATAGATTATTTTCCTGCTCGTTCTTTTCTAAAAATGGTGTAACATCTTCTTTAAAATGAAGAATCTCTTCATATACGTGTAATTGAATCATCGACAATCTCTTCCCTCGATTTATATTTTAATTAAGTATTGGCGATTAATTCATTAAATCCTTCTTTTACGATTCAATAATATTTGAAACTAATGTGTTCAAATCATTTTCAGCATGCAAAACTCTCTTCTTTTCCTTCTCAAATAGCTCTTCTTCTTTTCGAAACGATTCTTTACGTTTATTAATCATACGCTCCATCTCTTTTTTACTCGGTCCGCCGTATACATTTCTTTTTTGAATAAAAGCTTCTGGTGATATAATTTCTTTCCACTCTTCTTCTAATAAATTTACTTTCAAATTTTCTTGTAAGTATACATTTATGTCTTTGAAATTTAATTCATGTAACTCCTTTTTCTGCTCCAATGACATATTCGCAATCGTACTTGCTGCATGATGTGCATGCCGAAATGGAATTTCATAGTTTTTTGTTAAAACATCTGCAAAATCAGTTATCGTTATTGCATGTTTGTAGGAACGACTTTTTAACGTTTCTTCTTCTACTTTCATCGTTCGAATGACCGCGTTCATAATAGAAAAAACACGAATCGCCTTTTCAATTCCTTTATATAAATACGGCTGCAAGTCATCCTCCGTATCGACAATATCGCCAAATGGTGTATTATGAATCATTTGAAATACAGTAAAGGCTTCCCCTAAAGCACTACTCGTAATAGCGCGGGCATGTTCAATTGAAACAGGATTTCGTTTTTGTGGCATAATGCTACTTATTTGCACATATGGCTTCGCTACAGTAATCCCATCATATTCTTTCGTCGCTAATAGTAAAAAATCATGAATCCATCTACTCGTGTTCGTCATAATAACCATTAGCAACGAACTAACTTCTAATAAATAATCCGCCCCAGCGACAGCATCATATGAGTTCTCAATTACATTTGTAAACCCAAGTAACTGCGCAACTCGTTTTCTCTTAATTGGGAAGCTTGTTGTAGAAAGGGCAGCTGCCCCCATTGGAGAATGATTTAAAAGATGATACGCTTTTTTCATTCTTTCTAAATCTCGTTGCATCGTATCGTAAATTGCCAAAACATAATGACCAAATGTTGTCGGCTGCGCCGGTTGTGTATGTGTATACGCGGGCATAATTGTTTCCATATGTTCACCGGCGAGCTCCAGCATACTTTCTTGCAGCAATAAATGATGTTCCATTAACCGCAATACAAATTGCCGTAAACTCATGCGATACATCGTTACACCCATATCATTTCTACTTCTACCGATATGCATATTACTTACAAATTCACACTTTGCTTCTTGAGAAAGCAAATGTTCAACTAAGAAAAAAAGATCTTCATGTTGCTCTGTATATAGCAACTTCTCCTTTGGAATCCCCTCTACTTTTTTAAGTGCGGTTAATATAACTTTCGCTTCTTCTCTTTTCATTAACTTTTCTTCAGTTAACATAGTAATATGTGCCCTATGCACTTGAAACATATCTTTTAATAAATAATTACGCTGAAAATCAAATACATGCTGTAATACACAATCTACATATGTTTTCCCAGGGAAATCAGCGCCTTCATTCTTAATAAACTCTTCTTTACTCTGTTTCATCACCTTTTCCCCTTTCGCCTAAGTGTTACTACCCATCATACCCAGGGATGGTGAAAAAGTGCTTGTACATAAAAATAAACTCGGCGCTCATAGCACCGAGTTTATTTAATAAAAGTCGCATCATACTTATCACTTTGCAATACTTGGAAGTGTAAATTTGCTAAATGTTTACGTATTTCAGCACTGTCATCTTCATTTAAATTATTTGCTAAGAAAACAATTTCCGTACAGTTTCCGCGTTTATCCATTGCATAAACTGCTTTAGTTACCGTCCATTGTGTATAGCCATTCTTTTGTCCAGCATGTCTGAATGTTTTACGATATTTCTTTGCAGTCATATCTGTTTCAACGATATTCGCCCACACTTTTTCTTCAGCTTCTGTAAGGCCACCTTTATGATTTGCCTTTTGAAGCAGTACCATATAATCGTTTGCGGAAGCAGCAGGCAATCTATCCGACCAAATTTTATCGTATCGTTCCTCTAAATAAAGAGGAATTTCCTTCTGTAATAATGGCCCCTTCTTTTTCAAGCGTTCATGAATAATCATAGCATATTCACGATATTGCTCTTGAGACATTTCTTTTAACTTTTTCTCTATTTTATATTTTGGAACATGTAATTCTTTATGCAAATATCCTGGAATATATAAAGATGAAACAATCGGAAATAGTGGTTGGTGTGCAGGTAGTGCTAAGCTTTGTAAATTTCGATTAATGTTATCTAGCCCTAATACTTCCATTAAATATTCAGTATTTGCATTTGAACTGAACTTAACCATCCCTTTTGCAACTTCTTCTAAAGAAACTGCTCCTTCAGTTAACTTCCCGGTTTTCTGTAAATAATTTTGCCATCTATCTTGTGCGCCACCATCTGTATTCGGTACATAATAACGATTCACATCATTAATTGAAACGAAACTAGACGGATCAATTTTCCCCTCTGTAACTTGTTTCGTATATTCAAGCGCCACAATTAACTTCATCGTACTAGCAACTGGCAATACAACATTTGGATTTACAGAATACACAACTTTATCATTTCTTTTTACTAGAAGCGCACTATTTTTTTCATCTTTATGTTCTTCAATAAAAGATGCTATATACTGCGCATCATCATTATTTGAACTCCACACCTTTTTCACTAAAAAGTTACCCGATATTAGTAAAACAAAAATACCCACAATCACTGCGCATACTATAGTTTTTTTCAAGTAAAATTCCTCTCCTATTGTGTAACTCTTCTCTCTTTATCTTTTAAAAAATAAAATAATGGAGATGGTTATTTACATAACCATCTCCATTATTTTAACTTGTATGCTCCTATTATGTCTACGTCATAATTTTCACAAAATCCTCAAGAAATTTTTTATAATGTAATGACCAACCGATTCTCACCCAATTTTTCAATGCCTTCGAATCAGGCTGAGGACGAAAATCAGCAATACTTTCTCCTTTTGCAATTCCAAGCGTATCTACATCCACACGACGATACACGTAATCTAAAAGAGATGGATTCGCCGCGACCATCATTGTTACAACGTCATGTACTGGACTTCCTGTTATTTTCGGATTTAACTTTTTATAAGCTTTATAATAATACGTGAAAATTGGTTCAATTAATTTATTAAAACTCGTTTTAGAATGTTTCGTAATATATTTTACCATCTCTGGCGTAATAAGAGCTTCAGATGTAACGTTAAGCGGCACTAATGTCACATTTTTAGCATTTTGCATAACTAAATGTGACGCAATAGGATCACCATGAAAATTCGCCTCTGCGACTGGTGTAACATTGCCTGGCATTAAAAATGCACCGCCCATTATATAATATTCTTTCACATACTTCATCATCGGTTTTTCTAAAATAAATGCCGTCGCTAATGTTGTTGATCTGCCGGCATCAACAATAATTAATTCTCCTTTATATTTTTCAAGAATATCGAAAAATGCACAAAAGGGTTTTATATTTGGTGAAAAAGCTTTTGGGGGTTTAATAGGTCCTAAGCCATCTGCGCCGTGAATCTCTGGATAATACGTCACAAATTCCCCAGAAAAAGGTATTTTGGCCCCATTAATAACAGGTATATCTTCCCGTCCTGCCAGTTGCAGCAAATACGCTGCGTTACTTGTCGCCTTTTCCTGCGTTACATTCCCATATCCAGTTACGACTCCAACGATATCAATATCAGGATGCAACAATCCATACATTATTGCTAAAGAGTCATCAATTCCCGGGTCTCCCAAAAACAACACTTTTTTCATCGACCTCAACTCCATCCCCTCAGTTGTTATTAATTTATGAATAGCCATGGATATACAGAATAGAAAAGAACAAATTCATACGAAAAACGTAGTCCTATATGGACTACGTTTTTCTTCTAACTTATACTGTTTTTTTCACAACACTCATACTTCCAATGATGTAAGCGATAAACGCCAAGCAAATCGGGAAAACAACTGTATGTATACCAAATGGATTAGGGAAGCAAAGATGAATTAACATATAGGAGCCTACTCCAACTAGAATAGATGCAAGAGCTCCAGTTGCATTTCCCTTTCTCCAATATAAACCTAGTACAATCGGCCAAATGAACGCTGCTTCTAAACCACCGAAAGAAAATAAATTTAACCAAATTAAAAAGTCTGGTGGCTTAATAGCGGCAGCATATACGAGTAATCCTACGATACCAGTAATCCATAGGCTACCTTTCTTTATCGTACTATCCGCGGCATCTTTATTTATGTAGTTCACATATATATCTTTAATAATTGACGAACTTACAAGTAATAATAATGAGTTCACAGTAGACATTATCGCTGCCATTGGTGCAGCTAAGAAAACTCCAGCTAACCAAGGTGGCAACACTTCCATCGCGAGTAGCGGCATTACTTTATCTGGTACCGTTATGCCTGGAAGGACTACTCTTGCAAACACACCTGTTAAATGCATACCAATCATAATTGTACCGACGACAACCGTTCCAATGATTAATGCTTGGTGCATAGCTTTTGAATTTTTATAAGACATAGCACGCACACTAATTTGCGGTAATCCAACGACACCAATTCCAATTAAAATCCAAAATGATGTGACATATGATTTCGTTAAACTTCCATCCGCTCCGAACGGTGTTATTAAATTCGGATTAATTTGAATAAGTTCCTGCATAATCTTTTCAACTCCGCCACCAGCAATGACAGTAGCAATTAAAATGATTGTTGTGCCGACTAACATAATGATTCCTAATAACGTATCTGATAAAGCGACTGCACGAAATCCACCAATTAACACATACACAAGTACAGAAAATGTAAATAAAAATAGTGCCGTTGTGTAGGAAAGTCCTGTTAGCGACTCAATTAATCGTCCACCGCCAACCCACTGGGCTACTGTTGCTGAGAACAAAAAGATTATAATACATAACGCAGAAAGAACAACTACCGCTTTATTATTGTATCTACCCTTTAAATAATCAATAAGCGTAATTGCTTCCATTTTCCTAGCGATAATAGCAAACTTTTTACCGATAACCGTTAAAACGATATATCCTGTGACAACTTGAATCGCTGATAACAGCACCCATCCAAGACCCATATTGTAAGCAATACCAGGCCCGCCGATAAAGCTACTTGCACTACCGTACGTAGCAATCATCGTCATAGCTAATAATAAGCCACCTAGTTCACGCCCACCAAGAAAATATTCTTGTAAAAATTTATTATTAGCGGTTGCTTGTACACGTCTTGATGCATATACACCAATTAAAAACACAATGATAAAAGAAATTATCATTGGGATTATTACATACCAATTCATCTATCATTCCTCACTTTTTTCTTCCTCTTCGAGTGAAATATCTTGAAATAAAAAACGAACAACTAAAATAAGCAAAATAACCATTACGATAAATCCAACGATACAGCTATAAAAAAACCATGCTGGAAAACCTAATACATATGTATATTCACTCGGATCCTTACTTCCAAGCCCATAAGCAAATCCATACCATATTATAAAATTAATAATAGCTAATCCAAGACCAATTAACGCTTCTCTATGGGCAACTCGAAAGCGCGGATCATCATGATAATTCTTCATTCTCTCCCTCCTCTCACGATGTATAATTGTACCACTGTTTTTCTAGTTTTTCCTACTAGAAAACAAAAACGCGCAGGATTTTTTGTAATTATATAGAATACAATGTTTCATTACATATTTTTTACAATTGTAATGAAAATGAAATTTGAATTTTCAGCATTTGTTATTTATGATTTTAAGTAGAGGCTTTTCATCTAGTTCCCACATCCTTGATTTCGGAATAAACGCCGTCTCGTACTGCGTTTAAATTATATTTTCAAGGGGGTTATACAATGAGTCAACTAGCTGTAAATCTTCATGAAAAAGTAGAGAAATTTCTTCAAGGCACAAAGAAACTATATGTGAACGGAGCGTTCATCGAAAGCGCTTCCGGAAAAACATTCAAAACTCCTAACCCGGCAACCGGTGAAACACTCGCTATCGTTGCTGAAGCTGGTCGCGAAGACATTCATAAAGCTGTTGTAGCTGCTCGAATGGCTTTCGATGAAGGTCCTTGGTCACGCATGAGCACTGCTGAACGCAGCCGTCTTATGTACAAGCTCGCTGATTTAATGGAAGAGCATAAAGAAGAGCTGGCACAGCTCGAAACTTTAGATAATGGAAAACCAATCCGCGAAACTTTAGCAGCAGACGTTCCTCTTGCAATTGAACATATGCGCTATTATGCTGGATGGGCTACAAAAATCGTTGGACAAACAATCCCTGTTTCTGGTGAATATTTTAACTATACACGTCATGAAGCTGTTGGTGTTGTCGGTCAAATTATCCCATGGAACTTCCCACTTCTTATGGCAATGTGGAAAATGGGAGCAGCCCTTGCAACAGGATGTACAATCGTTTTAAAACCTGCAGAACAAACTCCACTATCCGCTCTATACTTAGCTGAATTAATTGAAGAAGCTGGATTCCCGAAAGGCGTTGTTAACATCGTTCCTGGATTCGGTGAAACAGCTGGACAAGCTCTCGTTAATCATCCACTCGTAGATAAAATTGCATTTACAGGTTCTACTCCAGTCGGCAAACAAATTATGAGACAAGCATCTGAATCGTTAAAACGCGTTACATTAGAACTTGGTGGTAAGTCGCCAAACATTATTTTACCAGACGCTGACTTATCTCGAGCGATTCCAGCTGCGCTTTCTGGTGTTATGTTTAACCAAGGACAAGTGTGCTGTGCTGGGTCACGCTTATTTATTCCGAAGAAAATGTACGATAATGTCATGGCTGATCTCGTTCTATATTCAAAAAAATTAACTCAAGGCGCTGGTCTAAATCCAGAAACTACAATCGGACCTCTCGTTTCCGAAGAACAACAAAAACGTGTAATGGGTTATATTGAAAAAGGAATTGCAGAAGGTGCTGAAGTACTTTGCGGAGGAAACAAACCATTCGACCAAGGTTACTTCGTTTCTCCTACAGTATTCGCTGATGTAAATGATGAGATGACAATCGCTAAAGAAGAAATTTTCGGTCCAGTTATTTCCGCATTACCGTTTAACGATATTGATGAAGTAATTGATCGTGCGAATAAATCACAATTCGGCTTAGCGGCTGGTGTATGGACAGAAAACGTAAAAACCGCACATTATATTGCAAGCAAAGTACGTGCAGGTACAGTATGGGTAAACTGTTATAACGTCTTTGATGCAGCATCTCCATTTGGAGGGTTTAAACAATCTGGTCTTGGCCGCGAAATGGGATCTTACGCGCTGAACAACTATACAGAAGTGAAGAGCGTTTGGATTAACTTAAATTAATGAAAAGAACCTGACCTACTCGGTCAGGTTCTTTTCATTATGTATTCACTTACACTTGCAACCCGCCGCTCACATTTAATACCTCTCCTGTAATGTAAGACGCATACTCTGATGCTAAAAAGGCAGCTGCGTTTGCAATATCTTCTGGTGTTCCGATTCTCCCAACTGGAATCGCTCCAACCATTTTTTCTTTTACTTTATCCGGTATTGTTTTTGTCATATCAGTATCCATAAACCCTGGACAAATCGCATTACACGTAATACCAAAACTTCCAACTTCTTTCGCTGCTGTTTTTGTTAAGCCTACAACCCCTGCCTTTGTAGCCGCATAATTTGCTTGTCCAATATTTCCTTCCCTACTAATAGAAGAAATGTTAATAATCCGTCCATACTGTTGTTGTCTCATATAAAGAAGTGCTGGCTGCATACAATAAAAAACGCCAGTCAAGTTCACTTGTAATACTTGTTCCCAAGCAGACTTCTCCATCTTATGTAACATTGCATCTTTTGTAATCCCAGCGTTATTCACTAAAATATGTAATGTACCAAATTTTTGCACCGCATATTCAATTAACGACTTCGCTTCATTTTGATTACTCACATCACATCGATATAAACTCACATCATACCCTTCATCTGATAATTCACGTGTCGTTTCTTGTAGCTTCTCTTCATTTACATCACTAATTAATACTTTGGCCCCTAGTTTTGCAAAAACTCGTGCGATTTCTTTTCCAATCCCCTGCGCAGCACCCGTTACAACAGCTGTTTTCCCATTCAACAATTCCATCTCTATCCCCCATTTCTATTACTTATATTGTATATTTCGGCTCTATGCTTTCCAAATCCTCTTTGTATAAAAAAGTCTATTTGTGTCAAACTAACTTTGCAACGCCGCATAAAGTGAAACTTTAATCAGTGGGGATTTTGTTCATCCCCTACTGATTATTAGCCCTCACCAATCGGGCATTTACGGGCAGTTAATCTCCCACCTAGCTTCTTTGTTCCATCTGAATTTTGAGGTGGGAGTTTTACTAACCGTTTATGCGGGATAAAACACAAGGAGATTGTGTCGAATGAAAAAAAAGAATGTAAATCGAAACAAAGCTGCCGATGGCATTGATGTTGAGTTCGCTCGCGAACTCGCTGACCACAATGACTTAGAAGCAAACGCACGTGCAAATGCCGCTGATGCACGTCAAAAACGCCAATCAACAGAAAAATAAGGCACTACAACGTTCCTTATTCTTTTCAACAGGGACCTACTACCCATCAAAATAAACCGAGAGTATCTCTCGGTTTATTTTCTATATTTCTTTACGTAGTGCGCTAAAGCAAGTAACGGATATATATGCCCATAACTATGATAGCGAATATAAAAGCCCCCCGGTAACCCTGTACCAGTAGGATATTTTTCATTCATAGTAGACTGCGCGAGCAAATATGAAATTCCTTTTCGAATAATCGGTGTTTCTTGATCGTAGTAAGAAATGAGTGCATCAAGTGCCCACGCTGTTTGTGACGGCGTGCTAAAGGATAAAGAAATAAATTTTTTCTCTACACTACTTTGACAGGATTCTCCCCACCCTCCGTCTTCATGCTGCAAATGTTCGAGCCATGAAGTTGCTTTTTTCAACGATGGATGAGTAGAAGGCACTCCTAATGCACGTAAGCCTGTCATCGTTGCCCATGTCCCATATATATAACATATCCCCCATTTTCCATACCATGATCCATTCTGTTCCTGTACATCCATTAACCATTTGATAGCTTTCTTTTTTTGCTCTTCAAGCAATTCATTCGGTGCATACGTTCCGAATAATTCTAACACCCTACCTGTAATATCTGGTGTGGACGGATCGGTTATCATATCACTCGCATTTTCAATCGGCAAATTCGATAGTAACTTGCTCGTTACCCCTCGTTCAAAAGCTCCCCAGCCTCCATCATTGTTTTGCAATCCTTTTACCCATTCCACACCTCTTCCCCACGCATCATCTACTCTATCACTCCCTCTACTTCGCGCTAACGCTCTAAGGGCAGCTGTAGTATCGTCTATATCAGGGATCGTCGTATTAACATCTGAAAATCCCCAACCGCCAGCTACAAGTGATGATGCATGTACGCTCCAATCTACCTTTTTAGTTTGTTGTTTTTGCAATAAATACTCTGTCGCCCTTTGAATCATCTTATTTTCATTTGTAACTTTAGCTTCTTGCAATGAATAGCTAAGTAAAGCGGTATCCCATACGGTAGAAGGAGAATTTTGCAAATGACTTCCTCTGTCCATCTTCCATATATAAGATTTTAATCCTGTCACAGCTTTCTCAATAATTGGAGACTGAATAGAGTGCCCTAATGCAAGCAAAGCATAAATCATATAAAACGTAGCACTCGCGTAACTATATAATGTTCCATTTTCATCTATACGCTCCTTCATAAAGCGCTCTACTTCTTCGTATCCTTTATGATGTAACGATAATGGATAAGATATTACCTTTTTCACATCACCTAAAAACGATTGAAACAGCGGAGACCGCTCCTCTCGAAACCATTGCCCACCCCCGCCTGCAATATGATTTAAATTTGGCAATAACTTTTTCTCTACACGGAATCTCTTATTCATACAAATCATCATCGGAATTAAATGTATACGCGCTGAGCTGCTTAGCCCAAATATACTGAGAGGTGAGTCATCTTGTAAAAATAAGATTGGCGTTGGAAAGTGAAAAAGCGCGGGAAATTCATATTCTCCATGAATCGCTAATAAAAATTTCGTCATAAAATGAGCACGAGAAACTCCCCCATGTTCCTTAATAAACATTTCAGCTCGCCTCATATTCATATCTTCTTTCGAATATTTTTCCGAAGCAAGTAAAGCAGCATATGCTTGAATCGTCGCGGATAAATTCCCTTCCTTTTCATCTTCATATAATTTCCAAATCCCTTCATTTGTTTGAAGAGATGCTAACCTTTCCACAAACGGTTCTATTTCGTCATTTCGCCCTAATAATTTGAGTAAAAAAATCATATGACAATCCGTTAGCAAAGCTCCTTCAAAACAAAATGACCACGTTCCGTCTTGCCTTTGCATCGTTTGAAGTGCAGTCGTTCTCCGCTCTATCTCCTCACGCACTTTGTCATATAGTAGCACACCGCTCACCCACCCTTTCTAAGTCCGTATACGATATTCGAAAACTTAGCTAAATATGTATGAAAACAAAGAAAAGCAGAACGTGTATTACACACATTCTGCTTACAAGCAATACCCAACCCCGACAACAATTCCTAATAGTGCACCAACAACAACTTGATAGGGTGTATGTCCAACGAGCTCATTTAACTTTTTATATTCTGTTTGTCTACCATGAAAAAAATCATTCAATATTTTCGCTTGCTTACTAACCGCAAGCCTTACTCCTGAAGCATCGTACATAACAATAATGGCAAAAATAGCGGCAACCGCAAATATTGGACTCTCCACACCTTCCACCACCCCGACACCTGTAGCAAGTGCAGTAACAGTCGAAGCATGCGAACTTGGCATTCCACCTGAAGCAAAGAACTTAGCAAAATCAAACTCGCCTGTTTTTATTAATTTAAAAACGACTTTCGTTAACTGTGCTAAAAACCAAGAAATTACAGCTGCTATAAGTGGGTCATTATGTAAAATTGTTTCCATGTTTTTCAGCTCCTCACTGACTATAATGGAATTTCTATATAATATAAGTATAAAGAAAAATGCGTAGAAAATACTACGCATTATGATACTTTTGCTGATTTATTTTTAATAAATTTTGGTTGTTTCTGTAGTAGAAACTTTGTTTTCGCCATTGAAAAGACAAATAAAGCAATCCATATACAGAAAAACGCAATCATATGAGTAGATGTGAAATGTTCACCAAAAACGAACACACCTAAAATTAAACTAATAGTCGGCGCGATGTATTGTAAAAATCCTATCATATAGAGTGGAATAAGTTGTGCTCCTTTAGCAAAATAAAAGAGTGGTAATGCTGTAACAATACCCGCCCCTATTAAAAGAAACGTTGATATTGCCGAAATAGAACCGAACGAACCAAAGCCATGCACTCCTGTCATAAACAAATATATAAGTGCAAATGGCGTCACTAACATCGTTTCCATCGTAAGCCCAATTGTTGCGTCGTAATTTAATAATTTTTTCGTTAATCCATATAATCCAAATGAAAAAGCAAGCGAAAGAGAAACCCATGGAATTGATCCGAAACGTATCGTTAAAATAACAACACCTAATCCAGCTAAACCAACCGCAACATATTGCCAAAAATTAAGCTTCTCTTTTAGAACAACTGTACCAAGTAAAATACTTATAAGTGGATTAATATAATACCCAAGACTTGCCTCGATTACATGGTTATGATTTACGGCCCATATGTATACAAACCAGTTTCCACTAATAAGTACCGAAGCAATTGTTAATGAGATTAATAATTTAGGTCGTTTAAAAAGGGTCACTAACTCCCCACCAAACTGACGAAACCTCTTCGTTACTCCTAAAACTAACAACATAAAAACAAATGCCCAAACGATGCGATGTGCTAATATTTCATCTGCCGGAACTTCCTCCACCCATTTCCAATAAATCGGAAGAACTCCCCACATCGTATACGCACCTGCTGCATATATAATCCCCTGCTTTTGCTGTGCTGTTTGACTCCCCATCTTTCTTTTTCTCCTCTTCTCTTTTTTTCTTCATTATAAAGTCTCACATGCTTACTTTACCAATATTCAATCTGCATTTCTTTCGACATTCCTCTTACAAATCCGTTATATGTATAAAAACACTCCTACTGTTATAATAACGAGCACTGGCATACCGAAGACAAATTTATTTTTATGTGTCTTATGATGAAACATATACATACCAATCCAAGCTCCAACCGCTCCTCCAGCTGCAGCTGATAAAAATAACGTACTTTCTGGCGTTCTCCACTGCTTTTTCTTTGCTTTTCGCTTATCAAGCCCCATCATACTAAATGCTATAACGTTGATGATAATAAAATAAATCCATTTCATCTCTTTCTCTCCCTTAAAAAATTCGCTTTATGTTAACACGAAAACAAGGTGCACACAAATAAAAATGGCTATAGGTAAAAAATAAATTTTTTTAACCTATAACCATAATTGTAATACCTTACACTCTATTTCTAATATTACTATGCTTTTTCGCGTATATGAAATAAATAAAAATACCTACAATAACCCAAATTGCAAAACTGATTAAAGTAGTTTTAGAAAGATTTAATGCTAAATATAAACAACTTACTATCGCAAGTATAGGTAAGAATGGAACTAACGGAGCTCGGAACGGTCTTTCCAAATTAGGATGTGTCTTCCTTAATACAATTACAGCAATAGACACAAATATAAACGCTGTTATCGTTCCCACATTCACTAAATTCGCCAACAAATTCAAGTCCAATAAACCTGCTAATACAGCCGCAAGAATACCCGTAATCCATGTATTAAAAAATGGTGTTTGATAACGTTTATGAACACTCGAAAATCTTTTTGGTAACAAGCCATCTCGGCTCATCGAGTATGATACTCGAACAAATGCAAATATAGCAACTAACAGAACTGTTGTTAAACCAGCTATCGCTCCAACTGATAATAGACCAGCAATTCTATCCTCTCCTACAATACGCAGTGCATACGCAACTGGATCAGCTACATTCAGATCCGTAAATGGAACCATTCCTGTTAACACAAATGAAACACCAACATAAAGAATTGTACAAATGCATAAAGAGACCAGTAATCCGATTGGAACGTTACGTTGTGGGCGTTTCACTTCCTCTGCTGCTGTTGCAACTGCATCGAAACCTAAAAAGGCAAAAAATACAGTAGCAGCTCCTCCAATAACACCATGGTATCCAAAAGGAAGAAACGGCTGCCAATTCTCTGGCTTTACATATTTCGCTCCTACAATAATAAATACTAAAATAACAGCCAGTTTAATAATAACCATTATATTATTTATACGTGCGCTTTCTTTCACGCCACGACTTAGTAAAAATGTAACAACTAAAATAATAATAACCGCTGGCAAGTCAATAATTCCGCCATTCCCCATCCCTGGTGCAGAAGCAATGATTGCCGGAATATGAATATTAAACCCTAGTAGCAATGACTGAAAATAGGCTGACCATCCCGCCGCCACCGCAGAAGTAGCTAATAAGTACTCTAACATGACACACCAGCCAACTATAAAAGCAAAAATCTCACCTAATGTCATATACGTATACGAATACACACTTCCTGAGACCGGGACTGTAGATGCAAATTCAGCATAACAAAAGGCTACACAAGCACATACAATTGCAGCTAACATGAAAGATAATACAATTGCTGGACCAGCATGTTTCGCTGCTACAATACCTGTTAATACGAAAATGCCTGTACCAATAATTGCTCCAATTCCTAAAAGCGTTAAATCAATTGCTCCTAAAGTTTGCTGTAACACTTTTTTCTTTTCTTCATTCATTGCTTTCTTTATAAATAAACTCATTCGTAGAAACCTCTTTTTCAAAATTATCCCTTACTCATTACAATCTTTATTACTTTTGCTATTACACATTAATAATATTCATGCTTTACTTCCACTCCCTATATAAACTCCACAAATTACACACCTAAAAATCAGAAAAATCAATCTCCTGAAAATACGCTTATTAACAGGCATATTTTTAGAAGATTGATTGAATTTATCACACGATTAATTATATTGTCAACAATATAATTAATTCACCCGAATTGAATAATTATAAACAAAATAGCATTCCAAAATATACGATACCACTAACAAACACTATCAATTCCCATTTTAATACACTTTTCATTATTTCAAAATTCATTTTTATACATTAAATTCAATGTAATCCCCGTATGCAAACACAATAAAACCAGTCGATTCGTTATATAGAAATAACTATTCATCTTGTTAGACCGATTAACTTCCCTACAAATTACAAACAGTATTTTCACTTAGGACAATAAAAAAAGCGCAGATGTTCATCTGCGCTTTATTCTTCCGCTTCAATTTCTGTACTACTATTATCGATATGTTCCTTTCGAGCTTCTTCTTGCAGCTCTGCTGAAATCATTCCATAATAAATTTCTGGATATAATCCAAATATTTGATATACACTTCCTAAAAACGGCATCGGAATCCCTCATTTCTAAAGTTGTATTGCCATTCTTAAGGATTCCCTTTTCACTCATTATACATTCGTTTTTGGCACTTCTTCTTCATCGGGAACATGTAATACATTTTGCCATTTTTTATAAGGCGCACTATTTGGATCCACATACCCTTTCGCATACGAACGATCCCACAATTGTTTCATAAACATCTCTTTCTCTTTCTTTGCAACCATATCTGCACCTGTTCCGTAATAGTTTTGGAAATACAGCTCAATTTCATCAAGGAATAGCCTTAACAAATCATCAGATGTTTCTTCTAACGTCGGGTCATATTTTGCCTCACGATCATACATTAAAATCATATCTAAAATATTATGGACATGCTCTTTACGAAGCCATCTAATATCTTGAGCCCCTAATACAAATGCATGTGTATATAAATGCCCACCTTGTATCATTGCCTTTTCTTGTTCTTCTTCAAACCGGGACAAGATGTTTTCATAAATAAACGGATTATGAAGCAATGCTCTGTGCAACTTATAACTTTCGCTTGAAATATTTTTCCCCATCGACTGGATTAAAAAGCTACGGCCGACACCATTATATTGATACACGAATTGTCCATCAACAGCAACTAAGCTAATCCAGCGATACATATACGCGTATAGAAGAGCACGATTACATTTATCGTAATCTAACTTCGTTTGCGTTGCATTCAAGTCTGGCATAAAGGCTGGTAAGTGCCAATATTTATCTAAATGCGGCGTCAAACTAGATTTTTTACTATTTAATTTGTTCACGCGGCGATAATACGATTGAAAGTAGTCACCTTTATCGTTCATAAAGCCATTTGCAATATGTCCAGATGAAAGCTTAGGAAAATCTTGTAGCGATAATCCGTAATGAGCACGATAACAAATCACTTCAAATGGTGAAAACGCCTCGTTTACCGTATCTTTTTCTTTAAACATTTCTTGCAATAACTCTTCTTGCAATTCTTGTTTTAAAGATGGATGTACGCCCCAATATTGTAACTCTCTATGATGAGAAACTTTCGGAACGAACGGACTTGCTAAATGGAAAAGATCTTCAATTTTTTCACGAACGTATTCATCACGATCACGTTTCTTGAAATCTGCTTCTTTTCGCAATGCTTCAACGATATTAAGCTCTAGTTTGTCACGATAGCGCACTTGAAGTTCGTCATAACAATAACTCAATATATGTTCACGATAGAAGTCTTCCACCTTTTTCGACTGAATTTCTTCGGCTTTCGCATCACGACAATATTCCCCGTACAAGCTCATATAAATTTCGGACGATATATCTTTCGGTAATACACCTAAATTTAAATGTTGCTGCATATCTTGCCAAATCTTTTCTTGCAATTTCTCTTCAGCTAATACGTATACATTCGTCGGGTTCGTTTTCCCCTCAAATTCCTTGCTTCGCTTTTGGATTTCAAACAATAAATTTTCACGTGTTTCGTGTAAATTATCAAAGAATCTTTCCCAATATTGGATCATTTTATCAACTGCTTGGTATAGCGATTGATACACGAGTTCTAATAACATTTCTTTACGATACTCACTTAATTTGTGGACATATTGCGTTACGATATCTTCAAATTCTTTTTTGAACAAACGTTGCTGATTATAAAACATTTTCCCGACCCAGCCTTGTCGCTGAGCAATTTCAACGCGGCGAACAGCCGTTACCGTTCCATCAATATTACTCACATTAAATTTCTTATCGTAGTTTTGAATTAAATTACGCTTTTGTTCATTATTTTCATGCAGTCGATTCATCTTCTCTACTAACTGCTTACGAATTTCATACAGCATAAAACGTGCTGCGACAGGATGAACCGGATCCGTTTTCTTTAAAAACCATGTATTTAATTGATAAGACTGTCCTTCTGATCCACTCGGTATAAAGCGGTCTGATTCGACCATGTCATATAAAAGTGTAGTCACATGCTCATGTACACGGCTCGGAATCGCATAAGCATATAAACGAACCGCATGATCAACTCTCGCTACTTCACCTTTCATTTGTTCCATCATTTTCAGTTTCGCAGCCGATATTTTACACTCATGCTGCAGGCGGTTTAATTCTTCATCTTTTTGCACTGTACGGTGTACATAGCTTTCGACAGCCTCTAAAAACAACTTAGACTTCGCAACACCAACCTTACCGCCCTCTGCCCCTTCGCGCGTCTCATTGAACATTTGTCTATAAAAAATATGGGCCTGCTCTGGACGAGTAGCAAGATGCTCTAAATCTTCTAAATAACTTTTCCCGCGCTCTGGCTTTTCACGCTGCATACCGCGCTTTACATCTTGATCATATCTTTGCTTCTTCTCTTGAAATAGTTGATCTAAATGAAGCCAAGATTCATCTAAACCCTGCACCGCCCATTTTAAAGCACAGTATTTCAAAACGTGCTCATACGGATAAATGAGCTTCGCCGTTCCTGCTCCGCAATATCTCCCTTTCCCACTCGATTCTGCCAATTGCTGAATTTGATTATCTTCTTGCGCAAAATGATTTGCAGACATTGGACTGAATAACTGTAAATAAATCGTATTTGCCATTTGCTCCATATAATCCGATAAATTGTGCAAATGGTGCCCATGTAAATTTTCATAATCATATAAGAAACAATAATTGTACGGTAAATGATGCTGCTTTATCGTATGATTTGTTCTTCCATCTTCATCCACTTGATCAGGACGATATTCTAATTCAATCGTTACGCCGCCTCGTTTTGATAATTCACCAGTCGACCCGAGCGTAATAGCGTGCAACTCTTTTAATGATGCATAACCATTCGCTTGCACAGTTTCAAACTCTTTCGCACTAACCGTTCTCGTCTTAACTAAAACATCGGGCATTAAAAACGCACCGCGAATTAAAATGTTGTGATGCTGCAATTTTTTCCGAAGCATTTCACGCAAATATAATGCGATTTGTAAAAACATCCCTGAGCCTGTTCCGCCAGCTAGTGATGTTACAATAATGACACGTACACCATATTCCGTCTGATCACTTGTAACTGGAAAAATCTTCTCGATTTCTTGCCAAAACGATGTCAGTTTATCTTCTTTCATCGCAGCACGTAGCGCTAAACGAGAAATGACACGTAACTGTCCCGCTCCTTCCGTTAACGGTTTATCAAGTATAGTCGGGTCCATCGGGAACCACTCTGGAATCGTTGGATCTCCCGCAATATACTCTCTCGGCGTTTTACTCGAGCTCGTTTGCGTCTTAAACTTCCGAATATGATCAAATTTACTCAATGTATTCACATCTGTATCAAATACATGCATCGCTACCTTTTTACGACGCTCCTCAGATAATCTTTCATATATTTGATGTGTGACAGTGCTACCGATTCCACCTAAGCCAATTAAAATTGTTGGAACTTGTAATGTCATGTGAACCACCTTCCTATTCTTGCTTGTTTGAAAAGAAGAATAAAGAGAGCCGGGCCTCCTCCGCCCCTCTTACCCCCTATCTACTATTCACATTCGTACCGGTAAATCTCCTTACCATATCCTCTATCAATTACTAAAAGTTCATTTGGATACAACGTCTTATGCTCCATTCCCACTTCTTCCTCTGTAATAAACATTCCATCAATAATCATCCCAACCACTTGCGATTCTTTCGCTACAAATATAGATTTCGATCCTTTTTTCGCTATTAATGTTACAGATTGCACCGTCTTTCTTTCTGCTCGGAATGGAATGCCAAAATAGTGATTCCACCATTTATTTTTAAGTAACTCTGGTTCAGATTGATAAAGCCAATCTTTCGCTACTTCTTGATCCCATTCGTAATATAGTAATGCTTTCCGATGAAATCTCGGACGAACAATCCATCCTAAAATAATAATTCCTACTATTAAAAGTAATAAAGTGATAGGAATTACAAATTTAAAAACGAGCGCATACTTCTCAAAAAACGGCGCATTTTCAATGTGCATTGCAATCTTTTCCTTTACTTCTTGTAATTTTGAATCATTGATCGTGATGGTAGCCTCTACGGTGCCGGTATCTGTAAAATTGAATGTGTCGGAGTAATAAGGTCGAGGATAAACATAAACTTGACTACCATGCTGTTTTAATTCATAGTTGATCGATTGATTCGATGTGACACCAGTAGATTTTAATAGTTTCTTTACAGCCTCTTCTGTCATCGGTTTACCATTTAACTGTGGCTGTAAAATGAACGGTTTACTATTTTCTAAATTTGTTACCTTTTCTTCATAATCTTTCGTAACAGCTTGAAGTGTTAATTTTGGTTTTTCAGCTGGTTCAATCTTGAATTCTTTCGTCTGTCTATAAAATCCCTTTATATTCATATGGACTTTCCCGCGTACTAACTCTTTACCAACCTTTGTCTCGTAATAAAACACATGTCTTTTATCATCCCACTTCATCGGATACTGCTTTCCGTCTATTTCTACTTCTGCTTCGAAATAAGAAGTTTGAATTGGTAATTCAGTAGGTTTCGCTTCAATAACAGCTGTCACACCTTCATACATTTTCTCAACATTTTTTCTATCTTTATCATCTTTGTCATACGTAGAAACAGTATAGTTAAGCGCTGGTTCAACAAGTACTTGTAATCCCTCTTTCTCAATGTCCTGATCGACTTCTATCGTATATGTCCCTGGCTTAATCACTTCCTGATTCGCTGTACTTACATGCACTATATTTCCGAATAATTTAGCTTCTCCTGGTGCATGTATGGAAAAAGAAGACTGCAATTGTAACGGTTTGGAAAGTTGCATAACTTTATAATTAGACAAAGAAGGTGATTGTCGTACAAGCGTCATACGCTTTAATGGAAACGGTGTTGTAATCTCTACTTTTTTCCCTACTATTTTCGTTTTGACAATCGATTCAACAGAAGAAAATGGATCACGATTTGCAACTAATGCTGCTACTTGATTCACACTTTGTACAATACCATCCTCACCGCTAGACGGCATGACAACTCCATTCATTTCTTTTTTCCAAATTTCCTTAAACGTATTTAACTGCTCTTTTTCTTGCTGCCCTAAATCCTCTTCCATCGTGATTAAGACTGGGTGCAAAGAGATCTTTTTAGAATCCATTTCTTTCTTAAACTGTGCTAACTTCTGTGTAATTTGTTCTTTTCCGCCAACCTTATCTTTCTCCAAATCATTAAATGCCCCGTCAGTTAATACAATAAGCCAAAATTCACGTTTCCCACCTATATCTGCTTCCTTCTTTATAGATTGCATCGCCGTTTCTACTGCGCTAAATGGAGTATTTAAATATGTTTTCCACGCGCCGATTCCATTAATTTCTGTTTGCCTTTGATCCTTTGTTAACGAAATGTTTAACGGATCATTTGGCTTACTCATTGGAACGTAAGAAAATTTATCTTTCTCATCTAATAGCGCAACTAAACTTTGCAAGGCGTAATTGGCATACTTCCAACGATCGTTATTTCTCATGCTGCCCGAATCATCATATACAAGTGAAACGACCCTTTCCTTTGCCTCCTCTCCTTTTGCAAAAGCTGAAAAAGGTAAACATATAAATAGAAACAACATGAACGTGGCACAAATTCGAATTTTCATGATGAGGCTTCGCCACCTTTGTAGACAAATTCCTATGTTTAAATTTATGAGAGGAAACAAGATATATGACTTGTATTTTAGGACAACGAACGCACCATAACTTTATTATGTAAATAGATATATAACTTGGTAATATTCCTTCTAGCATTTTCTATCCAATTATATAGGTAAAAAAGCCTGTTTAAGCTCCATCCTCAAAACAGACTTTTCCTACTTTTAAAACTGAAAACTCTTAACAAAAAGTTTGATTATTAATTAGCACATCACTTCAATTGTATATCCTCCAGGTGCTTCAACATAAAATGTATACGCATGTGCATGTTTAGGCGGTTCGACTGAAAATCCGTCTTTCTTCAATCTTTGATTAATTTTATTAACTTGTTCTTCATTTTTTTGTGGAAATCCTACATGAAATGTTTTCGGATAATGAACTTCTTTCCCTTTCATTAAAGTTAATATAAACCCATCATTATCCCGCAAAACCGCAAAGGCATTCCCCCTTGTTCCACCACAAGTTAAACCAAAATACTTTTCTAAAAATTCTCTAGCAGCTGTTACATCTGTAACTGTTAAATTAAGATGATTAATTTTCAATTCACTCACCTTCTTTCTTAATTTTCTAACATTTTATCATATAAATAAAAAACACGCCTTTCACAGCGTGTTTCATTGCTTCACATATACCTCAACAATTGGATTATCTTTATTATCTGCATGTAAACGTATATTCTCTTCACCCGTATTATAAATGCTAGCTACCAGCATAACTGTTAACAAATTAGGTATTTTCGCATCACTCCCATATTTTCGTTCAAGAGCTTCTGTATACTCGAAATCCAAATCACCCTGCACATATGTATACACTTCAAAACCATCTTTTAAATTACATACGACCGTATCAATAATATCTGCTCCTACTTGTTTCTTTATTTCCCCCCGCAATGCTTCTATAAATTCTTCCCAAGGAACTTCATACGTCTGAAATTGGTCTGTAGATTTCATTTCCTTTCCTCCTCATTATGTATCCTGTTCGTATATTTCCCCTTTCCTATAACAATTATGATAGATAGGTCATTCGTACAAGCCGCACTTGTCCCCCTTACATATCGTATTACTGTAATGGGGGAAGGAGGAAAGAACATGCATAGACAAAAATGTTATAATACATGCCAACGTTATTTCGGAAAAGTTGTTCGAATTGAAGATCGTGATGGTCATATCCATTTAGGAAAAATAATAGACGTGACAAATGATTCTGTTTGGATTGAGCCAGTACAGCAGCGTTCATCTTTTGATACAGGATTTGGATACCATGGCGCATATTCAAACGGCGGATGTGATATTTGCGGCGGTCTTAGCAGATGTGATAACTGTGGATTTGGATGTGGTGGTGGATTCAGTGGTGGATTTAGCGGCGGTGGATGCAGCGGTCGTGGTTGCGGTGGTTGTGGCGGCGGTGGCTTTGGTGGCGGTGGCTTTGGTGGCGGTGGCTTTGGTGGCGGTGGCTTTGGTGGCGGTGGCTTTGGTGGCGGCTGGGGATTTGAACTCGGATTTGGCTTTATTTTTGGAATTACTTTGGCTGCATTATTTTTCATCTAACATAGTAAAGAGTTGACTATCTTTAGCCAACTCTTTTTCTCTATTTTTCACATATAAAAATGCGATGCCCTAAAATATGTTGATACATAAGCAGTACTTGTTCGTGTTGCACCCACGCCTCATACAATTTTTCCGGAATAAACGGTGATACATTCCACTCTGGCTCTTCCATATGTCCTGCAACTGTTTCTGCAATAGTTCCGCCACCCACAATTGTAATTCTTTTAAAATTTGCTGCTTTAAATAAATGAATCCACTCATTCTCAGTTAATAATTCTTTCATACCATATAACTGTCCAATCTTTTCTTCCTCTTTCGTCTCAATATGTTTTTCGGTAATCATTTCAATGACAACAAGCTTTCCATCCTCCTGTAATACACGATAACATTCCGAAATAACCTTTTCTTTATTTGTAAAAGCGAGTATAGATTCTCCAAGTACAAGCTCAAATGAATCATTTAAACACGGTAATCCTTCTACATCTCCTTGAATCAATTGTATATTTAAACCATCAAACAACCATCTATCTTTCGCTTTTTGAATCATAATTTCATTCTTTTCAACCGCTGTCACTTTATAACCCAATTCTTTTGTCATATACGCCGCTGTTTTCCCCGTGCCGCAACCTATCTCAAGGACACTAGCTCCATGTCTAAGTGGCAATTGCGCTAATAATTGTTTTGTTAATGTAAAACCACCAGGATGAGCACTCCCTATTCCGTAATAAGCTAGAAAATCAATGTATGTGTTTCGTTTCATGAGATTCTCCTTTTAGTTTTCTATAATACATATATTCATCCATAAAAAAATAGTGCACAGAAAAAAAAGCATTTTCAAGTGCTATAATACCGCAACTTGAAAATGCTTTTTTCTTTTATTATTTCTCTTCTACATACGCCCATTTGAAACTATATTCCGGACTAATATTATGTTTCACAATTCCCTTTACATTTGGTTGCATAACATATGCCTTAGCACTTTGATATAAAGGTACAAGCGCTACATCTTCTTCAAGTAACAATTTCTCTGCCTTCCCTAACTCTGCCCAGCGTTTTTTTGCATCAGCCATCCATTCCGTCTTACTTTTATCAATAATTTCATCATATTTTGAATTTGAGTAGCTCATTTGGTTCTGAGAATTTTTTGTTTCAAACATATCAAGGTACGTCATCGGATCCGCATAATCTGGATTCCAGCCACCATATGAGAAATCATAATCTTGATCTGATTCTAATTTTAGTTTTTGCTTAAATGGTTGAAGTTTAATATTTACTGTTACACCTTTTAAATTCTTTTCAATTTGATCTTTTACGTACTCCCCAACTTTTTTCGCATTACCAGTATCATAATTTAATAATTCAATTGTCACTTGATCTTTTCCAAGTTCTTTTTTCGCTTCTTCCCAAGCTGCTGCTGCCTTTTTGGAATCTTGTTTTAAACCATTCTTGAATGTTTCTGCGAAATCTTTACCGTCTGGTCCACTTGCTAAACCTTTTGCTACTAAGTAATCAACTGGTTTTGAACCATCATTTAAAATTACATTAGTTAAACCCTTCTTATCAACCGATAATGCAATTGCTTCACGTAATTTTTTGCTCTTTAACGGTGTATCTTGCCCACCACGTTTTTGATTTAGACGTAAGTAAAACGTACTTGTTTCCGAATATGCTCCAAACTCATCTTTTTTATTTCTATACTTATCAACGAATTCTCCAGATAAAAGTGCAAAATCAATTGCGCCTGTATCATATAAATTCACCCTAGTAGCTGCTTCTTTTACCACACTATAATTAATTTCATCTAATTTCACTGTCTTTTTATCCCAATAATGATCATTTTTCTTCAACTTCCAACCTTGCTCATGTTTCCAATCAGTAAGCACAAATGGACCGTTATAAACTGTTGTATCGGACTCTAAACCGTATTTCTTCCCTTGTTCTTTTACAAACTTTTCATTTAACGGATAGTATGATGCAAATGCCATTAAGTTCAAGAAATATGGTACCGGTCTGTCTAATTCAACTTCAAGCGTATAATCATCAACTGCTTTTACACCTAACGTAGAAACTTCTGCTTTCCCTTGATTAATTGCTTCTGCATTTTTAAGATAGTAAGCAATAAATGCATACTCAGCAGCTGTTTGTGGATCTACTAGACGTTGCCATGCAAATACGAAATCTTTCGCAGTTACAGGATCACCGTTTGACCATTTTGCATCTTTACGTAATTTGAATGTATATTTTTTACCATCCTCGCTTTTTGTACTAGATTCTGCTACAGCTGGGATTGGCTTATTATCCTTATCAAGACGATATAATCCTTCCATCGTGTTCCCTAAAATTTGAGATCCTAATGTATCTGTATTTTTTGAAGTATCCATCGTCGGAATTTCATTCGTTTCTGTACGATTTAATACTTGCTTTGCTGCGTATTTAATATCAGAGTTTTTCCCTTCCCCACTATTAGACGTTGTAGTAGTCGTCTTCTTCTCCCCACCAGATCCTGAACATGCTGTTAACGCCATGCTCATTGCTAATACTGGCGCTACAACCGCCGTGAACTTTTTCATCTTTTTCTTCATTCTTGTACCCTCCCCAATTATATGTACGCTACTAACTTTTAGAGATTTCTACCAACTTTATTTATCAGAAAATTCTTATTAATTAATATTCTACTATTTTTTTCAGTTTTGTAAAGTATTTTTAAGAATTTTCTAAAAGTTTATTTTTTTATGATAGTAACTTGTTATTTTACTATTATATGAATTATCCCCCATCTACTATATGTAAACATACCTCCTCTTATTCTTCTCTATTACTAAATTCTATATTTTTCTCATCAATATGAAATCTCTGCTATCATTTATCTATCCAATTGTTGAACTCTTTTCTAATTTCCTACAGTAGAATTTTAAAAGTAACCTCAAAATTTCCATGTGCCTTATTCTCCTATTCATACAAAAAAAAGCATTTCAAAAGCATATTAAACACTTTTGAAATGCTTTCATATTATTTCTTTCCGCCATCCTCAGTTACATACGCCCACTTAAAGCTATATTCTGGACTGATGTTATGTTTAACGACGCCTTTTACATTCGGTTTCATTACATATGATCTTCCTGTTTGATATAAAGGAACTAATCCTGCATCTTCTTCAAGGAATAATTTTTCTGCTTTTCCTAACGCTTCCCAACGCTTCTTCGGATCAGATAATAATTCATTACCTGCTTTTTGCACCATTTCATCGTATTTCGGATTCGAATAACTCATTTGGTTATATGGGCTCTTCGATTCAAACATATCAATAAATGTCATTGGATCCGCATAATCTGGGCTCCAGCCTGCATAAGAGATTTCATAATCTTGCGCTGACTCTAATTTTAATTTTTGTTTGAACGGCTGAATTTTCGTATTAATCGTTACACCTTTTAAATTTTTCTCAATTTGATCTTTAACATAATCAGCAATCTTTTTCGCAGTTCCATCATCATAGCTTAGTAATTCAATTGTAACTTGATCTTTTCCAAGTTCCTTTTTCGCTTCTTCCCATGCAGCTGCTGCTTTTTTCGTATCTTGTTTCAGACCATTTTTAAACGTATCTTGGTAATCTTTACCGTCAGGTCCTGTCGCAAGCCCTTTTGGAACCAATTGATCTGTTGCTTTTGATCCATTATTTAAAATAACGTTTGCTAAGCCCTTTTTATCAACTGATAAAGCAATTGCTTCACGCAGTTTTTTGCTCTTTAACGGTGTATCCTGTCCGTTACGCTTTTGATTTAAACGTAAGAAGAATGTACTTGATTCTGCATACTCACCGTACTCATCTTTATTCGATTTATATTTATCTACAAACTCTCCTGATAGTAGTGTGAAATCAATTGATCCTGTATCATATAAATTTACTTTTGTAGCCACTTCTTTTACAACGCTGTAATTAATTTCTTCTAATTTCACAGTCTTATTATCCCAATATTTATCATTTTTCTTCAGCTGCCATCCTTGTTCATGTTTCCATGAAGACATAACGAATGGTCCGTTATACACCGTTGTATCTGCTTCTAAACCAAACTTATCTCCTTTTTCTTTTACAAACTTTTCATTTAATGGATAGTATGACGGGAATGCTAATAAGTTTAAGAAATATGGTACTGGTTTTTCTAATTCTACTTCAAGTGTATAATCATCTACCGCTTTTGCACCTAATTCCGTTGCAGGTTTTTCACCTTTATTAATTGCCTCTGCATTTTTAATATAGTAGGCAATAAACGCATATTCTGCAGCTGTATTTTTATCAAGTAAGCGCTGCCATCCATATACGAAATCTTTCGCTGTTACAGGGTCTCCATTGGACCATTTCGCATCTTTACGCAGTTTAAACGTATATTTTTTACCATCTTCGCTTTTCGTACTTGATTCTGCAGCAGCTGGAATAGGCTTATTATCTTTATCAAGACGATATAATCCTTCCATCGTGTTCCCTAAAATTTGTGCCCCTAACGTATCAGTAGATTTAGAAGTGTCCATCGTCGGAATTTCTTGATTTTCCGTACGATTCAATACTTGCTTCGCTGCATATTTAATATCAGATTTTTTTTCTTCCCCACTATTAGATGTAGTAGTCGTTTTCTTCTCTCCACCTGACCCAGAGCACGCTGTCAATGCAACGCTCATCGCTAAAACTGGTACTACAACTGCTGTTAACTTTTTCATCTTTTTCATCTTTTTTCTCTTCATTTTTATACCCTCCCCAATTATATGTACAATACCAACCCTTGAGAGACCCCTTGCTAAGGATTTACTTTTCAGAAAATTATAACTAATATTATTCTACTCTATTTTCCGTGTTTGTAAATAGTTTTATTTTAAATATTCAGATTTTTTCTTCGTAATTTAGTATGATTTATCCCTCATCTACTGTATTTACATACTATACCCCTTATTCTTCTCTATTTAATTACACTAAAAAAAGCATTCCAAAAGTAGATTAGCTACTTTTGGAATGCTTTTTTAAATTCTATTATTTCCCGTCTTTCTCGGTTACATAAGCCCATTTAAAGCTATACTCTGGACTAATATTATGGTGAACAATGCCTTTTATATTTGGTTGTAAAACGTAAGCATCTCCACGTTGGTATATAGGTACAAGCGCTACATCCTCTTCAAGTAATAATTTCTCTGCTTTTCCTAGTTCTTCCCAACGTTTTTTCGCTTCATTCGTTAATTCACCGCCCGCTTTTTTGATCATTTCATCATATTTCGGATCAGAGAAGCTCATTTGGTTATGAGAATGCTTAGAATCAAACATATCTAAGAATGTCATTGGATCTGCATAGTCAGGTCCCCAGCCAGCAAACGAAATATCATACTCTTGCTCAGTTTCTAATTTTAGTTTTTGCTTGAATGGCTGAAGTTTAATATTTACTGTTACACCTTTTAAATTTTTCTCAATTTGATCTTTTATATATTCTCCAACTTTTTTCGCATTACCAGTATCGTAGTTTAAAAATTCAATCGTAACTTGATCTTTGCCAAGCTCTTTTTTCGCTTCTTCCCATGCTGCAGCTGCCTTTTTGGAGTCTTGTTTCAGACCATTTTTAAATGTCTCTTGGAAGTCTTTACCGTCTGGTCCAGTTGCTAAACCTTTTGGTACTAAGAAATCAGCAGGTTGTGAGCCATCATTTAAAATAACAGTTGCTAAATTCTTTTTATCAATTGATAACGCAATTGCTTCACGTAATTTTTTGCTCTTTAACGGTGTATCTTGTCCACCACGTTTTTGATTCAGACGGATGAAATACGTACTCACTTGTGAATATGTTCCAAACTCATCTTTCTTATTTCTATATTTATCGACAAACTCACCATTTAATAAAGCAAAGTCAACTTGACCGCTATCATATAAATTCACACGAGTTGCTTGCTCTTTTACAACGCTATAGTTAATTTCATCTAATTTTACAGTCTTTTTATCCCAATATTGATCATTTTTCTTCAACTTCCAACCTTGCTCATGTTTCCAGTCAGTAAGAACGAACGGTCCATTATAAACTACTGTATCAGATTCTAAACCGTATTTATCCCCTTTTTCTTTTACAAATTTTTCATTTAGTGGATAATACGATGGAAATGCTACTAAGTTTAAGAAGTACGGTACCGCTTGCTCTAATTCAACTTCAAGCGTATAATCATCCAACGCTTTCGCTCCTAATTCAGTTACAGGTTTTTCTCCTTTATTAACCGCTTCTGCATTTTTTAGTGGGAATGCGATAAACGCATACTCAGCAGCTGTTTTCGGATCTAATAGACGTTGCCATGCATATACGAAATCTTTCGCAGTTACTGGATCACCATTTGACCATTTTGCATCTTTACGTAGTTTAAATGTATATTTTTTACCATCTTCACTTTTCGTACTAGATTCCGCGGCAGCTGGAGTTGGCTTATTATCTTTATCTAGGCGATACAAACCTTCCATTGTATTTCCTAAAATTTGCGAACCAAGTGTATCCGTATTTTTCGAAGTATCCATCGTTGGAATTTCATTTGTTTCTGTTCGATTTAAAACTTGTTTTGCCGCTAATTTCCCCTCTGACTTGCTATCTCCACTTGAGTTTGTGCTTGTCTTTTTATCTCCGCCTGATGTAGAACATGCTGTTAGTGCCATGCTCATTGCTAAAACCGGTACTACAACTGCTGTTAGTTTTTTCATTTTTTTCTTTTTCATT
Source organism: Bacillus sp. NPDC057893 (assembly GCF_042796455.1). Taxonomy (NCBI): domain Bacteria; kingdom Bacillati; phylum Bacillota; class Bacilli; order Caryophanales; family Bacillaceae; genus Bacillus; species Bacillus sp. NPDC057893. The sequence goes on along the minus strand of NZ_JBHVNG010000001.1, from coordinate 1,308,720 downwards.
TTCTGTACCCTCCCTAATTCTAAACGATATCTATTTAAGAATTTTCTGATAATTCTCTTTTTCTTTATATACTTATCAGACGATTCTTACTACTTCTTATTCTACTAATTTTTTAAAATTTGTAAAGTATTATTATTAAAAATTTTTAAAAAATTATTTTCTTACAGTAATATTCATAAAAATTCCATATAGTTTTTTAACATCGTTTTTTATCGTTACATATACACTAATTTAATAGTGTTAATTATATTTTCTAATAAACAGACTGTAGATTATCGTTAATAAATAATGTATATTTTAGAAATCTTTTTCCTACAAAAACGAAAAAAGCCCACTTTCTCAGTGGACTTTCTAATTTACAACGGTAAATCCCTCTTCCTAAATACTACAATTGCTACTATGAAGATACAAAGTGCTCCAGCAGTTAAACCTATACTTACCGGCCATATATTATATGTTCCTTCAGCAATTTCTTTCGGACGAAACAATGTAAACAAGGATATATTTCTCATCCACTCTAACTTATCGCTTAATTTCCCTACCATATCTAATACGAAAAATAGGATTGTTAAACTTGCTGAATAGCTAAGTGCCTTCCTTTCATCATTACATATACAGGAAAAGAAAAATGAATAGGCACTAACTACTAAAAATATTAGCCCCCCGACTACATTTATCTTCAAAAATAATTCTTTATTTAAATTATTATCTTTTAAAAACCATTCTGCACCTAATATACCAGCTACATAAGTAACAATTACAATAATTAGTAGTCCCAATATGAGAACAGCAGCTTGTGTAATTGCAATTTTCACCCTTGATACAGGTGTTGCTAATAAATATGCCATCGCCCCTTTATCTACATGACGAGCAATTAAATGCGTTGCAACCGTGACGCAAAAAATTGTTAAAATGATAATAAACAATAGGCTATAATATTCACCAGCTAAAAAATCCATTACATTTTGAATTGGGCTTTCCATTCCAACGATTTTTTTTACACTATCAGGCATGGCACTTATTAATTCATTTAACCCCTTCGCTGAAACCATCGATGGGAATATCCAAATTAATAACCATAAATAAAGAGCTGCACCAGTAGCATAGCTCAATATACTTTTTTGAGTTTCTTTCAAACTAGCTAAAAATAGTTGTTTATTCATGCTTTATCCCTTCTTTCTTCTCGTAATAATGCATAAATAAATGTTCTAAATCCGTCGCTCTCGTTTGAAGTGCCGTTACATTATAGTTTGAAAGTATTTGTAAAACAGTTTGATAGTTTCCTTGCACAATAATTGACGCCTCTCTACCTTTCACCCCTTCAAATTGCAAATCACATTGTTTAAGCGACTCGATTTCTTCCTCTGATGATACTGTTACATCTATTACTTGTCTTCGCATTCCTTGTAAATCATGAATATCTTCTACCGTTACAAGACGTCCATCTTTAATAATAGCTACTCTATCACAAGTTCTCTCAATTTCAGTGAAAATATGTGATGACATAAGGATTGTTTTCCCTCTTTGCTTTTCCTCTAATATTAAATCTATAAATACTTGTTGCATAAGTGGATCGAGTCCTGATGTTGGTTCATCTAAAATTAGTACTTCTGGATTATGCATAAATGCCGCAACTATCCCTACTTTTTGTTTCATTCCTTTAGACATTTTTCGAATTGGTGTTTTCACATCGAATTGCAAACGTTCTATTAATTCATCTCGTCTTTTTATATCTTTTAACCCACGCATTCCTTGCATCAAATTTAAAAACTCTAATCCATTCATTCCTTCAATAAAAGAAATTTCTCCTGGTAAATAGCCAACTTCTCTTTGAATTTTCGCAGCATCTTCCCAACAATCTAACCCGAAAATTGTCGCTTTACCAGCCGTCGGTTTTATAAATCCCATTAAATTACGAATCGTTGTTGATTTCCCAGCACCATTTGGTCCTAAGTAGCCAAAAATTTCCCCTTCTTTCACTTCAAATGTAATATCAAACAAGCCTTTCCCATTTGAAAACTGTTTTGTGATATTTTGAACTGAAATCATAAGCCCACCTCATTTTTTGAAATATTTTAAGTATGATATTTCAAAATTATTGTACTCTTCATCTTTCATATTCGCAACAACTTTTTGAAATATTTATATGTCCATATTTCAAAAATATTGTTTTCAATTATTTTTTCTTGTATATTTTAAATGAGGTGATTGTATTGAACGGCTTTGAAAAAGTGAAAGAAAAGAAAAAACGTGCCATTAAAGAGGCAGCCTTCGTATTATTTTCAGAACGCGGATTTAATGAAGTAAAAATAGAACATATTGCAAAAAAAGCAAACGTTTCTCAAGTTACAATTTATAATCATTTTGGAAGTAAAGATGCGTTATTTAGGGAACTTATACAAGAATTTATAATATCTGAATTTCAATATTATAAAGAGCTTGCGGAAGAAAAATTACCTTTTCATGATATGATGCAAAAAATGATTGTAAGAAAAATGAATACGGGCGGGTTATTTCAGCCTGATATGCTACTACAAATGATGCAAAAAGACGAAGAGCTCCGAGAATTTATTTATAGTTATCAAAACGAAAAAATCCTGCCTTGGTATTTAGAAATATTAGAACAAGCACAGCGCAAAAATGAAATTAACCCTCATCTTTCAAAAGGAATGATGTTACTGTACATTCAAATGTTCACTAAATTAGGTGATGATTTCGGGGCACAGCTTCTTGAAGGAGATCGAGAAAAACATATACAAGATATAGTTACGATGTTCTTTTATGGACTTTCTGTTCCGCAAAAATAAAAAAGACACAGAATCGTGTCTTTTTTATTTTATCGAAATGACTCTACCAGTTTCACTACTTTCAATTGCCAATTGAATAAGTCTAATAACTTCCAAGCCTTCTTCTGCTGTTACAGGTGGTTTCTCACCATTTACAATACTATCTCTTACACCTTTATAATACATGTCATAACAGCCGACTTCTGTTGGAATACGTACTAACTCTTCTTCTGTTTCTAAAGTAGCAAAATTCTCTTCAGGGTCTGTTCCATAACCATTATCCCCTGGCTTCATTCCAGTCTTTAATTGTTCTTCCTGTGAATCCATGCCGTATTTCACAATAGAACCTTTATCTCCATGCAGTGTAAAATGCGGTCCAGCTTGCTTTACGTAGCTGCTACTATGTAAAATAACGCGCTTTACTCCGTAGTGAAGTACAACATGGAAGTAATCATCAACTTCTGCACCTGGTCGTTGTTTTATTACATCTGCGCTTATCGCATCTGGTTTCCCAAATAATGATAATGCTTGGTCAATTAAATGCGATCCTAAATCATATAATATACCTGATCCTGGTAAGTTCTTTTCTCTCCAACGATCGCGTACATGTGGGCGGAAACGATCGAAATGCGCTTCATATGCGTATACATTTCCTATTCTTTTTTCTTGTAATAATTTCTTTATCGTTAAGAAATCATTATCAAGACGACGGTTGTGATACACACTTAAAACGACATTATGTTGCTTCGCTAATGAAATAAGCTCTTCTCCCTCTTCAATTGAAACAACGAATGGTTTCTCCACAACAACATGCTTACCGTGTACAATCGCTTCTTTTACATATGGAAAATGAGTTGTATTCGGTGAAGTAATAACCACTAAGTCAATATCAGCTCGGTTTACTAATTCATCAATTGTACCAACAACTTCAGCATTTGGTAATGTTTGTTTCACTACTTCTTCTTTTGATGATAAAATAGCACGAATATCATACTCTTCTATCGTTTGTAATAACGGGATGTGAAATGTTGTACTAGAAAATCCAAATCCTACAATCCCTACACCTATTTTTTTCATGCTGCCCCTCCATTTATCCCGCTACTTGCGGGCAGTAAGATCCCTACCTCAAAATTCAACGAATGCAAAGAAGTTAGGTGAGGGTTGGGCTGCCCGTAAAAGCCCGATTGGTTCAACTAATAATCAGTGGGGAATGAAGAAAACCCCCACTGATTAAAGTTTCACTTTATGAGAACGATTTCATTTCATTATTATAACAAGATTATTTTTATATACATAATGATTTGCTTAGAAAAAAGCATCTTGCTATCATTCATAGCAAGATGCTCACTTTATTCCGTTCTTTTCTTCGTCCACGTTTCAATTACTTCACCAGTATCATTAACATCAAGTACTAAACTACCGTTACTATACCGGTCTTTATTTCGAAACGCTTTCGGATCAATTTCTTCTACAATGTGTTTCTCTGTCTTCATGTAAACTAATTCGTCATCTCGAACAATTTCAATACCGACAATGCGGTACGGATTACGTTTTAACTCTTTAAAAATTACAAGTCCTCGCTTCGCCCTCGTTGATTTCTCAATTTCCGATGCCTTTATACGTTTCACAGCACCTCGCTGCGTAACGAGAATAAGTTGATCTTTTTCGCCATTTAACGGTTTACCAGAAGCAACGTAGTCATCTTCTTTTAAGTTAATTGCTTTCACACCAGCTGCTCTTACACCAACTGGACTTACTTCTTCTTCATTGAATACAAGTGCATATGCACCATGTGTTGCAAGAACAATATCACTTGTCCCATCTGTCGCAAATATATCAACAACTTCATCATCTTTTTTCAAGTTTACAGCAACGAACGCCCGTGAATAACGCTGCACTTTATATTGGTTTAATTCTGTTTTCTTAATCATACCGTTTCGTGTAACAAATACGATAAATCGTTTTTCTTCTTCAAAATTCGGTACGACTGTTGCCCAAATTAACGATTCATCTCGCTCGAGTGAAACAAGATTCGCAACGTGTTGACCCAAATCTTTCCAACGAATTTCTGGCATTTCATACACAGGAAGATAAATATAATTTCCTTTGTTCGTAAATAAAAGAACGGTTTCTGTCGTGTTTGTATCGAAACGCTCAAGTAAGATGTCACCCTCTTTCATACCGAAGTATTTCCCGTTCGATGCATTATGCGAACGCCAACCTGTTCGTTTCACATAGCCTTCTTTCGTTACAGTAACGATGACATCTTCTTGCGGAATCATAACTTCCACATCAATTTTAATTTCTTCAATTTCCTCTTCAATTATCGCACGGCGATTATCACTATATGTTTTCTTTACTCTCTTCAAATCTGTTTTAATAACTTGAAAAAGTCTTTTTTCACTTTGTAGAATCGTCTGTAACTCTATAATTTTCTTACTAAGTTCCGCTGCTTCTTGCTCTAGCGCTGTAATATCTGTATTTGTTAAACGATATAATTGCAGTGAAACAATTGCTTCTGACTGAGCCTCTGTAAATCCAAATTTCGCACTTAAATTATCTTTCGCATTACGCTTATCTTTAGACCCACGGATCGTTTCAATCACTTCATCTAAAATTGATAATGCTTTCTTTAAACCTTCTACAATATGCTGACGATTTTCTGCTTTTCTTAATTCATATTGTGAGCGTCTTGTAACAACTTCTTTCTGATGCCCAATATATGCATCCAAGATCTTAGGTAATGTCATAAGTGTCGGACGACGATTATTTATCGCTACCATATTAAAGTTGTATGGAATTTGTAAATCTGTATTTTTATATAAATAATTTAAAATACCTTCAGCATTCGCTTCTTTTTTTAATTCTACAACGATACGAAGACCTGTACGATCTGTCTCATCACGTACTTCAGCAATTCCATCTAGCTTTTTATCTATACGTAATTCATCCATTTTCTTAACAAGATTCGCTTTATTTACTTCATACGGAATTTCTGTAATAACGATTTGTTGCTTCCCGCCACGAATCGTTTCAACCTCTGCTTTTCCGCGAATAATAATTTTACCTTTACCTGTTTCATACGCTTTTTTAATGCCATCTATCCCTTGTATAATACCACCTGTAGGGAAATCTGGTCCTTTAATAACTGTTAACAAGTCATCCACAGAACTATTCGGTTGATCGATACGCATCATTGTAGCATCAATTACTTCTCCAAGATGATGCGGTGGAATTTCTGTTGCATAACCAGCGGAAATCCCTGTAGATCCGTTCACTAATAAGTTCGGGAACATTGCCGGTAATACAACAGGTTCTTCACTCGTATCATCAAAGTTTGACACGAATTCTACTGTTTCTTTATCAAGATCACGTAATAACTCAGATGCGATTGGTGATAAACGTGCTTCCGTATAACGCATTGCCGCTGCTGGATCCCCATCAACACTACCGTTATTTCCGTGCATTTCAACTAAAACATTACGTACTTTCCAAGTTTGACTTAAACGGACCATCGCCTCATATACAGAGGAATCACCATGTGGATGATAATTACCGATAACATTACCTACTGTTTTAGCTGATTTACGAAACGCTTTATCATGTACATTTCCTTCTACATACATAGAATATAAAATACGTCTTTGTACCGGTTTTAAACCGTCACGCGCATCTGGAAGCGCGCGGTCTTGAATAATATATTTACTATAACGTGCAAAGCGGTCACCTAACACGTCTTCAAGCGGGAGGTCATGAAACTTCTCTGCCTGCATGTTATTCCACCTCCGTCTCCATAATCATTTCATTTTCTAAAATATTTCCTTCTTCTTGCATACCAAATTGTACATTACGCTCAATCCATTTACGACGAGGTTCTACCTTATCACCCATCAATGTCGTAACTCGGCGCTCAGCTCTTGATGCATCGTCAATTTTCACACGAATTAATGTACGTGTTTCAGGGTTCATCGTTGTTTCCCATAATTGATCGGCATTCATTTCGCCAAGTCCTTTATAGCGCTGCAACATATAGCCTTTACCGACCTTTTTCGTTACACCACCTAATTCTTCATCAGACCATGCATATTCAATTACTTCACTTTTCCCTTTTCCTTTACTTACTTTATATAAAGGTGGAAGTGCGATAAATACTTTACCAGCTTCAATAAGTGGTTTCATATAACGGTAGAAGAACGTCAGTAGTAACACTTGAATATGCGCCCCATCCGTATCTGCATCGGTCATAATAACAACTTTATCGTAGTTAATATCTTCAACAGCGAACTCATTCCCTACGCCGCCGCCAATTGCGTAAATAATCGTATTGATCTCTTCATTCTTAAAAATATCAGCAAGCTTTGCTTTTTCCGTGTTGATTACTTTACCACGTAATGGTAGCACCGCTTGGAAACGACGATCTCGTCCTTGCTTTGCTGAACCACCAGCCGAGTCACCCTCTACTAAATACAATTCGTTTTTCTGAGGATTACGTGATTGTGCAGGTGTTAACTTCCCGCTTAAAGTACCTTCTGATTTTTTCTTCTTCTTACCAGTACGCGCTTCTTCTCTCGCTTTACGAGCAGCCTCACGTGCTTGCGCTGCTTTAATTGCCTTTCTCACAAGAAGTGTAGCTACATCCGGATTTTCTTCTAAAAAGTAAGCTAAATGCTCAGATACAATTGCATCAATTGAAGAACGAGCTTCACTTGTACCTAGTTTCCCTTTCGTTTGCCCTTCAAACTGGAGTACGTCTTCTGGTACACGTACAGAAACAATCGAAGCTAATCCTTCACGAATATCTGTACCCTCTAAATTTTTGTCTTTTTCTTTTAATAAAGAAACTTTACGAGCATACTCATTGAACACACGTGTCATTGCTGTTTTAAATCCAGCTTCGTGTGTACCACCGTCTTTTGTACGTACATTATTTACAAACGAAAGAATGTTTTCTGAGTAACCATCATTAAACTGAAACGCTAACTCTGCTTCAATTCCATTTTGCTCACCCAAGAAATATACAACTGGATGAATCGAATCTTTCTCTTCGTTTAAGTATGAAACGAAAGCCTCAATTCCTGTTTCATAATGAAACACATCTTCTAAATCATTACGTTCATCTTTTATCGAGATTTTCATTCCTTTTAATAAGAATGCAGATTCACGTAATCTCTCACATAATGTTTCATAATTATAATTTGTTGTGCTGAAAATAGTTGTATCTGGTTTGAAGTGCATCGTTGTACCAGACTCTTTCGTTTTCCCGATTTTCTCTAACGTCGTTGCAGGAGTACCACCATTTTCAAAGCGTTGTTCATAAATGCTACCATCACGCTTAATCGTTACTACTAGCCATTCTGACAAGGCGTTTACAACTGATGCCCCAACACCGTGTAAACCACCACTCGTTTTATAGCCTCCTTGGCCAAACTTACCCCCCGCATGAAGTACAGTTAAAATAACTTCAGGTGTCGGTTTTCCAAGTTTATGCATTCCCGTAGGCATTCCTCGCCCTTTATCAATAACGCTAATACTATTATCTTTATGTATTACGACAGAAATTTCGTCGCCAAATCCCGCTAACGCTTCATCAACGGAGTTATCTACTATTTCATATACTAAATGATGCAATCCACGGCTATCCGTACTCCCGATATACATTCCCGGGCGTTTTCGAACGGCTTCAAGTCCTTCTAACACTTGAATTGCATCTTCATTATATTGGAACTGATGCTTCACCAAACTCCTTGCCCCTTTCCAAATTAAATAAGAACATATGTTTCTATTATAGAATAACGCCTCGACTATAGTTTTGGCAAGTTATCTTATCTCTTTTATATACTATTTTCAATAGAAAAATCCTTGTTTTTTCACAAGGATTCCTCTAGGCTACTATTTCAGAAAAATAATCGTTTGTCAACGAGAAATGGATATGTATTCCAACATTATACATTCCAGACCTTTATCATGATCCAAATGATCAATATCCAAAACGGGATAACAAGTAACAATCCCCAAAAACAGCCTTTAAAAAATCTCATGATGAACACCTCGTTCATCCGCCCTACTTATGTAAAAAGCGAGGGCTGAATCAATCTTTCTACCTTTAAAGTCTATACTATTTTGTCATTACATGCTCTACTTTAATACAACGATCCATTATTACTGTATAGCCTTTTTCTTGTAAAAGTTTATATGTATCTTCATCTTGTACTCCTAATTGTGCCCAGAAAACATCTGCATCAATCTCTACAAACTCTTTCGCAACATCCTTTAAAAATTCTGAGCGACGGAATACATTTACGATATCAACATGTTCTTTAATATCCTTCAGTGAAGAAACCGCCTTTTCTCCGAGTACTTCATCTACTGTTGGATTTACTGGAATAATGCGATACCCAGCATCTTGCATTGCTTTTGAAACCATATATGATGTGCGTTCTGGCTTATCTGATAGTCCAACAACTGCAATCGTTTTACTTTTCTTCAATACTTCACCAATTTCCGTACGAGTTGGGTTTTCAATTATCATAATTAATCCCTCCTATACCTTTATTATATCCGATAAAGAAAGTCTCTTTCAACATGAAAGAGACTTTCTTTTATTCCGATTATTGATTCTTAGTAGCTGAATTATCTGCTAACGTAGCTGATTTCGTCATTTTTTGGCCATTGCGATAGAATGTAACTTCTACTTTCTCGCCTACTTTTTTCTTTTCATATAAATATTTACGGAATTGAAGTGAATTTTCTACTTTTTGATCATCTAATGCTACTACTATATCATATTGCTCTAAACCAGCTTTTTCTGCCGGAGATATTGGATAAATTTTACCTAATACAACTCCATTTGTTACTTCTTTTGGCACTTTTAATTGATTTACTGCATAAGCTTGCACATCTTCTAATGAAACGACACCTACTCCAAGTGCTGGACGTTTCACTACTCCATCTTTTTCAAGTGATTCAATAACTGGTTTTGCGATGTTAATTGGGATTGCAAAACCAATACCCTCTACTGATTGCTGAGCTATTTTACTTGAGTTAATACCGATTACCTCACCGTTTTGATTAAATAGAGCACCACCACTGTTACCAGGGTTAATCGCTGCATCTGTTTGAATAACCTGTGCTTGCCAATCCGGACGTTTGTCACCATCAATATCAACTGGAATTTCACGCTCTTTACTACTGATGATACCTTCCGTTACACTTCCATCAAATCCTAATGGGTTACCGATTGCAATTGCTTTCTCACCTGCACGGATTTTACTGGAATCACCTAAACTTGCAACTTTATTCACATTAGATCCATCAATCTCTACAACAGCTAAGTCCAACCAAGGGTCCTTACCAACTAATTTTGCATCGACTTGCTTTCCATCGCTCAATTTAACAGCAAGTTTATTTGCACCATCTACTACGTGGTTATTCGTTACAATATATGCTTTATTTCCTGCTTTTTTATATATTACACCTGATCCTGTACCAGCTGTTTGTTCTTGACCTGCCGGTTGCATTGCGAATGGATCAACACTTTGTTGCATATTAATCACACCAACAACAACATCCTTCGCACCTTCGATCATTCCCGGTAAATCAGTTTCATTTTTCGCTTTATTTACAACTGGAACTACAGTTCCTTCTACTTGTTTATTAGAATTGAATGATGAAACTGCTGCTCCATTATTTTGCACCCATGGCATATAAGGTGCTGCAAAACTAATTGTGACAGCCCCGACTACAGCTCCAACTAAACCTGTGAAAAAATATCCTTTTTTACTACCTGATTTTTTCATTTCTCTCGTTTCACTATGCTCTTCATTTAAATTCGGTCCGTCGTAATATCCCATGTTTTATTTCCCCCTCTGGTGAATTCGTACTTTCAGTATAGTCACATTTTGTGTCCTTCTTGTGAACTCATCGTGAAATCCAATTAAAAAAATACTCCTATCTATCATTGTAGACAAGAAAAGTATTTTTTGTACATTTCACCTACAAAGGAGAGTGTAAATTTGCTATATCCAAAAGCCGGGATGCATAGTAACTTAAAGGTTATTCTTCAAATTTGTAACCTACTCGAATAACAGTGCCGATATGCTTCGCCTTATCTCCTAGCTTATTTCGCAGTTTTTTAATATGTGTATCAACCGTTCGGTCATCACCGTAGTAATCATATCCCCATAACTGATCTAATAAATGTTGACGTGACAACACAATTCCTTTGTTCTCCATTAAATAAACAAGAAGCTCAAACTCCTTATGTGTCAATATAATTTCTTCTCCATCTACTAAAACTGTTCTAGATAGCCGATTCACTTCTATTCCGGCTAAAGACATAGTATTTTCTTCTGATACTCCTACCGCTCCATCCGCACGTTTCAATAACGTCTTTGCACGAGCTACTAATACTTTCGGACTAAAAGGTTTTGTTACATACTCATCTGCACCTAGTTCAAATCCTAATAATGTATCATCCTCATCAGAACGTGCTGTCAACATAATAATTGGTACTGCTGATTCTTTTCTAATTCGTCTACAAACAGACCATCCATCTATTTCTGGTAACATAATATCTAACATAATTAAATCAATTTCATGCTCTGCAAATAATTCTAACGCTTTTTTTCCGTCTTCTGCTTCGATTACTTCAAAGCCTTCATTACGAAAATAATCGCTAACAATTTCACGTAATCTTCTTTCATCTTCAACAAGCAATACTGTTTTATTCATATAATCTATCCCGCCTTTTTACTCTTTCAATCGAATAATACGTTGATTGGAGCTTCCGCGAAATGGAAGGGTTAAATCTTTTTTCTCGATTTCAAATCTTCCATCGACTAAAACATCCCCATAATGTAACAACTCTATCATATCATTATTTTGAGAACTCTGTATCTCTTCTAACGTATAACCTGTATACATCCATAGATTTTTTTTCAAATCTTTCACAGCTTTTGCTACTTTTTTCACTTCAGCAGCTTGAAAAAATGGATCTCCGCCTGAAAATGTTACATCAGTTAATGGATTACTTGCAATCTCTTTCACAATTTCTTCTGACGTCATGTCAGTTCCGTTGCAAATATTCCACGACTTCGGATTATGGCAACCAAAACAACGATGCGGACAGCCCGCAAAAAACACGACTGTCCGCAACCCTTCTCCATCTACTACACTATCATGAATGATGTTCATAACTTTCATTTATGCTTCACCCGATCCATCTCTTCACTACGTTTCGCGCTATTCCACTTTGACATATCTCCTACAAGATATCCTGTTATGCGGCGAATTCTTTCTATTTCATTCTCATCTTCATTTCCGCAGCTCGGACATTCATTCCCGATAATGCCATGATAACTACAGCACTGACAACGATCGACAGGATGGTTAATTGAACCGTACCCTACTCCGTACTGCGCCATCGTTTGTACAATTTGCTTTAACGCCTTTTGATTATGCACAGCTGCACCATCTAGTTCAATGTACGTAATATGTCCGCCATTACAAAGAGCGTGGAACGGTCCTTCTAATCGAATTTTATCTATCGCTTGAATATTGTAATACACCGGTACATGGAACGAATTTGTATAATAATTATGATTTGTCACACCGCTAATTTCACCAAATTCTTCTCTATCTTTCTTCACAAACTTTCCTGATAACCCTTCTGCTGGCGTTGCAATTACAGAGAAATTGAGTTGATGTTTTTCCGTAGCCTTATCCATCCTCTTCCTCATAAAGGAAATGATTTCATATCCAAGCTTCCACGATTCCTCATTTTCTCCGTGGTGCTTTCCTGTTAACGCTACTAAACATTCTGCAAGACCGATAAAGCCAAGACTTAACGTCCCTTGTTTTAAAATCGGCGCCACAGCATCTTCAGGTTGTAACGTTTCTCCACCACGCCATACACCTTGTGAATATAAGAACTGAAAATCTCTTGCTCTCTTTGTACATTGATAAGCAAATCTCTCTAATAATTGCTTAACGCCTAAATCTAAGTAATAACTTAGCGCTTCAAAAAACGCTTCTGTTGAACCACTAATTAGCGCTAATTTCACTAAATTAATAGAAGTAAACGATAAATTCCCTCTTCCAATTGCTGTTTCTTCCCCATGTATATTAGACATAACACGAGTACGACACCCCATATAACATACTTCACTTTCAGGTCGACCATCATAGTACACTGCATTAAACGGAGCATCTAAAAACGAAAAGTTAGGGAATAATCGCTCAGCTGTCGTTTCTAACGCTAATTCAAATAAATCATAGTTCGGATCACACTCTTCAAAGTTCAAGCCTTTTTTCATTTTGAAAATTTGAATAGGAAAAATCGGTGTTTCCCCTTTACCAAGTCCAGCTTGCGTCGCTTTTAAAAGTTGCTTAATTAAAAGCCGTCCCTCTTTCGATGTATCTGTTCCGTAGTTAATAGAAATAAACGGTACTTGTCCCCCGCCCCTACTATGCATACTATTTGAATTATGAACGAAAGCCTCACACGCCTGATACGTATCATTTTCTGTTTCTTTCCATGCAAATTCCTCTATTTGTTCTTTCGTAAGCGGATATGATTGCAATCGTTTTTTATGTCTCTCTACTGTTTTTCTCACATATGGAGCTAAATCAATATCAAAGAGCGCAAACGATTGACCACCGTGTTGCATATTTTGATTCGCCTGAAAAATAATTGAAGAAAGCGCCAACGCACTTTTAATGTCTTGCGGTTGTCTCATATGTCCATGTCCAGTATGAAAACCGTTAGCAAGCATTTGCGATAACGGAATTTGCGAACAAGTCGTCGTTCCTGTTGCATAAAAATCTAAATCATGTGGATATAATATATTTTGATCTATCGCTTTTTTCACTTGATCTGATAATAATTTTTCTACTGCATAATACTTTGCGCTCTCAGATGCGAACGTTCCCATTACTCCCATTGGAGATCGGCCATCTACATTTGCATTTTCCTGCATTAAATCTTGTTCATTACCGTGAATAATTGTCTCAAATACTTTCATTAATTCTTCTCCACGTGTATTTCGTTGTAACATTTATAACCCTCCATCAATATGTTGTTGTCTTTTGATTAAAATGTTACAACATATAGTCTTGTTGTTTCTGTGAGAAATGTAACATTCCTGTGAATTTTTTTTCACGAAATAATGAATTTTTCATTTACAAAAAAGAAATGTGCTCTTTACAAATGTATGGTACAATATACGGGAAAAACTCTTTTTACCCTTTATCAACACATTTGTATAAAGGAGACTGAACTCATGATTATTACATATCTTTTATTTATCGTTGCCTACTTGCTCGGTTCGATTCCATTTGCATTAGTCGTTGGAAAAATCGGTTATGGAATCGACATTCGTGAGCATGGAAGCGGTAATCTAGGCGGAACTAATACATTCCGTACGTTAGGGAAAAAAGCAGGTTTTATCGTAACAATTGCTGACATTTTAAAAGGTACATTAGCAACAGGTCTACCGATTATTTTCGGGTCAGATATTCACCCACTATGGTTTGGATTAGCCGCTGTTCTTGGACATGTCTATCCGATCTTCGCAAAATTCCGCGGGGGGAAAGCAGTTGCAACTTCTGCCGGGGTATTATTATGCTACTCACCAGTTGTATTTGCAATATTAGCTGTTGTATTTTTCACCCTTTTATTTACAACAAGATACGTATCACTTTCTTCTATGGTAACAGCTGTCGTTGCTGTTATTGCATCAATTGTTAGCGGGGATAAAATCTTCATTATTGCGATGTGTTTATTAGCTGGTATGGTTATTTATAAACACCGTGCAAATATCGGACGAATTATAAATAAAACTGAACCGAAAGCAAACTTTTCAAAAAAGCAAAAATAAGATCGTAACCCACATAACGCAAAAAGAAAACGTGAAGCATATTAATAGCGTCTTTTTGCGTTATTTTTTATACTTAAGAAAAAGCAACATAATTTGGAGGAACTATACATGAATCTTTCCGTAACAAAAGAAGCAGCACAATGGTATAAAAACGAATTACACTTACAATCAGGTGAAACAATACGCTTTTTCGTACAATACGGTGGTTGCAGTACTGTGCAAAAAGGACTTTCTTTAGGTATTCGTAAAGATGATCCTGCGCATCCTGCTGTTCAAATGCAAGAAGAAGGTATTAACTTCTTTATTGAAGGCGATGATGAGTGGTTCTTCGATGGACATAATTTATTAGTGACACTTAACGACGGTGATGATTTCCCTCAATTTAATTATGAAAAATAAAAAAAACGTGGCTTCTGCCACGCTTTTTTTATTTTTTTTTAATTTCCTCATATTTCGCATACCACTCAGGATATAATTTTTTAAATGATACAGGGCGGAACCCTTCTTTTTTCGCACAAATATTCGTTGTACTTGCAGTAATACAAAGCTCGCCATCACCGTTATAAATTTCATAACCATATACAACACGAAGCGGGCTCACAGTATCAATCCATGTTTTCACAATGGCCTTTTCACCGTAACGCATCGCTTTACGGTACGAGATTTGCAAGTCTAATACAGGAGAGATAATTCCCTCTTTCTCCATTTCAACATACGAAAATCCTAATTCTTGTATAAGTTTCGTGCGCCCAAGTTCCAGCCACACTAAATAGTTTGAATGGTAAACAACACCCATCTGGTCTGTTTCCGCATAGCGGATTTCAACTTCATGTTCTGCTACAAACATTTCTATTCGCCTTCTTTCACTTCTGCTACCTTGCATACATTTAATCATAATACAGTGGAATCAAAAATAAAATAAAAACAGTGAATCTTTTACCGAAAGGGGCAAACACATGATTCAAATTGTAACTGTTCGTAGCGGTGATAGTGTTTATAGTTTAGCATCAAAATATGGATCTACACCTGAAGAAATTGTAAAAGACAATGGACTAAACCCAGCCGAAACACTCGTTGTTGGTCAGGCACTTATCGTTAATACAAAAGGCAATAACTATTATGTACAGCCTGGTGACAGCCTTTATCGAATTTCTCAAACATATAGCGTTCCTCTCGCCAGTTTAGCTAAAGTTAATAACCTTTCATTAAAATCTATTCTTCATGTCGGACAACAATTATATATACCGAAAGGAACAAAACGAGCAGTAGAATCCATCGCTTATTTACAACCTTCAACAATACCGATCAAAGAAAGTTTAGTAAATGCTACACGTGCTATTAATCCATTTTTAACATATTTAGCCTACTTCAGCTTTGAAGCAAAACGAGACGGCACTTTAAAAGAACCAACAGAAACAGCTAAAATCGCTAATATTGCAACGCAAGGTAAAACCATCCCTATGCTCGTTATTACAAATATTGAAAATGGAAATTTCAGTACCGAACTGGCATCTGTTTTTTTACGCGACGCAACGATTCAAAACAAATTTATTACGAACATTTTGCAAACAGCTGAAAAATACGGCATGCGAGATATTCATTTTGATTTCGAGAATGTAGCACCTGAAGATCGCGAAGCATATAATCGTTTTTTACGAAATGTAAAAACGCGCTTACCTAGCGGGTACACATTAAGTACAACGCTTGTACCGAAAACAAGTTCCAATCAAAAAGGGAAATTTTTTGAAGCTCATGATTATAAAGCACAAGGACAAATTGTTGATTTCGTCGTCATTATGACATACGACTGGGGTTGGCAAGGCGGGCCACCGATGGCGATTTCTCCTATTGGTCCTGTGAAAGAGGTACTTCAATATGCAAAATCTCAAATGCCACCACAAAAAATTATGATGGGTCAAAATTTATACGGTTTCGATTGGAAACTGCCGTTCAAACAAGGAAATCCACCTGCAAAAGCAATTAGCTCTGTTGCAGCTGTTGCACTAGCTCGTAAATACAATGTTCCTATCCGCTATGATTTCACGGCTCAAGCTCCACATTTTAATTACTTTGACGAAAACGGCGTACAACATGAAGTTTGGTTTGAAGATTCACGGTCCGTGCAAAGTAAATTTAATTTAATGAAAGAACAAGGAATAGGTGGCATTAGCTATTGGAAAATTGGTCTACCATTCCCACAAAATTGGCGTTTACTCGTGGAAAACTTTACAATCACGAAAAAAGGCTGACGAAAGTCAGCCCTTTTTTCATATTCCTGTTAAAAATATATCTTTAATTCCCTCACAAAAAAGAAGAATGATAACACTCTCCTTTTTTAACCGTTATCAACAATCGGTTGCTTACCAGTTTGGTCTTGCATTTGCTTTCCTTTATTGCCACCAGCTTTTTTCGATTGTGTTCCAATTTGATTTGGTGCAAAGTCTTTTGAATTCTTTTTCGGATTACCCATTACTATCGCCTCCTTAACACTAGTATCGTACTAGTGTTAAGAATTATTCAGCCTGCTTAAAAAGTTTCATTTCATAACGTTTTTCAATACGTTTTTCAATTCGATCCATTGCATCACGATCACTTAATAATTGTTGTTTATTTTCATTTACAAGTTCTTCAAACGATCTACGGCGACTTCTTCTCATGCTGCTCACCCTTTCTTCTACGTTTTCTTATTACATAGTATGAGCAAATGAAAAACTCTTTAATCAGATTTGCAAGAAAATTTTATGTTTTAACAAAAAAAACCATACGCAAATATTACGCATGGGATTTTTTCACATCATTATATTTAAATATTTTTTAATTTCTTCATCAGCATCTTCTTCATTCACTCTATATTCATGCAGTGCTCGCAATACAGAATCGTATTCTTCTAAAATGTAGCTCTCTAGCTTGAAAATGTCCTCTACACTGTCAATCATAATTCTCGTGTTGCCAATCTCACTTTTCAATGCTGCCTCACACGTTAAGCTCGTACAAATACCAATTACATCGTCTTCCATTTTTTCTGTTAACACATATTTCTTTCGCCCGTTTACCTTCATCCTAATAATTGGGTAAAAAGCTTTTATATCTAAATAGCTCCCGACATTCATACAGCGAATCCATTCGATATCACGTTTATTTCGCATAAGAATTTCTTTTACTGCTTCGTATGCTACCGTTTCATCAAGCACTTCTTTCTGCACTTTTCTTTTTCCTTCTTCCTCCATAGATGCACATCTTTGATAAACTGCCGCACACGTAATACAATCATCAAATGCATTATGAGAACTTAAGCGAATTCCAAGCATTCGCTTTAACGTTTCAAGTTTATGATTAGGCGCGTGCTTCATATATTTCTTTGCTAAAAACACAGTGTCAATCACTTTATTTTTAGGATCCGGTAGCCCAAGCATATTTACATTACTTTTCAAAAAACGCATATCAAAAGATGCATTATGAGCGACAATTACATTTGTATGTAAAAATGCTAAAAATAAAGGTAATACTTCTTCAATCGTCGGTGCATCTGAAACACGATAATTTGTAATACCTGTTAAACTCGTTATTCGGTCCGGAATTGAACGCTCCGGATTCACATAGGAAACAAACTGATCTACTAGTTCATGATTACGATATTTCACTGCTGCTACTTGAATAATTTTATCATTATAAGGGTTAAATCCTGTTGTTTCAAAATCAATTACAACATAATCTAACGGTAAGGATATATTCCCCACTCCAAATACACTCCTTTATCTCTAAACGTTTATATTTCTTTTATCATATCACGAAGCTTTCACTACTTGAAAAAGAAAAGGCAGAAATGGCCACTTCCCATCTCTGCCTCCTCACTTATTATTTTAATTTCTCAATCCGTTTCTCCATCTCTTTTTGTGTCATCGGTCCAATGAACTTATCTTGAATGACACCTTTTGTATCTATAAAATACGAAGTTGGAATGGTTATTACTTTATAAGCTGTTGTCACATCAATGTTCTTGTCCAATAGAATAGGAAAAGTAATCCCTTTTTCTTTAGCGAAATTTCTTACTTTTTCTTCTCCCCCCCCTTTTTCTGAAGGAGTATAGTTTATAGCTAAAATTTCTACATTTTCTTTATGCTCTTTATAAAAGGCCTCCATATCGGGCATTTCTTGCTGACATGGGCCACACCACGTTGCCCAAAAGTTTAAAATCACTTTCTTTCCTTTTAAATCTGATAACTTTACATTTGTTCCATCTAACTTAGTTAATTCAAAATCAGGTGCACTCTTCCCTACTTCAATACCATTCCTTGCAATCATCTCTTTCATAACAGCTTCACTTTTTTCTTGCTTCCCTTGTACCGCCTGATCTTTATTACCGAACTGTTCATAAGCTGCATATCCCGCTAAACAAACTAACACTACAATAATCGTAAGCTTCCGCCACATTTTATATCACCCTAACGTGTTTATCTTCTTATAACATAATCATCAAAATACTATATACCTTATTTTAGCTTATACGGACAAGCTTGGAAATATTCACATTCGAAATAGTCGGAATATTTTTAACTAAGATGAAATATTTTCCTTTTTATCATATAATTAGAAAAATATATAAAAACTGAGAGGTGATATGTATTTTACAATTACTTATCAACCCTTTTTCTTTTGTTTTCTTCACTTTACCATTACTATGTATTTGTTTTAGCGGCTGGCTATACAAATTCAAATGGGCTGCTATTATTATTTCTTTTACTGTTCCACTTATATTTTTCATTATCGTCTCTGAATTTGATATACATCTAGCTTTACAAAACTTAGACGCTTGGATTGTTTATAGTGCTGTTTATTCTGTACTTTCCTACATAACGGCAGCGCTAATACGAAGAAGACTACACATGTAGAACTTTCAAAAAAGGGGATATTTTTATGAATTTATTTGAAAAAATACTATTATATATTCTTAGTTTTATATTTTCCCCAATCGGGATTATCACATGGATCATCTCACTATTCAGTAAAAATCCTGAAAAAAAACAAGTTGGGCGTATTTGTCTCTATATCGCTTTAATCTCATTTATCCTTTTGGCAGGTCTCGGTATTCTTAGTTTCTTCACGATGACTACCATTACTACTATAGAATAGTTATAGAAAGGATGATTGTTTTGGGAGAACACCCTATTAGCAAAGAACTTCGCTATATACGAATATGTTTAGTTATTTTAGTAATCGTTCTTTTATTTTTCAACGGTGGAAGAGTCGTTGAAATTTCTACAAATCATGATTCCATAGAAAATGTTTCCACCAGTAATATGACTCAGATTGCTGAAAATACGTTTGCTATTCAAGCAATATAATCCATCACTAAGTAGCGAACATACGGTCAAAATTTCCAAATATAATCCGGATACAAATCAACTTACTCTAGTCAAAGAGTTTAGTACTAGCGATACTGAATCATATACGTACCAACTTAATAATACTGAATAAAGATAAGAGCGCTACATAGCTCTTATCTTTTTATTAGCATTTCTTTAAGCAATGAATTACGATTTAATAACTCTCTAGGATTTCCACATTCAACAATACTGCCTTCTCTCATTACAATAACGCGATCTGCTAGTATTGCCCTCTCTACGTCATGTGTTGCCACAATTCTCGTTACATCTCTTCCTAGCCCTTCAATCATATTCCAAACCACTTCTTGATTGCCCGGATCTAACCCCGCAGTCGGTTCATCTAAAATAATGAGATTCGGATTTGATACAATCGCTCGCAATAGTGCAAGACGTTTTCTTTCCCCTCCAGAAAACTCTTCACCACTTTTATGTAGTACAGTTTGACTCCCTTCAGGTAACCCCCTAATAATCGGCGTTACATTTACAAGTTCAGCATTTTTTTCTAACTGGTTTTCTAAGCCCTCTTCCCCGAAATATATATTCTCTTTTATTGTCGTCCGAAAAAAACGTGGTTCTTGCCATACTGTAGTCATCCGAGCCTCATTACCATAATAAACAACGCTACCGTTAGATGGTTTATATAAACCCGTTATTAGTTTTAAAAGCGTCGTTTTCCCTGCACCACTTTCTCCCACAATGATCACGAATTCCCCAGGATTAATCTCCAAATGAATATTTTTAATTCTACACTTCGCTTCATCATTCTCTTGAAATGAAACATTTGTTATCTTCATTCCCATAGCTTGTTCCACCTCACTGTCTGCCACTCGTTTATCTAAAAAACAAAAAACTCGATCTGCCGAAGCGACTGCAACTTGTGTCATCATTAGTAACTCCCCCACGTAACGGACTGGAAAAAAGAGCATTTCAATTGTAGCTAACACTGCAACAAGTGAACCAACTTCCATTTCCCCTTTCATTATTTTTTGCGCACCTATAATGAGAGCAATGACATATGCTCCTGTTTCAATCACTGTTCCAACTACTCCCATGCAGTGTTGCATCATTGTCTTCTTTATTTCCGATTTATAAGATTGTGCCGTTACTCCTTTAAATAAGCCGATGGCCCATTTTTCTTTTTGTAAACTCCGTAAATCTTGTATACCTTTTACAAACTGTGACATCATCTCTACTACACTTGATTGATTCTTTTGAGCAATGCTTGCAATATTCCTTACCTTTTCTCCCATAAGTACTGGAACAATTGCACTTAAAAATAAAAACGGAGTTACCCACAATATGAACTGCATATCTATATGCTGTAGTGCTATAATCGCACCGATAAATTGCGCGATAGCATGTATATATTCTATTAATATAGATCCATATAACCTGATCCAGTTCGGGATATCAGAAACGACTAAAGTTTCTAACTCACCTTGCTGGATCTTCTCACTCTCTTCAAACGGTAATGAGAAAAAATGACGCAATACATCTATACGCTTCTTTTGTAATATACGTTGACTCGCTTTTGAGCTTACATAATCAAATAAAAGATTATTCATCCACAGCATAAAGCGGCTACCGGCAAACAATGCAATGTACAAATATGCACCTTTTAATTCCTGTTGAATAAGGTTATCTAAAATTAGCCCCATGAAAATTGGTCTAGATAAATTTAAAATGGCAGCTACTAACCCGCTACAAATCGCACTAATTAGCAATAGCTTTTCTTGTAATAGCGGCAACATTATTTTTCTATACTCATTCATTGTTATTCCTCCAATTTTTGCATAATAAAAGGAAAGGGATGAAACCATATGGTTTCATCCCTTTCCTTTTTGTTTACTCATATTAATTTAAAAACTTAAGTTTTAAAGCACAAAATAAAAGTTGCTAATTTATCAGGATCTAACTCTTCTGCCAATGACCTATTAAATGCCGATATTTAGTTCTTTTATTAAATAATTTTCATTAAAATTGCAAGTGTATTCATTGTCATATGAACAACAATAGGAACAATTAATCTATCCGTTTTTACATATAAAAATGCATATACCAATCCTGCTAAAGTATAGGGAATAACACTTGCTAGCTCCATATGAAGTAATGCAAATACAAGGGACGTAATTAAGCAAGCAATGTAGACATTTGTTCGTTTTCGTAACGTATCAAGAATGATTTTTTTTGTTAGAATCTCTTCTATCCCACATTAACTGTCAATAAGTTTTCCACTTAGAGGCCTTTAAATCTGCCGATATTTTTCATACTAAAGAGGGATGAGAAAATCTCATCCCTCTTTAAAATATACATTCAACAAATATTGTTGAATCCTTTTAGTTTGACACTTTAGACTCTTCGATTTTCGAACGAAGAACCATTTGCAAGATACCACCGTGACGGTAGTAGTCAATTTCAACTTCACTATCGAAACGAGCTACTACTTCAAATTGCTTCTCTTTTCCTTCTGAATCGATTGCAACTACTTTTACAAGATCGCGTGGTCTAACCGTTTTGTCAATTTGAATTTCAAATGACTCGTCACCAACAAGACCTAACGTTTCAGCACTGTCTCCATCTTTAAATTGTAATGGTAATACGCCCATTAATACTAAGTTACTGCGGTGAATACGCTCGAAGCTCTCTGCGATTACTGCTTTAATACCTAATAAGTTTGTACCTTTCGCAGCCCAGTCACGAGAACTTCCCATACCGTAGTCTTTACCAGCAACAACTAGAAGGCCTGTGCCATCTTCTTTATACTTCATAGCAGCATCATAGATAGATGTTACTTCACCAGTTGGCCAATATGTTGTATATCCGCCTTCTGTTCCTGGTGCGATTTGGTTTTTAATACGGATATTTGCGAATGTACCACGCATCATAACTTCATGGTTACCACGACGAGAACCGTAAGAGTTAAAGTCAACTGGTTGTACGCCGTTTTCTAGTAAATAACGTCCAGCTGGTGTATGTTTACCAATTGAACCTGCTGGTGAAATATGGTCTGTCGTTACAGAATCACCAAATTTACCAACGATGCGTAAACCTGATAATGTTTCAACTTCACCTGGCTCTTTAGATAATCCTTCAAAGAATGGTGGGTTTTGAATGTATGTTGAATCATTATCCCAAGTATATAAAGCTTCATTTGAAGTTTGGATTTCATTCCAGCGCTCATTGCTGTTAAATACTTGTGCATATTCTTTTTTGAACAATTCAGATGTAACAACACTTTGAACTACATCTTCAATTTCTTTAGCTGATGGCCAAATATCATTAAAGTAAACAGCATTACCATTTACATCTTTACCGATTTCATCATTTTTCAGGTCAATATCAACAGTACCTGCAAGTGCATATGCCACAACAAGTGGTGGTGATGCTAAGTAATTTGCTTTTACAAGTGGATGAATACGACCTTCAAAGTTACGGTTACCAGATAAAACAGATGTTACTAATAAATCGTTTGCTGCGATTGCTTCTTCTAATTCCTCTGCTAATGGACCAGAGTTACCGATACAAGTCGTACAGCCGTAACCAACTGTTTGGAAACCTAATTGATCTAAATACGTTGTTAAACCAGACTTATCTAAGTACTCTGTAACAACTTTAGATCCTGGTGCTAATGATGTTTTTACGTAACCAGGTACTTTAAGTCCTTTTTCAATTGCTTTCTTCGCAACTAAACCTGCTCCAATTAATACGTATGGATTTGACGTATTTGTACAGCTTGTAATCGCAGCGATTGCAATTCCGCCTGTTTTCATCGTTACTTCTTGATCTTTTAATGTAACTTTCACTTCTTTATCAAACTCTTGCTCATTGAATCCAAGTCCTTGTGTTCCAACTGGTGCTACAACAGCTTTATGGAACTCTTCTTTCATATTTGAAAGCGGAATTAAATCTTGCGGACGTTTCGGTCCAGAAAGGTTAGATTCGATTGCATTTAAATCAATTTCAACAAGATCAGTATAGATTGGATCTTTACTGTCTGCTGTATAGAATAATCCATTTGCTTTACAATATTCTTCAACAACGCGAATTTGCTCTTCATCTCTACCTGTTAAACGTAAGTATTCTAATGAAATATCGTCGATTGGGAAGAATCCACAAGTTGCACCGTATTCTGGTGCCATATTTGAAATTGTTGCACGGTCAGCTAAAGGCATGCTCTTTAGTCCATTACCGAAGAACTCAACAAATTTACCAACTACACCTTTTTGACGTAACACTTGTGTTACTTTTAATGCAACGTCAGTTGCTGTTGTACCACTTGGAAGTGTACCAGTTAATTTCACACCAATTACTTCAGGTACTGGGAAATATGAAGGCTGTCCAAGCATTCCTGCTTCTGCTTCAATACCACCAACGCCCCATCCAAGAACACCAATACCATTAATCATTGTTGTATGTGAGTCAGTTCCAACTAATGAATCTGGGTATGCAACTAAGTCACCTTCAGCATTTTTCACCGCATGAACAACCGGTGCTAAATATTCAAGATTTACTTGGTGTACAATACCTGTTGCTGGTGGAACTGCACGGTAGTTATCAAATGATTTCTGTGCCCAGCTTAAAAATTTATAACGTTCTTCATTACGTTTAAACTCTAAGTCCATGTTGAATGCAAGCGAGTCTGCCGTACCCGCTCTATCAACCTGTACAGAGTGATCAATTACAAGGTCTACAGTAATTTCAGGATTAATTTTATCAGGATCTCCGCCCATATCTGCCATTGCTTTACGAAGCGAAGCCAAATCTACAACAGCTGGAACACCTGTGAAGTCTTGTAAGATTACACGAGATGGTTTAAATGGAACATCGATATCTTGAACATCTTTCGTTCCCCATTTCGCTAAATTTGTAACATGTTCTTCTGTAATTACGCGTCCGTCTACTTGACGAAGTACAGATTCAAGTAAAACTTTCACGGAATATGGTAATTGAGATACGTTGCCAACCCCTGCGTTTTCAAGCGCTTTCAATTGATAATAATGATACGTCTTTCCATCTAATTCAAAAGTTGCACGTGATTGAAATGGATTATGTTTGACCATTATGTTTCCCCCCTGTTAAACGTGACTAAGTTGTCTGAATATAAAATGTAGACAAACTTTTCAATACCTTACGATAATATCTTATTACAACTTTCTAAATAAGTAAATAATAAGAAACTTATGGATTATAATAAGTTTTCTTTATCTTTCTAAATTTGAATAGTGTCCATGCTCCTTATAAATACTATTATTGTAAAGTAAAGTACTTTACTTTACGTTCATATATGTTATGAACAATTCATGATTCATCTTTAAAAAACATTATAGAGGTGAGAAAAATGGGTAAACGAAAAACAAATCATACTATTTCAGGAATGAATACTGCATCCGCACAAGGACAAGGAACTGGTTATAACGAAGAGTTCGCAAACGAACCTTTAACACCAGCAGAGCGACAAAATAATAAGAAACGAAAAAAGAATCAGTAACGAAAAATCCCAAAAGGTATACCTTTTGGGATTTTCTCTAATGTTTATAACGTAACAACTCCGAAACTGTTACAAATCGATACCCCTGCTTTTTCAGCTCAGGTAAAATTTTTGCTAATGCCGCCACTGTTTGACTACGATCACTTCCTCCATCGTGCAACAGTACAATATCTCCACTTTTAGCATTTTTCACAACATGATTTACTATGGATTCAGTACCTGGATTCGCCCAATCACGAGGATCTTGATGCCATGACCATAGAACAATTTGATACCCAGCTCTTTTTGCCGTAGTAAATACAGCATCATTAATATATCCACCTGGTGGACGGAACAATAAAGGTTCTTTCACCCATTTTTCAAAATATTTCTTTCCATTTAAAATATCATGTTCTAATTTTTCATCTGATGAATTACTCGCATACAAATGATTCATCGTATGATTTCCGATTTCATGCCCTTCTTTCAACACTTGCTTTACTAAGTACGGATTACGCTGAACTCGAAAGCCAATCATAAAAAAAGTCGCTTCCGCTTTATATTGACGTAATAACTCTAATACTTGCGGTGTATAAGTTGGGTCCGGTCCATCATCAAATGTAATTGCGATAATTTTTTCATTATTTGGCACTTCCCATGTTACATAGCCAGTTGGCTCTAGCTCTTTTCTTAACAACATTTTAGCTTCCACTTTGTCCACTTGAAATATATGTACTGCACAAATTAAAGAAAAAATTAATAGAATAATTTTTTGTTTCTGCATATTAGCTCTAAAAGTTTTGAGGTTGTTGAATTTACAACAACCTTCTTTCACCTTTCTAATTGATCTACATTTCGCATAATATTTTGGAGATTACTTTCATATTGCTCAAGTTGTGGACGCTGCGTTTCTGATGCTACTTCAAGTGCATTTTGAATCTGTTCGTACGCCTCTTGCACTTCTTGGCGTAACTCTTTTAAATCATGGCCGTAATTCGGGTCATTTTTCACAATATTATTGAATATATTTTCCGCTTGAACAACCCCTTGCTGCGCGGCCTGAAAAGCCTGTTGCTTATCTTTATGATATGGCATAACACTTTCCCCTTCCTATATGAGTTAGTCCTACTTATCTTTACCTGTTTCTCAAAAAACATTCTCGTATAAATTTGCAAACTTCTCTCATTCTAAATAGGGAGAGGAGGTGTAAAATACAATGGGTAAAAACAATAATCAATCTAATCGTCAAAACGAGAAAAAAGGGCAATCTTCTGGACAGCCCGAACCTTTAAGTGGATCTCACAAAGTTAAAAATCGTAATCATTCACGTCAAAAAAATCATGCACATCATGATATGTAAAGCAAAAGCATTCACACACACTGTATCTTTCACATAAAATGTTTATATTTTTCTATTTGTTCTTCACCTCTATTTCATTCATGCATAACATAGTATGAATTGAGATTTTACGGAGGGTGTCTTTCATGGGCAAGAAAAAGAAGGATTGTCTTTTTCATGTTGATGGTTTCGAAGAATGGATGGATCAATTTTGTTCTGATTCTTGTAGCAACTTTAGTTTTCCAAATCAAATTCATATTGACCTTTGTGAAACAGAACAAGAATACATTTTGGAAACAGATGTACCAAATGCAACTGCACAAAATGTACTCATTAAAAAGATGGAGACAGGCCTAAACATTTGTATACTTTATAAAAACACTTCTTTACAGCGGATTGTTCCTTTACCTACTAATATCATTTATAACAAGATGCTAGCCTGTTTAGAGAATGGATGTTTAGCCATTCATATTTCCAAAAACGAAGTTGCCAATAAACATGAAAAGAAAGTTCTTTTTTCAAATTAAGGATTACTATAAACACAAACATGAGCCCGAGCAACCTTTTAGTTTGCTCGGGCTCATGTTATTTCGCATGTATTTCTATTTTAGAATTTCTAATATATCTTTTTTTCATTAAACCTTTTGTCACTAAAAGAACTGGGAACGCTATGCTTGAAAATATAGCTAATATTAAAAATACTATAAAGCCATTTTGATATCCATACTGATCGAGAAGTATCCCGCCAAACCAAGGACCAATTACTACTCCAATTCCTGAAAAGCCCATAGCTCCAAAATATGTCCCTTTCAAATGTGAAACAGCTATCTCATCAATAAATACATCTGTCATTGAAAACATTAATACTTCTCCGAATGTAAAAATAATTGTACATATAGCAGCCCCTAACATAGATTCTACTAGTCCAAATCCAAACAATCCCCCGCTCACAAATAACGTTCCAACCATAATAGATGCTAACGGCGTATACTTTTTACACATTTGAATAACAGGGTATTGAATAACTACTACTGTAATCGCATTTAAAGTTAGCATATATGAGAACAACTTTACTCCATCTTGAAATATATGTGCGTTTGCAAAATATTGAGATAGTGTTGTCGTTAAATGTGAAAAACCACTATTACTCAAAATGATTCCGACTAAAGCAACTAAAAATACTATGTCTTTTCGCAAAATCCGAACCGCACTTAACATTGTGACCGGATTTTCTGTAGTTACTTTCTTTTTATCAAGTGGATATTTCTTAAATTGAAACGCTAATATAACTGTATATAAAATGTACACTCCAGCGGCTACCAAAAAAGGAATCGTTGATTTTGCACTTCCAATCTGTAATCCAACAAGTGGACCCATCGCTACTCCAACATTTATTGCACCGTAACGCAAATTATATACGAGTAAACGATACTCTGGTTTCGTTAAATCTGATAATAAAGCTCTTGATGTCGGTTCAAAAAAAGAACGACATAATCCATTCAAAGCGTTTAATAGAAAGAAACTCAAAACATGCTCTGCAACTGAAAATCCTATAAATACAAACACCCAAACAATCATGGACCATATTATAATCATCTTTCGACCAACTCGATCCGATAAATTGCCCCCAATAAAACTAGCAAACACTCCAACAAGCGCACTCGTTCCAATGATAGCACCGGTCATTCCAGCCGATACGTCTTTAACAGTCGTTAAATAAATCGCTAAAAAAGGAATGCTCATTGAAGTTGCAAACCTAGCAAATAATGTCCCTATAATGATACTCATTCCAAGTGGATGAATATTTTGTAACTTCCCCTTCATCTTTAAACCTACTCTCCCTTTTCCTACATAAAAAAAGAAAGCAAAGGATCTGCTTTCTTTTTCCTTTCTCTACACTTGAGATGTTTATACCCGAGCTGTTCTCGTTATTTCCATATCAATTCCGTATGTAAACTGTAATTCCTTACAAACATCTTTAATCAAAATAGCTACATTATATTTTTCATTAAATTCTAAAACAATGCTTTCTACTTCTTCATATGTATACTTATATTCGCCAGTAATTACACTTTTTAAATCAAAGCATTCATTAATACAAAGCTGGACGAGTAATTGTTCATACTTCTCTATCACATCTTCTTTTTTCCAAAGTAACTCCTTTACATATAACCGATCAAATTTCACACTTTCTCGGTTACATTCCGTTAAAATCCGGGTCATTTCATTTAGTTCTCGATATAATTCGGAAATATTTCTGCTTAAACTAAGCAACTTATCCACGCCGTTTTCATATGGCATTTTCATTCCACCCCCGCATTTTCTTTTTCTTATTATAGCAAGAAAATTCTAAAAATAGTTTCTTTCTTCTGAAATATTAGGAAACTAATTTCAATTGCTTTACAATGAAACTAGCTAACACGAAAGGGGAAAGAAAATTGGAGCAAAAATTATATTACAACGATGCTTATCAGCAAACCTTTACAACTAAAGTTATAAAACAAGAGCATGATACAGAAGGAAACTTATATGTTGTCTTAAATGAAACTACATTTTATCCAACAGGCGGCGGGCAACCACATGACACTGGAACTTTAAATGGCATTCCGGTAATTAATGTTGAAGAAATAGATGGAGAAATTCGTCACTTCATTGCAGAACAACTACATACAGAAGAAGTAGACGGGAAAATAGATTGGCAACGTCGTTTTGACCATATGCAACAACATACGGCTCAGCACATTTTATCCGCTGCTTTTTGGGATCACTTTAACATACCGACGATCGGGTTCCATCTTGGAAAAGAAACTATAACCATTGATTTAGAAACTGCCAATCTTTCTACAGAAACTGTTGAGAAGGCCGCACAAATTGCTAATCAAATTGTTTTTGAAAACCACCCTATTCGTATTAAATGGATGAACTTAGAAGAGGCCAAAGCATTACCCCTTCGCAAAGAACCAACTATGACAGAAAATATACGGGTTGTTATCATCGAAAACTATGACTACAACGGTTGTGGTGGAACACACCCGAAACATACAGGTGAAGTAGGCCCTATTCAAGTACTAGGATGGGAGCGCAATAAAGGTGGTATACGCTTAACATTTATCGCTGGTTGGCGCTCTCTTAAATTAATGGGACAACATCAACAAATATTAACAGATGTTTCTAAGCAATTGAACAGTAGCGAAACTGATATTCCAGTAAAAGTGGCACAACTTCTTACCTCTCAAAAAGAAAACGAAAAGGCAGTACAAGCAATGAATGAAAAACTATTATTTGTAGAAGCAAATGAACTATTGCAACAACCTGCAGAAATATACGCTGGAATACTTATTTCTAAAGTATTTACAAATCGTTCCATGCAAGAAATCGCAAAACTATCCGCTATTATTACAGAACAACAAGAACACGCAATTACATATTTTGTTATTGAAAATGAGGACAAATTACAATGTATTCTTGCTTGTGGTAAAGCAGTGACACTCGATATGAATACACTTTTAAAAGATGCCCTCCCTTCTATTGAAGGAAAAGGCGGAGGAAATAAAAAGAGTGCTCGTGGTGGTGGGAAAGTGATTATGAGTGGGGATGAGTTTTTAAATCAACTTGTTTCTTCTTTACAGTCAGCAGTGTAGATTATTTTATGAATGGGATGTCATTGAACTGGATGATATCCTCTTTGCTGCTTTGCTTCATACATAGTAATACAGTAAATGAAATTATTATTAACGATTTTTCAAATATATCTATCATAAATCAAAATATATCAACGATTCTATAAGAAATATCGATTTTCCAACAAAATACGACAATAAACACAACTTATAGAGTAAGAGGAGGCTGTTCTAAAATAACAGCCTCCTCTTATGTTTACAAACCAATATTTTGTTTTAATCCTTGATAACTTCCTGCGTTCAAGAACTTTTCAGATGCAAGTTTAATGAACTTCTCAGAAAAACCATATCTACTCAATTCTTCTATCGCTACCATTTGTACATCATGAATTGGATTAAGATCAAATTCATTAGACGGAAGCTTGATTTCACCTGCAATCCTTTCAAGCAGAAATGTAATATGCAATAAAGATGGGATAGCATCTGGTTTATCACAAACATAGAGTAGTCTCTTAATCTTAACTTCTAATCCGGTTTCTTCTCTCATTTCTCGAATCATCGCTTCTTCTAACGTTTCACCGTTCTCTACTCTTCCCCCAGGTAAAGACCAATTCCGATTCGCAACTTTTTGTTTTACTAGCAATACCTTTTCACCTTCAATTAAAATCCCAGTAACACGAACTTGCATTACATTTTCCATATGTAATCTCCTCTTCCTATTAAATTTATAAATTAATCCTTCCACAAAAAGAACGTATGTTTTATAATTAAAGGAAATTATGGAAGAAAGAAGTTGTTATATGCATGCGCCCACCTTTAACAAAGTCTATATCTCTTGAAGATTTCCAAAACTATTATTGGTTAAAAACAGAACTGCAAACATTTTGTCGTGAGCATGATTTACCAGCTAGTGGCTCTAAAATCGAAATAACCGAGCGTATCTCACACTATTTAACTACAGGTAAAATATT
Source organism: Bacillus sp. NPDC057893 (assembly GCF_042796455.1). Lineage (NCBI taxonomy): Bacteria > Bacillati > Bacillota > Bacilli > Caryophanales > Bacillaceae > Bacillus > Bacillus sp. NPDC057893. Next base: position 1,277,277 of record NZ_JBHVNG010000001.1, on the reverse strand, counting down.
AAAAAACTGTTCTCATCAAAAGGTAAGTAAAACTTCCCTCTCTTATAAAGATCTTTCTCTTCAAACAATTATTACTGAAAATCACCGCTGTAGTGAAGATGTGCGTGCTTTTTTCAAAGAAAAAATTGGAGCAAACTTCCGCTTTACAGTAGCCCTTCAAAAGTTTTTTAAAAAGAATACCGGAAAAACGTATGAAGACGCGATAACGTTTTGGTACGAAGAAAACGAACGTAAAAAAGAACCATCCTATAAAACAACTATCGGTACACAGTTTGAATACAATCGTTTTACTCGCGCTTTTTTCGAAGACCCATACAACAAAGGAAAATCAAAAACAGATGCTATCGCTGCTTGGAACAAAATAAAAGCAAAACCTGGTAACAACGCCTATATTCCTGAAAAAATAGAAAACTAGTTATCTTGCTAGTTTTCTACTTTCTCAAATAATAGAGCAAGCCCTATCCCTCCCCCAATTCCTAATGTAGCAATTCCATATTTCATATACTCTCTTTTAGCCTGATAAAACAAGCGTGTTACAAGCATAGCTCCAGACGCACCGTACGGATGACCAAGTGCTATTGCACCACCAGTTACATTTAACTTTTCATACGGAATTTGTAACGTTTGCGCACATGCAACAACTTTAGCGGCGAACGCTTCATTCATCTCAATACAATCAATATCTTCTATTACTAAATTCATTTCTCTAAGTAGTTTTTGTACGGCAAATATCGGACCAGTTCCTGGAAGATTCGGGTCAACTCCAACTACAGCACTATGAACGAAACGAAGAACTGGCTTATATCCTAATTCCCGAGCTTGCCCCTCTTCCATTACAAGAACAGCACATGCCCCGTCATTTACACCACACGAATTCCCTGCCGTTACTGTTCCATTTTGTAAAAATCCAGGTTTCGTTCTCTTAATCATTCTTTCATAATTCATTTCTCGCTTTATAGATTCATCTAATAATCCATTAAAATAATGAGGTAATATCTCTTCTTGTTTATATCCTTTTTCTAATGCTTGCAGCGTTCTTTTATAGCTAAGACAAGCATATTCATCTTGCATCTCTTTTGTTATGTTATATTGCTCTGCAACATACTCAGCCGCTAATCCCATATCTGGATCCCCAATTGTTTCAGGCGAAAACCGTGCTCTATTTTGAAAAGGTGACGTACTTGTACTCTCCACTCCCCCAGCGATATAGCAATTACCTGCACCCCCTTGAATAAAATGACACGCAGTACGAATTGCTTCTAAGCCAGCGCCGCATTGCCGATCAATCGTTACACCAGGAATATGATAACCGAGCCCCGCTTCTAAAGCAGACAACCTTGCGATATTCCCTCCTGGTCCAACGACATTTCCTAATATGACATCATCTATTTCTCTCTCAATTCCTTTACTTAGAAACGTAAGAAGCGGCGCTAGTAATTGCTGAACTTCATAATCTTTCAACATCCCGTTTTGTTTACCAATGGGCGTCCTTTTCGCTTCTACAATAACCGCTCTATTCATATATCTTCTCCTGATTTTCAATGATACTTTTTGCTGCATTGCGAGCTATTTTTCCGCTACTTGTATAAGGGATGTCATCTACAAAATGCCATTCTTTCGGTATTTTAAAAGATGATAATCTTTGTAGGCAAAAGCTCTTTAATTGTTGCTTTGTAGCACTTCCTTTTACGATAGCGACAGGCTTTTCCCCCAATAACTATCTTTTATACCGACAACAACAATTTCTTCAACAGCTGGATGCGTATATAGCAAACTTTCTATCTCTTCTGGGTAGATATTGATTCCTCCAAATAAAATCATATTCTTCTCTCTACCAACAATATATATAAAGCCTTCTTCATCTTGGTAGCCCACATCTTCTACTGTCATCCAACCATCCTTAGACAATTGCGGGATTATAGCTCCATCCGATACATAGCCCATAAAAAACTGATCACTTTTCACATAAACGGTTCCTACCTCGCCTGCCTGTACTTCTTCTCCTACTTCATTACATATTCGAACTTGTACATTATGACAAGGTTTCCCTACTGAATTCGGCTTTCTTTCACTCTCTTCATCGACCAATGCCGTTACAAAGCTTAGCTCAGATGCACCATAAAATTCATATCTTTTTGCATAAGGAAACATATTCTTCATCTTTTCTTTCGCTTCAGCTTCCCATTTCGCTCCTGACGAAATAATTTTCATTTCATTTTCTATTACTCTATTTTCTTTATATAAAGACTCAAGCATTGTCGGGACTGTATACATTACAGCAATATTCTCTATCTTTATACTAGCTAGCACTTGAACTGGTACAAACTTTCTCATTATGTGTACCGTTTGCCCTAAAAATAATGCACTTATTGCTCCATATAAGAATAAAGAATGAACAAGCGTCCCAGCTATTAAAATAGAATCTGTATTTTTTATATAAAAATCATGTACATTACAATCGAAACTATGTACCCATGACTGTTGAGCACGTAAAAACGCTTTTGCTTTTCCAGTCGATCCTGATGTAAATCCCATATAAAAAGGAGCGTTTTGTACATTTTCTACAGGATGATATGTAGGAAGATAGTTCTCAATCATTTCTTTCCATTCTTCAATCTCAATAACCCTTCCTTCTTCGCAGGATATATCACTAAGCCTATACTGCTCCGCCACAATAATATCCGGTTTACTAATCGCTAGTCTGTCTTGAAGTTCATCTCGTTTCCATTTTATATCTAGCGGCACACAAACCCATCCAGCCATTGCGGAACCCGCAAATATTTGTAAAAACTCAGTACAATTTTCTAATACAATTGCTACTGTTTTATTCTTCGATTCATTTTCATTCAAACAGTTTGCTACTTTACAAACTGAATCGTACCAATCTTTATAGGTTAACACTCTATCATTTTCTTTAATCGCTATTTTATTCGGTTGTAAAGAGGCATATTTTTTGTATTCTTTTGTAATCCCCATATGAGACGTCCTTTCTTTACAAAATAATAAAAAGAAACACGCACGTAACGTGTTTCTCCTTTTTCTTATCCTACATTTGTAAATTTTTTATTCTTCAAAGCAGGCGTAATAATATGTTTCAATGAGCGATGTAATCTTGTCACAAGAATCGCTGCTATAGTCGCCTTTATGCAATCACCTGGTAAAAATACGACACTTACTTTCATCGTTTCCCATACGGAAATATCCATTACGAAAGCTTGGACAATGATACCAAATACATAAACTACGAAAATACCACCAATTATATTAATGCATAATACTTTTATAATAGAAACTTCACGTAAACGTTCAATTAAATATCCAATTACAAATGCTCCAACGATATAACCAAGTAAATATCCTGCACTTGGCCCAACAAATACGCCTGGACCCCCGCGTCCACCCGCAAGTAATGGTGCTCCAACTCCAACAATAAGTAAAAATATGAGCTGACTGAGTGCACCAAGACGAGATCCTAACAATCCACCCGCAAGCATAACTCCAAGCGATTGTAATGTAATAGGAACAGGTGTAATAGAAAGAGCAATTGGAGGTATTAACCCTAGCACTCCCATAATAGAACTAAATAAAGCGACGAAAACTAAGTTTTTTGTATTCATGTTTGCTTCTCCTATTTGTAAACTTAAATTTTTTTTTAGATAACATATTATAGGAGTTATATTATCTTTCTATCTACCTTTTGTCAACTTAATTTTCGTCATGGTTTACAATTATAAATTCAATTATTTCTCTTTATGCAAATACTCAAGTTCTTTTCGAAGTGCCTGTTTTAAAAACTTTCCAACAGATGTTTTCGGTATTTCTTCCATAAATACAATATCATCTGGTAACCACCACTTCGCAAACTGCGGTTTTAAAAACTCATATATCTCTTCTTTTGTAACCGTACTATTTTTCTTTTGAACAACGCAGGCAATTGGGCGCTCTTGCCACTGCGGATGAGGAACTGCAACGACAGCCGCTTCAAATATAGCATCATGTGCCATTAAAGCATTTTCAAGATCCACTGAGGAAATCCATTCTCCTCCGCTTTTAATAACATCTTTCGTACGATCAACAATTTTCACGCAGCCTTCCTCATCAACTGTAACGACATCACCAGTATATAACCAACCGTCTCGGAATCCTTCGACAGTACGATCATCGTTATAATAGCTTTCAGCGATCCAAGGTGCTCGTAAACATAACTCTCCCATCGCAGTACCATCCCACTTCACTTCACCGTTTGTACCGACTACTTTCATCTCTACACCAGGGACAAGATATCCTTGTTTGGAACGGATTTCCAATTGCTCTTCATACGATAATTCTGTTTCATAACTTTTTAAACGTGCAAGTGTTACGAGTGGGCTTGTTTCAGTCATACCATATGCATGTACGAAAGGAACATTATATTTTTGCTCAAATGCTTTAATAACACTTTTCGGTGCAGCCGCACCACCGCATAATATTCTCGTAACACTAGATAAATCGTAACTATTATTTTCTAACTCTTGTAAAACACCAAGCCAAATTGTCGGCACACCCGCAGCTATCGTTACTTTTTCAGTTTGAATCATTTCTAATAAAATTTTCGGAGTAAACATTGGTCCCGGCAGAACTTGTTTTGTTCCAAACCAAGTAGCTGCAAAAGGAAGTCCCCAAGCATTCACATGAAACATTGGTACGATTGCCATCGCCGCATCACTTTCCGATAAAGCTGTCGTATCTGCTAACCCGAGCGCCATACAGTGCAGCACTGTACTACGATGTGTATAAACAACACCTTTTGGATTCCCTGTAGTCGCTGACGTATAACACATACCGGCAGGTGTATTTTCATCAATATCTTTTACAAATTGGAAATTGGGATCGCCTTCTTCTAATAGCTTTTCATAATGATATACAGGCTGAAGTGTAGTTTTTGGAAGTTCGTCTTTATCAGTCATAATAATGTAGGCTTGTACGGTTGATAATTGTGATTGAATATTTTCAACAAGTGGTACGAGATCTTCATCAATAAGTAGAATTCGATCTTCTGCATGTTGAATAATGTATGAAATATGTTGAGGAGATAAACGAATATTAATTGTGTGTAAAACGGAAGCAATACCTGGAATAGCAAAATATGCTTCTACATGTCGATGATGATTCCACGCTAACGTTCCTATGCGCTCGCCTTCTTTAATCCCAAGCTTTTTTAACGCACTGGAAAGCCTTCTTGTCCTTTCTCCTAGCTGCTTATACGTTAAGGTCGTAACTGTATCATGCGTCCGTGAAATGATTTCTTTCTTTGGGAATAGTTTTTCTGCCCTTTCCATCATAGAACTAATTGTTAGAGGTACATTCATCATCATATTGTTTACATCCTCCCTTTAAAGCGTTTTCATTTCGTTCATTATAACAGACTTCTACAAAAAATTACGATATTTTTCTGTATTTTCTGAATTATTTCCAAAGAAATAATTCAGAAAATACTAGGAGAAAATCTACTAAAATTCCTTCTTACAATATATAAATACCGAAATAAAAAAAGAAAATATATATATGATAACGCCAAATATTGTATATAGAATTGAAACGTATACAGATGAATTTAAATTTGCTATTGGAAATTGTTCTATTAGATAGCCAATTACACTTTGTAATCCAAAATAAATAACAAGTCCCCCACATGCGCCTCCAATTGTAATAGCATCAGATTTTTCTGCTCCAAAAACATAGAGGAGTGGATAGGCTATTGCTCCGGCATTAAGAATTATGAACGTCCCTAAAGAAACACTCTTAAATATCCCATCATCGATTGGTGTATCTGAAACTAAACCATATACATAAAATATGCCATATGATAATACAGTACCAATAATTACAACTGAAAAATAGAAAAAGTAGTGGCTTTGTACAATATTACTTCTAGTAACCGGTAAAGTAAGCACATACTTTTCATAACCCGACTTACTCTCATATTTAATAACTTCAAGTGCAGGAATCGCAGCAAATAAGATAATGAACGTAGCAATTAAACGGTACATTGAAGCATCACCAAAATAAAACACGAATCCCGCTCCCAATATCGCTATTCCCATGAACATAAAGAAAGTTCGATACACTAGGTAATAGTTTGTCAATAATAAACCTCTCATTTATTTTTCACTCCTCGTTAATAAAACACTCATTTCTTCTATCGAGATGGTTCTATGAGCAATCCCACTTGGTAATTTATGTACATCTGATACGAGTACATTGAAATAAGAACCATGGTTCCTCTTTGCCACAACTATATCTTTGTTGATTAAAGTTAGTTGTTCCACGTCAACATCTACAATGGCGTAACTGTCCAAAACCTTATCTTTTTCTTCATTCAGTAAAATTTCTCCATCTTTTATAATGATAAGGTGGCTAGCTATTTTTTCTACATCACTCATAATATGAGAAGAAAGTAATATACCACCATTACTTTTACTCACAAAACTTTTTAATTCCTCTAACACGCCCTCCCTAGCTGAAGGATCAAGACCTCCCGTCGCTTCATCTAGGATTAATAATTTTGCATTATGCGACAGCGCAATAGCTATAGATAGTTTCATTGACATCCCACGTGAGAATCCACCTACTTTTTCATTGGTAGGTAAAGAGAAAGAATTAACTAATCGATAAAAATTTTCCCTATCCCAAGATTCAAACATCTTTGCAAAAACCTTATTTAGTTGTTTTATTGTAAGATGAGCTGGTAGATTCATTGCGTCAAATACGACTCCTATCTTTTCCTTAATCTTGGCATATTTACTTATATTTACTTCACCAAATATTTTTACTGTACCGCTATCTTTAGAAATTAATTCTAGTACTGCTTTAAAAGTTGTTGATTTCCCAGCCCCATTATCACCAATGAATCCAACAATTGATCCAGGCGGCACATTGAAGGAAACATCTTTTAAAACAATCTTGTCACCAAATGATTTACTAATATTTTTAATCTCTAAAAGGTTTGACATCATTTCACTCCTATCTGAATAGTTGCAGCTCATTTCTTAATTTTTAATAAAAATATATTACTGAAAATATGTTTTCCTCTATTAAAAATTATCCACCTTTTCTCTCACTTTCTTTTTTAGTTTAAAAATGAATCGATTGCTATATTCTTTATTTTCCACTAAAATTCTGTACGTTTCTAACACGCCTAAAACACTAACAAAAAGATAGAAACCGATCGCAATAAGAACAACACAGTAAGGATAATACTGTACTAACTCTCCTGAAGTGATACGCTTTTTCTCAAACAAAAACGGAATTGCCCCTGCCGCGATAAAACAAAATCCAACGATCACTACTGCCGCATACTTCTTCTTAATAGTCGCATATCTTTTTGTCAATTCTTTTAGAAAGTTTTGATCAAACAGTAGTTCTTCCTTTTTTAATACATTGTATCGACTCTCTTCTATCGTTACAGGTACCATCATTGCTCCAATTCCAAGGACAGCAATGATAATGACAAGGAATGTAGACATTGTTGCATTTTCTTTAAATAATAAATACGGTATTGTAGATAAAATAAGCAAGCTAAATCCTAATGCGATATATTTAGAAATTTTTTGTCCATACACTACATACCCTTCCGCCATTTCCTTACTTACATAATAACCATTTTCCTTTTCATTACTTTGCTCAGCAGTTTCTTTTAATAAGTAATCAAGAGATACTTCAAATACATTTCCAATCATTATTAGTTTTTCAGTTTCAGGAAACCCTTGACCATTCTCCCATTTACTAACCGCTTGCCTTGTCGTGTTTAATTTCTCAGCTAATGCTTCTTGAGAAAGACCATTTTCCTTTCTTAATTTAAATAGTTTCTCACCAAATCCCATATGTGTGTCCCCCTTTGTTTTCTTAACTAAATTGTAAACAAACATTCCCACTATCTCTATCTTCCTACGGTTGCATTTTGTCAACTTACAGTTGCGATTATGTTATATATGGTGTTTATATACGATTTAGCTGTCTATCTTGTATGTTTACAGCCTCACTAAAAATCAGCCTCCACAATAACCAATTATAACAATTAAAGGTAATTATTGTTATAATAAATAAAAAAATCCCCTCTAAACAATTTAAAGGAGATTCTCATATAAAACCTTCTAGTTATTTATATATTGTTCTGGCGATATATAATATCTTTTCGCATCATCTAACACTCGATGAGCAGCCTACACAATATAAGTTGTTAACTTAAGATCCGAAGCATACTCAACTATATGTAAAATATCACTCATATCAATCTTCCTTAATAGAAGACGACTTGTATGCAGAGTTGGATATAGCCACTTCTCAACAATCATAACGGCTTCTGCTTAAACTTTTCATAATTCCGTACCTTTAATGAAAGGATATTCCCGCAATCTGTACAAATATAAGCATCTACTGGTGAAGATGTGAACATCGTTTCCTTTTTCCGTATTTGTGCATAACCGATAAACTCACCTTCTCCTATGTTATGAGAACCGCAATGAGAGCATGTCTGCACGTCTTTCTGTTTCATGAGAGCACCACCTTTAATCTGTTTCCACTCCCTTCGACAGTTCACTTCCATTTCCCTTCCAAAAAACCTCTTATTCTCTTACATTTCAACAGGAATCTCAGAACAAAAATCGTATATGTACTATGAACTATATTAATTGACGGAGGAATCTTATGAGTACTATTATGACATTCAATGCAGCACAAGAAATTGAAAACGCAGAAATAGATATGCTCTCTTCTAGATTAGCGCTACTACAAGCGATGAGCGGAAATCCAATGCAAATACAAATGAAAAAATTCGGGAGTGCTACTGCCTTTTCATCAAAAGTAATTGCTGGTCCTGCTTTTAATACGGTAAAAGGTATTACATATACAAATACAGATGCGATAGATGAAATCATCTCTTATTATGAATCGCTACAAATCCCTTGTCGTTTTGAAATTACACTAGCGCAAGGTACAGATGAACTATTTCAATACTTATCTAAAAAAGGTTTTTATCACTCTAGCTTCCATACCGCTTTATATAGTATACCGAGAGAAGATCGATCCCTTATTCCTTCTAACATTTCAGTACGCCAACTAAAAGAAAATGAATTTGATATTTTTGCAGACATATATGTACGCGGATTTAATATGCCCTCCTTTACAAAGGATGGTGTACGTCAAAATAACGAAGTTCTTTACAATAAACCAGGCTGGTATTTTTTCATAGCTGAAGTTCAAAATATTCCTGCAGGCATTGGTGTACTGTATGTAAATAAAGGTATTGCCTCATTAGCCGCTTCCGCTACTTTACCGGAATTTCAGCGTAAAGGTTGTCATACTGCATTAATTCAAAAACGAATAGAAACAGCTATAGCAACAGACTGTCATTTAATAGTTGGACAAGCTCGATTTGGTAGTAGTAGTCAAAATAATATGGAACGCGCTCATTTGAAAATCGCTTATACAAAATCAATATGGACTGCAAAAGACATGTAATTAACATTCTTTCTCTTTCCATTACAATCTTAAACATTTTATCCCGCATTAACGGGCAGTATGACCCCCACCCCAAAATTCAGCGAAAGCAAAGAAGTTAGGTGGGGGATCAACTGCCCGTAAAAGCCCGATTGGTGAAGGCTAATAATCAGTGGGGGATGAATAAAACCCCCACTAATTAAAGTTTCACTTTATGACAATTCCTTTTCTATCCTATTAATCATTTGAATATTCAAACTAGATTTGTTACGCTGTTACTAGATACATCATTCAACTTGCAATATGAAAAGAGAATTCTAATCAAAATACAAGGAGGAGAAATGTATGACAATGCATGATCATGGTTTAAAAGAAAGAGTAGAAGGTGCCATTGATAAGGTAAAAGGCGAAGTAAAAGAAGTTGTTGGGAAAGTAACGGACAACAAAAAATTACAAGCCGAGGGAAAATGGGATAAAATGAAAGGCACTGCTAAAGATACGGTTGGTAATATAAAAGAAAAAGCACATGAATATAAGGAACATAAATAATAAAAAACACGTTAGATGTATTTTCATCTAACGTGTTTTTTATTTCAGTTTATATACATAATTAACCAAATATCACACGGTATATTTTTATTTCTCTATACTCTTTGTAAGTGGTTCTTTAAATGCATTTCTATTCCATACAGCAAAAACAATAAGAGAAATAATAAAGAATACAACAAGACATATACCCAAATAATCAAAATTAACTACCTGTATGAGATTCCAAAACGGCCCCTGTAAATTATAGCTTTCAATAAGTAAAGATAATAGTTGATAACCCCCTATTAAAAAAGCCGTTATAACAGATATTGAGGTAATTAATACGTTATATGAATTTCTAATTCGACTATTTTCCATTGCCCACTTATAATTCGTATTCATGAATGTACTATCTAATGTATCCATCAACGACATTCCTGCAGCAAACAAAATGGGAAAAGCAAATATACTTACAAGCGGGATAGATTGACTTGTTGCAGTTACTGTAGAAAGAGCAATTAATCCGATTTCACTTGCTGTATCAAAACCAAGACCAAATAAAAAACCGATTATATACAATTGCTTTTGACTATCAATAAACGTAAATAAGCGTTGCGTGAAACGGTATATAAATCCTAAGTTTTCTGGTTGCTTATCCTCTTCGCTTCGTAACACTTTAATAAGATACATCAGATTGGTAAGACCGATAATAATAAGAAATGTACTAGAAACAATTGTGCCGATAATACCGCCTATAGTAGAAAAACTCTCCATTCCATGTTTTGCTGTTTTTCCAATTAAAGCAATTAATACGATCATCACAAATACTACAGTAGAGTGTCCTAATGAGAAGTAAAACCCCACCCCCTGTGAGTTTTTACCTTTTTCAATTAATTTCCGAACAGTATTATCAATTGCGACAATATGATCACTATCAAACGCATGACGCAATCCTAAAGAATATGCAATAATAGCCATTCCAATTATGCTATTGCCTTTATACAGTGCAGGTAATAATAAGAGAATTCCAAGCACATGAAGAAATATAATAATAACAAAAAAATTAGTTGCTTTTTTCAGTTCACTTTTCCACATAGTTACTAACCCTTTCTACTTTAGATTGAATACTCTTGAAAAAGAAAAGTGCCATAATAAAAACTACAATCGTTATAATAGTCACTACAATAATTACAAAATCATTTAACATGCCTGTATGATTTGTAAGTGTTAACAGGGCTGGTATCGTTGCAGTAATCCAAGATTCAATGAAGCAAACAATCCCTACATAAATATGAATCTTCTTTTTCAACCCATCTTGCAGGAAAAATAAAAACCAAAGGAACGCCCAAAAGAACCAAATTATTGTACTTTGTAGACTTCCACTCTCATGTAATTGATTCGCTATTCCCATAACCGTTGCAATAATAGCAACCCAAAGAGAATAGTAACCTACACCTGAAGAATCAAGTTCTAATATATTCGTAAGGCCAACATATAAATAAGTAAAACCAAATAAAAAAATAGTTCCATTAGATAGGATAGTCCACTCATTAGATTGACTTCCTGTAAATAATAAATATAATGGTGTCAAAGTTTGTAATGCCCCTACAAATAAATTGAAGTACCCTACACTTTTGCTATCAATGAGTTTAAAAGCTGCTAGTGCATTCATAAATAGAACTGCACCGACAAATAATAATCCCACATTAGTCATAGTATCCCCTTCTCCTACTTAATATTTTCGATAGGATGTTAATTCTTCATGCAGACAATTCTCTCTAACAAAACGATGACACTGAAAAAATATAGACTCCATATCCTCTGTATTATGACTAAGTATGCGTATGACAAAGCCTTTACATGGCATAGAAGATATTCCAATCTTCATATTGTTAGTGTTAGAAAGCGAAGTTTTCAATGCTGCAATTAAATCATTTGTAATGTTCTCATTAATAACCATGAAAGTACCATAATGGGAATATTGATTTAATATTCCCATTTGATCTAACGACTCTTTGAAAGGGTTTAACAATAGATGATCGTAAACTACAAGTTTGTTTTCCATATATATTTTTGTTAGCGAATCAAAATACTGGTATGTGAACTTCTCCATATTTGGAGACCAACCAGGCGTAACTGAATCGCATAAAATCAATGTAGAATTATTTTGCATATATATATTTGTTTTTTGCTTATATGCTGCATCCTTGTACATAATCAACGGATCTGGTAAATACTCCATAACAGCATTTTCACCAATATAAACATTCAATTCTTGCAAAGCATAACTATTTGGAGTCTTGTAAACTTTCGTTGCTGATTGGCTTGTTATATATGTTTTCGCATCTTCATGAACATTTATATTTATAGAATAGAAGTCTCCTTTTAAATAACCTCCACCAGAATTCATGATATAGTAATATGCTCTACCATAATCGTCCAAATACATTGGCTGCGTTACTTTTAAGGCATCTTTATGATAAACCTTAATAGGTACCGTTTTATGTCTCTTTTCCATCACATCAATGTTTAAGACACCTGTAGGGGCTTTCATTTCTTCAATCCTTCTAACATGATGTTTTGTCGCATCCAATTTATTAATCCCTGTAAGCCTTCCTCATCCTTCAAATTTGTAAAAAAATATGGTTTATTATGTCGGTAATTTTTCGTATCCTGCTCCATAACTCCAAGATCAGCCCCTACATAAGGTGCCAAATCCGTTTTATTAATCACAAATACATCAGATTTGATCATTCCTTGTCCACCTTTACGAGGAATCTTTTCTCCTTGTGCTACATCAATAATATAAATTGAAAAATCCACTAGCTCTGGACTAAATGTGGCAGCTAAATTATCACCCCCACTTTCAATAAAAATAATATCTAAATTACTATGTCTAATCATGAGCTCTTCAATTGCTTCAAAATTCATAGAAGCATCCTCTCGAATTGCTGTATGTGGACACCCTCCTGTCTCTACACCAATAATTCTATCTTCTGGTAAAACACCCGTTTTCAATAAAATCTTTGCATCTTCTTTCGTATAAATATCGTTTGTAATTGCTGCAATTTCATAATCTGTATTTAAATATTTCGTTAACTTTTCAACTAACATTGTTTTCCCAGCACCTACCGGGCCACCAATACCAATTTTAATAGGTTTTATCATTTTATTTTTCCTCCCTATGACATGAAGACTCTTACATTTACATCTTCATGTTGCATTTGATTTATTTCGAATTCAGGATCATTCAATCCAAAATTCTCTAATGAAAGTATTTGAATTCTATCAATAGATTCACAGATCAATTCATGGCATTCTTGTAATAGTTTTTGACCATCTGTTTGTCCAAGAGGAATGGCTCTCACACCATTTTGAATTATGCTTCCAACACTTGAATATAAGAAAACTAAGAGCGTTTCTTCTATTGTCATCTTCAATTCCGCCCCTAATATTCCGTATACGATACTCGGATGACCTTGTAATTTATTACCCATAACATCTTCTTTGTATATATTTAAATTTGCAAATGAGAACAGTTCACACAATAGTTTAGAAGTACTTTTACTAATCATTCTATTTGCTCTTCTACATTCAAAAGGCAATGTTTGTGCTGTTATTAAATCATCTAAAAATGTAATTTGTTTTCCATCATTATTCTTAGTGGCTTCGTAAGTATATTTGCAAATTAAGCCGTCCGTGTGTGTTAATTGCACTTTTACATATCGATTAATCCATTTGAAAAATTCGCCTTTATTTGTAACTTGTCCCTCTTGAATAAATGTTTCTAATCCAAAAGAGTGACTAAAACTTCCTGTTGGGAAGTTCGAATCACTAATTTGGAGTAGGTTAAGTAGGTTAAATATGTTTGTGTGAAGCATGCTTGAACGGTTTGGGTAATACTCTATTTTCTTTTTGATAAGGAACACCTTCCTTTTTGAGTAAATCTTCTACTAAGTAGTCGTTCGCCAAAATCATACACCCTTCATCGAATTGTGCTGGCAAATGTCTATTTCCTAAGTTATGCGCAATAATTCCCATTTCTTTTATTGACGTTGGAGTAATTACAATTACCTCTTCTGGTAACACTTCAATATATACAATACGATGTTCATCTTCATATAAAATATCACCGTTCTTTAATGTTTCTCCATTATCTAAAGACACCCCAATTTCAAAACCAGATTCTGAATATAATTTCTGAACCCTCTTTAGTAAAAGCTCACTAGAAATCAATATTCTATCAAGATGCTTTTTTGTATTTGCAAAATCATTCATATTGCATACGTTGTTATTAATTTTTTCAATAATCATTTTTTCTCCCCCGTTATATCAAAATAAAAAATATCTTTGAGCCATAGGTAATACATCTACTGCTTCACACGTAATAACTTGTCCATCAACTTTAACTTCATATGTCTGCGGATCTACTTCAATTTCTGGTGTTGCATTATTCAGCTTCATATCTTGCTTAGAAATCTCTCTCGTATTTTTAACAGGTAATACAACTTTATTTAAACCTAATTTTTCTTTAATATTATTCTCGTAAGCTGCTTTGGATACAAATGTAATCGAACTTGACTGTACTGCTTTTCCATATGCACCAAACATCTTTTTTTCATAATATGGTTGTGGTGTAGGGATCGAAGCATTCTCGTCTCCCATTAATGCCATCACTACCATCCCGTTTTTCAAAACCATATCTGGCTTAACACCGAAAAATTGGGGATCCCATATTACAAGGTCTGCATACTTTCCTACTTCAATAGAGCCGACATATTCTGAAATCCCATGTGTAATAGCTGGATTAATCGTATACTTAGCTATATAACGTTGAATTCTATTATTATCGTTATATTCTTTATCTCCCTCTAAACTACCAATCTGCTTTTTCATTTTATCGGCGGTTTGCCAATTGCGAATAATAACCTCTCCAACCCTTCCCATCGCCTGTGAGTCAGAGCTAATCATGCTGAAAACCCCTAAATCTTGCAAAATATCCTCTGCTGCAATTGTTTCTTTTCGAATCCTTGAATCCGCAAACATTACATCTTCTGGAATATTTGCTTTTAAATGATGACATACCATGAGCATATCTAAATGTTCATCCAGCGTATTCACTGTATATGGCAAGGTCGGGTTCGTTGAAGAAGGTAAAATATTATTCAGTGCAGCAATCTTTATAATATCTGGTGCATGCCCACCACCAGCCCCTTCAGTGTGGTACGTATGAATAACACGATTATCAATAGCCTTTATCGTTTCTTCCACAAAACCACATTCATTTAACGTATCAGTATGAATAGCAACTTGAATATCATATTTATCAGCGATCTGTAACGAGTGATTAATTGCTGAAGAAGTCGCTCCCCAATCTTCATGAATTTTTAATCCAATAGCCCCTGCAAATATTTGTTCTTCCAGGGCAGGTAAACTTGAACTATTTCCTTTCCCTAAAAACCCAAGATTTATAGGAAAAGCTTCTGCTGCTTCTAGCATTTTTCTTAAATTCCAAGATCCAGGTGTTATCGTAGTTGCCTTAGTACCCTCTGCCGGTCCTGTTCCTCCACCAATTAAAGTTGTTATACCTGAAGCTAATGCTGTATCAATTTGTTGTGGGGATATGAAATGCACGTGTGTATCAATACCTCCAGCTGTAACGATTTTCCGCTCACCAGAAATTACTTCCGTTGATGTTCCAATGATGATATCAATATTATCCATAATTGAAGGATTACCACTCTTACCAATTGCTGAAATCTTTCCATCTTTTATACCAATATCCGCTTTATATACTCCTGTATAATCAATAATAATTGCATTGGTAATAACAACATCCACAACACCCTGTTCCCTTGTAAGTTGCGAATTTTGTCCCATACCATCCCTAATTGATTTTCCTCCACCAAAGACAGCTTCATCACCATATACGGTGTAATTCCGAGCAATATGTGCGAATAATTGTGTATCCGCTAAACGAATAGAATCTCCTGTAGTTGGACCATATAAATCAGTATATTGTTTACGTGACATCTTAAAACTCATGCTATCTCCCTCTTTTTTTATAAGATTCAATATCGCCATCCACTTTATTTTTAAATCCATATACTTCTTGCTTCCCTGAGTATGGAACTAATTCAATCGTTTTTTCATCCCCAGGCTCGAATCTTACCGCTGTACCCGCTGGAATATTTAAATGTTGTCCAATTGCTACACTACGATTGAACTTTAACGCCTCATTCACTTCATAAAAGTGGTAATGAGATCCAATTTGAATCGGTCTATCTCCCTGATTTAACACCTTAACTTTCGTTGCTTTTTTATTTTCATTACATACTATGTCTTCTTTCGCAAGGATATATTGCCCTGGAATCATCTCATTCACTTCCTTTAATGAATTGGTTGATGAATAGTTACTAATTTTGTTCCATCAGGAAAAGTTGCCTCAACTTGAATATCTGATATCATGTCTGCAATACCATCCATAACATCTTCAGCACTTAAAATATTTTTTCCAAGTTCCATTAATTCCGCTACATTTTTACCATCTCTTGCTCCTTCCAAAATTTCATACGTAATAATAGCGATACTTTCTGGATAGTTTAACTTAAGCCCTCTCTCCTTTCGTCGATAAGCTAAATCAGCCGCAACAACTACCAGCATTTTATCAATTTCTCTTGGCGTTAATCTCATTGCACTCTTCCTTTCTGAAGTATTTTAAAACTAAGAATATTCTAAAAATAAAAGATGTACTTCCAATGTCCTTTCCGTGTTTTCTCCATGTTTTTTTTGCTGCCAATCAAATAAAAAAAGGACAGTAGGAATATCATTCCTTACTATCCTTACTCCTATATCTAATATATCTTTAAGAATTTCTAGTCTTTTTTTATTTCCCTTCATTCTTCTCTAACACATATAAATCTTCTTCAATATTTGATAACTTTTCAGTTACAAGTTTTCTTGCATCTCCAATTGCTTGATTGTATGCAAATGGTCCTACTAATTTAATCATTTCCTCTATTAAACGCTCTGCTTGAAAACGTCCAATCTCATCTAAATCTTCTTCAACGAAAAATTGCTGAATTTGTGCTACAAGCTCTTCTTTTTTATCAGTCGGTATTTTTATGTTCATCATCATGAGTTACTCCTCTATATTTAAGATAATACTTTTCTTAACTCTACCATAGAAAAGCGATTTCCTGGACAAGTTTTTGTAACCCCTTCTAACTCCCTATGGCCGAGTATATTCCCTTTCTCTATGGCAAACTGCTTCATAAACATTTTACATAAAGAATATAATGAATTCATTTGTGCAGTAGTTGGATCATATTTATCAAAA
This sequence comes from Bacillus sp. NPDC057893, assembly GCF_042796455.1. NCBI lineage: Bacteria > Bacillati > Bacillota > Bacilli > Caryophanales > Bacillaceae > Bacillus > Bacillus sp. NPDC057893. The sequence continues at coordinate 1,259,933 of NZ_JBHVNG010000001.1, read as the reverse complement.
TTTCCCGTCATACATATTCCAATTGTATTACTATTATTATCTTTCGCATGTGCTCCAATATGTAAACCTCGTCCTTCGACTACAGTTCCATCTTCTTCAATAAAATAATTGTAACCAATCCCGCTCCATCCTCTTACCTTTTGATGAAATTCGTGAGTTTTATACACATCCCAGCCATCTTCTGACGTATGGTGGATAATCAGTTTATTTACTTTTTCTAAAGGAACTAACTCATTTTGAAACGTTAAATTTGCACATTTAATTTCCATATGAACATCCTCCTCTTACAAATCGATCATAATAACTGTTTTATCATCTGGTCTTATTCTATTTTCTCCTTCTAACCTTTCAATGATTGCTACATATTCTTTTATACTATTCTTTCTTATATATGCTACAGTTTGTTCTAACGACCACTCTGGGTGAAACAATCCGTCTGAACAAATAAAAATCCCACTTACTTCAGCTACCTGTAATTCACCATATTGTAAATAATCCATAGCTTCTTTCATCCCATTTGCAACTGAGTAGCCGTTTGGCATATTTGCAAGATAGCGATTGTATTTTAACTGCTCCCGAACATCTTGAAAAACGTGTTCTTCAGGTACAGGTAATCCCTTTTCTCTATCTTCCTCTCTCTTCTTTTTTGCACGTTTACTAATTCCTTGAACCGTATCTTTCGTTAATACTCTCATCGCTCCATTTTGAAGTATTGCAACGACCATACAATCACCTAACTGTGCATATTCAAGTTTTTCGCCTTCTATTTGAACTGCTGCAATACATGTACACCACAGATGGTCTTTTTTTCTCATATCAACCTTGTACTCTAGCATCTTGTTTTGCAATAATTCACTCGCCTTTGCAACTTCACCTTGTAAACTATTAATCTCCCGTAACGAAGTAAAATGACTTGCAAATAAATGCGAAGCGATGTATGCTCCATTATGTCCTTCTTCATCACAAAACGGGACAAGTGGCGTTGCGCCATCACATACACCGTACATCATGTTATGTTCATTACAAAAAAATGAATCCTCACATTCTTGTTTTAAAGGACTTTTCTGTTGATACGTCGTTATCTTCATATCTGTATCCCCTTTCAAATTATCAAATACTCAAACTGTTTAGATTAATCTAATTTTCCGAAATAAACTGTTTTCACCTAAAACTTTCAATTTCATATATAATCTTGAAATAATATGATTATTTAGTGAAGGACGGGAAAAAGATGGTCAGATTTCTTGGTGTTATTTTTGGTTCTATTATTATTGCGATTGCCTTTAATCTTTTCCTTATCCCCCATAAAATTTTAAGTAGTGGAATTGGCGGAATTGCTATTATTTTAGGGATTGCAACCCCTGTAAACACAGGCATTATTAACTTTGTATTGAACTTACCTATCCTTATTTTAGGATACATAGGTCTTGGAAAAAAAGTAATTTTTAACACAGTTGTCTCTGTAATTGTATTATCTGTTGCACTATACTATATTCCTGTAAAAGTCGTAGCAACAGATCCACTTTTATCATCTGTATTTGGAGGGGTTATCGCCGGAGCTGGTATTGGTCTTGTCTTTAACTGCCATGGTTCAACTGGTGGTTTTGATATTATCGGTATGTTGTTATCTCGCAAGCGAGATATTAAACTTGGTGGATTCCTTATTGCATTAAATACTGTTGTTGTTGTCATTGCAGGATTTTTCTTCACTTGGGATGTTGCCCTTACAAGCTTACTTTCAATTTATGTAACTGGTAAAGTAATTGATGCCGTTCATACAAAACATCGTAAAGTTACACTTATGATTGTAACAAATCAAGCGGAAGAAATGAAAAAAAAGCTTCTTTCAACTGTAGTACGCGGAATTACGTTACTTGATGGTGAAGGTGCTTATTCAAACGAAAAAAAACGTGTACTTATGACAGTCGTTTCTCTTGAAGAGTTAGCAAGTATGAAACTAACGATTTCCGAAATTGATCCTCATGCATTCGTTAATATTACAGAAACTGTTGAAGTATTAGGATTGTTTAGAAAAGCATAAAAAACTAGGTGAACCTTCACCTAGTTTTTATTTTGCATAAATTCAATTCGATTTCCAAACGGATCTGATACGTAAAATCTAATTACATCTGGTCGTGCATTATCATCTATTACTTCAACATCTTGCTTTATTAACTCTTGTTTAAATTCATCAATTTTTAAAACATAAAAAGCTGGATGCGCTTTTTTAGCTGGATTAAAGTTTTGCTCAACTCCGATATGAATCTCTTGATTTCCACACTTAAACCAACACCCACCACGCTTCTTTAATTCCTCCGGCTTTGGAATTTCCTCCATTCCAATTTTATTACCATAAAATTCTCGCGCTTCTTCTTCACATCCTACGGGCGCAGCTACTTGTACATGATCAATTCCTTGAATATAATTTTTCATATTCCTTCCCCCTCTTCTAGTCTAATCGTATAACGAAAACACATTCATGTAACTTACAGAAAATTAATTAAGCAATATAAGATTCTCTTATTACTACCTTTTATACCTTCCACTAATAATAAAAAAAGAAAATTTATTCTGTAATTTCCATTTTTTATAGAAATAAACGTCACACCTATATTATAGTTATTAATAGATCCATCTTTTTTAGATGCTAATTGTACGGAGGAAATATTATGAGTCGTAAAAAATATTCATCTACTCAAAAAAAGCGTCATCCGAACGTATCTGGACGCCTGCGAAACCATATACAAAATCGTTCTTTAGCAGAAATGTACGCATCTCTTTTCGAACATAACCCTGATAGTATTATTTCATTGAATTTAGAAGGAGTTATTTTACATATTAATCCCTCTGCTGAAAGAATATTAGGTTATACTTCTAACGAATTAGAGCGAAAAACAATCACCTCTATTTTAGAAGCACATATTTCTGATCAAGTGCTACAATACATAAAAAATACTGCAGCTGACAATCAAAAAGAGTATATCGTCTCTATTTATCATAAAGACGGATATTTACTAGATGTCGTAACAAAATTAGTTCCTATTTTTGCTAAAAATCGTTTAACAGGTGTATACGCCATTATGAAACCCCTTGAAAAATCAAAAAGAATTGAGAAAGTATTACAAGAGAGTGAGAAACGATTACGCACATTAATGAATTCAATGCCTGCATTTGTTATTTTTAAGGATCATGAAGGACGCTGGCTTGAAGCAAATGACTATGCGCTTTCTTGTTTCAATTTCCATAACGTACCTTATCATGGAAAAAGAGATAATGAACTCATTCAATATAACGAAGCGTACCGTGAATCTTTTTTGCATTGTGAAGAAGTCGATGAACTAACATGGCAAAAGGGACAAATTCTTCACGGAGAGGAATTTATTATACATAGAGATGATTTCGACCTAGTTTTAAGTATTTCAAAAGTCCCACTCTTCCACCCTGATGGCTCACGCAAAGGTCTTATAGTGATGGGAAGGGACGTTACCGAACTAAAAGAAACTGAAAAGTTATTACGAAAATCCGAAAAGCTTGCAGTAGTAGGACAACTGACAGCTGGAATTGCCCATGAAATTAGAAACCCGCTCACTTCATTAAAAGGATTTTTAACGTTATTACATCCAGAAATAAATGAGGAAAATAAATGGTATATGGACGTTATGTTGAGTGAGATTTCACAAATGGAATCTATAACAAGCCAATTTATGGCGATGTCTAAACCACAAGTGTTATCTATTCATACATGCAACGTACAAACATTAATTGAAGAAGTTGTAACTTTTATTTTACCAACAGCAATTATGCATAGCGTTCATATCATCATGGACCATTTCGATTATATTTCTGACATTCAATGTGACAGTAATCAATTAAAACAAGTTTTTATTAACATAGTAAAAAATGCGATTGAGGCGATGCCTGATGGTGGTAACATATTCATTCAAACAACTTCGTTAGAAAATGATTTTGTTTCAATACGTATTATCGATGAAGGTTGTGGGATTCCTGAAGAGCGCATGGCTCGTCTTGGCGAACCTTTTTATAGCTTGAAAGAAAAAGGAACTGGTCTGGGCTTAATGATGTGCTATAAAATCATTCAAGAGCATCACGGAAAATTATTCATTTCAAGTGAATTAAACATAGGAACAACTGTCGATATCCAATTACCAATTGCAACATCTCAGCCTGTAACAAACTCGTAACTATACATCTACACTAAAAAGCTCGAAGTCCCTATATGACTCTGAGCTTTATTTTTGTATAAAACGTATTTCATTACATCCATTCTCTTCCATGTTCACGAATGAATTTAATTTCGTTTTCATAATGGTCAAGGTGTCCTTCATCTATCATTTTTTTGAAGTTCATATCGCCTTCTTTAGCTTTTCTTTTCATATATTTACATAACCCCTCTAATCGTAGCAATACCATCTCCAGATAATCTTCTTCCATACCCCCACCGTAAGATTCAAAAAACAATTTAACCCTTTGCTTTATACGATCCGCATGCTGTAATGAACTATAATAAACTGCCTCACCTGTTTCCTTATAATAAACTCTACTTAATGGGACACAAGTGTAAAGAGTATAGGCTATATCCCAAAGTCTTGGTCCAGGACCAGCAACATCAAAATCAATAATACCTACTGGTTTTTCGTTATTAAAAATAATGTTGTATATTGCAAAATCATTATGGCATACAACCTCTATTTTATTTGGAGTATTATCCATCGGTTTCCAATCATCTGATAACGTGAAATCACTCACAGCATCATGATAAAGACGGAGCATCTTCGCTATTTCTTTTAAAACATCATCAGACCACATGTACTCTTTTAAAGGATAATTACCAGCTTCTCCTGCAATAAATGATAATATCTCTCTATCTTTATCATCAATACCTAAAAACTTTGGTGCATAACTAAAACCTTTGTTTTCCAAATGATTTAATAGCTTATGAATTTTGGTACTGCCTTGCTTTAATTCTCGTCGAACAGTATCTTCCGAACGATATACGTTTGAGACATTCCCTCCCGTTAGCATTTCTTCATTTTCGTAGTTTGACATCTAATAGTTCCCCCTCATTATTAGAAAAATCGACACGCTTAAAACAAAGTGCCAATTATTTTACACCCCTGCTCATTAACAAAACTGGAACCCCTTTGCTTTTCTTTATATTTTAACATAACTTTCCTATTCTCTTTTAATTCCTTAAATTGCAACAAAAAAATCGAGTATAAAATCTTTGTGATTTTATACTCGATTTAGTCTACTATTTATGCATGTGAAAACACTCTTTCATACCATTCTGTTGCCTTCTCTACTTCATTCATCGTTAATTGATGTCCTCTATTTTCCCAATGCATTGTTACATTGGCATTGGCACTTTCTAATAACGTCTTCAATTCTTCTGACTCAGAAGGCGCACAAATTGGATCATTTGTCCCAGCTGCGATAAATACCGCTGTTTCTGCTAAATTAGGCAATTGTATTCCTCTTCTAGGCACCATTGGATGATGAAGAACAGCAGCTTTTAATGCATCTTCATAATGGAATAATAAGCTCGCTGCAATGTTCGCTCCATTTGAATAACCGATAGCTACAATGTTGTTCCTATCAAATTCATATGTTTTTGCCGCTTCATTTAAAAATTCATTTAATTCATTCGTACGGAAAATTAAATCTTCTTCATCAAAAATACCTTCTGCTAATCTACGGAAGAAACGTGGCATGCCATTTTCTAATACATTTCCCCTAACACTTAATACAGAAGCTTCTGGATCAATTCTTTCTGCAAGTGGTAATAAATCTAATTCATTACCACCTGTACCATGAAGTAATAACAACACTGGTTTTGATGTATCTTTTCCTTTTTGAAAAACATGTTTCATCATAATCCTCTTCCCCTTTCAATCACTTTAGTCTAAATTTCTCACTTCAAATGGTAAGAGCGTTTGTTCAATCTGTTTTCTATTTGGTTCATATTGCTCCGGTAACTTTAAATCTTCACCCATCGTCTCTACAGATTCGTCATGAGCAAAGCCAGGAGGATCTGTCGCAATTTCAAATAAAATTTCCCCGTGTTCTCTAAAATAAATCGCATTAAAATAATTTCGATCTTGCACAGGAGTTACACCGTACCCAAAGCGAGATATATGTTCTCTCCAATCTAGTTGATCAGCATCGTCGCTCGCTCTCCAAGCAATATGATGAACTGTACCAACGCCCATCTGACCGCGTCCGATTGTTGATAATTTTAAATCAATAATATTTCCAATATCAGCAGAAGAACGGAATCGAACAAATTCACCCTCTTCTCCAATTTTCTCAAGACCCATAACGTGTTCTAACAATTCAGCAGTTTTTTGAGGTTGTGCCGATAAAAGAACAGCACCGCCAAATCCTTTAATTGCTACTTCTGGCGTAACTTCTCCAAAATTCCAATTATTTAATTCGCCTTCTTCTCTTTCAACTAATTCTATATGCAAACCATGTGGATCATCAAATTCTAAATACTGCTCCCCAAATCGAGTCATCTTTGTATATGAAACATCAAACTTTTCTAGTCTATTTTCCCAAAACTCCATTGCACCTTTTGGTACGACATATGAAGTAATTCCTACTTGACCATCTCCAATAATTCCTTGGCGAGCACCTGCCCATGGGAAAAACGTAATAATTGTTCCAGGTTTTCCTCCTTCATTACCAAAATAAAGATGGTACGTACCTGGATCATCAAAATTCACTGTTTGTTTCACTAAACGTAACCCTAATACACCAGCATAAAAGTCTACATTTTCTTGTGGATGCCCTACAATTGCTGTAATATGATGTATCCCCATTGTTTTCTTTTCCATTTCACCCACTCCTTTTTTATTTCGTTATAAAAAACTGTTTATACACTACAATTCATTATTCATTTTGTCCATACTACAAAGTAAAATCCGCCATTATAATTTTATCTCGAATTCAAGATAATTTACAAAAAAATATTTGTTCGATTTATAATCATAATAAATCTTTATTTAGAATACGATTTATCTCGAACTCAAGATTTATTATAAGTAACTTATTTTTCATTGTCAATAAGTTACTTATTTAAATTATTGTTCTCTTGATTAACTTTATTATCGAATAAAAAAGTCATACCAACGTATGACTTTTAACACATATATTTTATTTTTGATTTACTTTAGGGAACAGCTCCGATAGCGGAACAATTTTTCCCCTTTCATCTTTAAACACAATATGCTCTCTCGTTAAATGGCGCGGGCTCTTTTCTCCCGCCGCTGCCGCTAATGAAAACAAACTATATCTCATACTAATAATATAGTTCATTACCCTCCATTTCTTCTCATACGGATCTAACGCTTTTTGGTAGTGCGGATTCGTAGTTGCAACACCCGATGGGCATTGCCCTGAATTACATTGAAGCGCCATAATACAGCCACTTGCCATCATGAAGCCGCGTGCTGAATTTACGGCATCTGCACCGATAGCTAAAGCAATTGCTACTTTATCTGGTGTGATTAATTTCCCTGAGGCAAACACCTTTAATTTATCCCGAACACCGTAATGATTCGCCGTATCAATAAATGTAAGTAATGCCGGTATAAGCGGTAGCCCCATACTATCTGCCATCGATTTATACGTTGCACCTGATCCACCTTCTGAACCGTCGATTGTAATAAAATCTGGATAGATGTTTAATTCTTTCATTGTTTTTAATAAATCTTCCAAAGGTTTCTGTTGACCAATTACAATTTTCATGCCTACTGGTTTACCACCGTTTTCTTGCAAATCTTGAATAAAATATAAAGCCTCTGCTGCACTATTAATAAATGAAAATCGATTTGGCGAATTAATCGTTTCACCTTCTCGTACTTTCCGAACGGAAGCGATTTTCTCATTTACCTTCTGTCCTTCTAAATGACCACCACGTATTTTTGCTCCTTGCCCAAATTTCAATTCAAATGCTTTAATATTACTTTCTTTCGCCTTCTCCATAAATTCCTTCATCGAAAAATTCCCGTCCTCGTCACGGTATCCGAATAATCCCGGACCAATTTGCGCAACGATATTCGCACCCGTGTGTAAATGTTCTGGAATTACGCCCCCTTCCCCAGTATTAATCCACGAACCACCTGCCATTTTTGCACCAAACCCAGCTGATAAAATATAATTTTCTCCAATCGCACCGTAAGAAGTTGCTGACGCTCCAAACATACCATACAGTTTCCATGGATATTTCCGATTTTCACCGACGATAATGGCATCATCTTCTTCATACAACCAAAGGTTTGTTGTATCCGCTGTCAATTTTTCTCTTCTTGAAAATAATCCTTCTTTATGAATCATATATTTTTTCCCCTCACGTTCTTGCGTGAGATTCACACTTAATTCATCTGTTAATGTGGGGAATAATGTATTAGCAATATAATAGCCAGATTCCTCAAAATTCCGTTTCGATCCAAAACCAAGTATTTCAGAACGGTATTTTGCTAGAAACATAACACTTTGAAAATCGTAGCGCGAAAAAGGCTTTCCGTCAGTATCATGATCAAACCAATATTGCCGAAATTCTGGGCCTATTTTTTCGAGTAAATAGCGCATTCTACCTAAGTATGGATGCAGTTTTAATATAGAATGATGCGTCCGTTTTTTAATAAAAAATGTAATGATAAAAAAGACAATTAAAAGTAGCATCAAAAAGAGCAATATACTAATAATAACGAGTAGCGCTTCACTCATTCCGCTTCCCCCTATATATGAAATTCCATAATAAAAAGAGAACACTCGATGTGTTCTCTTTTTATCCTTATTCACACTAACGTAGCAAGATGCTCTTTCGCGTCATATTCAACTAAACTTTCAGCATTTTTAATTCGATGAACAAAATCTGGATTAGCGATTAATGGTCTTCCGAACGCCGCTACATCAATTGTTCCTTCTTGCAATGCTTCTTCTGCCTCTTTCGGATTCAAATTACCCACCCCAACAATAGTACCATCCCAATATTTTCTTACTAATTGATGAAAATTCTTTCCGTCAGCAATAACTTGCGTATAATTCATCGTTGACGGATGGATCATCGTTAATCCAACTTCTTTAAACATATTTACGAACGTTTCAATCGCAAGTTCTGGATTTTCCCACATATAAGCAGGATTATCACCTTTAAAGACAGAGAAACGAAGAAGTGTTTTATTAGCTCCAACTGCCTCTATTACAGCCTCGGTTACTTCTTTCATAAATGTTAATCTTTGCTTTAAGTCCCCGCCATATTTATCTGTTCGCTTATTTGCAAATTCATAGGTAAATTGATCAATTAAATACCCGTGTGCACCATGAATTTCTACTCCATCAAATCCAGCTTCGATTGCGTTTTTTGCAGCTTGTGCATATTGACCGATAACTTCTTTTATTTCTTCTAACGTCATTGCTTCTGGAGTATCAAATGGTTTACGAAAACGCGGAACATTACCCTCCGCAGCAATAGCAGACGGCGCTTGTGGCATTTGACCACCAATTATTTCGTGATGACTCATACGTCCAACATGCCATATTTGAGCAATAATCGTTCCGCCTTCTTTATGTACTGCCTCTGTAACAGGTTTCCAAGAATCAATTTGTGCTTGTGTATAAATACCTGGCACTCCCGGATTCCCTTTTGCTCTCGGGCTAATGACAATTCCTTCTGTAATAATTAATCCAATCCCATCAGCAGCACGCTTTCGGTAATACTCTACTACATCAGTACCAACTACCCCAGTCTCATTATTTGCAAAACATCTCGTCATCGGTGCCATCGCTATGCGATTGTGAAGAGACCAAGATCCAATTTGAATCGGATCAAACAGCTTCGTTTCATCGGTGTTTTCAAAAGATCCCCAATTATTTATATTTGTTCCTGCATAAATATTTGCTGCTTTATCGTTTGAACTTGTCATTTTTCTTCCCCCTTATAAAAAACTTACTATAATCGCATCATACTTACTTTTAAATAGTAACGTCAATTTATACGTCTTTACCATTAAACATTCGAATATTAAACAAACAGAATGATAAAAACAAAAATTAAAAAGGTTTCCTAATTAGGAAACCTTTTTTAGTTGACCATATAAGGCTAACAATTCGTTTATCTCTTTTACATAAAGAAAATAAACAATTATTATCTCCTCACATATGGAAAATCTCTTAACAATAGAAATGAGAGTGGCTCAGTATTCTTCTAAAAATAAAAACTTATATACCTAAAACAATGAAAGCCCTACCTCTCTTTCATCCTTACGGCTCCTTGTCCGTGCCAGTGTGAATCAGGATTGCAAAAATCAAGTAACTATTTTATCGAAGTATTGAATTAAACTTCGAACATTCGTAAAAGAAATTAAAAAATAAAAATGGATTAAATTGTAGTAATAACAAAAGGGGTTAATGCTTTAAAAGTGGTTTGAAAGAGTTGAATGTTTTTGAAATGATTGATTTTCTATAATTATATTCCCAAAAAATTCAAGATCTTTTTTGGGATGTAATACATTATCTACAATGAATCTTAACAAAAGCTTTTTATTTGATTTTCTGTGATACCTTCAATTAATCCCAGTTCACTAATCAAAAATTCATGTGCATTATCTAACATTTTCTTTTCGCTTGCATTAAGTGCTTTTTCTTTCTGCATACGTAATAAATCACGTACAACTTCAGCACCTTCTTGTATTTTACCCGTTTTTATTTTATCTGTATTCAATTTATACCTTTGTTTCCACGTCAGTAATCTATCTGATTCCCCGTGCTGAAAAATATCTATTATGTTTGTTAATGCCTTTATATCTGTGACTGGTCGTATATTTGAACTCAATATTTTCCCCATAGGAATCATTACTTCCATATTACTAGCCGACATTTTTATAACATAATACTGTCTTTTTTCTCCTGAGATTTCCTTTTCTTCTATGGCTTTAATTATACCTGCTCCGTGCATTGGATAAACGATGTTATCGCCAATTTGAAACAAATAATCCACCTCCATATATGGTAACCTTCTCAATCTTAACACACATTTATTTTTTTAGCAAAATTTTTATAATATCACAAAATTATTTTCTATGTCAATTTATTTACACATAAAAATTCAAGCTGTACAGAAACACTAAAAAACCCGCGATTTTGTTACATTTCTACACCCATTTTCTCCAATTTTATATACCTTGTAAAACAAAAAAAACACATCACTACATATAAGTAGCGATGTGTTTTTATATAATGTGTAACATGAAAGACAAAAACGGTTACTTCAAAACTTCACACGCGCGATTCTTCGCTTATATACTAACCTGCTTACTAATCGTTTCTCGCGCTAAAAGAAAACTCATAATCACTTGCGCAGCTACTCTACTCGTCATATCCCTAAAATCAAGAGTTGGATCAATTTCTACTATATCCATCCCTTGAACGAGTGGCTCTTTACCAAGGAATTCAATTGCATCAAGTAAAGTTGTACTATCCATTCCACCAGGACCGATTGCTGGACAGCCTGGCGCAAACGCTTGGTCTAATACGTCCATATCAAGAGAAATATAAATAGAAGTCACACCTTGTTTTCTTAATACTTCAATACTTTCTGAAATAAGATCTTTTATTTCTCGCTCTCTTACATCTTTCATTGTATACACTGTCACGCCATGCTCTTTTGCATATTCATGGTACGCTCGTGCATTTGAAAAATTACGAATCCCAATTTGAACGAGTTGTTTTCCTGTAATCACATCATTTTCTAGTAAACTACGGAACGGTGTACCATTTGATGGACCACCATCATCTAAATTACGTAAATCATGATGGGCATCAAATTGAATAATACCGACCTTCCCTTTACTATTTGCAAAACCAGTTACACTCGGAAAACTAATCGAGTGGTCACCACCAAGAACGATTGGTATCATTTTCGGATTTACTTTCGTCAAGTGACCAACTGTTTTCGCAATTCGGTTATGACTCTCTTTTATATCTGTCACATGCATCGTAATATCACCGCAATCATGAATAACACTTTCTTTCATATCATGTTCTTCTGTAATTGCGTACGTGCTATATGCATCTAACATTGAACGAATTGTTTTTGGTGCAAAACATGCTCCTGAATGACTAATAGATGGTTTAGAAAGGGGTGCTCCAATTAAGGCAGCACCGAATATTTCCTCCCCTTCCTCCCAATCTTTAATCATTTCGCTCCATTTCGTTACTTCGCGATCGATAAACTTTTCATTTTTCTTTAAATAGTGGCCGTGCTCCACGATTGTTCACCTCTTGTATATGCGATATTACCATTCTTCCATACTGTATTTACATGACTTACGCCGTAATGGTACGGTACGTAAGCGTAATTATAAGCATCCCATAAAACTAAATCCGCCTTACGACCAACTCTAATTTTCCCAGCTACATCGCCTCGATTAATGGCATAAGATGAGTTAACTGTTACCGCATTCCAGACTTCTTCTGGTGTCATTTTTAGTTTCAGCATTGCAATACTCATAATGAGCTGAATGTTTTCAGTTGGACAGCTTCCTGGGTTAAAGTCTGTAGCTAAAGCAACAGCAACACCTTCATCGATCATTTTGCGGCCGCGTGCGAAACTTTCTTTATTTAAATAGAAAGTTGTTCCTGGTAATAAAGTCGCTACTGTATTAGAATTCGCAAGCATTTCAATTCCTTTATCAGAAGCGCCAACTAAATGGTCCGCTGACGCCGCACCGATTTCAGCCGCTGCTTCCGCACCACCAAGAGAGTCGATTTCATCTGCATGAATTTTCACATCAAAGCCAAGCTCTTTCGCTTTTAATAAAAATTCTTTTGATTCTTCTACAGAGAACACACCTGTTTCACAGAAAATATCAACGAACTCAGCCAATTGCTTCTCTTTCATCTCTGGTAATAGATCTAGCATCCATTGTAAAAATTCTTTCGATCTTCCTTTATACTCTTTCGGAACTGCATGAGCACCTAAAAATGTTGAAACTAAATCAATTGGATGCTCTTTTTGTAATTGTGCAGTTGCCTCTAATTGTTTCCATTCTGTCTCATCATCTAATCCGTAACCACTCTTCGCTTCTACGGTTGTTACACCGAAAGATAGCATACGGTCTAAATGAAATTTCGCTTTTTGAACAAGTTCTTCTTTCGATGCTTGTTTCGTTGCATTTACAGTTGAAAGAATACCTCCGCCTTGTTCTAAAATTTCCAAGTACGGCACTCCCTGTAACTTCAGCGCGATTTCATTTTCACGAGATCCACCAAATACAAGATGAGTATGCGGATCAACAAGACCAGGAGACACCATTTTCCCGCCGCAATCAATAACCTCTTTCGATTGTAATCCTTTTGCTTCTTCCGCTGTTCCAACGAAAGTAATTACGCCGTTTTCGATTCCAACCGCACCGTTTTCAATAACAGGAAGCGTGTTCATCGCTTCCCGTCTTAACAAGCCATCTTCTTGATCCATTGTTAGTAATTGACCAATATTTATTAGTAAAGTGTCCAGCATGTTTCTTCCTCCTTATTTCATCATTGGAATGTTAACGCCTTTTTCTTTCGCAGTTTGAACCGCTAAGTCATAGCCTGCATCAACGTGACGAACAACACCCATACCAGGGTCAGAAGTTAATACGCGTTCAATACGTTTTGCCGCTGCTTCTGTTCCATCTGCAACGATAACCATTCCAGCGTGAAGTGAATAACCCATACCAACGCCACCACCGTGGTGAACAGACACCCAGCTTGCACCGTTTACACTGTTGATTAATGCATTTAAAATTGGCCAGTCTGCTACTGCATCACTGCCGTCTTTCATAGATTCTGTTTCACGGTTTGGAGATGCTACTGATCCGCAATCTAAATGGTCACGGCCGATAACGATCGGTGCTGATAATTCACCATTAGCCACCATTTCATTAATAATGCGGCCAAATTTTGCACGCTCGCCATAACCAAGCCAACAAATGCGTGATGGAAGACCTTGGAACTCAACTTGCTGACGTGCCATACGAATCCAATTACATAAATGCTCATTATCCGCAAACTCGCGTAAAATAACTTCGTCTGTTTTATAAATATCTTCTGGATCACCAGAAAGTGCTACCCAGCGGAATGGTCCTTTTCCTTCACAGAATAATGGACGGATAAATGCTGGAACGAATCCTGGGAAATCGAAAGCATTTTTTAATCCTTCATCGAAAGCAACTTGGCGAATGTTATTTCCATAATCAAATGTAATCGCACCTTTTTCTTGCATTGCAAGCATTGCTTCTACATGTTTTTTCATACTTTCTTTTGATAATTGTACGTAACGTTCTGGATCTTCTTCACGAAGCTTCGATGCTTCTTCTACTGTGTAACCTACTGGAATATAGCCGTTTAATGGATCATGTGCAGAAGTTTGATCCGTAACTAAGTCAGGGATAATATTACGGTTTACTAACTCAGGTAAAATTTCTGCTGCATTACCTAATAATCCAATTGAAATAGGCTCTTTCTTCTCTTTATACTCGTTTGCAATAGCCAGTGCTTCTTCTAATGATTCTGTATACTTATCACAATATCTCTTTTCAATACGACGATCGATACTACGCTTATCTACATCAATAGCAATTACAACACCGCCGTTCATCGTTACAGCAAGAGGTTGTGCGCCACCCATGCCACCTAAACCAGCAGTAAGTGTTACTGTGCCCTTTAATGAACCATCGAAATGCTGGCGTGCCGCTTCACCAAATGTTTCATATGTTCCTTGTAAAATCCCTTGTGTTCCAATATAAATCCAGCTACCAGCTGTCATTTGTCCGTACATCATAAGACCTTTTTTCTCTAGTTCACGGAAGTGATCCCAGTTCGCCCATTTTGGTACTAAGTTTGAGTTTGCTAAAAGAACGCGAGGTGCATCTTCATGTGATTTAAAAATTGCAACTGGTTTTCCTGATTGAACAAGTAACGTTTCATCGCTTTCTAACGTTTTTAATGAATCAACAATCGCATGGTAGCTTTCCCAATTACGAGCTGCACGGCCAATTCCTCCGTATACAACTAATTCTTCTGGTTTTTCAGCTACTTCAGGGTCTAAATTGTTCATTAACATTCGAAGTGCAGCTTCTTGAACCCATCCTTTCGTTTGTAACTCAGTACCTCTTGCCGCACGAATTGTTTGTTGTACTTTTTCCATTTCAATCTCTCCCTTTTCTCGTTTTATAGTGCTGCATTTACATCCAATCTTTCCTTTATTGAATAGTTCGTTTTTAACCAATGCGTGATATTTTCGATATCCGTTGAGAATATACGGTCATTTGTAATAGAAGGCACTTGCTGACGACCTTGATGATAGAAGCCCTTCGTAACTGTACTCATGTTTTCAATCCCGCGATATTCTGCTGCTTGCATCGCACAAATCATCTCAATTGCAAGAACGCGTCTTGCATTTTGAATAATTTGATGCGCATGACGTGAAGCGATTGTTCCCATACTTACGTGATCTTCTTGGTTAGCTGACGATGGAATTGAATCTACACTCGCCGGATGTGCTAACGTTTTATTTTCAGAAACAAGTGATGCCGCTGCATATTGCATAATCATTGCACCTGACTGAAGTCCTGGTTCTGGACTTAAAAATGGTGGTAAATCATTTAATTGCGGATTTACTAGGCGTTCAATACGGCGCTCTGAAATATTTGCAAGCTCCGCCATTCCTACTTTTAAGAAGTCCATTGCAAATGCAATTGGTTGTCCGTGGAAATTACCACCAGAAATTACTTTTTCCCCGCCATCAAAAATAAGTGGATTATCTGTTGCTGCATTCATTTCAATTTCTAATTTTTCTTTCACATAATTTAAAACTTGCCAAGAAGCACCGTGAACTTGCGGGATACAACGAAGTGAATATGCATCTTGTACACGAAGTTCTCCTTGTTTTGTCACAAGTTTACTATCATGAAGAATATCACGAATTCTGCTTGCCACTTCGACTTGCTCTTTATAACCACGCGCTTTATGAACATTTTCATCAAATGCATCAATAATGCCGCGCAATCCCTCAATTGTCATAGAAGCGATTAATTCAGATTGATAAGCCGTTGCTTCAGCTTCTATATAAGAAAGAACTCCTTGCGCTGTCATCGCCTGTGTACCATTGATTAACGCAAGACCTTCTTTTGCTTCAAGTTCAATAGGTTCAAGTCCTTCTTCTGTAAGAGCGACCATCGCGTGAACTCGTTTTCCTTTGTAGAACACTTCACCTTCCCCTAATAAAACGAGAGCAAGATGAGATAAAGGTGCTAAATCACCGCTCGCTCCTAGTGATCCTTGTTGCGGAACGACTGGATGAATTTTACGATTTACAAACTCAAGAAGCATATTTACAACAAGCGGTCTAACACCCGATACTCCTTTTAACATCGTGTTAGCTCGTAAAATTAACATACCGCGTGATACCTCTTCCGGGAATGGATCGCCTATTCCGCACGCATGTGACTGAATTAGATTATGCTGAAGTGCCTTTACATCATCTTTTTGAATAAGCACATCACTAAACTTTCCAAATCCAGTTGTAATACCGTAAACAACTTTTCCGTCTTCTACGATTTTTTCAACTACTTCGCGGCATTCTGCTACCTTTTGCATACTAGTTGGACAAGCTGTTACACCTTCACCTTCAAGTAACAACCTCTTCATTTCTTCAACTGTCAATGTGTGTCCTGTTAACGTAATCATTCTTTTTCCTCCTTATAAAGGCAAAAGGGGACCTTATCTTTTTAAGACAGACTTCTGTCCTAAAAAATAAGGCCCCCTTCTAACTAATAGACTATGGGCAAATCATATGTGATTAATTCCTAAACCAATCGCCTCATGCTCAGATCCTTTTACAGGTGCACCAATCGTTCCATAAAGTGCAACAGCAACCCATTCGCCTTCTTTTTTTCCGTCGTATGGTGTACCGCGCACAATCGCAAAGCGAAGTCCTACTGTACGAAGAACGTCTGCTAACTGAATTTGACCTCTCGTCACTCCGTACAAAGCTTCCATAATTGCATGATAAAGTGCATGTGTTTCTCTGTAAACATCTGTTTCAATAACTCGGTTGCTCTTAGCCGCTGTTTCCATTGCTGCTACTACTTTTTGCGAATTCATAGAACCAACTTTCCCAGTACAATATTTCCAACCTTTTGGAATAGATAATACGGGACTTTCATTCTCATCCGCAAGTGCCAACAGCATGGCCATACGACCAATTCGATGTGTTCCTTGAAGAAGCATGTGACTCTCTCATTTCTTTTGAATTATTTGAATATTACTTAATTTAAGAATATATGAAAACGGTTAAATCGTCAATAGTTTAAAATATTATTCAAGTAATTTTTTATCCCTCTCATACTTGTGTACACAATTTATTTACAGATTTTTTTCAGACGTGCTATAGTCTCACTAACAGATGCAAAGGGGCGAGATTTCAGTGGCGAAGCGAAAAGATATTCATTTTCGAATTGAAGAAAAATTTCTTGAAAGATTTGAATCAGCACTCCATTACGAAGGTTTAAATAAAACAGACGTATTAACACATGCGATTCAGCAATTTTGCATAAAGGTGGAATGTGAAAAAATGAATGATGTAAAACGCCAATACAACGTTAGTGACCATTTACAAACACGTATCGATACGCATAAACATTACGAAGAAAAACAAGTGAATATAGATGAAGTCGTCATTGAACATTTACAACTTCAAGGAGAAGAAAAAATATTAGAGGTCGGGTGTGCTAACGGAAAATTTCTTTCCCTTTTGCAAACTAATGGTCATAAAGGATATCTAACCGGTTTTGATCAATCGGAAACTATGCTTTCTGAAGCTGCTATAACGAATAATATGATTGAATGGAAACTCGGTGATGCTAGTAAACTTCCTTTCGAAGCTAATTGTTATGATTGGGTAATCGCAAGGCATATGTTATACCACATGAAAGATGTCGAAAAAACTATTCAAGGATTCCATAAGATAATTCGTCCTGGCGGCGCCCTTTTAGCTACAACAAATTCTAAAGTTTCATTACCTCGTATGGATGAAATGTGTAACAAAATGTTAGTCGCATTTGATTTACCAAAAACATCACCGGCAGCTTCTCCATTTTGTTTAGAAAATGGAAAAGAACTATTACAATCTGTTTTTCCAACTGTTGAAGAAACAATTATTCATAATGCACTCGTTTTCCATCATGCTACTCCGATTGTAAACTATATTTCTAGCATGTTTCCGTCACTAAATATACCTGATAATATATATCTTCACACCGAAATGAAGGAATGGCTAAAAGAAGAGATAGAAAGTGAATTATCACTTCACAACGGTATATGGCGCGATCCGAAAACGTTAGCGATTTATCGATGTAAAAAAGAAAAAAGCTAGCAAATGCTAGCTTTTACACGTTTTCAGGTAAAAGCTTCTCCATTACCACATTACCCTTACCACTATAAAAATTTATATTATGTTCGTTCGCTACTCCAAAATAAGAAGCAATTGCTATTCCAAATGGCACAAATGCATGTCCTTGTGCCGTAATAATATTTGAGTGTTGTACAACTTCTGTATACACAAAATTTTCTACTGTGAAACAATCTAATTTTTGATAATCTATGGTCGCTGTATAAGAAATTTCTTTTAATAAACCTGCTCTTGCTAACGCATACGGTCCGGCACAAATCGCTGCCACTAATTTTTCTTTCTCAGAAAATTGACGAATAACTGAGAAGAGCAATTCTGCCTCTTTCATATGTATTGCATCTCCACCCGGAATAATAATTCCTTCATATTCTTCTACACAAGTTTCATTTAATTCTATGTGCGGCTGTACTCGCAAGCCAGTTTCACTTATAACAGTTTCCTTCGTCACTCCCGCTGTAATGATTTCATATTCATTTTTCAACATTGCCGTTGCTACCGTAATTTCAAACTCTGCAAATGTTGGGTATACGAATAAAAGTATTTTTTTCATATTCCTTTCCCCCTTAACCATTCCATAAAATATATTTCTAATTCGTTCACTGATAATGTATTTGTGTCCACATAAGCTACAGGAAATTGTTTATACCATTCTTTTTCAGTTTCTACTAATTTAAATTGTTCCTCAAATGTACTACGATTTCTTGCCCTATCATTATTTTTTCTATCATACAAACTCTCTTTCGAAACATCTAAATAAAAAATTGCATCCGAACGGCACTCTCTTAATTTATATAGTTCTTCTTTCAATCCTATTTCTATATCCCAATCTTCCCCAATAAGTTTCGGATAAAAAATTGTATAAAATTCAATATCTTCTGGTCCACGATCAAAAATAACAATCGATTCCTTTACATTTTGAAACTCTTTTATTTTTGCTTCAATAAACATTTTTTGATTTGTAATAAACCCGTCTTTTGTGTAAATATCCAAATGTAATTCTTTCCGCTTTTCTACAATTGGATAAGGGTTTTCATATATAATCGAATGTCCTCTCTTCTCTAATCTTTTTGCTAATGTCGTTTTCCCACTTGCCATCGGTCCTTGAAGTGAAACTATGTAAGTCATACCGATCATTCCTTTTCACTATTGTAAGTTACTTTTATAATATACAGAATTTTTAAAACTATCAACGAAATACTTACCATCTTGTTTCCTATTCCCATCTGACTTATAATGAAAAATAGAGATGATTATGAACGCATTTTTTATGTAAGCTTGGGTTTCCAAGCTTACATTATTTTTTGCTTCCACTTTTCTTATAAAAAGAGTATACTAACACGGAACGTATGTTCTTAATAATTACATACAGTAAGGGGATAGAACAATGGTATACGACACAAAAGCAATTTCTTGGAATGCATCGTTAAAACAACTTCAACGCCGCTATACAAATAAACAAGTTGACCGAAAAGAATTTGAAGATATTGAACTGATGGAATTCTTCCGCGATAACGACTACATTTCTTTACCTACACATATAAGCGGCCTATCAACAAAACGTTTTACTTCTTACTCTATTTTCACAACTGAAGATAAAGATCGTAAAGTTGGCACTCTTATCATTGAATATGTAGAAGATGAAAATGATATTTTACGTGTTGAACAACTATACTTCGTTTAAACTACAACGCTTGGTCAAATTGACCAAGCGTTCTTGCTTTCTATGAATCTCACTGTTTATAATATGAATAAAAGAAAACCACAATCATTAAGGGGGGGTACGCTTGCTCGAAGGATGGTTCAGTTGGTTCATTGTATTATGGACTGTCATTTTATTAGGGCTTATGTCTATCGGTGGATACTTTATGTTCAGAAAATTTTTAAAACGATTACCAAAAGAAGACGGTATGTCTATTTTAGATTGGGAAGCACACTACATTGATCAAACACGACACTTATGGGATAACGAGCAGAAACAATTATTAGAAGAACTCGTAAGCCCTGTTCCTGAACTATTTCGTGATGTTGCTAAATCAAAAATTGCTGGTAAAATTGGGGAACTTGCAATAAAGGAAAACGCTTCAAAAATTACACAAGATTTAATTATACAAGGATATATCGTTGCCACACCGAAGCGCGATCATAAATTTTTAGTTAAAAAATTGCAAGAAAAAGAAATTGATTATTCGAATTATAAAACTTTACTTGCAAAATAATCTTCATTTTTTCCCCTATTTTCAACAAGTTAACATCAATGGTAAACGTTTTATACGTCGTGGTTGGGACAGAAGATGTTAACAATACCAATAAAAAGACAGCGTCTTTGACGCTGTCTTTTTATTTTATACATATACAGTTTTAAGTTAGTTTCATATCTTTTTCATTATAAAAACCGTCTTCTTTTTCCATTTCCTTCTGTAATTTCGTAAAGGAACGGTACATCGCAATTCTCCATGACACAATCATCGCAAACGCAAGTAAGAAGAACATGCCACTAAGTTGTCCTAAATCAAGAGATTGGCTTAAGTATGTTTTAAATACAATTCGCACTACAAGTAATCCAATTAATATAAAAACAAATGCTTTTGAACGCTTCAAATAAATTTCTTGCCCTCTAATTTCAAATTTAGATGTTTTAATAAGAAAAATAGAGAAAAACAAACCAACGCCAATAGCTTCTAACATTTCTGCTGGAGTTAATCGGAATTCAGGAAAAACATACATCAATGCTCCCGTGCTCATAAAAAATGGTGGAAGTATAATTTTTTTCAATGTTGCGGGTTTCTTAGCTGCTTTTAAACGAATAAACATCGCACCGACAGCCATACAAACAGCAACGATACTTGATAAAAGAACTATGTTCATATTTTCTCATCCTTTTTTGTGGCTATATGCAAAATATACTTTCATTATATGCTTTTCCGTTAGTATTTCCAACATTTTCACAGAATAATACTAAAAACCGGTAAAACCACCAAATAAACTTGAGAAATATACGATAATTTTCGTCATCCAATTAAAGTATAAGAAGATACCCATAACAATCATAATGTATCCTCCGACTTTCATGAACGCCATACTATTTCTTTTAATCCAAGACATTTTCGTAATAAAGAATGAAAGTACGAAAAAGGGAATCGCAAATCCAAGTATGTAAGCAATCATATAAATCATTGCCGATTCTGGATTTGTTGCAGCTAATCCAATTACAGACACTAAAATAGGTCCAGTACATGGTGTCCACCCTGCAGCAAATGCCAATCCAATTAAAACTGAACCAAAATAACCACTCGGACGGTTTTTGAAAGTAAATTTACGATCTTGCATTAGAAACTTCGGCTTAAATACACCGACAATAATAAGACCGAACACGATGATAAATATACCACCTAACTGTCTAATTAAATCTTTATAATCTGTAAAGATTCCTCCGATAAAACTAGTACCAAATCCAATTGCAATAAATATAATTGAAAATCCAAGTAAGAAAAACGCTGTATGTATCATACTTCTTTTGCGAAGCATTGCATTTTCTTCTTTCAATTCAGAAACCGACATACCTGTTATGTACGATAAAAATGCCGGATAAAGCGGTAAGCAACATGGGGAAATAAATGATAAAAACCCGGCGCCAAACGCTAAAAAAATACTAATATCTTGCATAATTCCACTCCTCTCCTTACATATTGTAGCAAAAACACATAAAAATACTATGAACAATTCGTGAACTCACTTTAACAACGTGATAATAAGAAAAACTACCCTTTCAAACAGTTTCTAATACAACGTTTTTATTTCCTTCTATTATATAGAACAATCTCAATTGAATTATGAAGCTCTTTCTAGTTGTTACTAACATAACAAAGGTTTCACAGTTTCTCAAATACTTAGCACATTACAATTAACTTCACACATATCGACCTGAAAAAATATTTTTTTCAAATGCTGTCTTTATACAATGCAACGCTGATTTTACAATACTTTAATTATTATTAATTTCAAGATTATGCATAAATATCATACTTTTATTATTATTCTATAAAATGTCGCACTTTTCTTTCAGTTGACCCTTTATTTTTAATTTTGTATACTTCCCTCTAGTTATATATGTCCGTTACGGAACAATTTCATATAGATGGGAGGAATTTTTCATGCTTCGTTATTCTCTTTTAGTTTTATTAGGAGCGTGTAGTTATGGGATTTTAGCTATTTTCGTTAAACTTGCTTATGCAGAAGGATTTTCACTTGGAGAGGTAATTGGTAGCCAATATTTGTTCGGTTGGATTATTTTGCTTACTATTACACTTCTATTTTCTAGACACCGTGTTCCATTAAAACAAGCCTTAATTTTATTCGTTGCAGGAACATCGGCAAGCTTCACTGGAATTTTTTATTACGCTTCATTAAAAACTGTACCAGCTTCTATTGCAATTATACTTTTATTCCAGTTCGTTTGGGTTGGGATTATCATTGAAGCAGTCGCAACGAAAACATTACCTTCAAGAGAAAAAGTTATTTCGGTTATTTTCTTACTTGTAGGTACATTTTTATCAAGTGGTTTAATAGAAAAATCAGCAGGTGATTTCGATACGACTGGAATCATTTTAGGTTTATTATCTGCCGTTACATTCGCAACATACATTTTCGTGAGCGGAAAAGTTGCTGTTGAAGTGCCTTCATTACCGCGCGGTGTTCTTTTAATGGCTGGTGCTTTAACTTTAGTAATGCTCGTATTCCCGCCAACATTTATTATGAACGGTGCCATTTCTCAAGGGCTTTGGAAATATGGCTTAGGATTAGGAATATTTAGTATCGTTATTCCGTCTATTGCCTTTACAATTGGCATTCCAAAAATCGGGTCTGGATTAGCGACTATTCTTGGTGCAGCCGAACTACCAGTTACAACAATTATGTCTGTATTCGTTTTAAAAGAAGCTGTACTATCTTCACAATGGTTCGGTGTATCACTTATTTTAATCGGTATCGCAATCCCGCAAATTGCATACGCAATGCGTGGACGTTATAAAAAACAACATACTCATAAAAAAGTGGCAGCATAAACGAGAGAGGATTTTCATTTGAGAATCCTCTCTTTTATTATTGTATAATTAATATAAATACTTCACTTAAGAAAGAGGGCATAATAAGTGGCATCCATTCCAAATCAATTAACAGAAAAACTTATTTCTATTCGTCGACATTTACACGAATACCCAGAACTATCATACGAAGAATTTGAAACGACAAAAGCGATAAAAAATTGGTTAGAAGAAGCTAACATTACTATTATTGATTCTAATTTAGAAACAGGAATTATCGCTGAAATTTCTGGTAATAACAACGGACCGATTGTAGCGCTTCGTGCTGATATCGATGCCCTTCCTATACAGGAAGAAACAGACCTTCCATACACTTCAAAAATACAAGGTAAAATGCATGCTTGTGGGCATGATTTTCATACAGCTGCTATGTTGGGTGCGGCTTACTTATTAAAAGAAAAAGAAGCTTCACTTAACGGAACTGTTCGCTTTATATTCCAAGCTGCTGAAGAAAGTGGAAACGGAGCATGTAAAGTTGTTGAAGCTGGGCATTTAAAGAATGTACAAGCCGTGTTTGGTATGCATAATAAGCCCGATTTACCAGTAGGTACAATCGGTATTAAAGACGGTCCACTAATGGCTGGAGTAGATCGATTTGAAATTGAAATTCATGGTGTTGGGACACATGCAGCTGTGCCTGATGCCGGCGTCGACCCTATCGTTGCATCATCTCAAATCGTTATGGCACTTCAAACAATTGTAAGCCGAAATATTAGTTCTTCTCATAACGCTGTCGTAAGTGTAACAAACATTCATTCAGGGAATACATGGAACGTTATTCCTGAAAAAGCTACATTAGAAGGAACTGTTCGTACATTCCAAGCTGAAACACGTGAAAAGATTCCGGCATTAATGGAACGTATCATTAAAGGCGTTTCTGATGCACTAGGTGTAAAAACAGAATTTCGATTTTACCCAGGTCCTCCTGCTGTTCAAAACGATAAAGTACTCACTGATCTTTCTATTCAGATTGCAGAGAAAATGAATCTAAACGTTATCTCTCCTACACCATCAATGGCAGGAGAAGATTTTTCTTTTTACCAACAAGAAATACCAGGTTCATTCGTCTTTATGGGAACAAGTGGTACACATGAATGGCATCATCCAGCTTTTACAGTAGATGAAAAAGCATTGCCTATTAGCGCGGCTTATTTCGCCTTATTAGCCGAAGAAACTATTCATCAACTATTACAAGCAAAAAGCCGTTAAGTTACCCTTAACGGCTTTTGCTTATGCTGTTAAATCTCGTTTTATAAATACAGTATAGGAAACCCCTAAAAATACAGCTAAGTATAAAAGAAGCATACAAGAAGCAAATGGGAATGTTACTCCATCAATAAAGCTTCCACCCTTTAACAGCCCATATAAATCTGTATTCGCTGGTAATAAATATTTCGCCCATTCATATCTTGATGCCGGAATTAGCGCTATTCCCCCTGATAAAGCGAGAAATAGAGAAATCCCGATTGCACCTCCGCTCGATCTAGTTAAGATGGAAATCATAAAGGCAAATGCAGCATACACAAGAGTTGGTAACCAAGATAAAATATAATATTTACTTGCTTCTACGAAAATATTTTGTTTTATTATATTTCCATTTTGAACGACAAATTCAGTCCAAGCTGGTTGTTGGAATTTATAAATAATCAGCCCACATAATACGGAAAAAATCATATTAAATATAAACAATAACGCTGCAAATATAACGATTGCTAAAAATTTTGCTGTTAATATTTTAAATCGACTCGCTGGACGAATCGTTAAAAATTTATATGTTCCCCAGCTATATTCATTCGCAAAAATTGTACTCGCATATACGAGAATAAATGGAAGTAAAATAGGAAAAACAATAAAACCAGTATCTCTCATGAAAGAAAGTGGAGAACTACTTGCTGGCGCTGTATTCGTATCTAAATGCTTCATTTTAAGCTGGTATTCCTTTACAAGCTCGTCTCCTGACTTTTCTGTTAAAATATCCTCTTTTTTCATGCCGAGCTTTTTCTCAATTTCTACAGTTCGTTCTGTATAATCCGCTTTCCACCCTTTTGTTTCTGGCTCTAAATACTTTACCGTAACCCATCCTAATCCAATAATTAATACCGCAATAACTGCAAAAGGAATAATCGTTCGCTTTCGCTTAAATATTTTATACAGCTCGTTATAAACTAAATTAAACAATATCTTTTCCCCCTGTTAATTCTAAAAACTGCTCTTCTAGCGTTTTTCTTTCCTCATAAACACGATAAACTTGAATATTTTTCTCCATCAATATACGCAGAATATTCGGAATTTCTTTATCTTTCACGTTTATAATTAATTCATTTTCTTTTACTAAAACATCGTATTCTAAAACCTCTGCCGCTTTATTCGCATCATCTACACGTATATGTATTTCTTCTGTTTCTTCCTTTTTATCACTTTGAATATTTTGTGTTGCGACATATTCTCCATGCTGAATAATAATAACCCTGTCACACATTAATTCAACTTCTGAGAGTAAGTGACTAGAGACAAGAACAGCTTTTCCTTGTTCATGTGCAATTTTCTTTATGTACATCCGCATTTCATGTATACCACTAGGATCTAATCCGTTCGTTGGTTCGTCTAGTATTAATACATCTGGATTATGTATAAGTGCTTGAGCAATTCCTAAACGTTGTCTCATACCGAGTGAATATGCTTTTACTTTACGGTCAATCACTTGTCCCATTCCTAATAGTTGCACAACTTCATCGATACGCTCTTCAGTCACATTGCCATTCATTCGTCCGAAATATGTTAAATTTTCATAGCCGCTTAAGAAAGGATAAAATTCTGGTGTCTCAATTACAGCGCCAATTTTCGCAGCAGTTTTTTCAAATTGCTGTTTTACAGATTGACCATCAATCCATACTTCTCCTTCTGTCATACGAATCATTCCGACCATCATTCGCATTAATGTCGTTTTTCCAGCACCATTTGGTCCTAATAAGCCAACTACTTCACCTTTTTCCACTTCAAAACTAATATTTTCTACTAACGTCTTTGAACCAATTCGCTTTGTTAATCGATCAACTTTTACGATCGCTTGCTCATTTATCATTCCATACAACCTTTCTTCTTAACTCTTTTTTTCAGTTCTTCCCACTGTATCATGATTAATAATATGTGTAAAACGAAGAAAAAGACATGATTTCTCATGCCTTTCTCCTTGTTTCATATGACCTTTCACCCTTTAACCTTTGTATAAACCTACAACATTGCCACATTGATATTATAATGACGGTTATCATAACAACTGCTGTTACCATTATCGCATACGTCGTAATCGGTGCATTTGTTACTCCTTGGATTCCTACTGTTTTCATAAAAATAATAATAAATAATTTCAAAAATAACATACCATGAATTAATCCGAAAACGAAAGCTCCTCCGTAAATTAATAATTGCTCATAACACAATAAACATAACATTCCTTTTCTCGTCATATTCACTACTTCATACGATTTAAACTCCTCTCTTCTTACCTGTAAAAAAGAGGATGTCATTTTATAAGTAATGAAAATACATACAAAAACTCCAAATAGAAACATAGCATAAAACCACTTTACAAATATAAGTGTATATCCCGCTTTACTTATTACAGCTTCATTGAATCGGAATGATATCATAAAAAAACAAATCATTGTATTCATAGCAATCCACGTAAATTGTTTTAACCTTTTGGTAGCAAATGTTTGTATATTTTTTCTCGCTAACCGACATAAAGACATAGATCCCTTCCCCTACCTTACTTCATAACATACGTATTCTATACTACTAGTGTATAAAAATATGACATTTTAAACATCGCACTTCAATCGGAATCTTTTCTAAGCCTTTAGTCCTAGAAACCAAGCACATTTACCTCTTTAGCATAAAAAAAACGGAAATGCACTTTAGTTGCATTTCCGTTTTTTTTTTAATGAGGTGAATCTTTATATAACTTAATTATCATGACTGCCTTGTAACTTCATCAACTATTCAGCCTTCGCATCTTCCACTTCAATCCTTTTTTTCTCTCTTGCAATTTTCAAAAACTCTAACAATTCTGGATTGTTATTCATTTTTTTATAAGCCACTGACATTTCTGCAACAAAATTAGAATCACATAACTCTTTATATACAACTTCTGTTTTATACAATTTATTTGCGGATACAGGTATTACTGTAATTCCAATACCTGCTGCTACAAGCCCCATGACAGTTTGATACTCCGTTGCTTCTTGTACAATGTGCGGACTAAAACCAACATCGCGGCAAAGCGATAAAATTGTATCGTATAACGCTGGCCATACTGGTCTCGTAATAAATACGAACGGTTCATCCCTTAAATCTTCGATATGTATTTCGTCCTTTTCAGCAAGTGGATGCGCCTTCGGTAAGCATAACGTACACGAAAGTTTTTGAATTGGTTCTAACTCAAGTAATTGCGTTGGAATTGGCGGACGTAAAAATCCAATATCAATTCGATTATCATGAAGTGCATGCACCTGATCCGGTGTTGACAATTCATGTAATGCAACAGACACTCTTGGAAATTTCTTTCTATACTCCCTGACGATTGACGGTAAAATATCATATATCGCCGCACCTACAAAACCAATTGAAAGTGATCCCACTTCTCCCCTTTGAGCACTTTGTGCGACTTCTACTGCTTTTTCAATTTGTTCAAACGCTTTTTTTACTTCTTTTAAAAACATTTCTCCAGCTTCTGTTAATTCAACCTTTCTCTTCGTTCTTGAAAATAACATAACTTCCATTTCTTTTTCTAATTGCTGAATTTGTTGACTAAGCGGGGGTTGTGTCATTTGTAAACGAGCAGCTGCTCGTCCAAAGTGCAATTCCTCTGCCACTACAACAAAATATTGCAAATGCCGTAATTCCATTTTGGACACCCTTTTCATTTTCGATTAATACATCTAATATATTAATAACATATAATTTATATATTAGACAAATATTTCGAATGAACGTATAGTAGAAATTGCGAATTATTTTTTACAATTTTTATGTAAAAAACAAAGAGGTGGTTACTGTATGAAATGGTGGAAGTTAAGCGGACAAATTTTATTATTATTTTGTTTCGCTTGGACAGGTGAATGGATTGCAAAACAGGCACACCTCCCAGTTCCAGGAAGTATAATCGGTATTTTTTTATTATTAATCTCATTAAAATTTAACATAGTGAAAAAAGAATGGATACAAGACGGTGCAGACTTTTTATTAAAAGAACTTATTTTATTTTTCATCCCTTCTGCAGTCGCTGTCATTCGTTACAAAGATACATTATCACAATATGGAATCGATCTCATTTTAATTATCGTGATTAGTACACTTTGTGTCACTCTCGTAACAGGACTTTTAACAGAATTGCTATTAAAGCGGAAAGGATCATCACAATGATCGACTTTCTTTGTTTACTATTAACACTATTCACATATTGGGTATCTAAAAAAATGTATCAACGCTGGAATTGGAGTTTGCTTTCTCCCCTTCTTGTATGCCCAATCATTTTAATTGCTTTATTACTTGGATTAGATACACCATACGAAACCTACGAATCTGGTAGTCATTGGCTAACAGAATTATTAAAACCTGCTACAGTTGCTTTCGCATGGCCAATCTATAAACACTTTAATTTATTAAAAAAACATGGAACGGCCATTTTAATTAATGTCATTGTTGGTTCATTTCTATCGGTTATTACTTCCGCACTATTAGCTGATTTTTTTCAAATTGACTCTACAATAGAACAAAGCTTAGCACCGCACATTGTAACAACACCTATTGCAATGGCTATTTCAGAAATGATTGGCGGCATGTCACAATTAACAGCCGTTTTCGTCGTATTAACTGCCTTAACTGGAGCATTACTCGGTCCTACGCTCATACGCATATGCCGTATTAAAACAGCGCTCGCAAAAGGTATAATGCTAGGTACTAGCGCGAATGGAACCGGAACATCAAAAGCATTTGAAATCGGTCCTGTAGAAGGTACAATTGCAAGTTTATCAATGCTTTTAACAGCTGGAGCTAGTTTAGTTATCGTTCCGCTTTTCTTATCTTGGATACAATAAAAAAGAAAGTGTTTAAACACTTTCTTTTTTATTTGCATATTTATATAATAGCTCATAATCTTCCAAAAACGATAAAGATAATTTTTTCACTTCATCTATTCCTTTCCAATCTATTTCATGTATTAACTCATCAGGGTCTTGTATTTCCATGTTACCACCTATTAACTTCACAACATAGTAATACACATGAACTGGTACCCCATATGTTATCCCCTTTTTTTCACATAGCTTGTCTATAACTTCTACTTCATAACCCGTTTCTTCCCATACTTCACGAACACAACACTCTTCAAGCTCTTCTCCCTCTTCTTGTCCTCCGCTCGGCACAGACCATCGCTTCTCTTCATTTACTTTTCCTTGTAATACCATTAGAAACTCATTCTTTTCATTCATACATATAGCTGCCGTACCAATCCATCTTTTCATCCTATCTCCCCCATACTAACTTTCTATCTTTCTTTATATTTATCCTTGAAAAAAGAGGAGAAAAGTAAAACGATGACGAAAGATTACATCAACTTCATGAGCAGTCCCTTCTTAGAAATTCAAACCGAAAGGATGAAATTATGATTTCTAAATATGTTGTGGAATGTATTTTTTGTGAAGAAAATCGGAAACCTCGACAAGCAATTGTCACAGTGCCCGCTACTTCTCAGCTACTAGCCATTCAAAAAGTACGGGCTGAATGTAAACGTCGTTTCGGAAAAACTTTATTATTGCAAACAGAAATTAAAGAAGAATTACTCTTTGAACAAAAAGAAAGCTGACCATAAATTGGCCAGCTTTCTTATCCGATCATATTTTCACATGAAGATTAGGGGCATCCTCTTTAAGGATCGGGATTTACCCATTATGTGCGTTCCATAATGGTCATCGAACAATATATTTCTATACAATAAACTATTGAATAGAATAGGGCAAAACTTGTTCGCATTTTTTAGAAAAGGGATAGGGATATAATTCAAGTAATACTTCGAATACTCGAACTTTACACTCATTATATTAAAGCAAATCTTTTTATATGAGAAATATGAATTACTTACATAATTCATTCGTAAAATATATTAATATGCTTCTATATATTCTCTTTAATCTACTAACAACATACATCCAGCTAATATTGGTGTCATAATCATCGAAAACCTTAGAAGCATGCGAGGTGCATAATTTGTAAACTTAGCTCCTATATATGCGCCTAACATTGTCCCGATTAAAACTTGTACTAATAATACATAATCTAAATACCCTTCCGAACTATATCCAAGCCCACCTCCAATTGCGATTGGTAATATAACGAGCATTGTCGTCCCTACAGATTGACGGATCGTTAAACCTAATAGAACCATTAACCCGAGTTGGATAAAGGGTGCTGAACCAATCCCAAACGAACCAGCTAAAATTCCAGTAACCAATCCGAGACATATACATTTAATCAAGTTATCTTTCGTAAGTTCTTTTTCCTCTTTTAAAGACGGCTGCTCCCTGTTTTGGAACATAATCAATCGAATAAACATAAAAATTGCAGATAAAAATAACATACCCGCTGTAAACCAGTGCAGAAGATGCGCTGGTATTAGCGAACCAAACTTTGAACCAATAAAGGAACCAATTGCTCCAAATCCCCCAACAATCCCACCTATTACAAACACAACATTCCCTTCTCGGTAATGACTTACTACTCCAGATAATGTTGTAAATGCCATAGCAGTTAAAGATGTTGCAAGCGCAACATGAATAGGGATATGGAATACCAGGGTGAGTATCCCGATGATAAATCCTGCTCCTCCTGCTCCGACAAATCCTAATAAAACTCCCATTAATAACATTGTTATAATAATTGCCACATACTCCCCTCCAATACCCCAATTATCTATCATATGCACACTTCTATACAAACAAAAAGCACCCTAAACGGATGCTTTTACTATTTTTCTATATTGATAATATGTACTTAATCTTGATTAATCAAAATTACAGCTGGTCCAGAGACAACAACCCCGGCCACTTCTATCTTTTCAAATTCCTTCACTGTAATAGATATAACCCCTTCTCTTTCCATCAATTCCTTACTCAGGACATCAGTCGGTATCGCTTTCACCGTCTTACCTCCTTTTCATTTTATACAAAATTATAAAAAACTACCCAATGCATCTAAATATATGCATCACCTCCGCTTTCATTCCTTATTCCAGTCAAAATTCACATCCCCTTTCTATAACATATTGAAAAATAAAAAAGCACTCGCCAAAGCGAATGCCTTTCCATTATTTACTCTCTATTACTTTTAACATTCTATTAATAAATGCTGCCGATTCCCCACGTGTTGCAAAACCTTTTGGCATAAACTCATTATTCTCATTCCCTTTTACAATACCTAACCCATAAACACGTTGAACCGCCTGTTTAGCAAACCTCTAAACTAAATAACCCTTTACAATATAACAAACTCTACCCCATTCGTATGGATAGGAATGACTACTATTTGCCTACTTTTTCTATATTGGAATATGGAAAAGAAGCTATAAAAGGTATAGCTTCTTCCTCTCACTATTTCAATCTCGTTGCACCTTATATTCTATAACCCTACCATCTCTATCAAATTGCAAAACAAGACATTCACTATCTATAGAAATGAAACCACGTTCATTCCCAAGATAGTACAAAGTGGTAATTCCCTCTTCCAAACTTCTTGTTTCTGTAGGAGCCCCTAATAATTTTGTAATTTCCTCGTTTGATTTCCCTATTAATTTATGTTCTTGCATTAGGTCATCTACCATATGTACCCGTTTATCTTCAAACTTTAACCATCGTTCCTGATTAAAGTTTGAAATGTATTTATTTGCACTTAATTGTATTGTGCATACTACCAATGGAATGAGACCCACCATTATTACAGTGAACAGTTGTTTCTTATCTTTATTACGTCTTGCAGAAACATGTAGGATAGACTTTTGAATAATAACTAATAAAATAAACGGCATTACTACCACAAAAATACTCATTACACTCAATGACACATGAACCATATCAATAACGAAAATAAACGCAATGTACATTAATATATACAAACAAAAATAAGCGTACAACATTCCCCACAATATAGCGCTTTTACCTTTCTCCATCCAAATAGCACCTACTTTATCCCACTATTTGCGGGCAGTTAGACCCCACCTCAAAATTCGGCTGTACAGGGTAGGAGTCCGTTTGCCCATAAAGCCCTGCTGATTAAAGTTTTACTTTATTTTTCACTTCGTAACATAATTCATCTGGCCAATTATATCTCTAATCTTTTGTAGTTCTTGTGCTGTATATATTACTTTACCTGTTAAAATTTCATTTCTGAAAAACGTTACAATTTGCTCTCTATCTTTTAATCTCGGCAATTTTTCATTAGAAAGATCAATAACTTCTTTGCCACTCTCATTTTCAAAATATACAACCGGTTTTACTTTTCCCTTTACAATATCTACTTGTATTTCTTCCAAATAATCATACACAGTTTGAGCTAATTTTTTCGCTTTATATGCTGGATTCCCTTCATTTCTTACTTGCAAAGTTAATGAAGTTCCATCCGTAATAAATTCAAATGTCTCTTCTTTTTCAATTTCATGTTGATACTTGCCGATTTCAT
Organism: Bacillus sp. NPDC057893; assembly: GCF_042796455.1. Lineage (NCBI taxonomy): Bacteria > Bacillati > Bacillota > Bacilli > Caryophanales > Bacillaceae > Bacillus > Bacillus sp. NPDC057893. The sequence continues at coordinate 1,226,627 of NZ_JBHVNG010000001.1, read as the reverse complement.
CAATCATAAATGAATATACACCCGCATTTTCTCTCGTTAGGCCATGGATTAATTTCCCTGTCCATTCTTTCGTCTCAAGTAAATACATGCCAGCTTTACATAAGATGAGGTGATGGATTCGATTATCGTTTATGTCACGTTTATCTCTATATTTATTGCGTATCATAAAAACGTTCGGTATAATATGAAACTCTTCTTCTAGTATGATTCCTTGCTCAACGAAACCTCGCTTCATATAATGTAATGTTTCATGCGCATTCACTTCAGCACCATTTTTGGTATATTCTCGTAAATCCGCAATTAAATTTTGAAACATATGTATTTCGTTACTATGTTTATCTTGCATTTCACTACGTTCTTTACTATGTTGAACAGCCAATTGATTTTTCATCATACGCATATTTTCAAGTTCTCTAGCTGTATTCACTTGTAAATCATTATATTTTTTCTGTTCCATATTCTTTAAAGTATCCTGTTGTTCTTTATGCTCTGTAATCGTAGCTGCAATCTCATCTTCATACGTTTCAATCGCTTGTTTCTTTTCAAACTCTACTTGCTGACTCTCTGATTCTAACTGTTTATTTTTATAAAACAGTACAAACACTACAGCTAATAATATTAAAATCCCACCTATTAGCACATACTCCATATTATTACTCCTTTATTTCATTTCCGATTTTTTTTATAAATATATCGATTATATTATACTATGCTTTTAATATACACTTTGTAAAAATTATATATTTTTTATAAAAAGGCACCTCAAGTAAGATACCTTTTTATAGTTAGACTGCTGGTAAAAAACACTTGGTACTGGCCAATTGTCCAATAATCAGTGTGGACAATCCCCATCAATTAAATTTTCACTTTATTGCACACCATATTGAATATAACTTGAATCATTATATACCCATTGATTTGTCCCTAAGCAAAGCCATCCATCTTGCTTACTCCATACTCGATATGATTCACCATGATGTAACTGTCTTATAACATTCCCGTTTAATGATGGAGCGTCTCGCAGATTCACATTATCGCCAGTAATAGTTGCCACATAATGTTTATACTGAATATAACTTGAATCATTATATACCCACTGATTTGTCCCTAAACAGAGCCATCCATCTTGTTCTCCCCAAACTTCATATGATTCGCCACGATTCAATTGGCGAATTACACTAGACTGTAAAGATGGTCCACTTCGTAAATTCACATTATCTCCATTAATTACAGCAACTCCGTATACTGGAGTCGCATTATTAGGCGTGGGAACATTACCTCCACCACTTGCTCCATTTCCTTGTAAAGCTTCTAATGAAACAGCTGCTGATACATCACAATTTCCTACACCTGAAATTTGACCAGAATCTGTGTACTGCCATGCCGTCCACTCTGTCCATCCACCAGCATCAGCAGGTGGTATACTAGAATATCTGGAAATCCATAGTGGAATGTCACTTAACCCGTTAATTCCAAATTCATTAATATACCAAACTCCTGTATATAACATTACACTTTTCCCAGTAGCTTGTTTCACATAATTTACGAAACTTCTTGCCCAATTTGATATAGTCGCACCCGTTAAACTACTATTGCTACTATCCGTTGGCGATTCTAAATCTAAAACAGGAATTAAGTCCGTCTGATTACTCTGTAATATATTCACAAAACATTTCGCTTCTGAAATTGCATCATTTTGTTCTGGGTGCGCAAAATGATATGCACCGATTAATACATTCGCATTTCTCGCAGCTTGTACATTTTGAACGAAAGTAGGGTCAATATAGTTCACACCTTCCGTCGCTTTTGCATACGCCGCTGGAATGCCAGATGACTTCACAGCATTCCAATCAATGTTTCCTTCCCAATGAGACACATCGATAAACGTAACATTTGAACTGGATCTATTTTGCATATAAAAGCTCCTATCAATTTTTTTATTCCGTATACAATATGTATAACTTCAGTTAGCGGACACGACGTTTATACTATAGTAATAAAGTTCTACTATATTTATTTTGTTGAAATGTTTAAGAAGAAAGTGGAATTGAAACTACACCGTCCACCAGAAACTCCATTAATACACTTTTAACACCTCAAAAAAGGCCTTGTAATTACAAGGCCTTTTGCAAACTCCCTTTATTTTGTAGTAAGTACATATTGTAGTAAAGTCCTTGTTCACTAAGTAACTCTTGATGTGTTCCTCTTTCTCTGATTTCCCCTTCATGCATAACAAATATTTGGTCCGCATCTTGGATTGTAGACAATCTGTGTGCAATCGCTATCGTTGTTCTACCTTTTCGCATTTGCTGCAATGCCGTTTGGATAGCCTCCTCTGTTTCTGTATCAATATTTGCCGTCGCTTCATCTAACACTAATACTTTCGGATTAGTTGCTATCGTTCTAGCAAAAGCAATTAATTGCCTTTGACCACTAGAAAACGCAGCTCCTCTCTCGACAACTTCTGTATCATACTGCTCCGATAATTTTTCAATAAACGTATTCGCTTGCACAAATCGCGCTGCTTCTTCTATCTCTTCATCCGTTATCTCTTCATTATACATACGAATATTTTGCTTTACATTTCCAGCAAATAAAAATGCATCTTGCAGCACAAGACCAATTTTCTTTCGAATTTCTTGTTCTTCAAACTTCTCTAAACCCACTCCGTCTATTACAATATTACCTGATCTAATATTGTAAAATCTCATTAATAAATTCATAATTGTACTCTTACCACTACCAGTGTGTCCGACGAAAGCAACCGTTTGCCCTGGTTTTACGTGAAAAGATACATTTTTTAAAACGTCACGCTTTCCATCATATGAAAAAGTAACATCTTTAAACTGAATTTCCCCGTTAACTACTCGTGGATTTTCACTCCCCATTTGAACAGGAGCTAAATCTTTATCATCCATTAAATAAAATACACGCGATGATGAAACGAGCGCTTGTTGGAAGAAAGATAGTTTCATCATCATCTCGTTTACCGGCTGAAAGAAGCGGTGAATATAGTTAACGAAAGCATATAAAACCCCTACTTCGACAGGACTCTTTAAAGCGTCAATTCCAAATAAACCAAGAACTAACGCAATTGCTACAATATGAACAAGATCTGTTGCTGGACGTAAAAGTAATGCATCTAATTTCAATGTACGACGTCCAGCACTATAATGCTTATTGTTGACTTCTTCAAACTCTTTTCTCATCCGCTTTTCTTGCCGGAACACTTGAACAATATTCATCCCTTGAATGGACTCATTTAACTTTGCATTTAATACACTTAGTTGATTACGTACCTCTAAATAAAAAGCTGCACTTTTCCGGCGATACAGTACCATAATCGCAAACATAATTGGAATTAATATGAGAGAAAATAGCGCTAATTTTACATCTAGTAAAAACATCGCTACTAAAATTCCCACTAAAAAGACTACATTTTTCACGAATGTTGATAGTACACTAACATAAAAATCCTTAATCGCTTCCGTATCATTCGTTATACGAGATACGAGCGTACCAATCGGCGTACGATCAAAAAAACTTAATGATAACTTTTGAACATGTTCATACACTTCAACTCGCATATCTTGAACAATCTTAAAAGCGATATTTTGAAAGTACAATAAGTCTAAATACGTAAATAATACTTTTAATAAGTGAGCAATAATATACACTACAAATAGAGTAACAAGTGCTGATTGTTCAAAGTTACGTGGTACTAAGTGTTCATCAAGAAATTGTTTAATTAAAAAAGGACCCATCATTTCAGCTACAGTTGCACCAACTAGAAATAAAAATGCTAACGCTAATAACCCTTTATATGGTCTCATATAAGAAAGCAATCTCCTTAAATCACTCTGCTTTTTCTCAGCCATCATACGCCTCCTTTCTCTACCAGTTCCTCTAACTGCTGGCTTTCATACATTTCTTTATACCAACCATTTTCGTTCATTAGTTGTTCATGTGTTCCTCGTTGCATAATCTTACCCTCATCAATAACAAGAATAAGATTTGCATGCTGAATCGCACTTAAACGATGCGCAGTAATAATCGTCGTTTTTTCTGCTCTTTCTCGTTTCAATGCAGTTAATATAGTTTCTTCTGTTTTTGCATCTACAGCTGATAAACAATCATCTAAAATTAAAATTTCAGCATTCGTTAATAACGCACGTGCAATTGAAATCCGCTGTTTTTGGCCTCCTGATAGCGAAACTCCTCTTTCACCTACTACCGTGTCATATCCTTCCGAAAATTGAATAATATCATTATGAATACAAGCAATCTCAGCAGCCCTGCTAATTTCTTTATATGTAGCATCGGCCTTTCCAAAAGCAATGTTCTCCCCAATACTCGCTGAAAATAAAAAATGATCTTGCGGTACGTATGAAATTGCAGAGCGTACACCGTGAAGTGTTACATCTCGAATATCCCGCTCACCAACTTTTAATTCACCATTAAAGTGGTCATACTCGCGAATTAAACATTTTAATAACGTCGTCTTCCCTGCACCGGTACGCCCTACAATTCCTAACGTTTCACCTTTTCTTAAGTTAAAGTAAATATCTTTTAAGTTTAATAGTTCATTCTTTTTATAAGAAAACGAATCAACTGAAAACGAAACATCACCACTTGCTATAGCATGTATAGCATTTTCCTTATTCACTACATCCGAAGTTTGTGAAAGTATTTTCTCCACACGATCATACGAAGCACGTCCACGCTCCATAATATTAAATAGCCATCCAAAAGCTAACATTGGCCATACAAGAGTCCCTAAGTATGTTGTAAATGTTACTAATTCTCCTACAGTTAATTCACCCCGTACAACTAATAATGATCCGTAACAAATTGCGATTAAAAATGAAAATCCGACAATTAGGGCAATCGTTGGATCGAATAACGAGTCAATACGTGCGACTAGCATATTTTTATGTACGACATCTTCCGATTTCTTCCGAAACGATTGTAAATCCTCTTTCTCTTGTCCAAGTGAGCGAATTACCTTCATCCCACTCATACTTTCTTGTACTTTATCATTGATTTCAGAAAACGATTGCTGTGCTTTATGAAATCTTCTATGCAGTAAAGTTCCATAATAATTTGTAGAAATAGCTACAATTGGCATCGGAATTAAACTTAATAACGTTAACTTCCAGCTAATTGTAAACCCCATCGCTACGAGTACACATCCTCCAACAGCTAATGAATCAACGAGTGTTAACACACCTGACCCAGCAGTTTGTTGAATCGCCTGAATATCATTTGTCGCATGTGCCATCAAGTCGCCCGTACGACGTGATTGATAAAAGGATGGGCTCATCTTTGTAAAATGTTCATATAAATTCTTTCGCAATTGACGAGCTAGTTTTAAAGAAGATCCAAAAATCATAATACGCCATAAGTAACGTAATATATACATCGTAATTCCTACAACTACTAATAGAATAACCCAGTTCAACAATTTTTCAGATGTTAATGTTCCATTATTAATTTCATCTACTACAATTCCTAGCACCCTTGGCGCTACAAGTTCAAGAAGCGCGACACCAAATAACATAATAATTCCGATTATGTACGCTCGTTTTTCTTGTTTAAAAAACCAAGCTAAATTAAAAAACACTTTCATATTTATCCTCCTCCCTTAAAATGAGCGATATTTTCAGTTTATCAAAAATGCAGAATTTTTAAAAGTTTTGAATATCTTTTATATCCAAAAGAAAAGGACACTCGGTAAGAGTGCCCTTTTGCGCTTATTTTGTTTGTTGCTTGTTCATCGCGCTCATCATTTGATTGATTTTCTTTTGGGAAGGTTTTTGTCCCATTTGCATCATCATCATTTTTAACATTTGTTCGTTAATTGGTGGATTTTTTTGTAAGTAATTCATCATATATTTGCGGGCAATGAAAAATCCTAACGCCACGCCTGCTACTAGTGCTACTACGCCCACTAGAATACCTAACCACATTGGCATATCTTTTCCTCCTTCATGTTGTCTACCTTACAGTGTACTAAAACCTTTTCAATAAGACAAGATACTATTCGACATTTTTTATACATATGTTCGTACTTGTTTGAGAGGATTTAACCAACCGTACTTTTTATTTTCATAATCCATCGCGAAAAATGTTAACTCACACTTTCTAAGCACCTCAAAGAAAGTTGTTTCCATGGATACATTTCCAGAAGTATTCATTCGAATATATTGTGGTTTCACCATTATTTCTCCGTATTCGGCTCCTGTATAAAGCGTATGAGTATGATTTGTTCTTTCATATTTGCCAAGAACACGCAAAGCCTGTTCTAATTTATGATGAATTTTCATTACTTGTATTGGCATCGTAATATATATCATTTGCTTATATAACACTTTCTTTTCCGAAAGGGACCCAGATTCTGAAAATCGAGCAAATAAATCAAAAAACAAATATTCACGACCAAAGTAAGCTTTCGCAATATCCTCTTGAATTAAATACAATTCATACGTTTTCATTTTTTCCCTCCCGATCTGGACAACCTTTTCCCTACATTATATAAGAGAAAATTTGCAATGATTGTCTGACTACGGAGAGAGAAAAAACTTTTCCTGTCGAAAAAACTCAATTACATAGAAAAATCTCCCCATGCTGGAGAGATTTTTCTAAAATCATTAAAGCATTTCTTTTACTTTGCGAACAACGTTCTCTACAGTAAATCCATACTCTTCCATAATCTTCTCACCAGGAGCAGAAGCACCGAATGTGTCGATACCTAGTACATCTCCATCAAGACCTACGTAACGGTGCCATCCGAATGTAGCACCCATTTCAATTGCGAAACGTTTCGTTACTACTTTTGGTAGTACAGATTCTTTGTACTCAGCAGTTTGAGCTTCAAAGCGATCCATAGATGGCATGCTAACAACAGCTGCATCAACGCCGTCTGCTGCTAAAGCTTTTTGCGCTTCGATTGCTAAGCTTACTTCAGATCCAGTTGCAAGTAGGATTACATCAGCCGTTTCTTTCTTGCTTGCAGAAACTACATATGCACCTTTTGCTACTTTTTCATAAGTATCGTCTTTTGCACCTTCTAATGTCGGAAGATCTTGACGAGTTAACACTAATGCAGTTGGTGTTTTTGTAGATTCTAAAGCTAATCTCCAAGCTGCAACAGATTCGTTACCGTCAGCTGGACGAATAACAGAAACGTTTGGCATTGCACGAAGTGCTGCTAATTGTTCAACCGGCTCATGCGTTGGACCATCTTCACCAACAGCGATACTGTCGTGTGTAAATACATACGTTACAGGCAATTGCATTAATGCTGCAAGACGAATTGCTGGACGTAAGTAGTCAGAGAATACGAAGAACGTACCACCGTAAGTTTTTAAACCGCCATGTAGTGCAATACCGTTCATTGCTGCACCCATCGCAAACTCACGAACACCGTACCAAATGTTTTTACCGCTGTAATCAGCTCTTGTGAAGTCTTTTTCGTTATTCATGTATGTTTTGTTAGAACCAGCAAGGTCAGCTGATCCACCAAAGAATGATGGTACAGACTCTGCAATAGCATTAATTACAGCACCTGAAGAATTACGTGTTGCTGCTTTTGATCCTAATTCATAAGTTGGTAAGCTTTGTTCCCAACCTTCTGGAAGAAGACCATTCATTGCTGCTTGCAGCTCGTTTGCTAATTCTGGATATGCTTGTGCATATTCACCGAGCATCGTGTTCCATGCAGCTTGTGCAGTCTCACCAGCATCTTGTACCGTTTTACGGAAGTTGTCATATACTTCTTCTGCTACATGGAAATCTTGTTCAGCAGTCCAAGCGTATGCTTCTTTCGTTAATTTTGTTTCGTCTACACCAAGTGGAGAACCGTGTGAAGCTGATTTTCCTGATTTGTTTGGAGAACCGAAACCAATTGTCGTTCTTACTTCAATTAGCGTTGGGCGTTTTTCGTCAGCTTTCGCTTCTTCAATTGCTTTTGCAATTGCTTCAATATCGTTTCCATCCTCAACACGGATTACTTGCCAGCCGTATGCTTTGTAACGATCTTCTACACTTTCAGAGAATGAGCGATTTAAATCGCCATCTAATGAAATATCGTTTGAATCGTAAAGCACAACAAGACGACCTAATTGTAAATGAGCAGCTAATGAAGATGCTTCAGCAGAAACGCCTTCCATTAAATCGCCATCACCACAAATAGCGTATGTATGATGATCTACTACATTGTACGCATCACGATTATACTTTGCTGCTAAATGTCTTTCAGCCATCGCCATACCAACAGCTGTTGCAATCCCTTGTCCAAGTGGACCAGTTGTTGCGTCTACACCTGCTGTGTGACCATACTCAGGATGTCCTGGAGTTTTGCTTCCCCATTGACGGAAGTTCTTTAAATCATCCATTGTTAAGTCATAACCAGATAGATGAAGTAGGCTGTATAGTAACATTGAACCATGACCTGCAGATAATACGAAACGATCGCGGTTAAACCACGTTGGGTTATTTGGATTGTGTTTCATAAATTGAGTCCATACTGTATAAGCCATTGGTGCTGCACCCATTGGCATTCCTGGGTGACCAGAGTTTGCTTTTTCAATCGCATCAATGGATAATGTGCGAATCGTGTTGATAGAAAGTTGTTCGATTGAATGTGACATGCTATTCTTCCCTTCGCGTATGTTAGTAAACGTTTTATACATTTATATGATAGCTTCCCACGCAAGATTATACAACATGTATCGACAAATATGTTGATGTTTTTTTGATTTTTCATAAAAAAAACAGTGATTACGGGAATGTATGGGTATTCAATATGACATACTTTTTTATTATTTTTATTTTAAAAAGAAAGGGAATTATCTGTATATTTATACAAATATATGAACTTCTTCTATACCGAATTTTTTGATAAACACTAAAAAAATACAAAAAAAGCATCTGAATTAGATGCTTTTAAAATTCGTTAAACAATCCGTTTTCGAATCGAACTTGAAATAAAATCAATTATAATTACCATTAAAATGATGCCTAATAAAATAATTCCCACGCGGGACCAATTCCGTGAACTCAGTGCAAAAATTAATGGAGTACCAATACCACCTGCTCCAATAACACCTAAAATCGCAGCGGATCGTACATTAATTTCGAATCTGTATAACGTATACGATAGAAAATCCGGTAACACTTGTGGTAATACTGCATACCAAAGTATTTGAAACCGATTTGCACCTGTTGCGATTAACGCTTCCGTCGGTCCCTTGTCTATATTCTCAATTCCTTCCGAATATAGTTTCCCTAACATTCCGATAGAGTGTAATCCTAAAGCTAAAACTCCGGCGAAAGAGCCTGGACCGACAGCTTTTATAAATAAAAGGGCCATAACTAATTCAGGAAATGTACGAACAAAACTAAGTACAAATTTCCCAGTTACTGAAGTTAATTTTCCACTACTCATATTCGTTGCCGCCCAAAAAGCAAATGGAACAGATAAAAAGGCAGAAATAAATGTACCTAATATCGCAATTGCCAACGTATCAATTAAACCATGTAATAAATCTTCACCATCTGGTAAAGATACATAGGACCAATCTGGGTTCAGTACGCCTGTCATAATTGCTTTTGTAATTTCTCCCGCTGTATCCTTTATTCCCTCTAGCGGGACTCCTGAAAAGGCCCATACATATATAACTGTAAGTGCTATAAAAATAATCCAGCGATATACACTCGGTTTCTTCGGTTTCGGTACGATTATCGTCGTTTTACTCATTATAATTTCTCCCGCAACAATGTACTTACATAATCAATTAGCAATACAACAACAAGAGTATAAATAATAATAGAAGCAGTTTGTTGATATTGTAAAAATCCAAGTGTACGATCATAATATAATCCAATACCACCCGCTCCTACTAAGCCTAGAACAGCTGCTGCACGCACATTCACCTCAAATGTATAAAGGACATAGGAGACAAAGTGCGCTTTTACTTGCGGAATTACCCCATAAACAATCCATTGCACCTTATTCGCTCCTACCGCTGTCATCGCTTCTAATGGACCTGGGTCAATTGATTCAATTGACTCATACAACAATTTCGCCACGAGTCCAATCGAGAAAAAAGTAAGCGCCAAAATACCTGGAAGTGGTCCTATTCCAAAAATAGCTACGAAAATTGCCGCTAATAATAAATCTGGTATTGTCCGGATAAAATTTAAAATCAATCGAGCTGAACTGTACAAAAATGCGCTAGTAAACACATTACTTGCCGCAAGTAGTGCAATTGGAATAGCTAAAATCGCTCCTAAAGTCGTCCCAATAATTGCCATGCGCATTGTATCTAACATTGCTGTTGTAATAACTTGAAAATAGCTCCAATCTGGCGGCACCATCTCTTTCAGCAAATCCATCATATTAGGAAAACCAACTACTAGTTTTGCAAATGATGCGTCGACCTGCACACTACTTCCCCACAAAAGTAAAATAACTAGAATAGCCGTTAACATATGTTTCAATTTACTCGGCGGCTTGGGTATCGATTTCGAGTATATCGTCACGTCTTTCATTTGGCTGCCACCTCTAATAATTCGCTTTTCTGAGCTACTTCCCCATAAATTTCAGCAAATTTTTCATCCGTTGCCTCTTCTACCAATCCATCAAAGACAATTTCACCTGCATGTAATCCAATAATACGAGTAGCATATTGCCTAGCTAAATCAATAGAATGCAAGTTTACAATTGTCGTAATTCCAAAATCTTCGTTAATTTTTTTCAAGTCATCCATCACTTGCTTTGTTGTGAGTGGATCTAACGATGCAACAGGTTCATCTGCCAATATAATTTTCGCTTCTTGCGCCAATGCTCTCGCTATTGATACACGTTGCTGTTGTCCTCCTGACAATTCATCAGCTCGTTCATATGCTTTCTCTAAAATATTCACTCTTTTTAACGCCTGAAATGCAAGCTCCAAATCCTCTTTTGGAAATAGACCTAACGTTGTACGCAGTGTCGAATGATACCCAACACGTCCAGCTAATACATTCTTCAATACCGTTGACCGCTTTACAAGGTTAAAGCTTTGAAAAATCATACCAATATCTCGGCGCATACGTCGTAACCCTTTTCCTTTTGCGGCAGTAATAGACTCACCTTCTATTATGATTTCACCTTCCGTAATCTCATGAAGGCGATTTACCGATCTGAGAAGTGTAGACTTTCCAGCCCCGGATAACCCTACCATTACAACAAACTCACCTTTTCGAATTTTCAAGTTTATATTATTCAATCCTTTTGTACCATTCGGATACACTTTGGAGACATTTCGAAACTCTATCACACATCTTACCTACCTTCTATGTATTCAAAACGGCAAACTAACTGAAACTACACCCCTTCCAGTTAGCTGCCATTTCCATATGTATTATTGCGTTTTTACTTTCTTTCCGTATTCACGAACGATATCAAATTTACTATCATCAGATTTAACGTATCCTTCATGTGAGTATACTTCTTTAATGATTTTGTGCCCTTCCTCATTCTTTCCTATTTCAATGAAAGCATCCTGTAATTTCTTGCTCCACTCTGCATCTAAATCAGAACGTACAGAAATCGTATCGTTTGGAATTTTCTCCGTAAATTTCACTATTTTCGTTTGATCGAATATATTAGGATAATCTTTTTTTACAATATTACGAGCATCTTGGAATACAACAGCTGCATCTACATCACCATTTAAAAGAGCAATAAGTGACTGATCATGACCTTTTAATGTAACAGGTTTCACATCTTTCAACGGATCAATTCCCTCTTTTAACAATACAGCCGCAGGCCATACATACCCCGCTGACGATGTTACATCTTGATAACCAATTTTTTTACCTTTTAAATCTTTTACACTGTTAATATTAGAATCTTTCTTAACAACAAACTCAGATTTATAAAAGTCTACTAAATCTTTTGTAGGAGCTCCTGTCTCATCATCTACACCAAAACGTTGTGCCTGTAAAATTACATTTGCAGCCTTTTTCTCATGCGCTAACACATACGCTGTTGGAGGTAAAAAGCCTACATCTACTTGCTTAGATGCCATCGCTTCTACAATTGTATTGTAATTCGTTGAAATACTAACTTTTACCGGCATATTTAATTTATCACTTAATAGCTTTTCCAACGGTTTTGCCTTCGCCTCTAACGTATCTGCATTTTGAGAAGGAACAAATTGAACATTTAAAGTCTTCGGTACATAACCTTTTTTCGTATCTTCATTTTTACTTGCACTTGATTCCTTCGTTCCACAGCCACTTAATAATCCCGCTGCTAGTACAACTGTTGTACTCATTACAAAAACTTTTTTCAACATATTAATGCCTCCATTTTTGTTGTTATAAAATAACCTTCCGTAAACATGAAGAAATATATCACACATTTTCACGAATAATTCCCTATTTACAGAATCTTTACACATTCTATACATTCACATTAAAATTCTCTTCATATATTTGATATGCTTAATTAGCAGATAACAATAGAAAAGGTGAATGATATTGAATCAAAATCAAATTGTAACTTTAAACATCTTATTAACAAGCGATATACATGGTACTGTTTATCCAATTCACTACCAAGATAACTCCCAAGCAGACATTGGTTTAGCTAAGATTTCCACTCTTATAAAAAAAGAACGTTCTCAAAACACAAACGTTCTTTTAATTGATAACGGGGACTTCATTCAAGGAACACCATTTACTTATCATTACGCTACATACGAAAAAGATATGGAAAACCCAATGTCCTTATTAGCCAACTACTTAGAGTATGACATTGCAATTATCGGAAATCATGAATTTAATTATGGAATGGATATATTAAATAATGCTGTGGCTACTGCAAATTTCCCTTATCTATCAGCAAACATTTTAGATAAAAACAGAAAAGAACCTTATTTCGGGAAACCATATATAATAAAACATATTGAATCAAATATAAAAATTGCTATTTTAGGGGTGACAACGCATTACATCCCCCATTGGGAACAAGCACATCATATTAAAGATTTACAATTTGAAGATGCATTTGAAACAACAAAAAAATGGGTTTCTTACATCCGTAAACATGAGAAACCAGATTTACTAGTCGTAGCCTATCACGGGGGATTTGAACGCGATTTACAAACTGGGGTACCGACTGAAGTTTTAACAGGTGAAAACCAAGGATATTCAATGTGCCATGAAATTGAAGGCATAGATATTTTACTAACAGGCCACCAACACCGAGAAATCGCTCACACCGTGATTAATGGTGTAACAATTTTACAGACCGGATGCAATGGACACTCAGTCGGAAAAGTAACAGTAACATTCGAAAAAACAGAACAAAAATGGGTAAAAAAAGAGAGTTATTCAGAGTTATTGCCCGTACAAGGAATTGCGGCAGACCAAGATGTTCTTTCCTTGGTTGCCGATTATGAAGAGAAAACACAAAATTGGCTTGATCAACCTATTGGACTAATCTATGGGGACATGCAAATTTCAGATGCTATGCAAACTCGTTTGCAAGACCATCCTTTTATTGAATTCATAAATAAAATACAGATGGATATAGCTAATGTTTCAATTTCTTGCACAAGTTTGTTCCATAATACATCTCCAGGTTTCCCGAAACATGTAACAATGCGTGACATCGTTTCTAATTATATTTATCCAAATACATTAAAAGTAATTAGAATAACCGGAGCGGATATAAAAGATGCTCTCGAACTCTCTGCTTCTTATTTCACATTAAAAGCAGATGGATCCATCATCGTAACCCCTACCTACATAGAACCAAAGCCGCAACACTATAATTACGATATGTGGGAAGGGATTTCGTACGTATTAAACATTTCAAAACCAATTGGCGAGAGAGTAGAATCTTTACAGTATAAAGGCGCTCCCCTTAATATAAATGAAGAATATGACGTTGTTATGAATAATTATCGCGCAAGTGGCGGAGGGAACTTCTTTATGTTTCAAAATAATCTAGTAGTAAAAGACATACCAACAGATATGTCTGAACTTATCGCTAACTATATATTGAAGCACAAAAGGATAGAAGCAACAGTCAATCACAACTGGAAAGTTATTAAATAACGAATTTAACAAATAAAAAAAGATGGGCTATGCCCATCTTTTAATTTAATTTTGCATTATCTTGCTTTTTTAAAGCTTTTAATTTCGCCGGTGTAACATCCGTTCCTTCTTCGTTAACGACTTTAATTCCTTTTAATTCGTTTAACATATTTTGACGAAATCCTTTTAAATATTGTTCACGTAGCGATTGGCGCTCACGTTGTTCTTCTTCAGTTAAGCCTTCAGCTTTTGCTTTTTTCGCTAAGAAGTTAATGCGTTCAATGAGTTCTTGACTTGGCATCTCGAATCCCCCTTCTACTCAAAACTGATTATTATCATACAATAGTTAGTCCTCTTTATCAAGCAATTGCTTTGTATATTCTACATACCTTCGATGTACAGTTGCTTTTGAAACATCATGACCAAAACCACGAAGTGTTGCTGCAATTTCTTCAAAAGTTAATTCATTCCGGCGCAAACGTACAATTTCCTCAATTGGCACTTCTTTTTTCTCACGTCCTACGCTTAAATGACGATTTTTCAAATTATTCTCTGGACGAAATCCTTTCTCCACTGCTCTTTGCATGCCACGTTTAATTTTTAAATTGTGGATCTTTCTTTGATACTCTTCAACGATCCCAATTATATTTAGCACCATCGAATCAGAATCTGAAAGCTGTAATTCACCACTATGCGTGTGCGTATAAACTTTTATCCCCTCTTTATGTAAACAATGCATTAACGCAATCTTTGCATTTCCTCTACCAAGACGCGTTTCATCTTGTATAAGTAGTACATCAACTTGTTCATCTCGAATTGTATCTAGCACTTCTAATATGCCATCACGTTCAATTGTATAACCGCTAGCCTGCTCCTCAATTACCTTTGTAACATCCATTTGATAGCGCTCAGCTAAATGCAATAATTCATCTTTTTGACGCAATAATGATGTTTCCTGTTCTTCTTTTGTTGTGCTCACACGTGCATAAATAATTGCATTCATTTTGAACCCTTCTTTCTCACTATATCTTCCTTATAGTGTATCATAAATTTGCCTTTCGTTCGAACTTATGTTTGTAGAATGTTTTTTCGCATGTTATACTTAATAATAAGAAAAATGAAAGAAAACGAGGTGTTAGAAAACATGGAAAAGTTAACGAAACGCCAGCAAGACATTCTCGACTTTATTAAGCTAAAAGTACAAGAAAAAGGATATCCACCTTCCGTACGTGAAATCGGTCAAGCAGTCGGCCTTGCTTCTAGTTCTACAGTGCACGGACATTTATCACGACTAGAAGAAAAAGGATATATTCGACGCGACCCAACAAAACCACGCGCAATTGAAATTTTAGGTAACAACCGAATAGAAACACAGTCAGTTATTCAAGTTCCAATCGTCGGAAAAGTTACTGCCGGTTTACCGATTACAGCAGTCGAAAGTGTAGAAGATCACTTCCCACTTCCAGCAAGTATCGTTGCTGGAGCAGATCAAGTGTTTATGTTACGCATTTCTGGAGATAGCATGATTGAAGCTGGTATCTTTGATGGTGATTTAGTTGTTGTTCGCCAACAACAGTCTGCAAACAACGGTGAAATTGTAGTTGCTTTAACAGAAGATAACGAAGCAACTGTTAAACGTTTCTATAAAGAAAAAGATTATTTCCGTCTACAACCGGAAAACTCTTCACTAGAACCTATTATTTTAAAACAAGTGTCAGTTATCGGAAAAGTAATTGGCGTATATCGTGATTTACATTAAAAATAATAAAAAGAAGATAATTCCCTTATTTATATAGGTAATTATCTTCTTTTTATATTTTGATAGATTTCCGTTCATTCAAAAGAATGCGTTTCAATAGTAACATCTCCAGCAGCAGTTTTACCGCTAATCTTTTTACTACCATTACCAATCTTTATATTTTTATTTTCTTCATTAAAAATTGTCACGTCCCCAGCAGCGGTTTGCCCAGTTATAACTGCATCTTGTGGTTTTTCCAATAAAGTAATATCTACATCTCCAGCAGTTGAACTTGCCTCTAAATCATATTTAGAATCATGATCAATAATATCTATATCCCCACTAGCCGTTTTTGCTGTTACTTTCCCTATTACTTTTTTAAAATTCACCTCACCAGCTTTTGTAGACCCCTCCACACTCTTTGCTGTTACATGTTTCAAATCCACTTCTCCGGCGAGTGTTTCAACACTTACGCGGTCACTTTTCACATTACTTATTTCTATTTGTCCAGCGGATGAATTTACTTTTATCTCTTGATAAGAACGTTCAGGTACTAATATAGTCAATCTAGGCGTTTGAAATCCGAAATTGTAAAATGAAAAATCAAATGAAACACCTTTTTCTATTTCCCCTATGACTTTTAATGTATCACCATCTTCAGCAATACGAATCTCCTGTTTACTTACGTCACCTGTTTGCTTTACATAAAAAGAGGAATCAGGAGATTTTTGGACAACAATATCTCCAGCATCTAACTTAACTTCTACATTTTTTAGCGATTCGTTTTTAATTACGTCCTCTTTATCTCCTTTTTCTGCAGTTTGTACTGCTTTTTCATATGTTTGTGAAATCCCTATTACTCCAATAATGATACAAGCGATAGCTACTAATAATATTTTTTTCATCATCTACTCCCCTTTTATCATTTTGAAGTTCCACACTACATAGCGTACACATAATCTTTTAAACCACTTCGTACTATAATAAGCTACAATACATAACAACAAACCTACTCCGACAAACGTTATACTAACGAAAAGATCCAACCAAATAAAAGTACCCATAAATACTTTTACAATAACGAAAAATGGTGTCACTACACTAGCAATACCACCGACCCAAAAGGAAAATATAAAAGCTATAATTGCAATTAATGGGCCTAACACAATAATAAAATTAAACAAACTAAGTCCAACCGCTGCCAGGACAGCTCTTGTTACATTCGAAGTTGATGGATCTTTTTTCATCTCATCAAAGCGATACAAAGCAAGCAAGTCTTTCGCAATTACTTTCGGAGAACCAAGCCCCTTTATTATTTCTGATTCAGTTTTCCCCTCTTCCATCCCAAACTGAAAGTGCTCTTCATAATCAAATAAAATATCTTGTCGCTCTTCTTCTGGTAACTTTCTAAGATGACTTGATAATTCTTTGAGAAACTGTTCTTTACTCATCCCATTCCACCCCTTCAATAATTTCTTGAACACCTTTAGAAAAATCACGCCACTCTGTTACTAATAACGTAAGTTGCGTCTCCCCTTGCTCTGTTAGTTGATAATATTTACGGGGCGGTCCTTCCGTGGATTCTTTTAAATATGTTTGAAAATATTCCTCTTTCGTTAAACGACGTAATAGCGGATATACAGAACCTTCCGATATTAAAAATTTATTTGAAATTTGCTGAACAAGTTCATAACCATAACAATCCTTACGTTTTACAAGCGCCAATACACACAGTTCTAACACACCTTTTTTAAACTGAACGTTCAAGGACAATCCCCCTTTCTTATTTCAGTACTGTTCAATACACGGTACCTGTTATATCCACAATATACCACTTGGTACTATTTATTGCAAGGTACTAAACTATATTTATTCCTAAAATTTAGAAATAGCACAAATAAAAGCCCTAATAAGATCCTGTTGTAGCTGATCATTATTCGGGCTTTTATTCAATTCGAATTACATTCATACACGATTTCATTCACTCTTGCTCCTCTAAGAACCAACTTCCATTTGTGAGCCCAATAAATTTCGAAACACACCTTTTCTCTCTTTAGCCAATTGATTAAATTCACCTTTTTGAACAATTTCACCTTTTCCTAAAACAATAACTTGATCTGCATTACGGATCGTAGATAACCGATGCGCAATAACAACAATAGTCATCGTTCCTTTCAATCTTTCTATTGCTGATTGGATCTTTACCTCATTTTCAGTATCTAATGCACTCGTAGCTTCATCTAATACTAAAATGGATGGTTGTCTTAAAATAGCTCGAGCTAGTACAAGTCGTTGACGTTCACCACCTGAAAGTCTCACTCCACGATCTCCAATTAGAGTATCAAGCCCTTTTGGAAGTATTCGTACAAATTCAGCTGCCACCGCAAAATCTAATGCAGTCCAAATTTGTTCTTCACTCGCATTCGGCTCAATCATCAATAAATTTTCTCTTATGCTTGCATTAAATAAGAAAGGATCTTGTGGCACATAACTAATAGCCCGTCTCAATGACAATAAATTTTCACTTGTAAGAGGAGTTCCATCTATTAATACTTGACCTTTCTCTGGTTGAATCAATCCCATTAAAACATCGATTAATGTACTCTTCCCAGCTCCCGAATGTCCCACAATAGCCGTCATACTATTGATTGGTATTTGCACATTAATATTTTGAAGTGCATACAAATGCTCCTTCTTATTATACCGAAAATAAATATCCTTACATTCAATACCCTGTTCTATACAAATCGGCTTTATATGTTTTTGCTGATGTATATCCTGCATTTCAATCGCTTCATTACATTCCTCTTGTAATTCCCATAATGACTTAAAAGCAGGAATACTCGCAGCAAGCTGTTCTAAATTTGACTGAATTGTCATGAATCGTGGCCATAGTCTCGAAAAAATGAGTATGATTAATAGTAATTGGGCCGGTTGAGCTTTAAATATACTTACTGATAATAATATAAAAAATGCAATTAAAATAGCCATTGAAACTTTATAAAACAATTGAGAGTTCGATCTTATTCTCATATACTCCATTTGTTCGTTACTCATCTTTCCTGTTATAGATTGTAACCAATCTAAACGTGATGCTTCCAAAGTATTACTCTTTATATCTTTAATTCCATTAAAATGATCTGTTATACCAGAAAGATAGCCTTGTGCCAATTTTGAGGTCTTACCGCCTAGTATTCGTGCTTTTTTTATAAAAACACGAGAAGCTACCAAGAATAATAAGCCAAAGACCAAAACAAATATAGTTATTTGGGGAGATAATAAAAACGCAATCCCCACCTGTATGAATGTAAACAGAATAGCAGCTAACAATTGTAAAATTAAATTAACCCCATAACTTACGCGAGCTAATTCTGTAGTTAATATATTTATTAGATTTGTTTTCCTTTTCTCTAAAAAAAAACTCCACTTCGCTTTTAGAATCATACTATATGTTTCTATTCTTAATTCTCGTACAAAAGCTTGTTGCGTTCTCGCATCCCTTAGCGTTATGTTTCTTTGTAGTAGATTTTGACCTAACACTATTAGTATATATATACCTAAAATAGAAATTAGACTTATTGTTTTAGGGAAATCCTGTAAAAATCTATAGACAGGTGCAATAAAAGCAGTCTCCTCACCTACATTGATTATTCCAGTCATACTTATCATAGGAATTAATAAAATAATACCTATCCCTTCAAGTAAACTTATTAAAACCATACCAAACAAATTCACATACAGAATTTTCCCTGCAGAAGAATATAATTTCTTCATAAAATATATAATATGATTCATCGATGTTCCCCCTATAACAAAGCAAGCTCCTTTGTTTTCCTCCAAAGACATAGAAACGGACGTAAAGGAAAATATAAAAAATGAAGAGATTTAGGTAACGGTAATGTTTTTGCATCAATTGGATAAGGATAAAGTTGGCTCAAAATAAATATAATTTTTTGCTGATTAGACATCAGTGAAAATAAATGTCTACTATGATAAGCAAGTACTTCTTCAGGAACAGGTTCAGAATGCAAGTTTATCATTTTCTCGAAATAAAACAGTGCTTCTTGTGCTAGCTGCTTCGAATGTTTTTTAGCTACTAATTCCGTCATTCTTTCATTTAGTCGTGTACCTAGCAATTGTGATGCCAAAATTAATGCTTGTCCTCCTAAATGAAGTATTTGGTATTTTCTCATTAATTTATGAATCTCATTCCAGTTAAGATCTTGATTGACAATTTTTTTTATGTCTACTAACCAACGTAACCTGGACCAACCATGTCTGGCACCATGAGATACAAGAAATAAAAATAAGTCTTCCTTTCCTAACATATATACCGAATTACTCGTAAGTGTACTTTTTCTCTTTCGCTTCCAAAGCTCTTCAAACCCAGGTTCCTTACCCGGTCCGGGATTTAACCTCCAATGAATTTCAAGTTTGATCCGCCTTGTTGGATGGAAAAATGTTATATGGTGATGCCTCCATTTCCAATCACTTAATATCGTTTGAATATAATCATCTTTTACATACCCCTGCTCTAAAAGTAGTTTTTCTACTTTTTCTAAATTTTGAATAGGAATGAGAACGTCCAAATCGCAGGATGTTCGCAAAGAAATATCTCCATATAAGTCCTGAGATAGTACAGGCCCTTTTAGAAACATCGTACGAATCTCATTTTCATTAAAAAGTTTATTCATTCGTTCCATTTCAGCACTTAAATAAAGCATTTGAAATGTATTATTTTTATATTTTCTATTTAAAGTTTGTACAACATGTGAAGGAATTCGTTCCTCATCTACCTGTTTAAGTTTTTGATAAATCACCGGATAAACACGATGATGCATAGCTTGCTCAAGAAAAACTTCCCAATCAATATCTGCAAACCATTCCCTACTGTAAGTTTGCAGTGTTTCGTCATCTTGTAACTTCAAAATTGCAAAAAGAAATTTCAATTCCTTAGACATGAACTCTACATCAAGATCAAAATCATTCCTCATTTTATTCTCCTTTAATAGTGTCCTCACTTAACCTCTTTGCAAATGATCCAACGACAGTAAACTTCTCCATCCCCTCTGATCCAGTAACATAAAAAGAACCGCTACGTAACCATGCATGCGCAATTAATTCCCCATTATTATCCTTAGCGGTTCCTAAATAAAGAGTACTATCAATATGACGTTTTTCGAGCATTTTCATCCCAGCTATAGCTTTAACAAGGCACTGACTTTCCCAAAAAGTATAACGACTCATAACAGAAATAGCTTCGGACACCTTATTTAGTGTATCCCAGTTTGGCTGAATGTGAGTAAATGATGTTTCGTTCATGTAATCTCCTAAAGAAGGTGCAACTTTGGAAAATGTACTACTTTTTAGTACACGTGCCCACCCTAAGAAAATAAAAGCCTCAAAAAGTAAAAATTTTGTTTTTGTGTTCAATGATAAAAATATCCTTAACCTTTTCACAATATTCATTAATCCCTCCCTAACAATTCTCTTAAAGTTATGAATCTACTTATTAGGGTGGTCTTTTATTTGAATTAAACCTTCTTGAAACAAACACTCTAAAAAGGAAAGAACTTGCTCTTCACAATCTTTTCGTTCAATATCATAGTTAGATACTAACATAGTAACAAGCTGATTAATTATTATCGGCTTTTCAATAAGCTCCCATATTTCTCCGCCTATTTCACCTAAGTTATAATAATTTCCTTTTTGGACATTTAACATAACTTTTTCTCCATCCATATCGCTTACTATATTACCTTCACTCTGTACAACATTATGTTCTAATGATATTTTTCTCGAATGAACAACCATCAGCCATACTCCCTTTCTGTATAGTATTTAAAATAACTTGCACAAGCTCATGAGCTGTAAATCTCGAAGCCGGGCGTCTTAATTGAAACATTTCCATTCCACTTGCAATATTAGATGAAGTTTCAAAATGCCATTCCATCAATCCTAATTTAGAAATCAAAGAATTCCTAAAAGTATGTTGGTATAATTTACACAAGCGTGTGAGACCTTCAATACGGGTCATCTCAATATCTTCTCCCTGCGTTTTTACTAATTCAATAACACCAGCAAGAGGTAATGGATCGGGAAAAAATTGAGAATTAACAGGAACAGCATACTTCGTTTCCCTTTCGAACAAAGAGCTAAATTGCTCTTTTTCCATTCCAAACTCATCTAAACTTTCTTTCCATAATTTTTGTTGTGGGTAAGACGGATCCACTATCGGGGTATTCTTACATAAAAGAGACACAGCAACTATATCATCACTTAAAAGTTGATATCCTTTACTCAAAAAAGCCGAGGCTAAAGTTGATTTTCCAGCCCCTGAATCACCAATTAAAGCATATGCTTTTCCATCTATAGCCATTACACTTCCATGCAACGGAAGTACTTTGCGTTGCATCAAAAGTGCACCCATACAAGTCCCCAGAATATATAGTCGTATTTTATTTTCTTCCGCCCCTGGCATAGGTAGAAAAGTAATTTTCTCGCCCGCTTGGACAGAAAATATTGCAGTCTGAGGAACATGAAACATCACTACATCATCTTCCACTACAATTGTTTTTTGCTGTTCTTCGCTATATTTATCCCATCGTTCAGATAAATCCGTTATTTCAATTTGAACATCCGCCATTTCTTTCTTTTCATTCAGCTGAGACAATTCGGGTAATGGGATTTCACTTACTATTTTTAACCCGAAGGCTTTGTATAACACATTCTCCATAGAATTGATCATCCTATTCACCCCACATTGTCAATTTTTTGAAAGCTCTTATATAACAAAGTTATATAAGAGCTTTATTTTCCAGTGACTTAACTATACTTCACCGGATCATCTGGATCAGGTTGAATCGAGTCAGGATATTTATGTCCAGGCCCCGCCATAGTCATATTAATATTTAGTACTTCTAATACAGGTTGTTTCCATTCCTTTTTCATACATATCACCTCCTTTCATATTGATTTTTTTATAAATCGATAGAAGATTATGCTGCGCATTAAAACTCTAAAATCTAGATCAAATGCATACTCTGGTCGAGGTTCTTTACAGATTTTCGAGATAGCTTTCTTAATTACCTCTACATTTAGAAATTCAGAGATTATTGGATCTACACTAAGTTCTTCAACTTCCTCAATGAATTCATTCCAAAAAGGAGCCATACGGTAAACACCATCTGCACCTTGAACACCCCGAACCCGTTGATTTAATCGTACTTTATCAGGAAGTAAATTTTTTGTGGCTCTCCGGATAAGAGATCGATCTACACCATTTTGAACATACTGTTCTTCCGGGACTGATAAACAAAATTGGACAATCCGTAAGTCATTTGTAGGATCACGATCCCATAAAGCATAACGTAACGATAGTTTCGTTTCATACGTTCCATTTATGCTCCAATAATATGTTTTTTCAAACTGTTCTCTTTTCATGTCATATGCATTTGAGATAGAGGTACCTGTTATATCAATATCCTGTTCTTTGAGTCTATCAAAAACATTCATTTTTTTTGCAAATTCCGGATTGATTATCCTAGGAAAAACATCTTGTTCCTCTGAAGAAAGTAACTGATGCAAAAATGGAAATGCCTTTCTTTTTACCACTTCAAAAACACGTGATTTTTTCACTCCTAGATTTCTACTATATAAATATAGTTCACGATAAAAACGCATCCAATGTAGCTTTTTTAACAACATTGCCTGATAATCTAAAATAGGCCCCCACGATACTGTCCAATTACCTCTTTGACCACTAAGGAGTACCCCTATTCCATGTTGAGATGCTTTTTCATAAACTCCACTCAACCAAAAAGTATTCTCAAAAAATTTATATGGCATCTCCATTGTTTCCAGCCAATCATCAATTTCCGATAGTGGGCTTCTCTCCGGCAGTTCTAAATAATAATCCTGTATATTCCCTACATGCTTTACAGTTGATTGAATAAATGGTCTTTCGTCGGCTATCCTACCTTTGTGTGTCCAATCTACAAATCCTTCTACTGGGACATAACTAAACGTATGTAATTTTTTATTTTCAGCACGTAAATCTTTTGCAGCAAAGCTAACGACAGAACCAGAGTCTAGCCCTCCGCTCAAATGAGCTCCTACTTTGTGATGTGTTCTTAAACGTGCCTTCACTGCACTTTGATACACATCTCGAAATGCCTCTTCATACTCTTCATTTGATTTTAAATTAAGCATTTTCCCAGTAGTTGGTGTATAGTATCGCGAAAAATTAACTTTGCCATTCTTTACCGAAATAGTGTGTGATGGAGGCACCTGTTCTATATATTTATAAACTGTTTGCTGTGAATCTACTGATTCGAAATTTACAGGTATAGCTAAAAATTCAGCAATCCACTGCTCATTCAATTTTTTCTCAACATATGGTAGAGTAAATAACGGATTTATAATAGTGCAAAAAGCAAACTTTTCCTCACCACGATAAAAATAAAGGGTTCGGCTTCCCGAAAAATCTCTGGCTCCAAAAAGGGTTTGTTTTTTCTCATCCCAAATCATAAAGGCAAAATCGCCTACCAAATATTTTGGAGCCGCTTCCCCCCACTTCTGATAAGAGAGTAAAATCAACTCACTATCTGTCATGTTTTTTCTATCTGCATAATCCACTTGTAATTTTTCAAATAACTCATTACGATTATCAATAATAGCATCTGCTGTAATTGCCAGTTGCTTTTCGTAATTATAAAAGGGTAATTGTTCACCAACAGATTCTGGTGTGATCCACTGTGCGTGACATCCTAGAAAAACATTTTCTTTATGCCATATTTGAATATCATCAGCAGGGTACTTTTGTAAATAACTCATTAACTGTGTGCCATGCTGAATCGATATAGTTTCTTCATTAAAATGAATAATACCTGTTATAGCACTCATTTTCCCCACCCCTTATACAACAAGTTACCGCAAAGGTTCTTTTTATTTAATACAACTTTTCTCCCTTGACCGAATTCTTTTTAAAGAACAAAAACATACATTTTAACTCCCAATCAAGCACACACTCTAACTTCCCTATCAAAATAGATATAGATACATTAAAATTATCATCACATTACTTTTTCGTCAATATATCAATGGAAATATACACCAAATAGACAATGTTGATGTTCATTATAATGAACATCAACGTACTTGTTTCTCTGTGAATTATTCCATGTTATATAATATTTATAATAGCCTGAATAACTCTCCGGTGATCCTCATCCATCATATTGGAACCCGATGGAAGACAAACCCCCTGTTCAAATAATCTTTTAGATACATCATTATCTTTCTGATGAGAATAATACTTACTTTCTTTAAAAAGTGGCTGCATATGCAGTGGCTTCCATGTAGGACGCGCTTCAATATTCTCTTCAGCTAAGGTTGTCAATAATTTTTCAATAGAGATACCAGATGCCTTTTCATCAATCATCATTGTTGTAAGCCAGCGATTCGAGTGAGTATTTTCTAATTCCGGCATAAAATAAAATCCCGGTATGTGAGATAACTCTTCATAATACCGATTAAATATACGCCTTCTAGCCCTCACTCTATCTTCTAACACTTCTAATTGCCCTCTCCCAACGCCAGCTAATATATTACTCATTCTATAATTGTAACCTATTTGACTATGCTGGTAATGAGGTGCTGGCTCTCTTGCTTGAGTCGCTAAAAACCTCGCTTTCTCTAATGCTTCCACATCATCAGATACAAGCATTCCACCACCCGAAGTTGTAATGATTTTATTTCCGTTAAATGAATAAACCCCAAACCTCCCGAATGTACCGCTTGCTTTTCCTTTATATGTAGATCCTAGAGATTCTGCTGCATCTTCTATTATAGGAACATTATACTTATTACATAACAAAAGAATCTCATCAATTTTAGCACTTTGTCCATACAAATGAACAACGATAACGGCCTTTGGTAATTCCCCTTCTTTATCCGCATCATGCAATGCATGCTCCAACGCTTGCGGTGACATATTCCATGTATCTCGTTCTGAATCAATAAAAACTGGTGTAGCTCCCAAATAAACAATCGGATTCGCACTCGCTACAAAAGTAAAACTTGAACAAAATACAGTATCTCCCTTTTGAACATCTAATAATTGCAACGCCAAATGAATAGCAGCCGTTCCCGAACTTACTGCAGCTCCACCATTAACTCCTACAAAAGATGCAAGTTCTCTTTCAAATCCATCAACATTTGGTCCAAGAGGAGCAATCCAATTTGTATCAAACGCATTTTGAATATATTTTTGTTCATTCCCACTCATATGTGGTGAAGAAAGATATATTTTATCCTTACTTTTTATCACGATTCTTCATCCCCCTCTTAATTTACTACATTAATAACTTTTGCAGGAATGCCAACAGCAGTACAATTAGATGGAAAATCATTTATGACAACAGAGCCTGCTCCAACGATAGACCACTTACCAATTTTAACACCTGGAATTATAGTAGCTGAGGCACCTATATGAGCCCCCTCTTCTATAGTGATAGAACCTGTAAGTGTAGCATGTGGTGAAATATGAACAAAATCATCAATTATATTATCATGTTCAATTATTGAACCTGTATTGATTATCGTATGGTTACCGATGATAGTATCAGCATTAACAACCACATTCGGCATAATTACCGTTCCGTTTCCTACACGAGCTTGAGGACTTATAATGGCCGTTTTATGAATTAATGTAGCATATATGTCAATCGGTTGATTTAATCTTCTGAAAATTATTTTTCTCACTTTATTATTCCCTATAGCAATAACAAGATTTATATCATTAAAATTTTTAATAATTTCCTGTGCATCTTCAATTGCTCCAAAATATAGATTATCTATAATATTTATACCTGTATACAAATCATCTAAATAACCGACTATTTCATACCCTTCATTTGATAAAATTATATCCTTCACAACCTTACTATGCCCACCACGGCCTATTATCAAAATTTTCATTTCCCCTCCCCCTTTATTTCTATTTTCCCTCCAGTAAACGGCTCCATTGTTACATGTCCAACATGATTTATCCCCTCTGTTTTAAGTACTTTTGTTATTGTAAGTACAATTATTTTCAAATCTAATAAAAAAGAACGCTTCTCTACATACCATACATCTAATTCAAACTTTTCTTCCCAAGTAATCGAATTCCTTCCATTTATTTGTGCCCATCCCGTAATTCCTGGTTTTACATTATGCCTTTTAGCCTGTTTACTAGAATATAGGGGTAAGTATTCCATCAATAATGGTCGTGGTCCTACTAAACTTAAATCGCCCCTTACAACATTTATAAGCTGTGGTAACTCATCAAAACTATATTTTCTAAGGACTTCCCCAAAAATAGTCAGCCTATTTTGATCTGGAAGTAATTCCCCATTACTATCCCTCTTATCCAACATAGTTCGAAACTTATAAAGATTAAACGGTTTTCCATGTAGTCCTGGACGCTGTTGTCTAAATAGTATAGGGGACCCTAATTTCAGCCTAACTAAGATTGCTACTACAAGAATAGGAAGCAAACATACAAATAATAATAATAAAGAAATACATACATCAAAAATTCTTTTCATGTACTATCCTCCTTACTTACTTATTTATTTACATTTAATACTCCTAACGCTAATTAACTCTTAAAACTTTATATACAATTAAACAAAACAAGGGGTAACTAAATTTAGTTATCCCTTGTTTTGTTTAATTATACCAATCCATCATTACTATTATTCCCTATTCTGCTATCCTACCAAATAATTTAAACACAGCTAACTCACTTAAATATTCCCATTCTGCACTACTGTCTACTTGTGAAGGTTCTGCTACTCCATTAGTGCTCATCACTTTACACTTATAAACTTTACCGTTAACATTTACAACATCATTCATTTTATATACTATATCCTTTTCCCAAATTGTATTATTAGCATTCCCTTCATTTAGACAAATCCAACCTATATACCCTCCAGCAACTGGATTCGAATTTTTAATTATTTGTCCGACTCTGAAGAATCCCCCAGTCGGTTCAGTTACACTATAAAAATACGGATCAAAGACACCATTAATATAATTATCTTTCTTAATGTGCTCATCCCTTAACTTTATAACTACTGTGTCCACAATATTATCTTTAAAGATTAAAGTAATTGAAGACGAAATCTGATTTACATTTACGCCTATCATACTCTTATTTGACCTAAATATATTATTTTCTATTAACATATACTCACTTGTAAACGTTTCATTCCAAAAGTTAATTATACTATCTGTCGATTCCGAATTAGGGTATTCAAATACATTATTAATAAATTCTATTCTCCCTCCAATGTCCCAGAAAAAGAATGCCGAGCCCCATCTTCCCCCTCTAAAAGTACTATTTTTTACTTTTAGCATGGCTACCGTTTGAGAAGATTCAACTATAAACAGATTATAAGCATCCCAACTAAATGAGCATCCATTAAACTCATATTCTGCTTGAGGAGTTTTTGTAGCAAATGATATTGTACCGCTGTTCTCAAAATTACATCCTGTATATACTCCTGGTGGTAAATTTGCAATGATTCCTTGCGGATGTTTCGTATCTATAAAAGAAACATTACTTAATCTCCATCCATTTTTCACACCAGGTGATACACCTGTCAAACTTGTACCCTCCACAGCGCTTCCTTTAATAACACAATCCGATATAGTTTGTGGTTCTGTTGAGAAACCAATTATTGAACCTAACTGTGAAAATGAATGAAATAAATCTTGATCACTAAAAAATTCACACTGGTTGACTTGAATGCAATATGCTTTATCTCTTCCCATTACCAACGCGCTATTATGGAAAATACAGTTACCAATAAGCGCTTCTTTATCTCCTTGATCTATTATGACTCGAGTAGCATACACTTGATTATTCACAAAAGTTACTTCCCCACCTAAAACACAACTTACTTCTCTTAAGTGATTATGATTTATGATAACTTTCTCTACATTCTGGCCTACTACTAATGAATTATTCATTAATTTATTTTGAATGATATTAATGTATCTACCACCAACTACGACAATGTTATATCCCTGATTATCATATATATTATTACGTTCAATGTTTATATATTGATTTAACCGATATCCATCTTCAATATCTATTGCTCCTTGAGGTGCCGTACCTTTCATTTGATAGATTTCACAATCTCTAATGTGAATATATTTTGCTCCAGATACACTTATTCCAAGTCTTCTACAATGATGTATTCTACATCTTTCAACAAATATATTTCTAGCAAACTCTGGAATTCTAACGGTTATTTTACAACCATCTTTCGAAGGTATCGTACTTTGATGAAGGACAATTTTCGCATAATCTGCGCCTTGCGGAACATTCACTTCTTCGAAAAACATTATCCTTTTCGTAGCAGCTACAAAAATATTATCAGCCTTATAAAATAACACATCATATAATTCTGTATTAATTTCCGAACCAATTCCACCATACCCATCGCCATATAATCCGAAATATCCCCATTTTGTAATGCTCTCATGATGCAAATCTATTTTTATGCTCGATCTAATTTTATTAGTATCTACTATTGGTGTACCATCGACATCACTGATACCACCCACTTCAAATGTACCAGCAAAATCATATTCTCCAATTTGTCCCCATGTACTTTCCATCGCTATACCGTCGCCAGTACAATTTAAGATTTCCATATTATCTATCGAAATATAACTAATATTACTCCCCTCAATAGGAGTCGTATTTCCTACTTCAATTCCATATCCCCATTCATGCGTATGAGGAATCGTTGTATAATCATGTGTATCTTTATCACCTTCAATCCTTCCATTTGTAATCCGAGAAAACTTTTGATTTCTTTGATATCTTACGATTGCATATTTAACTAATCCATTATCTCTTATTTTCAAAGTTGCTCCACCTAAATTTAAGGTCATAAAACTTTGTGGTTCAATTGGTGTATTCTCATCAATTAAATATATTCCCATAGGTAAAACAACTTCTATAAACCCTTGTTGAGATGCCCATAATAATGCATTATTAATCCCTTTAGAAGTATTATCAGCGTCCGTTCCATCATTTTTAACATTCCATCTCTCTAACTCAAGAAAATAAGTCCCCGAAACCAAATTAACAGATTCTGTTTCTCCAATCAGTGATTTATTTGACTTAAGGTTATAGAGTCCCCCTAATGTATTATCTTTGATTTTCCTCACTAAACTCTCAAATTTATTCTCTGTTGAAACTTTAATATTTCCTTTTTTCGTCCCAATAAATAACTCACAGGTATCTATACAAAAACAAAATTCTCCCTCGCTTAGCACAGGAAGATTCCCTTTCAAAACACATGTCACTTGAAATTTTGCCATGGTATATATAACCTCCATCTAAGATATAAGTTGACCTCTATTTAAAAAATCTCAACTCACATCCATACATGGGGATAAATATTTTATATTCCGCTTAAATACGTATCCCTTTAATAGAATACTATGCA
The DNA here is from genome assembly GCF_042796455.1 of Bacillus sp. NPDC057893. NCBI lineage: Bacteria > Bacillati > Bacillota > Bacilli > Caryophanales > Bacillaceae > Bacillus > Bacillus sp. NPDC057893. Next base: position 1,196,276 of record NZ_JBHVNG010000001.1, on the reverse strand, counting down.
TTATATAAATATTATGTTAGGGCTAATTCTTCACGTTTTCTAATTAAAAACAATATAATATCTATACTTATTTTTTCACCTAAGCAACATCCCGTCCCTTTTTAAATTTTGATAACATCATACTAAAGATGTTCCTTATATATTTAAATTCTGTACTTTTATAAAAAACTAAAACGTATATTACATTTGGTACTAATAAGCAAATTACACCCTTTCCGACTAACGAAATAAAAGTACCTCCTTCTATAAAATAATTACATATACTCGTAGTAATGAAACCTGTAACTATAGTTAAAAATATATAAAATACATATGTTTTAAAATAATTCAAAACCGATTTCTTAAAAAGATTTTTATATACAATATAAGGCTGAATCCAAAGTACAGTAGCAATTGTACTTATCGCCGTGCCTATGAATATACCTACCAATCCAAAAATTTTAACTAATACAATGGATAAACTTAAATTGATTAACGCTTCAACTAACGGAATATACTTATCTTGTACAAATAATCCCGCTTTATTTTTAAAAATAGCTATCGCCGTCCGCATCCCTGTTAAATAAAAATTTATTAGTATCACTACAAAAACTATGTTATTTAATAAATACTTCTTATCAAGCCACCACCCTATAAATGGCTCTAACAGATTAAATAAAAATATGGTACAAAAAGAAAAGATCCAAAAATTCACTAGATAAGTCACTTTAAATATGGAATAATTTTTGTCATTATTCTCAGTTGCAATTAAATTTCCTACACTTGCTTCAATACCATTTAATATAGGATTTACTAAGGCGGATAATTGATTTATTATCATTGTATAGTTCGAATATATCCCGACCGTAGCAAGACCTAAAAAAGAAGAAATCAATATATTATCCGTGCCAAATACAATATATCCTCCAATATTATGCAAAAACATCGCCTTTACATTTATAATTAGATTTTCTTTCGTATCTTTATCTATAGAATACTTCTTTTTTGTGTTTATATAAGGATAGTTCTTATTCACGATCCTACCATTTACCACATTTTGAACTGTATATATGCTCAATTCTATAATTAAATACAATATATAATTTTGTGTATGAAGAAGTATGAATATTTTGAACAAAGTAGTTAGCACTTGGAATATGAGATCCATCCTAGCTAATATATATCCCCTTTGATCCGCATTTATTAAAGACCTCTTATGAGCATTTAAATATGTGACTACATTTTTTGCTACAAATATTGAATAGATTATCGCGACATTTGATATAGACTCCCCATCTTTCATTAAATAGCTTAAAAACGGATATATCATAGCACTTATCGCTAGAATAATTATTGCCAAAATCTGATAGATTTTTTTATATAATTGAACAAGGGCTATAACTTTATGCTGATTATTTTCTGCCAAAGGTTTGTACAAATTGTATACTATACTTGCTCCTATACCAGCCTCAATTAACGCTAACATGGATAAAACATTAATTAATAAACCATCTATTCCCAAATACTCTATTCCTAAACTATCTAAAAAAACTTTCCTCGATATAAATCCCAGAATAACAATAACTATTTGAGAAAATATACTTATTGATATGTTCTTGATTGAATGCATCGTTCGCATGATTAATCCCCTTCATCAACTATATCTCTTCGAAAAATTCAAAATAATCAAATTATATTACCCTGGCAATAATTTCACTCTCATACTTTAAGTCACTAATTGCATTCACATTAGTTCCATTATCTACTTCACCAATATACTTATTTTTTATAGGCTGTTTTTCTGTTACTTTCTTCAAAAACCATTCATATTCAACATCGATATGACCAATATCTAAAGTTTGATATCCATAAGAAGATAAATCATACGCTAATACCGTAGCTGTTGGACCTAGTGCAATTAATATTAATTTAGATTTTTTTTGGTTCTTTGCTATCTCTAAAATTTCTCTATACTTCGCAAAAGCATTTTTCGATGGGCATATTATCCTATCAATTGTTTTAACATTTTTAAAAAAATCGTTTCCTACCCCTAATCTACTTTGCACCCCTTCAATAACAATTACTTCTCTATCATCCCAAACATCTTTTATTTTATCAAAGCGAATTCCAGCCATACTCTTATCTTGATGGTCTATATATAACCTTGTAACTAATGCATCATAATATTCTTTATTCATACTTATACTCTTATAAATTCTGCTACGATTTAACTCTAAATATCTTTTCCAATATACTCTTGATTTTTCAGTGCACCAATTTAAATCTTTAAAAATATTCGGAATACAAACTAAATGCCCCACCTTATTACTCTTAATAATTTCATCCAGTCTATCCTTTAATTCTTTTGAATACGGCTGAAAGATTAAACTTTCTCCATTTATAAGAGCGAATTCACCATCACCAAATCTACTTACTGAACAATTATTACCTATAATATAGTCAAGCGTTTCATCAAGAGTTTTCACTGTTGGAGGCTGCCTTTTCACGGTAATCATCCTGTTATATTGAATGGTTACCTTATTCTTCGTTCCAATATATAAATAATATAACTTTAACAATGACTTCTTCATACCTGTCCCCTTTTTGCAAAATTGTTTATTAAAAATTTATACAATAATGGATGCAGCTTAGTCGCAAACAATAAGAACTTTACACTTTTCCCATACTCTTTTAAACTCATCGTTTTATAAAAATAATTATTCAATATACCAATAACCTTATAATATTTAACCTTATGTTCATTAAACCTTCCGCTCATTGATATTAAATTTAAAACTACCATCGAACAATTTCCTAGTTTTAATATAACTAAGCTATATAACTCCTTATAATATCGCTCCATAAATTTACACATTTCATCATAAATTAAGACTGAGTCAATTTTAAGCTCTTTTACAGCCCGATCCATCATGCTATTATCACGCTTTATATAATGATATTTAGGTTCTCCTATGAAACATACTTTTTTACACTTATGAATGACTTTATACGTAAATGCTGTATCTTCATATGACATACCTACTGGAAATTTAATATCCTCCAATAAATTTCTTTTAAATAGTTTAGTCCAAACGACTTCATCATACAATTTCCCTTCTAACATCGTCTTCATTGCAGTATTTCTATCGTGAATAATAAATGGATGGTTACTTGAAGTTACAATTCTATTACTGTAATGGATTTGACTACTACAAATAGCTATATCACATCCTTGTTCAACACACATACCATATAATAATTCATACATATCTGGTTCTATCCAATCATCACTATCCACAAACCCTATATAATCTCCCTTTGCATTTTCTAATCCGGCATTTCTCGCAGAAGATAATCCACCGTTCTCTTTATGAATTACTTTAATCCGCATATCTTTATCTGCATATCTATCACATATTTCTCCGCAAGTATCAGGAGAACCGTCATCAACAAGTATTAATTCAAAATCTTCAAACGTTTGCGCCAATATAGAATCAATACATTTATGAATGTATCGTTCAACCTTGTATACCGGTACTATAATACTAATTTTAGGATTCATAATTGACTCCCTTCATTTAAATTCATCCAAAAACTCTATCAATATTTTCTATATTATTTAATTCTTCCGTCAACAAATTCGTCGTTATTTTTTTACGTATTATCTTTTGATCTAAAAGATACTTAATTTTGTTATACAAATCTTCCTCATTCCATTCGACGATAAAACCATTATGCCCATTTTTTATTTGTTCATATGCTCCAGTAAAATTAGTTGTTACAATAGGTTTTTTTAAACATTTTGCCTCAGCTAAGGTGAGACAATATCCTTCATGTCTAGAAGTTTGAACATATATATCTGATTGATTTACATATGGATACGGATTTTTTGCTGATCCTAATAATAGAAAATCCTGTTTCAAATTATACTTACCTATTAACGTCTCATAATACGCTCTATTTTCCCCTTCCCCGATACAGTACCACCTTACATCGTATCCGTCTTTACGTAACATTGATAAAACTTTAATTGCAAGGTCTTGACCTTTTTCTTTTGAAAGTCTACCTACTGTTACTATCTTCATACCTTTATATCCATTATCAAATTCTATTTTTTCTTTTGCCATTTCGTTTATTAAATCCGGAAGTACAATATTAAAAAAGACACTTGTCTTACTTTTAACTATAGGAAACTTCTCTATTAAATGTTTTTGCGCTTCTTTAGAAACTACAAATATATTATCTAGCTCATCGTATAATTTTTCATATAATTTGGTATTAATTTGATGTTGAAAAACATCAAAATGTACCCAAGAAATCTTCTTTTCTGAAGTTACTTTATTTACTACATAATAATCAATTATGTCTGTAGGTCCTTGATATGCTATTGCAATATCATATTTATTCTTATTATGTGGAATGTCTTTAAAAATCTCTTTATAGAAAACATATCTATCCTTTAATTTTTTAGATACCACATAAGATAGTAAAAAATTTAAAGCCTTAATATATCTTTTATTTTTAAAGTACTCTTTAATCGTTTTCTTTGGTGGTTGCATAATTTTAGGTTTTATACTTTCAAACCAAGCTGCTTCTTCTATCTTTACCCAGCTTGGTAATTGTTTTAAAAATCCCCCTTTCTTCTCCAACATCAATACCGTAACATCATACTTTTCTTTTGGTATAACAGATAACAAAGAAAGAAGTGATTTTTCTACACCGCCTATATTCATACTACTTATCATAAATAGCACTCTTTTCATAACTATCTCCTTCTACCATCAAAATATTTTATGGCAAAATAAAAAACATCCTCTCCAAGATGTTTTCGCACGCAAAACAATTCATAGCGACTAACGTTCCATATTCCTGAAATACTATAAAAAGAATAATAACAATACCGTATGAAACAGGTTACACACTAGAATCTGCTATTCTATATAACTTTTCCAACTCATCCCTCGTATCTACCATTTCTTTTTCTATATTTTTTCTCAACCGTCCTTCCAACAGTTTATCACCTAATATTTGTACAATAGAATCATACATTTGCTGCTCGTCAAATTGAACTATTAATCCATTATGGTTATGATTTATTTGTTCACTCGCTCCTGTAAAATTTGTACTAATAATCGGATTGTTAAAGCATCTAGCTTCTGCGAGTGTTATGCAGTATCCCTCATAACGAGATGGTTGTACATATATATCACATTGCTTCATAAAAGGATATGGATTTGACATTGCCCCTAAAAATATATAGTCACTTTGAATACCATAATTTTCTACGAGTTTTTCATACATTCCTTTTTCCTTTCCATCTCCTATACAATACCATCTAACATTATAGCCAGCTTTTTTAAGCTTAGCTAATACCGATATTGTTAAATCCTGTCCTTTTTCTACACTCAATCTACCAACAGTAAGAACCCTTACTCCATCAAAATCATCCAAAAATCCGATTCCTTCATTTGCCATCTTTACTATCATGTCAGGTGAAATAATGTTTAAAAAAGTTTCTGTCTTATTAATTAATTCTGGCATCGTTTGAGTAAGTTTTTCCCTTCCTAAATCAGAAACTACAAAAATATGCTGGAACTTTTTATATACTTTACTTACAAAGTATTTGTTAAAATATATCTTTTCAATATCGAAATGTATCCATTGAACCTTTCGTCTAGCTTCTATTTTATTTGCAACAAAATAACTTATAAAATCCATAGGTCCGGCATAAGCAACTGCAATATCATAGTTGTTGTTTATAACAGTGTAATTACGCAAACAATATCTAAAAATAACACTCCTTTCTTTCATAATTTTTGATACTAAATACAAAAAAGTTGTTTGAACAGCTTTTATAACTTTTCCTTGTCTAATAAAACTGCTTATAACGACTCGTGGTGGTTTATTTAATACCTCTTTTATTTCCCCGTAATTTGTTAAATATTCTACATGTATCTCATCTGGGATAAACTCCAAAAAATCCCCTTTTTCTTCTAACATCAAAATTGTTATATCATACTTATCTTTTGGAATTTCTGCAACCATATTCAGCAAAGCCTTCTCCGTACCGCCTATATTCATATTTATAACCATAAATATAATTTTCTTCTTCATATTTCCTCCGAATCACCTTATCCTACTATTTAATAGAATACAATCTTCATTGATTAAAGATTCACTTTCCCGCTCTTATTAATAAGCTTTGGATTCTTAGATTTACTCAGGTTAATATTTTTCTAATAAGGCATACACCTTCTTAAGTTCCCCTTCCGTTCCAACCTGCTCATTCTTTAAGTTCTCACACAAATATTTCTTCAGTAAATTGTCCTCTATAATTTCTTCTATCCCTTCGTACACTTCTTCCGAATTCATCTTCACTATTAAGCCATTTTCCCTATTTTTAATTTGGTTATGAACGGTTATAAAATCAGTTACTACTATAGGTTTTTGAAATATTCTAGCCTCTGCTATCGCTAATCCATATCCTTCATACCTTGACGGTTGTACATATATATCACTTTGTTTTATAAAAGGGTATGGATTCTTGTGAGTACCCAATAGTATAAAAGTATCGTGTAAATTATATTTACTTATCATCTCCTCGAGTTTATTTTGAAGATTCCCTTCTCCTATTACATACCACTTAAATTTATACCCTTTTTGCTTTAATTTATAACAAGCTTCTACGGCCAGTTCATACCCTTTTTCATACACTAACCTACCAATAGTTAATATTCGTAATCCCTCAAACTGATCACTAAACCCCTGCCCCTCATTTGCCATCGATTTAATTAGAGTCGGCGATATAATATCATATACAACCTGGATCCTTGACTCTATTTTAGGAATTTCTTGAATCAATACTTCCTTACAAACATCGGACACGGCTACTATTTCATTAAATTCCTCATAATAGTTCAAATCAAAATCTTTATTATATGCAGCTAACCTATAATCTGTATTCACCCAGGCAATTTTTTTACTTGCGTAAACCTTATTCGCCACAAAATATGTCGGCATTCCTTGACTATAAGCTATGGCAACATCATATTTCCCCTTTAAATTATCCATCCCTTTAGACACCCATCTCCAAACTATTTGAGCTGCATGTAAATTATTATTTATGTATGGATTTCTAAGAGATATCGAAGCTCCAATTCTAAGAAATAACTCTTTAAAGTATTTATGTTTAATTAAATTTTTAAATTTCTCCGCCTGCTTTTTAATAACTATCGGTACATCTAATACGTTTACCTGCTTTGGAAGTAATGGCAAATACAATCCACTAGCAGAAAACATTAACAAATCCACTTCATATTTTTCATAATCCAATAAAGAAAGTAAAGAAACTAAACTTTTTTCTGCTCCTCCACTTTGTAACGAATCTATGACGAATAAAACTTTTTTTTTCATAACTATCACTACCCTAAAGTGTTTTTATTGCGCTCAAAATATTAAACATCATTTATTGATTCTAGCTTTATGAAAATAATGCATATAATTTATCAATTTCATTACGATTTCCGTATTCACCTTTAAGCGTATTTTCCGCCAGTTTTTCCCTCAGCTCTTTATCACCAATAAGTTTCTTTATTCCATTAGCTATCCCATTTATCCCCATCTCAGTTACTATTCCATCGACCCCATCCCGCACCTGACTATTAGCAGTTGAAAAATTAGTAATAAGTACTGGCTTTCCAATAATTTGCGCTTCACGAACTGTTACAGCTTTCCCCTCATACCTAGACGGTTGCACATATATATCACATGCTTTTATATATGGATAAGGATTTGTTTTTTTACCCAGTAAAAAAAATCTTTTTTCCAGATTAAGTTCAGCTAATAACTTCCTAAGTTCAGCTTCTTGTGCTCCATAACCAACTACATACCATTCAATATCATATCCCTGATCTATTAAATCTCTTAATGCATACATAGCAAGATCTATTCCTTTTGCATACGATAACCGTCCTACCGTAACAAGCTTTACTTTTCCTGATTTCACCTGTATTTCTTCGGTAATATCTTCTTGATAAGCTTGCTCACGCACGAACTCAGGAGATAGTATATTTTCTATAATTTCAACCTTTTTATTCACATTTGGTAAACTACTAAGAAATGAATCTCTACATCCTTCTGAAACCGCTACGATATTATCCATCTTGCTCCACATTTTATACTCCATGTCTGTATTAAGTTTTATATTTGAATAATCCGTATGGATCCAACCAATTTTTCTTTTCGCTCGAACTTTATCTCCAATAAAATAATGTGGCCATAAAAAACTAATTGCTACATCATACTCCTCTTCCAATTTCGGTATAAAGGGTAACGTTATTCTCCAACCATATTGAATAACAAGGTATCCAGCTTCTTCACTTTTTACATATCTCCCATGTGCATCACCTAAAATTCTCCCCAAGGTTCTTGTCAATCCAATTGTAATTTGTCCTTCTTGCAATATTTGCTTGATAGATTTTCTAAAAGTAGTATATTGTTTTACTTCCTTTAACAAATTAGGCATTTTAGGCAACAAAAAAAGAAACTCTCCTTCGTGTTTAAATAACATCAAATCTACATCATATTTGCTATAATCGATTGTATTCAATAAACCGATTAAACTTCTTTCTACTCCACCAATTGCCATATCAAATGATGTAATGAGAATTTTTTTCTTTTTCATTTTCTAATCCCTCACCCAATTTATTGTAAAGTTTTATAATAATAGCCTTGCCTTCATCGTATATAAATACTTACAATTAATTATGACTCCCTATACTCTACTCCATATAATGCTAACCAATCTGGAATATTATTCTTAATATCAAAACCTAATTCCGAAATCTTATTAACTACTATTTGTGTATTCAATTTTTCTTTTAATAAAGCTCCATGAATTTCTGCAGACCATATTTCCAGTTTTTCATCTAAACTAATAAATGATATTATTCCTAAACCCATATCGACATTTTTAGTTATTGTATTTGCTACTACGCATGGTACCCCCGCACATTGTGCTTCTAATGCCACAATACCGAATCCCTCGAATAAAGATGGAAAAAGAAAAACATCAAACATCCTTATAATTCTTGGAATATCTTTTCTTACCCCCAAAAATCTAATTTTTTCATAGATACCTAAACTTTTTGCTTCTAACTCAATAGAATCCTGTAACGGACCATCTCCTACTAAAACAAGCATAAATTTCGAATCAGACTTTAATACCTCTTTGAACACCTTTAACATAAAAATATGATTTTTAGATTCAGAAAAACGACCAATATGACCTATCACCTTCGCTCCAACTGGTATGTTGAATTCTTCTCTTACTTTATTACTATCCTGTATATCTACATTAACAAATTGATTAGTATCTATTGCATTTTTCACTATCTTTACCTTTGTATTACCAATATTTTCATTAAATAAAAAGCGTGCAGCTTCAACACTGCACGCACAATAATTTGTTCCAGCATAAGCAATAAGTGTTCGTAAAAAAAACAACAAAACTTTCCCTTTCATCCCTGATCCTATCGGCCAATTATTACTATGTGAATGACAAACTCTTATTTTTATACCAGCTATTTTGGCAGCAACAGCAACAAATCCCCCTTGGTAATCAGTATGTGCATGTGCTGCCACATATTGATTACTAGACATTACCTTAACAAGCTCTTTAATGTACGAAAGAGGGCCTGCCTGTCCTAAGCTAGATATTCGATATATTTTCCCACCCAATGCAATTATTTCCTTATCATAATCACATTCTTCACTTTTATGGGAAACAAAATCAAATTGTACCTTTTCTCTATCTACATTCCTATATACATTCATTAGCAACGCCTCTGCACCACCTCGGTCCATCGCACTAACGATATGCAACACCCTTTTAGGTCGTTCTAGTTTACACATTGAAAATTACTCCCATCTAAGAATGATTTTCAAATATACATTTTATCCCCAAAAATTACTCTTATAAACTATCCCTAAAGTAATAACATGTTCATATACAAAATAAATAAAGTAACATAATATTACTGCATAGTAAATTAACTTTTGATCTTTTTCAATAAATAACTTTATAACCCACGATATCAATATCAAATGGTATAATCCAAAATATATAGAGAACCTTGCAAAAATCCAATTTTGAGTTGAGATAATCATAAAAACTAGACCTAATAACGCCATATTTACGATATAATCACTCTCCGGAAAAATCTCTCGTAATCTATGCCTTCCAATAAAAGCGAGGATGAGTGGTGTTGCATCTACCGCAACCCTAAGAATATTAGCCCCACCTTCTTGAAAATCCTTATAGTGACCATATTGTGTATCCCCTATAGTTGCAAAGAAAACTTCTGCAAATTGATTAAATCCTATTACAATAAGCACCGCAAAAAATAGTAGTATAAATGTTATTGTCGACCAAGCTTTTCTTCGGACTACAAAATAAATAGGAATCAATACAAGAGCACTTTGATGAAAAGTAGATGCAAATAGAACTATTAAAAAATATTTTTTCCAATTCCCATCTAAAATATATTTTGTTGCAGCAAAAATAATAGCTGCTGTTAAATACTGTCTCACTCCATTCATTGAAACTAAGTACATCCCCGATGCTATATATACATATAAACTTAACTCAATCATTTTTGAATATTTATATAGAACTGCTACTATTAATATATTTGTTATTAACGCTGTTATAAAAATTAGAAATTGGGGATCATCCGTATACACTTTTAATATCATTTGTAAAATACTAAACCCAACATCCTTACTACTTTGAATATACCCCCAATTGAAATCAGTAACTTTAAAAGCATGCATATAAAAATACGTATCACCAATATTATTTCTAAAACCAGATATTAATACAAGAGAGGTAGTAGCCATTAAAATCAATAATCGATTCGGCTTTAACATCACAATTCCTGTAGTTACCGGCATAGCAAAATACCTTGCAAAAAATGCGAGTATGAATACTATAAAAAGATTCATCCAAAGTATAGTCATTGTTATTCCCTCTCATTTAACTACCAAATAGATTTCTATATATTTGCTTTCACTCTTGTTTTTACTGTTATATAACTATAAAGGATAACTCCAAATGGCAGTGCGCAAAGTGTAAGCACTTTGCATGGTGACTCTTTTATAAATCTTATATTTCTTACCATAAAGCTACTTGATACATAATGTACAGCTTGCCTATATTTAAATAACCTATTTGTAAATGGTAGCTTCATCAGTTCCTTACGATAAAAAGCAAAACCTTTTGGATTCTTACGATACTGATTTAACATATTCATCGAAGAACCGTCAGACAGATATTCAACATAGCAAAGAGCTTCATTCATCAGTAACATCTCATATTTCTGATCCAACATATAATATTTATATGCCAAACCTACATACTTCTCATTTTTAAAAATCGGATATGGATACTTCTTTGTTAGTTCTGTACGATATACTAATTTCTTATCTCCAGTTACACCATGTCTATTGTAGAGATTAAAAAGTGTAGAACGGTTAAGATGTAATGGTAACTTTGAACCAATTACTTTCTCATCTTTATATAAATCAAGAGCGATTATCCCACTTACCTGTTCATTTCCATTTTTATTCCAAAAATTAATGATTTTCTCTACGGCATCACTGGGCATTGAATCATCTGAATCAATACATACATTGAGTTCTGTATCAATCATTTCATAAGCTGTATTATGGGCACCATGCATCCCTTGATTTGGTTGCCAATAATACCGGATGTCTATGTAATCTTCAGAAATCCAAGAATGCACTAACTCCTTTGTATTATCATCAGATCCATCATCTATAATAAGCCATATAAAATCTTTACACGTTTGCTGCTTCAAGCTTTCATAACACCCCTGAAGACAATACGCTCTATTATATGTAGGGGTAAAAACCGTTAGTTTTTTCAAATTTCTCACCTCGATACTGCAACATAAAATTTTTGAGTGAACCCAGTAATATTTTTTATATCGTATCCTTTTTCAGCTAACGCAAATTGTGCAATGCTCCGCGATATCTTCCTATCCGCTATACTTTGTAATTTCCCTATCCACTCTCTTACATCTAACAAAGAACACTGTTCAACTAAATTCAAACCCAAATCTACATCTTGCGTAATAGTGTCTGATATAATACACGGTAAACCCGCCCCTTGCGCTTCAATAAGAGTAACTGGCAAACCTTCATAAATAGATGGAAATATAAACGTATCAAATGCTTGTAATAAACAATTAATATCACTACGTACTCCTAAAAATTTAACCCTATCTGTTAAATTTAGTTTCTCTACTTTCTTCTCCATTTCTACCCGAAGTGGTCCATCTCCCACTAACAAAAGAATAGATCTCGGTCGAGATTCTATTAATTGAGCAAAAATATCTATTAGAAAAGTATGATTTTTTGGATATGCAAATCTTCCAACATGTCCAATCACAAAAGCATCCTCATGAAGTTTCAATTCTTTTCTTACTCGCTCTCTAATTTCTGCAGAAAATGCAAATTTATCACATTCAATTCCATTTTTAAAAATCTCAGTTGCCCTTGCTCTATTAGTAAACAACCATTGTGCTGCAGCTATTGAACATGCAAAAAAATGTGTTGCACACGGCGCAATAAATGCTCCTGCATACCATTTATACATTTTTGCTATAATCCCACCCTCACTACTTGTACTATGACTATGCGCAATCCTAACTGGCACCCTTGCTTTCTTAGCTGAACGAAGTACAAATCCACTCATTTTGTCCATGTGTGAATGTACAATTCTATATTCTTGATGAGAGGAAAAAAAAGTATCCAGCGCTTGTATATATCCTCTATGACCAACATCTGTAACATATGGAATTCTATGAACTTTTCCGCCTAACTTTACTATTTCTTCATCAAATACTCCCTCTTTACAAGTTAAAAAATCAAATTGTACTTTTGAGCGGTCTATATTACGATACAAATTCATAATTAAAGTTTCGGCTCCGCCTCTATTCATATTTACGACTACATGTAATACTCTCAATGGAGTGCCCAATTTAAATCCTCCATTTCATCCATATATGTTGTATAAATTTCTTGTTTCTCTTTCAATACTTCATTAACTGAATATTCATTCGTAATAATAGTACGTCCACACTGTCCAAACTGAGCTTGTAATTTAGTATTTTTAGAAATAGAATTTATTCTTTCAGACATCGTCTTTATATCATCACGATCTATAATCCAACCATTTTTATTACTAATAATTAGCTCCCTATGTCCCCGATTGTCAGTAGCTATAACCGGAAGTCCACAAGCCATAGCTTCCATAATATTAACTGGTAAACCTTCCCGGTAACTCGATGCAACAGCTAAGTCACACAGCTGCAACAAAGAGGCTATATCATTTCTATAACCAAGAAAGTGAACCATATTACTCACGCCTAGTTGAGTCGCTATTTTTTTGCACTCTTCCTTTAACGGTCCTTCGCCAGCAAGTAGAAGCTTTGCATGCGGAATTTCATTTTTCAACTGCGCCAATGATTGAATTAAGAAGTTTTGGTTTTTGTTCTTATTAAATTCGGCAGCATAAAACATTAAAAAATCTTTTGTCTTATAACCATTTTTAAGCCTTAATTGCTCTTTTTCATTTTCAGTAACAGGAACATATCGTTCTATATCTACTCCTACACCATGAACAAGTTTAATATTTTTCACCTGAAATCGATGTCTTACGGCTAAATTGTAATCTTCTTGATTAATTGTTATGAGACAATCCGTAGTAGTAGCTAAACTTCTTTCAATCGGATAGTATAGAAGCCAATTTATGAATGGTGATCCTTTACAAAAATGAAATCCATGTGCTGTATATACGACTTTCGTTCCTTGCTGCCTGGCTTTTCGAGCAGCTAAACGAGCAATTACTCCTCCCATAGGCGTATGACAATGAATGATATTATATTTATTTTGATGAATAATTGATTTTAGTTTTTTATATGCGTGGAGGTTTTGTATGCTAAGAGGTGATCTTTGAATAGGAATATTATATTTTTGAGTTACGTACGGAAGATGTATATTCCCATTCGCTGCAACATGTACTTCCCATCCTTGGTCTGCAAACCATTTCAAATATGGTAAATGAAAAGCTTTAAAATGATAATCCACAGTTGCACAAAACAGAACTTTTTTAGACATCATTCCCACGCACCCATCTTATTTTATTCTTATTAAGCTCCCACACCATTATCCTGATACTGGAATTAATATTTTCAATGGCTTGCGATGATTAACTAAATATAATAATCTATCTCGCAATTCCGCTTCATTCAAATCTTCATATATAGAGACAAATTCTTCTACCTCTTCTATACGAACATTCATTTCTTGTCCTACGTAAATCCTTGGGTGAATTTGCTTTTCATTCATTTCATCTTCTTTTAGTAATTCTTCAAAAAGTTTCTCCCCTGGACGTATACCAGTAAATTCTATTCCTATTTCATCTACAGAATTTCCTGATAATCGAATTAGATTTTTGGCAAGATCGACAATTTTCACTGGTTCTCCCATGTCTAAAACAAAAATCTCTCCACCTTTAGCTAAAGAACCAGCTTGCACTACGAGTCTTGATGCTTCCGGGATTGTCATAAAATACCGAACCATATCAGGATGAGTAACTGTAACTGGTCCACCATTTTGAATTTGCTTCTTAAATAAAGGTATTACACTCCCTCTACTTCCTAGGACATTCCCAAAGCGTACAGTAACAAATTTTGTATGACTTAATTTATCTTTATTTTGAATAACCATCTCCGCCAATTTTTTCGTTGCTCCCATAACACTTGTCGGATTCACTGCTTTATCCGAAGAAATCATGACAAACGTTCCCACTCCATGTGCTCTCGCTGCCTCTGCTATATTCATAGTCCCAATCACATTATTTTTAACAGCCTCTTCAGGATTATTCTCCATTAGTGGTACATGTTTATGTGCAGCTGCATGATATACAACGTTTGGAAGATGTTTGCTCATAATTAATTGCATCTTCTTTTCATCTTGTATATCTGCGATTTCAGGGATAAACGTGCCTTTCATATCTCCATATTTTCTGTTTAATTCCATTTCTATAGAATAAATACTGTTCTCCCCATGCCCTAGTAAAATCAACTTTTTCGGCCTGAATTTTGCAATTTGTCTACAAATTTCCGAACCAATCGAACCTCCTGCACCAGTAACTAAAATAACTTTGTCAGTTATATAATCTGAAATAATACCCACATCAAGTTCTACGGTATCACGCCCTAATAAGTCTTCTACTTGAACATCCCTAAATTCATTCACCGAAACTTTACCTGTTACTAAGTCTTCTAACATCGGAAGAATTTGAGTTTTCACTTCTGTTTTTAAACATCTTTTCAAAATAACATTTTGCTCTCTTTTGTTTAATGAAGGAATTGCCAAAATTATTATTTCAATATTCAGATTTTTAACAACGTACTCAATTTGATTAATACCACCAATTACTGGAATCCCCCAAATATCAAGATTATGTTTTTTTACATTATCATCCATAAATGCGACTGGCATTAATTCGGCAGCACTATTCTTTAACAACTGTCTTGCAACCATTGTCCCTGCTGAACCAGCACCAACAATTAAAGTTCTTTTTTTATCACCCTTTTTTACATAATAAGTATCTCTATACATTCTCCATATAAAACGCGAACCACCAATTAATAAAATATGAATCATCCAAGTTACAACTAGCAACCGAAAATACATTTTTGGCATTATTATTTGTTGCACAACTGCTGTAGTAATGATAGAAAATGTAACCACTTTGCATATAATGAGTAACTCTCCTATACTTGCATATTCCCAAGTTTTTTTATACAACTTATAAAGAAAAGCAAACATATGATGACTTACTAATAAAGTAATAGAGCTAATAACTGATGATAAAGTGATAACACTGAAGCTAGCATTTACAAAGAAATAACTAAAAAAAATAGCACCTAATACAATCAGTGAATCCAGTAAAAGCAATAGCGATATCCTCCGTCGATACGTCATATTACTTCCTCCTTTAATTAAGTCCTTACATAACTCTTCCAAATTTATTATAAAATTAAAGTTTCTAACTATATACTCTTTACGAAAAGCACATAGCTACAAACTTTAATAAAAATGGGCATCTAACCCTCCCTCACATTACACTCTTGATGACGCGCATCTAAGGTTGTTTTCACAACCCACAGCATAATCGAGTGCCTCCATTGATAGTGGTCAGGAGACATCACCACATCACAGTTCTATTGAATTTTCTTTATAACGAACATTTTTATATACAAAGCTTACATTAAACATTCTAAATTACATTTATACTTTCCCATTCAAAATTGCACCCAATATTCTACTTTTCGTAAAACTTAACGCTCTTTTCGTTTCAAGCGCATCTTCGTTCACAGTACGATTATAACGAATCACTAATAATACTCCTTCACACTTATCAACTAAGACACTTGTATCTGTTACTTCTAATACAGGAGAAGAATCAAATAATATGATGTCGTACTGTCCCATCGCCTTTTGAACTAACATATCCATGGCACTCGAACTAAGCACTTCAGATGGATTGAATGGTATCGGTCCGCTAGTTAATACATCCAGGCTTTCCATCTCTGTTTTTTTCACAGCACCCTCTAAAGTTGTTTTTCCGTTCAATATATCAGTTAATCCGATTGTATTTTCCACTCCAAACATTTCATGAATGATTGGTGTTCGCAAATTTGCATCTATTACCAATACTTTTTCACCTTTTTGTGCTATCGAAGCTGCTAAATTAACTGTAATAGTTGATTTCCCTTCACCATACCTTGGAGAAGTAATAACTATAGTTCTACTTTTATGAATAGACGAAGATAATTGAAGGTTTGTTCGAATCGAACGATACTGCTCCGAAATTTTTGATCTTGGAGCGGTATAAGCAATTATACTTTCTCCTTTAACTTTATTTGTTTTTCGTCTATTTTTGTAATCCACTCCGTTTCCTCCCTCAATAACACAGTATTCTTTTCACCATATTTGTCTTTCTTATTTTTCTTATTCATTTTCGAAATTCCACCTAAAACAGAGATATCTAATAATTGCTCAATGCGTCGTTCCGTTTTAATTGTCTCATCAAGAGAATCCAGTAAAAAAATAAAACCGATACTTAGTACCATACCTATAAGGAATCCAATCATTATCGTCTTAATATGATTTATATTAATAGGAATCGAATGTTTTTGAACTGGATCTTCTGGTAATATACTCACATTATTAAAATTCAATATATTAGCTACTTCTTTCTTATATACAGCTGCAGTAGTATTTGCAATTTTGTGTGCAAGTACAGGATCAGTATCTATGACATTAATCCTTATTATTTGAGATCCTTGTACACTTTCTGTACTGATTTGCCCACTTAATGCACTTGCAGATCTATTAATATTCAATTCAGCGCCTACTTTTTCTAATATTACAGGCTCATTTACCATTGCTTTCAATGTATTCATCGTTTCAGCATTAGCTTGGACAATAACTCTTGCTGAGGAGGCATACAATGGAGTTTTTACATATATACTATACATCGCTCCTGCTACTGTTGTGAGAGTTGTAAATAATAGAAGTATCCAAATTCTTTTCCGTATGATAGTAAATAGATTTTTTAAATTTATTTCCTTATCCATAACTTCCCTCCTCATTTAAAACCAATGAGCTTGAAATTGACATCAAAACATCAAGAAAAAATAATATTTTTATTGTTTTAAATATACAAACATTTCTAGTTAATGCCATTTTAGTTCTTTATATAGAACGAGTCAACAGAAATTATTTTTACTAAATTACCTCTTGTTGACACCTCTAAAAATGCGACAGCATTCGCTATAATTTATTGTAGATAAATGACGAAAAAGCCCTGATACCGTAGTATCAGGGCTTTTTTCTCTCTTAGTATAGAGACATATATTGATCGCGTTCCCATTGGTGAACTTGCGTGCGGAAAATATCCCACTCAATTTCTTTTGCTTCGATGAAGTGCTCAAGTAAATGCTCTCCTAGTGCACCACATACGATTTCATTAGATTGTAACGTAACTAACGCTTGCGCTAATGTTGCTGGTAAATCAACGATACCTGCTTCTTCGCGCTCTTCTTTCGTCATTACGTAGATGTTACGGTCTACTGCAGCTGGTGGAGTTAATTTGTTTTTAATTCCATCAAGACCTGCTGCTAATAATGTAGCCATTACTAAATACGGGTTTGCAGCTGGGTCAACACTACGTACTTCTACGCGTGTACTAATACCACGAGATGCAGGGATACGTACTAATGGACTACGATTTTGTGCAGACCATGCTACGTAACATGGAGCTTCATATCCAGGTACTAAACGTTTGTAAGAGTTTACAGTTGGGTTTGCTACCGCTGTAAATGCCGGCGCATGTTTTAAAATACCTGCGATGAAGTGACGAGCATCATCACTTAATTGTAAATCACCGTTTTGATCGAAGAATACGTTCTCACCATTTTTAAATAATGATAAGTTACAGTGCATACCTGAACCGTTCACACCGTATAATGGTTTCGGCATAAATGTTGCGTGTAAACCATGTTTACGAGCAATCGTTCTTACAACAAGCTTGAATGTTTGAATGTCATCACATGAGCGAATTGCATTTGCATATTTAAAGTCAATTTCATGTTGACCTGGCGCAACCTCATGGTGAGATGCTTCAATTTCAAAGCCCATTTCTTCAAGTTCAAGAACGATATCACGACGACAGTTTTCCCCTAGATCCATCGGCGCAAGGTCGAAGTATCCACCGTTATCGTTTAATTCCAGTGTTGGATTTCCTTTTTCATCAACTTTAAATAGGAAGAATTCTGGCTCTGGTCCAAGATTGAAATCTGAGAATCCTAATGCTTCCATTTCTTTTAACACACGCTTTAAGTTGTTACGTGGGTCGCCATCAAATGGAGTACCATCAGCATTGTAAATATCACAGATTAAACGAGCTACTTTACCTTTTTCAGCTGTCCAAGGGAAAATTACCCAAGTATCTAAATCCGGATATAAATACATATCAGATTCTTCAATACGTACGAAACCTTCAATAGAAGATCCATCAAACATCATTTTGTTATCAAGAGCTTTTGTTAATTGGCTCACTGGAATTTCTACGTTTTTAATTACCCCTAAAAGGTCCGTAAATTGCAGACGGATATACTTTACATTCTCTTCTTTCGCCAAACGGAAAATATCTTCTTTTGTGTACCTAGCCATTATAAATTCCTCCTTAGTCCCTCTAAACACCTTCAGAATCAGCTATCTTTAGTGAAAAAACCTTGAAATGTCACCTTGTCGCAATGAAGTCCGATTAAATCTACCTGTATGTTGTAGTTCATCTCGAAGAATTTTGCGAAGCTCGGATTTTGAAATTTCTTTCGTTTCTTCTTTTACTTTCACTGCTTCTGTTTGATTTTCTTTCATTTGCAATACTTGTTTAATTCCGGCCATATTTAAGCCTTGATCTAACAAATCTTTAATTTCCAACAATTTATCTACATCGTTAAATGAAAATAATCTACGATTCCCTTTTGTACGAGTTGGAAAAATAAGATTATGCTCTTCATAGTAGCGAATTTGACGTGCAGATAATTGTGTTAAATCCATTACAATACCAATAGGAAACAGCGGAGCAGAACGTCTATCTTCTTTCATCACTTCAGTTCCTCCTTCGCCTTAACTGTTTCTCATTTTATACCATGTTATGTTTAGTGTCAATAGATGTTAGCTTTTCTTACATGATTTTCTATAAATTTTTCCACTCTTTTTTCTAATGGCACAAATCATTGCTTTCACACGAAAAAAGCTGCCGAAATCGACAGCTTCCCTTTAAGAAATTGTTAATAGATTTTTTTCAATTAACGCATCAATCGCAGAACAAATCGCAATCTTTACATGCGAATAAGTTAACCCACCTTGTACGTAAGCAACATAAGGCGGACGAATTGGGCCATCAGCCGACAATTCGATACTTGCACCTTGAATAAATGTCCCCGCAGCCATAATTACATCATCCTCATAACCTGGCATATAGTTTGCATACGGAGTGAAATGAGAATTAATTGGAGATGCATATTGAATCGCTTGACAGAATGCAATCATACGATCTTTATCGTCAAATTGAACAGATTGAATTAAATCCGTTCTTGGTGCATTCCATGCCGGTGATGTATTCATCCCTAATTTCTCTAAAAATGCCGCCGTAAAAATAGCACCTTTCAGCGCTTGACCCGCAACATGCGGCGCTAAGAAGAAACCTTGATACATTTCTTGCAGACTGTATAAAGATGCCCCTGCTTCCGCACCAATCCCTGGAGATGTTAGACGATATGCACACGCTTCAACATACTGTTCTTTACCGACAATGTAACCACCCGTTTTAACAATTCCCCCGCCAGGATTCTTAATAAGAGAACCTGCCATTAAGTCCGCACCAACATGACACGGCTCTTGTTCTTCAATAAACTCGCCATAGCAGTTATCTACAAATACAACAACATCAGGTTTAATTTCTTTAACAAACGCAATCATCTCTTTAATTTGTGAAACTGTAAACGACGGACGAGTAGCATATCCTTTTGAACGTTGAATACCAATCATCTTCGTGTTACTACGGATCGCAGCTGCAACAGCTTCAAAGTCCACAAATCCCTCTTCAGTTAACGGAACTGCGTTATAACCAATATTATATTCTTTAAATGAGCCTACACCTTTTCCGCGCACACCAACGATTTCTTCTAACGTATCATACGGTTTCCCCGTTATGTATAGTAACTCATCTCCCGGACGTAAAACACCAAATAAAGCTGTTGAAATTGCATGAGTACCCGAAATAATTTGAGGACGAACAAGACCCGCTTCCGCTCCAAATACATCCGCATACACTTTCTCTAACGTGTCACGACCAATATCATCATACCCATAACCTGTCGTCGGAATAAAATGCGAATCACTAATTTTATGTTTACGAAAACTTTCTAGCACACGAAATTGATTACTCTCAATTACTTCATCCACACGTTTATGCACTTCTATAATTTGACTTTCTACTTCTTTTACGATTGGAGCAATTTTTTCTCCATTTTTCAAACGATCAAACATTATTATTTTCTCCTTCTTCCACTAAAAATCTCTTTAATTGCCCATTAAGCGATGAATGAGCAAATATATATCCTGTACAATCATATACAAATTTATCTTCTAGAAACTCCATTTTAGTTAATAACGTTTCCGTCTTTAAAAGCGTTAACAACCTACCTTCACCCGGAGGGATTTCCACTTGATAATCATCCATTTCTTCCTTCATCTTCATTTCTATCGCTTCTTTTATACGCAGTAAATCACTTTCTTCAAAAGCACTAGTCATTAAGAAATCACTTTTCGGAAATGGAATGAAGTTTTGATGCAATTTATCTTTTTTATTATATAACGTAATAATAGGAATATGATTAATTTCAAGGTCTGACAATAATTGTTTTACTGTCTGCTCATGCCCTACATAATTAGGATCTGCTGAATCGACAACATGTAAAATAACATCCGCTTCCCCAGCTTCTTCTAGTGTTGAACGAAAAGCAGCAATTAATGACGTAGGTAAATCTTGTATAAAACCAACTGTATCAGTTAGCAATACTGTATAACCACAAGGTAACGGCATCTTTCTGGTTGTCGGATCTAGCGTTGCAAACAATAAGTTTTCTTCAAACGTATCAGCTTCCGTCAATCTATTAAATAGCGTCGATTTCCCTGCATTTGTATACCCAATTAACGCAACTTGAAACACTTTATTATCTTTCCTTCTCTCACGATATCTTTTTCGATGTTCTACAACAACCGCAAGTTGCTTCTTTATTTCATCAATACGTGATCGAATATGACGACGGTCCGTTTCGAGCTTCGTCTCTCCCGGTCCTCTCGTACCAATTCCACCACCAAGACGTGATAAAGACAAACCTTGCCCCATAAGGCGCGGCATTGTATATTGCAACTGAGCTAGCTCTACTTGAAGCTTACCCTCTCTCGATTTCGCACGTTGCGCAAAGATATCTAGTATTAACTGCGTTCGGTCAATCACTCTCGCATCTAATACTGAAGATAAATTCCGAATTTGGCTTGGTGTTAACTCGTTGTTAAAAATAATAACAGCTGGTTCTAATTCTTCAGTTAACAGCGTAAGCTCTTCAAGTTTACCTTTTCCTATATAAGTCGCAGGATGAAACTTCGGGCGCTTTTGCGTCGTTGATACTAACACTTCCGCTCGCGCAGTCTTTGCTAGCGATACAAGCTCTTTCATGGAATGCATAAATTTTTCATCATCATCTTGCGACAATTGACAGCCAACTAATATGACTTTTTCTTTTTCTTCCATCAAATATGTTCACTCATCCTTTTCGAAATTTAAACCTTCTAATATAATAGCAGAGGAAGCATATTTCATCTAGTTAGCGGGGGAGAAAATTCATGGCATGGGAGATTTTTAGCATCATAGGCACAATCGCCTTCGCACTAAGCGGAGCCATTGTTGCAATGGAAGAAGATTATGATATTTTCGGGGTATATATTTTAGGAATGGCAACCGCATTTGGGGGAGGTGCCCTTCGTAATTTATTAATCGGTTATCCAATCGTCGCATTTTGGCAACAAGACATGTTATTCCAAATCGCACTATTATCAATGACGATTATTTTTCTTTTTCCAAATAAATTAATTAGACAGTGGAAAAAATGGGAAAACATCACGGACGCCATCGGTTTATCAGCATTCGCTGTACAAGGAGCACTCTATGCTCAAAAACTAGATTTACCAATTAGCGCTACAATCGTAGCTGCTGTTTTAACAGGCATCGGCGGCGGTATTATCCGCGACCTTTTAGCTCGCAGAAAACCTCTTGTCCTCCGAGCTGAAGTATATGCGTTTTGGACGATTTTAGCAGGTTTCTTAATTGGCGCTAAAATTATCGTTAGCGATTGGGCTCTATACACCTTATTCATTTTAATTGTTTGCTTCCGCATGATTTCTATTCATTACAAATGGCATTTACCGCATAGACGTATCGATACAAAGGAACGTTCAATGCATAAATAACACTCTAACCTCTTTACATATCGTAAAGAGGTTTTTCTTTTCTAACGAGTTTTTCTTTACATAATGTTTATACTAATTTTTAAAGCGAGGTGAATACCAATGACAAACCATGTTAACAAAGGCGCTCAAAAAAGCTCAGTAAACCAATTTGGACACGATCCTAATTCAGCACACGAAAAGAGCGCTAAAATGGAACGCTTCCATAAATCTCACCAAGAAAAAGAAAAAAAAGAATAAACGAACTTATGCACAAAAAACAGACGCACAGTTTATGTACTGTGCGTCTCCTCTTCCAACATTAAATCAACACTTGATATTCCAATTAAATCATACTTATCATACGTATCTTCTTGCAACAACCGCATAGCCTGTGTGCGAATTGATTTTTCAACAATATTCCGTACGTACCGCCCATTACTAAACGATGTAATTTGCGACGAATACTTTACAGCATGTAAATGATCTCTAAATTTCCACTCAGCTTCCTTTGATAACTGGTATTCACGCTCTTCATACATTCTCTTTCCAATTTCCAACAACTGATTTACCGAGTAATCCGCAAATTCAATAATAAATGGAAAACGAGATTGTAATCCTGGATTTAATGAAAGAAAATGATTCATCTCTCTTGAATATCCAGCTAAAATTAATACAAAACCGTGCTGCTTATCTTCCATATGCTTCACAAGTGTATCAATAGCTTCCTTCCCAAAATCCTTCTCTCCACCCCGCGCTAATGAATACGCTTCATCAATAAATAAAATCCCTCCCATAGCCTTCTTTATTAAATCTCTCGTCTTTTGCGCTGTATGACCGATATACTCACCTACAAGATCAGCACGTTCAGCTTCAACTAAATGCCCCTTCGATAAAATATTCATCTCAAACAACAATTTTCCTATCATTCTAGCAACGGTTGTCTTCCCAGTACCGGGATTCCCCCTAAATAACATGTGAAGCACTTGCTTCTCAGACTTCAACCCCACCTCTTGCCTTTTTTTATTTACATAAATCCAAGCATAAATTTCTTTTATTATCTTTTTTATATCATCCATCCCAACAAGTTTTCCCATCTCTTCTTCAATTCTCTGCAACATCTCATGTTTAGTAGTGGTTTCACTTGAAATTACCGTTTGATTTTCTGATGCCGGTAACGAAATTTTTTTTCGATGGTTTAATACAATATTAATTTGATTGTTATTTTTCTTACGCATCGATTGTTCCATACAATCACCTCATTTTATCCACTCACCAAATATTATTATTCCAGTCCCTCTTGCAAATGCCTATTTTCAGAAAAGTTTGCTATAATATAAGAAATAATTAAGGTGGTGGGACTATGGAAACAACGGAATTCCATGATACAATACAAGCCTTTTCTATTTTTTTATTGAATAAAGGCCGAAAGTCTTCAACCATTAAACGTTACGTTTATGACATTGAAGATTTTGGACATTGGTTAGAAAAAAACAAAAAGCTCCCTTCCAGTAATATATGGGCAACACTTTGTACAAAAGACTATGAAGATTACTTTTCAGACTTAAAAAAGAATCGACACTACTCTGAGAAAACAATGCATCGCGTATTTATTGTATTAAATAGAATGCATCATTTTCTTAACATTCCAAATCCATTAAAGAATATGGAAATTACTATTCAACCAAACCGTTCATTGCGTAATGAAGATTTCATTTCATCCGATGAAGAAAAAAGATTAAAGCATATAGTCACTTCATTAGAAGGACTTTCAGAAAAACAACGTCCTGTTCGTCCGTTATTAATGGATCGTAATATTTCTATTTTAAGTCTATTAATCGATTACGGACTATCCTTACAGGAACTTACAGCACTAGCTATGCATCACGTTCATTTCGAAACTAATACACTTTCTATTCCAGCAACCGCAGGCGTAGAAAGAACAATCACATTAGCAACCGAAGACAAAAAACAACTGTACACATATTATAAAAGTATTCCAGAACCAGTTCGTCCTAAATACCATAGTAATGACCCATTGTTTGTTGCATTCGATTTTAACCGCGGAACATACAGATGGGTATACGAAAACGACGCACCAAAAGCACTAACAGAAATCGCTATCCAAAAAATGATCCGCCTTGAAGTAGCAAGAGCGAATTTACGCAAAGGAATCTCAGGACAACACTTTCGTAACACCTATATTTTAAACTTAATAAAAAAAGAAACGCCGGAATCAGAAATTATAAAACTAGCTGGATTCAAATCAAAAATTTCACTAAAACGATATTATAAATACGCAGAAAATAGAAAAAACGCCTTATTGTAAGGCGTTTTTTCTATTTTTTCTTTAAACAAAAAATTTTACTATGACCATTTAACTAATTTTTGCATCTACTATGATGAGTTTCATTCACATTCTCATTAGAAAGGAGAGATTTAATGTCTCGTTATGACGACAGTCAAAACAAGTTCTCCAAACCATGCTTTCCAAGTAGCGCCGGACGAATCTCAAACACACCATCCATCCCAATTTCTAAAGCACAAATTAGAACATTTCGAGCGATTATTAACGATTTAATTAAAATAATCCCAAAACTTTTCGCCAATCCATCTCCTAAAAACATCGAAGATCTAATTGATACTTTAAACCTACTAAGTAAATTCATCTGTTCGCTAGACGCTACTTCCTCCCTGAAAGCGCAAGGATTAGCTATTATAAAAAACTTAATAACTACATTAAAAAATCCAACCTTCGTACCGGATGCTGTATTTGTTGAACTCCAAATTTTAATTAATTATTTACTTTACATCACAAAGTTATTCCGAATCGATCATTGTACACTCCAAGAACTCCTTAAATTAATTGCAGAGTTACAAACTACTCTAGTTAATTCAGCTTCGTTCGGCAGAGGGCCTACAGGACCTACTGGACCAGCTGGAGCTACGGGTGCGACGGGCACTACTGGACCTCGAGGTAATACGGGTGTTACCGGACCTCAAGGTAACACGGGCGCTACCGGTGCTACTGGACCTCGAGGTAATACGGGCGCTACTGGGGTCACTGGACCTCAAGGTAATACAGGTGCTCAAGGTAACACGGGGGCCACTGGTGCTACTGGTGCCACTGGACCTCGAGGCAACACGGGCGCTACTGGACCTCAAGGTAATACAGGCGCTCAAGGTAACACGGGCGCTACCGGTGCCACTGGACCTCAAGGTAATACAGGCGCTCAAGGTAACACGGGCGCTACCGGTGCCACTGGACCTCAAGGTAATACGGGCACTCAGGGTAATACAGGTGCTACCGGCGCTATTGGACCTCGAGGCAACACGGGCGCTACTGGACCTCAAGGCAATACAGGCGCTCAAGGTAACACGGGCGCTACCGGCGCTACTGGACCTCAAGGCAATACAGGTGCTCAGGGTAACACAGGCGCTACCGGTGCTACTGGACCTCAAGGTAATACAGGCGCTCAAGGTAACACGGGCGCTCAAGGCGCTACTGGACCTCAAGGCAATACAGGCGCTCAAGGTAACACGGGCGCTACTGGTGCCACTGGACCTCGAGGCAACACGGGCGCTACTGGACCTCAAGGTAACACGGGCGCTCAGGGTAATACAGGTGCTCAGGGTAATACAGGTGCTACCGGCGCTATTGGACCTCGAGGCAACACGGGTGCTACTGGCGCTACTGGGCCTCAAGGTAACACGGGCGCTACCGGCGCTACTGGACCTCAAGGCAATACAGGCGCTCAGGGTAACACAGGCGCTACCGGTGCCACTGGACCTCAAGGCAATACAGGCGCTCAGGGTAACACAGGCGCTACCGGTGCTACTGGACCTCAAGGTAATACAGGGGCTCAAGGTAACACGGGCGCTACCGGCGCTACTGGACCTCAAGGCAATACAGGCGCTCAGGGTAACACAGGCGCTACCGGTGCCACTGGACCTCAAT
>NZ_JBHVNG010000001.1:1168831-1169066 GCF_042796455.1 Bacillus sp. NPDC057893 | reverse complement strand
AGGCAATACAGGCGCTCAGGGTAACACAGGCGCTACCGGTGCCACTGGACCTCAAGGTAATACAGGCGCTCAGGGTAATACAGGTGCTCAAGGTAACACGGGTGCTACCGGCGCCACTGGACCTCAAGGTAATATAGGTGCTCAAGGTAACACGGGCGCTACTGGACCTCAAGGCAATACAGGCGCTCAGGGTAACACGGGCACTACTGGACCTCAAGGTAATACGGGCGCTCAA
>NZ_JBHVNG010000001.1:1168625-1168732 GCF_042796455.1 Bacillus sp. NPDC057893 | reverse complement strand
CGGGCACTACTGGACCTCAAGGTAATACGGGCGCTCAAGGCAACACGGGCGCTACCGGACCTCAAGGTAATACAGGCGCTCAAGGTAACACGGGCGCTCAAGGTAAT